>CALVFU010000018.1 GCA_944326905.1 Candidatus Gastranaerophilales bacterium
GGCTCAAATTAATATACATTTTTCCCCAAGAAAAATTTAAAAAAGTACTTGACTTTTTCAACAGAATCTCGTTTCAGGAACTTACCGAATAACTAGACTTGTATTTTAAATTCAAGAGACACGCCTTAAAATCACATTCTACGCGGGTTAGATGCTGAAACAAGTTCAGCATGACACACGATTAAATACAATAAATTACACTTAAAAACTAATCTAATACAATCATTGTAAATTTTTGTAAATTTTATACCGAAAACATTAAAGTTTTTCTAGTTTCTGCCGTTATATACAACATACTGTATAAAAGGTTTCATAAAACGGGGGAGAGTTACAACAAGTACGTAATTTACCAATATTACAAATATTGTTACAATAATGTAACATTTTCAACCAGTGCTGTAAACTTTTTAACCATACAAAACTTTATAATAATATAGAGTTTTATACTGGAGAATTTATGAGCGGAGAGACAACTATTACCTATGGCGGTATTACTTTTAGAAAAAGTGACGTAAAAAGCTGTGAATGCATCAAATATTTTAGGAACCCTAAAGAAAAAGATTTTATTGTAACTTTAAACAACGGAACAAAAATATCAGCATTGGCGCTTTCCAAAGAAATTAACCGCGCCGGCGGAGCATTTGTAGTTATAAATGATGACAACTCTGTTACCCTTCATAATCTTGTTTACGCAAAAATTACTGGTGTTGATGGACAGAAAGATATATTTAGAATCTGCGGAGAAAACACCATGCGAAATACTTTTAATCTTAATAATAATTCAGGACTCATTGACAACGATGAAATTATTATTGATGATACAAAATCAATTGAATTATTCTCCAAAGTAAATAAAATTAATATCAAGGAAGGCGACTGTATTAACTGGTTTATAGCAGATGATAATTTATTAAGCCAAAAACCATAACTAACCATTATCTTTAATTTTTGAAAAATATTCTCTTGTTAAGAGCTGGGAATACTTCTTTTTCTCATTAACTGCCGCTAAAATTTCATTACACCCGTTTTTTGTCGTAATTACTGCAATCATGCCGGTATAATCTTTTATCGGGAGCTTTGAAATTTTTGCATCAAACTTAGCATACGGAACACTCTTTCCTTTTGTGTTAATCATACCGCGCTCAGTCACTTTAAGTTCTTCTATAGTTATTGCCTGGTATTTAGTTTTGGCAAACATGTTTTTTAACTTGTCAGCAATATCTTTACTCTGAACATCAGTCTGAGATAATAGCTGTTTTTTACCTGTATTTAGGACTAACAGCCTTTGCCCTGATGCTTTATGTGTGGAAAGAACGCCTTTATACCCCAGCAATTTAAATGTATTATTTATTTCAAATTCTTTATCAATATTAGAGAAATCGCCAATCTCTTTTGCACTTTCCTGAACATTATCTTGTATAAAAGAATACACGTTTTTTACAAGAGCATCAACATATTTTTGCCCGCCGATAGTATTAAACCCTATAATTGCTAATACAAGAATTGCTGCATTAAATATAATTTTAATTAATCTAAACATTACTTGCGCCCCAATCTATACTTATTGTAAAATTATATCTATGATAAAGAATGAAATCAACTACATAAATTCAATTGATGTAAATATAGATGATACAACACCTGTAATGCAGCAATATTTAAAAATAAAACGGGAAAATCCGGGCACAATACTACTTTACCGCCTTGGGGATTTTTATGAAACATTTTTTGAAGATGCTATAGTAATATCTAAGGATTTGGAGATTGTACTCACAGGGAAAGATGCAGGTAAAGTATACGGGCGGATTCCTTTAGCAGGCATTCCTGTAAAAGCAGTTGACGGTTATTTGCAAAAATTAATAGAAAAAGGACGAAAAGTCTCAATTTGCGAACAGCTTGAAGACCCTAAGGAGGTTGCAAAAGGTGAAATTGTAAAACGCGGAGTCGTAAGAACAATAACTGCTGGAACTATTATTGAAGGAGATTTTTTAGAAAATAGTGTAAACAACTATATATGTGCTATTTTTGAAGAAAAAGGCAAATGGGGACTTGCCTATGCAGATATTTCTACAGGCGAATTTAAAGCTACACAGGGGAATATAGGAGTTGTACTTACTGAACTTGCAAGAATAAAGCCGGCAGAAGTTCTTGGACCGTCTGCTAATCAAAAAATCCAGCCTTTTCAAATTGTACCTGAAGAAGTATTAAATCTGCCTGAAGAAATTACATTAGTTTATAATTGTTCTAAAATTCCAGCAAAGGTTTTTGAAGAAAAATTTGCATTAAATAACTTAAAAAGTGTATACCCTGCATTTAATGAAGCGCTAGAGGGGTATAATGAATACAAACTTGCGTATCGAGCAGCTTCAGCTGTATTAGCATATGTTTGGGAAAATATGAAAGGCGCGCTGCCTAAGTTTGATGTAATAAGGACTTATGAACTGACTGATTTTATGCAGCTTGACACAAGCAGCCGCAGAAATTTGGAACTCGTTGAATCAATGCGCGATAAGACTAAAACGGGGACTCTTTTGTGGGCTGTTGATAAAACGCAGACAAATATGGGGACAAGACTTTTACGGAATTGGATTTGCCAGCCGCTAAAAAGTGTCGAAAAAATAAGCGAACGCCAAGCTGTGGTAGAAACCCTTATAAATAATTATGATGCCCGCGAAACGCTCACTACTCTCTTAGGGGATTTGTATGATATTCAGCGGTTGTCTTCAAAACTCAGCAATGAAAGCTGTTCTCCCAGGGATTTTTTAAATTTGAGAAATTCTCTTGCTATTATTCCTGAATTGTTTGATACAGCGGCCTCTGTTAATATTAATGTCCTAGATGATGTACTGCCCTACAAAGAAAAAATCTCGGATTTGTATGATATTATATTGAGAACTATTGATGATGAAGCTCCTCTTACAATGAAAGATGGCGGAATGCTGCGCAGAGGCGTAAACTCAGAACTTGATTATTTTCGCGATTTACTAAAAAAAGGAAAAGAATGGATTGAAGAATTTGAAGCCAATGAAAGAGAAAAAACAGGCATTAATACTTTAAAAGTCGATTATAATAAAGTTTTTGGCTTCTATATAGAAGTAACAAATTCAAACGCTCAAAAAGTTCCTGATACATATATAAGAAAACAAACTTTAGCAAATGCAGAAAGGTACATTACACCTGAATTAAAAAAGCACGAAGATGATGTTCTCTCGGCTCAGGTAAAATCAGTAGAATTGGAGAAAAAATTATTTATAAACTTTAGAGCATACTGTAAAGAGTATGTTGACATTATCCGCGAATTATCACAGGCAATAGCAAAGCTTGATTGCCTGTTAGCCTTTGCAAATATTGCTGTTGAATATAATTATGTAAAACCTGAGGTTAATAATACTCTGGCATTTGACATTAAAAACGGCAGACACCCCGTAGTCGAACGAATTCTGCCGCTTGGTACATACGTGAGCAACAACCTGGAACTTGCCGCAAACTCAACAGATAAAACCCAGCTTATGATACTTACAGGTCCTAATATGGCTGGAAAATCAACATATATGCGACAGAATGCATTAATTGTTATACTTGCACAAATTGGTTCGTACGTTCCTGCTGATTACGCTAAAATCGGAATTGTCGATAAAATATTTACACGTGTAGGTGCAAGTGATGATCTTAGTCTTGGAAGATCAACATTTATGGTTGAAATGAGCGAAACTGCGTATATTTTAAATTTTGCAACTGAAAAAAGTTTTATTTTAATAGATGAAATAGGCAGAGGCACAAGTACTTATGACGGAGTCGCAATTGCCTGGTCGGTAGCAGAATTCATCGCAAAGAAAATAAAAGCAAGATGTATCTTTGCAACCCACTATCACGAACTAAATGTTATGACAAACAATTACCCTCAGATAAAAAATTACAGAGTTACAGTTGAAGAACAAAACGGAGAAATAGAGTTTTTAAGAAAAATCATTCCAGGAGGCGCCAGCAGGAGTTACGGAATACAAGTTGCAAAAATGGCAGGTCTGCCTCAAAGTGTAGTAAAACGTTCAGAAGATTTAATGACCCGCATGCAGCGTGATATGGCTAAAAATCTGGCAGGCAAGAAAAAATCACTTGAAGAAGGAAGCGCCGTTCCGCAACTGTCATTGTTCGGAGCTGAGCAGGAATAAGGGATTAAAATGTTTGATTATATAAAAGGAATATTAGAAGATAAACGCAAAACAGATAAAGGGCATTTCTTAACCGTTGACAATAACGGTATCGGATACAGATTTGAAATTTCCTCCAGTGATTATGAACTGCTCCCTGAAAAAGGAAACGAAATTAAAATATTTGCAGCACTTATTCACAAAGAAGATATAATGTTTTTATGCGGTTTTTTAAACAGAGAAACCAGAGATATATTTAAAATTCTAACTTCTGTGTCAGGTGTCGGTACTAAAATGGGTTTGACATTATTAGGTGAATTTAATCTTTATGAACTTATTTCTCTTGTTCAATCACAAAACTATAAGGAACTAACCAGAGCAAAAGGCGTAGGTCCTAAGCTTGCTCAAAAAATAATCCTTGAATTAAAAGATAAATTGATGAAAGTAAACATTGCAGGAGCAGTAAATGAAACCTATTCTCAAATCCCGGAAGAATATAGTGAGTCTGTATCTATCTTACAATCACTCGGATATGAAGATAAAGAGATTTCTGATGCATTTAAAAAGGCAGCCATAAAACGCGGCGAAAGCCAAGAAGAAATACTCCGTTCAATATTAACAATATTATCTTTGTAAATTTTCGTTAAGATTTTGAAGAATTAAGGCAAAAATTTTTTTTCATTAACCTTTAGCTGTATGAAGGTGTTAGTATGATAAGATTTAATAATGTAAACATAACTCCCAATTTTAAGTCCAAAGAATTGATGCAGCAATACGGTTTTGGGGAGAAACAGGACAAAGATAACTTCCAGTTGTCTATAGGTTATATAAATGATGGTCATGGACAAACTAATAACGAACTGAGAATCCTTTCAGGCATAGAGGGGGATATTCGTTTTTCAGGCGGCGATGACCAAATAGGCAACGAAAGAAACCACAAATCAAATGCTGCAACTGTACTATTTCTTGAATTCGCTAAAATTGCAGCAAGAGCAATGGGCAACCACGAAATGGATACAATGACTAACGATTTTTGCGATTTAAACAGAAACCACAAAACAAAAGTCTTGGCTATAAACTTTAGAGAAAAATCAACTCGCCCGGACAAAACAGATTTAAATGAAATTTTAAAGCCATCAGAGATTATTGAAATAAACGGACAAAAAATAGGATTAATAGGAGCATGCCCAAATGATATTTTTGAACGTGTTACAAATCCTGAATATATAAAAGATTGTGAAGTAGATAATTATTATGTGACATTACAAAAGATTAAAAAGCAGGTGGATAAATTTACCAAATCAGGGATAAATAAAATATTTCTTCTCTCCCATCTTGGACACAACAAAAACAAAGATATTGCAGAAAAAATAGACGGTATAGATGTAATTATCGGCGGACATACGCACGATCTACTTAAAGATATAAAAGAAGGCGAAAATCTCATTTATTCACCATCAGGCGAACCTGTAATTATTACTCAAGCAGGAAAAGACGGACACTTTTTCGGACTTCTAAACCTTGAATTTGACAAAAACGGCGTGATAAAAAAAGCTCAAAACAATATTCATAAGACTCACGATTACCCCAAAAGCTACGTTCATGAGTATATATTCAACCAGGTTTTAGGTCCCGCAGAAATAGTAGGGGAAATAAGTGAAATTATCGACCCGCCGGAAAACATCTATGTATCTGAAAATCCGCATGCAAACTTTGTATGCGACGCAATAAAAAACGTTACAGGCGCTGATATCGGTCTTTGGAATAATTCCGGGATAAGAAATTATTTTCATGTAGGTCCTATAAACAATAGAGATGTTAAAGATATTGCACCATTTTCTGATGATATGACTCTTGTTCCTGTTACTGAAAAAGAGCTTGTTGATGCTTTTAAATTAGCTACTAAGCGTACCTTATCAAGAGCAAGCAACAAACCGGGGCTGTATGCTGTATCAGGATTGACTTATACAGTGAGCAAGAGCAAAAAAGCACTTGTAGAAATGAATTTTATAGACAAAAACGGAAATATAATACCGATTGATATAGAAAACCCAGACCCTAATAAGGTTTACAAAGTAGCAGCCGACGAATTTATAACAATGGGCGGAGATGATATTCCAATGCTGGATAAAATAAACCAAGCATATAAGATTTATCCGTACGATAAAGACATAATGGTATGCCAGTATCTTAAAGAACAAAAAGAACCTGTCAAAATTAACCAGGTCGGCAGATTAAAAATTATCGACTAATAGTAAATAACGCACCTAATAAATGTTACAAAACTTAATAAAACGCTACTAAAAAAGCAATTTTTTTAGCAATAAATACTTTATATAATTGTAGGTTTAATAAAGGTTAGTACAGGTAGGTTTAAATGTTCTTGCTATTGTATAGAAAGATGTCTTTATTAAGGCAGCGAAATAGCTTATCAAAGCAATTGATGGATGAAAAGCAAAAGCTTTATGACATTCAATCCTACGCTGCTACTCTGGGGCAGGGGAGATTGACACCAGCATCAATAGCAACTCTGCCCGGGTCTATTTTTGGTGACGGTTTCAGGTTTATGAAGATGAGCAACCAAATAGCTCTTCAATCTGCAATGCAAAAGTTTAGTATTTTTGATCAGTCCGGAATGCTGCCAAAATTCGAAAATCCACTTCAACAACAGCAGATGAGAAGGTATTATTTTAATTGTTTTGCAGAACAAGCGTATCAGCAAATAAGAAAAGGGAAGGAAATAGAATTGAACAAGTTAGAAAAAGAAATAGATATACGCACCGCAAGAATTGAGCAGCGGTTACAAGCGGTTAATACAGAATTAGAAAGCGTAAGCAGTGCAGTAGAAAGTCGTTCACAAAACGCACCTAAATACGCGTAAATAGTGTAGAATGTTGATGAATGTGTAGTATACCTTTATTAAAAACGCTCTTTTGAAAATTTTTCAAAAGAGTTTTTTTTAATGCAATTTGCAAGCTGTTTAACCAATAATCGGGTAGATACCTCAACTATCACACGTAAAAGCACAATTTTGCTATACTGTCATTGTAAGGTTCGTTAGAGCCTCTGCTATCCCGGAAAATCGATTGGACATACCTGACCAACCTGCTTGAGCAGAATAATACAAGAAAGTTTCTGTATGACAAAATAATTTATCATAGACAATTGTAGAAACAAGTTCTGAGTGACCGTTTTCGCCGGCATTAGCGAAATCATTAGTCTCTATTATAACTGTTTGTTAATCAAAAAAAAAGAGCCGTATGGCTCTGATATCTTTTGTGTGAAGTGTAGTATGAATAATAAAATTTATTTTGAATATTATATATATATTAAGTTTTTTATTTCCTAAAAATTGCTATTAATCTCTAATGAATTTACATTGTTTTACAATATAATAAAGCGGAAAATTAAAAATTTTCCGCTTTTGTGTTATTTGATTTGAGAATAATTTATCTTTTTTGACCATATACCCATCCTGTATATGTTTCTGTAAATATTGCAGAGAAGGTTGTAAATAGTTCATTTGGATTATAGGTATAGCGATTCGAGTAGCTTCTCGAATTGTCAGCCAGTTGAATAGATGTGCCGACTGCGGATTTTTTAGCTTGTTTAAAGATTGCATTAAATTGTCCTGAATTAAATCTTACACCGTTAGACGCACACATTTCTTGTGCTTTTTCAAGCATTTGGTTTCTTAAATTTTCAATCAAATTTTCTGCATTTCGTCTTGCTTGGTTATGACTTGTGCCATTTACTTCGTCATTATTTTCTATGGCATCAATAACTTCACGTCCGTAGCTTGAGTATTCAAGCCCTTGTCTGTAATCAACATCTACCATATCCATATCTTGCCAGGAGGCTCCTGCTTCACCGAGCGCGCCCATCATATTGACGTTGAAGTTTTCTATAAACATTGATACAACACTGCCAACATCAGTAAATGAAGTATTATATCCCCATCCGCCGCTTGTACCGTAGGCTGCTCCAGATTCTACTGTTTGAATTACAGAGGCGGTATAAATATTTTCAAAAATATTTTCAATTTTATTTTGAGGAATACCATACTGAGTCAATGTGTACATAACTTGCTGCTTAATTTGGAATTTCAACGAATCAGCGTTTAAAATATCAGTCAAGTTATTTTCCATTTTGTCAGCAGAGGTTTCTCCGTCTATAATAGAAGATGATTGAGTACTGTAACTCCAATTATTAATAAATGGTATATCTCCGTAATATATTGCATTAGGATTTACAGGTCCGCCCATATTACCCATAGCGTTAAGCATTAAATCAGACATTCCTGTTTTCGCCGCATAAAGAGCTTGGTTTTGCGGCGTTTCACCACTTAGTGAATATATGAATTCCTGCATAAACCCCTTGAGCATTAATGGGTTTGAAAAATTATCTATCATCTCTGATATAGCATCTTTAGAGTCAAGATTAAAGCCTCTTATTGTAATATTAATTTGCTTTTCAAAAGCTGCAAATAGCAGTTTTTTTGCTGAGTCTTGAAGTCTTTCCATTTCTGAAGGGTCAACATACACACCGAGTTGATTAACTTCATTTTGGTATTGATATATATTATTTTGGATTAATTGTGTATCTGTTGAATTCATAAACATTCTTAAATGGTTTTCCAGATCATATTCCAGATTATATCCTGTATAATTTTCGATAAATGTATCTGCTTCAGATGAAAGGATACAGCCAAGTTCGTTGGCATAAATAGCACCTTCTGCGTCATTTGTTATATCAGGAGCTTTATACCAAGAGGATGCTTTTGCTTCATTAAGACTGCTGCCTACTACTCTGTCTAATACTCTTGATTTAAGAGCATTATAATATTCTTGATTAATAATAAGATTTTTTAATTGTGCATATTTACCTGGCAAAGTGCTTGCAAATACTTGAGCCATATTGGTTACTTGTTCTTGTTCTGCTTCGAAATCAAGAGCAAAGGTATCTAAGTACTCCCTCAAAGCGGCGTTCATATCGTACGCATACTGGCTGTTAGCGCCTGTAAATTCCCAGGTAATTCTTTGAAGATATGGCTGCAGAGCTTCTTCCATTTTTATTTTCTGCTCCATAATCTGATAATCTTCGCTAGTCACTCCTCTTCCGCTGTATTGCGGTCCTCTGGTAGATAAATCCAGGGCATCAAAATCATAACCTCTTACGGCAGCCCCATATTCTCCTCTGGTGATTTTTCCATCTCCATTAAGGTCAAGATTGTTAAATCCGATTTGCTGTCCGAGTTGTGTAGTTAGATTTCCAAATCTAATGTCCATTTTTTGTCTCCGTTTTTCGATTTCCCTTATTAACATGTATTACGGCATTTTCGACAAAAACTTTAATTTTTTTATTAAAAATTTTAACAAATTTTGTAAAACTCTAGTTATTATTAGCTTTGAGTGCTTTACATAACTTAATATTATTTAAAAAAGTAGAAACCAGCAGGCGGCGGGAGTATCTCCCGCCGCCTGCTGGTTGATTGTATACAGATAAATTTTAATTTTTCTTCATACTAATGACGTATTTGGTTATTTTTGACTTTCAACCCAGGCAGAATACTCTGTTCTAAAGTCGTTGACAAATGAAGTCATCAAAGTATTTGGGTTAAAAGTAGATTTGTAATATTTTATACCAAAAAATTCGTGTTCTATCTCGGTTGTTACATTTTTACTGACTGTTAAGCCTCTGGCGTTAGTAAACATTGCATCAAATACTGCTTGATCAAATTCTATATTGTTGGCATTACACATACTTACGGCTTTTCTCAGCATTTGTGATTTAAGGGCGTCTATTAAGCTTTCAGCGACCTCTACCAGATACTCATTAAGGTTACACCATGAACCAATTGTATAATTATCATTTTTATCTAATGCGTCTTTTACTTCATCTCGAACTTTTGCGTCTTCGGCTGCTTGAGTATAGTCAATATCTTGTACATCCATGTCAGTAGATGATGCGTTCATTTCGTTAATTGCTGTGGTCATATTTGTATTAAATATATTAATAAATGTATTTACAGCATCCGCGGTATTACAGTATGCGTGTCCCTTTTTTGACATTCCTCTAGCACCTCGACCAGTAATTAAACCCTCTGTAGATAAAGTATCTGTTACTGATTGTTTATAAACATTGTTAAAAATAACTTCTATCATATCAAAAGATATACCTTTAGATTCAAGATTGGATTTAATTTGATTCATTAATTGAGTTTTTAATGATTCGTTATTTAAAAGATTAGATACTGTTTCTTGCATTTTTTCCAAAGAACCACTCCAGCCTTTTCCTCGTTCGTGCAGCTGGGTATTATCATAATATCCTGGAATATCACTATAATCTATAATTGATGCATTTATTGCTAGGTCTTCGCCTTTTAGTGCTGCAAACGCTTTTTGTTCAGCGGCTTCTGCAGCGGTAATAGCTTTTGCTTTAGCAGCCTCAGCAACTGAGTCTGTGCTGAGTTCTTCAATAAATTTATCTACTGCTGCTTTTAATTGGCTTCCATCAGTGTAGGAGTTTATTTTTTGTTCAAGGGCAGCGGCATTTGTATATTGGTATCCGTCAAGTGTGATTGTTAAACCTTGCTCCAGGGCGGCTTTTAACAATTCTTTAGCCTCCTCTTTCAACTGTTTAAGTTCATTTGCGTCGATATATTCGCCAAAAGAGCTTGAATTACGTTCCCAATTAGAGATTTCATTAGTAATTTTACCTTTGTCTGTGGTATTAAGAAATTCTCTCAGGTGAGATTTTAACGCTGCTTCTAAATTAGAACCTGTATATTCCGCAATAAAGGCATTAGCTTCATTTTCAAGTAATGCTCCTAGGGTTTTTACATATTCACCGGCAGCAGTATCATTCATTTCCGGCTCGCCCGTTGCGGTTGATTTACTTGTAGCTTGTGATTTTAATTCTTCCAGCATTTCGTCAAGCACGCCTGATACAATATCTGCTTTTTCTTGGGCTTCACGCTGTGCTAACGCTTCAGGGGTATTTTCTAGAATTCCTGTTTTTAGTTCTTCATATTTGGCAGGAAGTGCTGCTTCAAATTCTTGTGCCATATTGGATACAAGATTACCCTGATTTGTGTATTCTTCTGCAAATTTATCAATGAGTTCGCGTAGTGCTGCTGTCATATCTGCGGCATAAGTGCTGTTTGCGCCGATAAAATCAGTGGTAACTTGCTGAATGTATGGAGCAAGTGCTTCTTCCATTTTAATTTTTTGTTCCCAGACTTGAAATTCTTCATTGGAAACAGTTTTGTCGCCGTTTGTGTCTACTTTTGAGAGTTCAACAGCATCCAGGTCATATTCTTTTAATGCTGTGTTGTACTCTTCCTCTGATACTTTCCCGTCACCGTTTTTGTCAAAGTCTTCAAATTTGATTTGCTGCCCTGCTTGGGTAGTAAGATTCCCGAATGCTCTGATATCCATGTATTTTCTCCTCCTGTGTTTGACTATAAATATCCCTGTATTTTTTATTACGGCAGTTTTGTCTAAAACTTTAATAAATTATATTTTATTATCTTGAGTAATTTTCTATTAGACTCTGGTATATCTTGATTTCTACACAACACAATTTGTGTTTACAATTTGTTACATAATTAAGTTTTGTTACAAAATTAACCGTTAAATGGAAATAAAATATATGTTCAAAAGGAAAAATTAATCTTAAACGTGTTATCTTTTTAATTTTATGCTAAGATTACAGTATTATGAAATGCGCTGAATATAATAATGGTAAAATTCTTGTAAAAGAAGTTGAAAATTTGACACTGGGAGTTAATAAAGGTGCTATTGTCCGAGTTTTTGGATGCGGACTTTGCGGTTCAGATATTGTAAAATACAGACAAAATTTAGTACCTAACGGGACAGTATTGGGTCATGAAATTGTCGGAGAGATTGTTGAGATTAATTCTGATACGGATTTTAAATTTAAGGACAGAATTGTATCATCGCATCATATACCGTGTTTTGAGTGTACTTACTGCAAGGCAGGAAATTATTCTATGTGCCGGCATTTTAAAGAAACTAATTTCATCCCAGGCGGCTTTAGCGAGAGGGTTTATTTAAGTGAAGAGCATTTAAAAAATGTAGCAAGGAAAGTTCCTGAAAATATTTCAAATGATGTAATATCTTTTTATGAACCGTTGGGCTGCTGTATACGTGCTATTAAGCGTACCCAGCTTATGAAAAATGCAAATGTTCTGGTTGTAGGATTAGGCTCAATAGGGCTACTGATGGGACAGGCGCTTGTAAATTATGGGATGAGCGTTTTTGGATGCGATATTTTGGATGAGAGGGTTGAGCTTGCGGAAAGTCTTGGTATAATTGGGTTTAATTCTTCTGATTTGAATAAAGCAAAGGAATTTATTTACGAAAATACGGACGGGCTGGGAGTTGATGCGGTTTTTATGACTTCCGGCGCAGATAAAGCTATAGATACGGGTATTGCACTTGTTAGAAACGGCGGAACGATAAATGTTTTCTCAAGTACACCTCAAAATAACGGATATAAAAACAATGATATTTACTATCGTGAATTAACCATTCTTGGAAGTTATTCTCCATCACCTGAGGATTTAGATGATTCTTTTAATATGATTGCCGCAGGAAAAATTCTTGTAAGGGATTTAGTAACGGAATATCCGCTTGAAAAAATTCAAGATGCCTTTAATGATACAATAGCAAATAAAATAATGAAAGCTTATATAAAAATATCGGAGTAAGTATGAAAGCAGTACTGTATTACGGGCCTCAAAATATAAAGTACGAAGAAACAATGATAAAACCGCTGGCAGAGGGTGAAATTCTTGTAAAGATTGAGTCGGCTCTTACATGTGGTACAGATGTAAAAACTTACAGGCGCGGACACCCGGTATTAATCAAATCTGTTCCTTCAGGATTTGGACACGAGTTTGCGGGTACCGTTGCAAAGCTTGGAAAAGGTGTTACAAAATTCAAAGCCGGAGACAGAGTTGTTGCAGCTAACTCTGCTCCTTGCGGAGAGTGTTTTTTCTGCAAAAGAGGAGAATATAATTTATGCGAAAATCTTGATTTATTAAATGGCGCTTATGCTGAATATATTGTTATTCCAAAACGAATAGTAGAAAAAAATACACTTATCGTTCCTGATAATCTTTCATTTGATAAAGCTGCTTTTTGCGAGCCGCTGGCAAATGTTGTTCACGGGGTAGAACGTACTGAGATTAAAAAGGGTGATACAGTCGGAATTATTGGTATTGGACCGATTGGTTTAATGTTTGCGCGGCTTGCAAAGCTAAAAGGGGCAAGGGTTATCGCGGCAGGAAGAAATCCGATAAAATTAAAGTTGGCTCAGGAGTTTGCGCAGGCTGATGAGGTTGTAGATTTAAAAAAATATCCAAACCCGGAAAAAATTTTTAAATCGTTTACTGATGAAGGCAAAGGTTTGGATATTGCTATAGAGTGTGTAGGTTTGCCTGAGATCTGGGAGCGGATTTTTGAGTGTGTGCGTCCGGGCGGTACGGTGCATTTTTTTGGCGGATGTAAGTCCGGCTCAAAAGTGACTTTTGATACAACAAGAATACATTACAGTGATATTAAACTTATGAGTGTGTTTCACCATACACCTAAATATTTTAGAATGGCGCTGGATTTAATTGCGTCAGGCGATGTTGAAGTTGAAAAATTAATAACAGGAACACTTCCGTTAAACAAATTGGAGTATGCATTGCAGCAGCATATAGAAGGGAAAGCTGTTAAATTTCTTATCAAGCCTCAGTTTGTTTAGTGTTGTACGGATGCAAAATTTTAGGAGTGTGAGTGTTTTATTCTTATTTCCACCGGCGGAATGTAGAGTTAAAAACCGTACGTTGGTTACTAAAACAGGTAAATACTTCCAGAATTACGCTGTTTGCATTCAATGTCCGTTTGTAGTAGGATAGATGAATAATGAGGTGGGCATATGGAATTCTTTAGAGAAAATAAAAAGATTATAATCGGGATTATTATAGTATCATTTTTATTATGGACTTTTGGTGTTGGAATTTTAATGCTTTTTAGCGCAGGACGATAATTAATGAAAAAAATCTGGTTGATTTTTTTAACAGCAGTATTATTATGGTTTGCGGGCGGTGTTCAATGTTCATGCCCGGCAAGCCAGGATATTGCGCAAAAACACCGCCAGACGAAAGAAAAAATCCGTAAACTTAAATGGCTGGAAAATGTTGAAACCAGCAAACTTTATAAAAATCAACAAAAATTAGAAAATGCAAAAAATTCGCTTGCAACATCTAAAAACCAGCTTGCTACAACAAGAAACGAATTAGCAGATATGGAATTAAAGCTGTTTAAGGCAGTTAATGAGTATAAAGAATTAAACGATACATTGCAAAAACACGTTAGAAATATATATAAAATTAAACGGCGTGCAATATGTGAGCTGCTATTGAACGCTAATGATATAAATGTTCTTGTAGACAGGCTTTATTTTCAAAAAATAATTTTAAAGAAAGATTTTGAGCAAATGTCTACAGCTAAGAAGAAAGCCCACGAAATAGCCGTATTAAAGGCAACAATAGAACTTCGCAAGCGGAATCTGGAACAGCAGAAGAGAACAGCTGAGAGCCAGCAGGTTTACATCCAAAATGCTATAGATAAAAATGAAGCGATGATAACTAAACTGAGAACGGATCGCGCGTATTATGAAAAAACAGAAAGAGAACTCGCCCGCCAGTCTGCAAGTATAGGTTCATATATTAATAGAACGGGAAGTTCTAATGTAAAAGTTGCATCAGGGTTTATAAAACCGATTGGCGGACCGATTACATCGCCGTTTGGTACTCGTGTGCACCCAATATTTAAAAGCAAATCTTTCCACTCGGGCGTAGATATCGGCGGACCTAATCTTGGGGCAATACACGCATCAAACGCTGGCAAGGTTATATATTCCGGCTGGTACGGCGGGTATGGTAAAGTTGTTATTTTAGAACACGGTGTAGTAAACGGTAAGCCAATGACTACACTGTATGCGCATATGAATACAATTAAAGTAAGCAACGGTCAATATGTGACTAAAGGACAAGTTATAGGGCTGGAAGGTACAACAGGGTACAGTACTGGACCGCACTGCCACTTTGAGGTACGTGTAAACGGTCAGCCGAATAACCCGGTTAATTATATAGGACGGTAATACTTGAATAAGAATAAATATATAGTACTTTTAATAGCATTTTTAATGGGTGCAAATATAGCACCCGCCGCAATCTTTGGTTTGACTTCTCCGTCAGATTATACAGGTGACAGTATAATTGGACCGCCGTTAAAAAGTGTTGAAGAAGCAGATGCCTCTTCGGAGAAGGTTGAAAAAGAATCAGGAACTGTTCCTCCGATAAAAAAACTGCGTTTGAAGTATCGTAGTAAATATAAAAAGTTTTTTGGCGAACAAACTCCAAATCAGTTTCTAGAGCCGGAAGAGGAAGCTGTTTCCGAGGCAGATAATACTGAGCAATCAGAAAATACTGATAATTTAACGGCTAAAAAAGAGAAAAAAAGCTGGTTTAAAAGAAAAAGGAAAGATAAAAATGAAAAAGATGTATCTGATAAACAGTTAGAGCCGCCGCAAGAAAAGAAACTTACTATTCAAAAGGGTGATAAAGAAGTCCAAGATCGTGTAATTATGAACTGTGAAATAATGGACTATGATAATGAAAAAGCGGTAATTACCGCTCATGGAAATGTTGAAATCACTCTGCCTGATCAAGGAGTAACATTATATGCCGATAATGTTGTATTCGATAAAGTCGCTAATACAATAGCAGCAAATGACAAGGTCTTAATAAAGAAAAACGGCTTGGAAGTAACCGGGGATTATATATTTATTGACTTGAACGAAGAAAATGCTCTTATCAGCCGCCCGGTGAGCAGTTTATATCAAATGGAAATAAACGCAAAAGAAGCAAATTTACATGAAAATGTAGTAACACAAACAGACGGCTCAATATTATTTAAGAAAAGCGCACCGTTCTTTTTCCGTTCAGGGAAGCGCGGACCGCGTCTTGAAAATATGCTTGTAAAAGAAGAAGATAAATTAAGCGATGATTTAGAAGAAGGGCGTTACAAAGTAAAAGTAACTAAAATGGTTATTAACAGTGAGAAAGAGCACGATACTTTTCTAGTCCAAAAAGCTACAATATATAAAGACGGCAAGAAGTTTTTAACATTACCTAGAACAAAATTTTATACAAATAAAAATCATGATTACGCGGAAGGTGATTTTATAGAAATTGGGTCAAAACGCGATGCTGGCGTTTATATTGGTCCAGGGGTTGTATTTAAACTTCCGAAAGGCGCAGCATTAAAAGCCGTGCCTTTTGTCAGCTACAAAAATGAAATAGGGTTTGGCGGTTTATTAAGATTTAACAGCGGAACAAACGAAACATATTTATTGTATGGAACCCAGAGAGATAAATTTATCGGACGCGGTATTCAGGACTTGGACGATAATTTAAGATTAGAATATGCAACAAATGATTATATGAACGAATGGTTTTTGGGACGCGCAAGACCAAAGTATGGTATCAGCTTAGTTTATGATAAAAGTTATTTAAATAAAAGCTTTTTAGGCGGCGAGCGGGATATGACCTTTACGCACAGAGTATCTGGCGGCTGGTATAAAGACATAAACGAAGATAAATATTTTAGAGAATTATCAGGAACCGGGAAAGAGACTACAAGGTTTAAATATATGGCAGAAGTGAATCAAACTTTGTGGGATAAGAAAAATGAAGAGGATTTAACTTGGCTTCGTCTGAGTTTAATCGGACAATTATCATCAGCTTTGTATGGTACAGGTGATACACAAGTTGTAGCACGTGTAGGACCAATGGTTCACACACAGTACAAATGCTGGATGCAGGATATAGGTTACTTTCAATCAGCATTTCAGGACGATACACCTATGCCGGTTTATGATGCGTATAGGTATGGTGCTTCAAATGCTTATATCAGAGAAACAATTAAGCTCAATAAAATGCTGGCATTATCTTGGTTTGGGTCTGTTACATTATCAAACGATACTTACACAAGCAAATTATTTCAAGAATGCGCATTTTATGTATCATTGGGACCTGATGATTTGAGGCTTAATGTAGGATATGACTTTGTAAGAGAAAATGTTTATTTCACAGTGGATGTTGCGATTGATCCTAAAGGAACAGAGGTTAAGTACGATAAACTTGAAATAAAAAATCCTGATAATTTAGGAAAGAAAAAAGAAAAGAGTCCTTCTCAAGAACAATCATCCATAGTAGGTCGCCCAAAGAAAGCTCCGGTATTAAAAAATGCAATAGTTGAGGAGATTTCCACATAATGAGAGAAATACTCGAAGAACAAATTATAATGTACGGCAAGCGCATGGGAGAGAAAAATTTAACTCCTGGTTATTCGGGAAATATTTCCTGCCGGTATGAAGATGGCATGCTTATAACTACGTCCGGGGCTTCAAATGGGTATTTAAAAAAAAATAATATTGTATATACAGATTTTAGCGGAAATACCTTAGAGGAAGGGAAAAAACCGTCTTCAGAAAAGTTTTTGCATATAGAGTTTTATAAAATGCGTCCTGATATTAATTTTATTTTGCATGTGCACGCTCCATATTTAAGTGCATTTGCAGCTGCAGGTAAATCGTTGGAGGCTCCTGTTATGGCAGAGAATGTTTTTTATTTTGGTGCAATTCCGCTTGCAGAATATGCAATGCCGTCTTCCAGAGAATTGGTTAATAATACCGCAAAGTACTTTGATAAGTATGATGCAGTCTTAATGGCAAATCATGGATTTATTGTAGGGAGTAAAACAATAGATGATGCGTATATGAAGTTGGAGCTTGCAGAATCTTACGCTCAGGTAGTACTTTTTACACATCTTATAGGTGGTCCAAAATCATTAAGTGATGACGAAGCTAGTGCGGTTTATGCGCTGAGATAACAGCGTAAGTACACTTGTTTAAATTTTTTTTGAGTTTTGCTTTTTAGGCTTGATTTATCCTGTAAGTCTATTTTTTTATTGCTTTACAAAAAAATTAATGGTTTGAAATTTATTTTTGTAGTAAAATATACCCGTACGAGTAATTAGAAGGTAGAAAATATGGTAAACAAACTTATTAAAGAAGACACAAAAATGTTTTTGACCGGAAATGAAGTATTAGCTTATGCAGCAAATGCAGCAGAAGCTGAGTTTATGTACGGTTATCCAATTACACCTCAAAATGAAATCATGCATACCTGGTGTAAATTGCTTCCAAAGACAGAAGCCGGCTTCTTGCAAACAGAAGACGAAATTTCTGCCGGATTTTCAACATTAGGCGGTATACTTGCCGGAAAAAGAGCTTTTACCGCAACTGCCGGTCCTGGTAACGTAATTATGCAGGATGCACAATCAATGGCAGAAATGATGAGAATACCGTTTGTTTGTGCAGTTATGCAAAGAGGCGGTCCGTCCACTGCAACTGTAATTTATGCACAGCAAGAAACAAGACTTACCTGTTACGGCGGTAATGGTGAAGGTTTTAGAATTGTTTATTCAACAGCTGGTCACCAAGACTTGTATGATTACATGATTAAGGCATTTAATACAGCTTGGACATATCGTTTCCCAACATACGTGCTGGCAGATGGTTACCAAGGCAAAATGAGAGAACCTGTAATGCTTTATGATCCTGCATCTCGCGGAATTAAGATGGTACCAACAACTACAGCGCTGCTTGGAGAAGGTAAAATCGGTATTGACAGAAAATCAGTCCATATGAGAAATACTTATAATATGGAAGAAGAGTTAATGGAAGTACTTGATTCTTATCAAAAAGATTACGATAAGATGGCTGAAGAAGTTGCAGAATACGAAGAGTATAAAGCAGAAGATGCTGAAATTCTTATTATCGCTCACGGTATTGTTGCACGTTCTGCAAGAACAGCAGTTGATGAACTTCGCGAAAAAGGAATTAAAGCAGGCTTATTCAGACCGATTACAATAAGACCGCTGGCGGTAAAACCGTTAAGAGCCGCAGTTTCAAGAGCAAAACAAATTCTCTTTACAGAATCAGCTAACGGGCAGCTTGCTCAAATGGTTCTTGAAAAACTTTACGGATTAACTACTCCATACTCAACCTTGTTCAAAATGGGTGTTGGTGTAACCGGTGATGATTTGGTAGAAAAAGTTGAATCAATGGTAAAATCACCAGCAGTTGTGTAATTTAGAAGTAAAGTTTAAAAGAAAAATATAAGGAGAAATAATATGGCAGAGGTATTAACATTACCACCAAAATTACCAAAATCACAAAACGCAGAAGTAGGTGCAAGTAAGTTTTGCCCCGGATGTGGTCATGGTATTACACTAAAAGCGCTTGCAAATGCAATCGATGAATTAGATATACAACAAAAAACAGTATTCGGCTGTGATATCGGGTGCTCACTGTTATCCTGGAACTATATGGACTTAGATACAGTACAAACCCACCACGGTCGTACTACCCCGGTTATATATGGATTTACAAGAGCCAACAAAGATGCCATCGGTATTGCATATATGGGTGATGGCGGTGGTCTTGCAATTGGTTCACAGCACTTGGTTAATGCTACAGTCCGCGGTGAAAGAATGCTTATTGTCGTTGTAAACAATACAAACTATGGTATGACCGGCGGTCAAATGTCTCCGACGACTATGCCGGGACAAAAGACAGAAACTACACCTTACGGAAGAGACTGTTCTGTAACAGGTAAGCCGGCAAAGGCAGCAGAAATGGTTGCAGCTATTGCAGATCCTGCAAAATCTTTTGTAGCAAGATCAACTGTTTCTAACGTAAGAAAACTTCAGTCAACATTTAAAAAAGCGTTAAAGAACGTGGAAAACGGAGGTTTCTCCTTTGTTGAAGTTCTTTCTATATGCCCGTTGAACTGGAGAACAAATAACGTTGATACATTTGGCAGACTCGCTCAGATGGAAGAATTCTTTGAAGTAAAAGAATTCCTTGTTCCAGAAGGTTTAGTATAGTAAAAAATGAAAGGTGTATAAAAATGGCTAGAACAAAAATCGTATTAGCTGGTGAAGGCGGACAAGGCGTTCAGTCTATTGCAAAAATCCTTGTTGAAGCCGGCTATGAAGCAGGAAAACAAGTCCTCTATATACCGAATTTCGGTGTTGAACAACGCGGCGGTGTTTCTATCGCTTTTTGTCAAATAGCTGACGAAACAATCGGTGAACCGCGTTACTCTAAAGGTGATATCATTATTATGCTATCAGATAGAGCTATCGACAGATGTGAAAGATATGTAAGCGAAAATTCTACAGTCGTTTATGACACATCTGTTTGTACAGTAAAACCAACTTGCAAATGCAAAAGAATTATAGGTATTGATGCAAATAAAATCGCTAATGAAAAGTTAAGCGCTAGAGTATTCAATATTATTATTCTGGGTGTACTGCTTGCGGCAACTAATGTATTAGAATTGTCTGATATCAAAAATGCTATGGAAAAGGCTTTGGGTAAAAAATTCGATGCAAAACCGGAATTAAGAGAACTTAATTACAAGGCTCTTGAAATGGGTATGGATCTTGTAAAAGAAAAAGCTGCTTTATAGTAAGAAAGAGGTTAAAAAATGACAACAAATATTGAACATAAAGGATATAAAATAGAAGGCGTAGGCAAGGGTAAGGCTGATTATTATGTATATACCGACCTTTGCAAAGGCTGCGGTCTTTGTATTGCAAAATGTCCTATGAACCAAAAAGGTGAAAAATGCCTCAGCTGGTCTAAGGAAGTTGGGCTTTACCAAACACCTGCAGTACAGCCGGATCCGTCAATTTGTATTGCTTGCGGGGCTTGTGCAATGACTTGTCCTGATAGTGCAATCAGAATTGAACGTAAGTAATTTATATTTGATAAAAACTTCGCGCCCAAATAATTATTTGGGCGCGAAGTTTTTATTACTATCTCCTGATAATTTTGCTATGAGGTGTTTTGCCTCATATTTATGTTAGAATTAGTTTAATGGTAAATGATTTATTTGAGTATGATAGAAGTTACAATCTGCCAATATTAGGAACTGATGAAGCTGGAAGGGGACCGGCATCTGGCGGGGTATTCGCAGCGGCAGTTTATTTTCCAAATAACGGATTTGAAATTGAAAAAGAATTAGCCAAGCTTAACGATTCTAAAAAACTTTCGAAAAAAAATAGAGAAGAACTCTATAAGATTATTAAACATAATACTATTAACTCTGTAGTTTGTATTGAAGTTTGTGAAATTGAAAAGATTAATATTTTAAACTCGTCTTTAAAAGCAATGAAACTTGTTTGTGAAGAAGTAATTTCTCAACTTAATAAATCAAAGATTTTAACTCTTGTTGATGGCAACAGGCTTATTAAAAATTATAGTTATCCTCAAAAGTATGTTATAAAAGGAGATTCAAAGTCTGCGTCTATTGCAGCTGCAAGTATTCTTGCCAAAGTGGAACGCGATTGGTATATGGAAAAACTTGATTTAGAATATCCTGAATACAATTGGCAAAAAAATGCGGGATATCTTACCAAGCAGCATATAGAGGCTATACACAAATTTGGGATAACAAAGTATCACAGAAAATCGTTTCTTAAAAAGATACTTAATAAAAGTTTGCAAGAAGCTGTTCCTCATGGTTTTTCTTCAAGTTTAACTAGTGAAAAACAATTATCTTTGCTTAACTAAAAAAAATGGAGAAAACAAGATTTTTTTTCTCCATATTATAATAATTGTCGAACTATATTATATATATTATGATGCATTCGCGTAATTTATTTGTTCTTCTTGCTGAATGGGTATTAATTTAGGATTATCAGCAGTTTTTTCAGCATTTAACTCAAGAGATTTATATTTTGCTTCGAGTTCTTTTATTGCAGCTTCTTTAGCTTCAAATTCTTTTAGCATAGCCATTCTGTTGTTGTATTCCTCGAGCTTTTTCTTATGGTGTTCGTTAAATTTAGCACCTATTTTATTAGCCGGTTTCATAATTAGTACAGGTACTACGTATCTGTAAATCATACAGAAGATAAAGAGCGATTTAACAATCCCCATCCCTTTAATTTTAAAATTGAGTTCTCTATTTTTAATAACATCACGGGTATAATCTTCCGCATTTGCAATTATTTTTTCCGGTTTAATTTTTGCTGAGTCGGGGAGTAAGTTGTTTGCTTTTTTGAATACGGTTTTAATTTCATCAATTAAAGGTATTTTGTTTTCTTTAGTAAGAATTGTATTTGCTTTTTGAATAGCTCTTTCAATATCTTCTAACAGAGGGATTTTTTTACCTTCCGGCAAGTTAGCATTCATTTTCTTTAATGCAGCATTAATATCATCTTGAAGTTTTTTGTTACCTTCTGGGGCATTGAGTAGTTCATAAGACTTATCAACAATTTTTTTGAGGTCATTATCAAACAACTCAATCTGTTTATCTCTTGGCAAGTCTTTGTTAGCTTTAAGTATGGCAGCATTAATATCAGTTTTCAAGCTGTTTTTCGCTGTGATATCAAGAGTATTATCTGCATTTTTGATTAGAATATCAATATCATGTTGGACTGGAATTTTAGCATTTTGAGGAAGCGTTTTGTTAGCCCTGTTAATGGCTTCATCTCTTATTTGTTTAAAGTACAATCTTTCGTTAGCTTCATCAATTAATTGTTGCAGCTCCTCAGGGGTTGCGCCAAGTTGAACGGCGGCATAATTATGAGTAACGTTATTCCATTTATTTGCAAGTTTATTATCAGCGGCATAAGCAAGTATGGTAGAACCAATGTATGTCATACCGTCATTTATAGCAAGTGTGTTTCTTCTATCTTGATCCAACTTGTCGTTATCTAGAGTTTTGACAACATACATAAATGAAATAATAAATGAGTTGAAAGCTGAGCAGAAATTTACTATATTCATGTTTTCTGTCTTTTTTCCAAACCATTTAACAAAATTTGACTGCATAAGACCGCCGTAATAATTTTTAGCCATGCCTTCGACAATTGCATCATAACCGCCGCCTTTGAAGCTGTTAGTTTGTAAAGGACGCTTTTGGAGAGAGAGCGGCTCCTCAAAATTATTATTATCAAAGCTATTTTTGGGATTGTTTTTTAAGTTGTATGAATTATTATATATTTTAGGTTGGATAGTAAGATTCATTATGCTGCCTCCTTTCCGTTAGAAGGTACATTTGATATTGGTTTAGGTACATTTGGCGCTGTCTTATTTTTTCCTCCTCCTTTTTCAATTCCAAACATAAACTTTAATATTGGCGGAATTAAAGCTATGGTAAGTATGGCTTTAGGAATAGCAATAGTAAGCTCAGGTATCATTTCTACAAATTTGCAGGTATTTTTAAATATTTTTGAAGTTTGGACTTTTCTTGCACCAAGTGAGTCAATACCGTAAAAAGCAGCCATTTTCTCATTCAGGTATTTTGCCGGGTTAGCTTTAAATCTTTTAACTCCATCTGTAAAAGGTTTCATAACAGCACAAGTTGTACCCAGACCAACAGCGGCTGATGAAGCCGCGTGTGTTGCGGCGTGGTATGCGTCTTCTTTATCATCCTTACCTGCCATTAATATATTAGTTGCAGGGCGTGCTCCTCCTGCAATTACGAAGGCAATTCCGTTTTGCGAAATTGCAGTATTGTCTTCAAAAAATATAAGCATTTTGTTAAAGGGTTTTGATTTAAAAATCTTTTTGCTAATCTTACCTACATCTTGACCAGTAAAATTAATGGCAGCTACATTATTATTCCTCATGTTGCTGCCATTATTTTTATTATTTATACTTAGTCTCTCGTCACACAATGCCGTATTCATTGGGGGAATATTGCGCTCGGCATACATACTGTGCATTGGCGGCTTGGACTTTATTCGATTCTCTGATTGTAAAAAATCAACTTTCATATTTGCCTCTTTTTAAGCTAATCTGTCTACACAACTATTCTAAAACAAAACAAAATTTTTTTTGCCCTATTATTTACATTTTGTTACAAATATTATAACTATAGGTTGTAATTATTATATTGACTGAATTTGCCTCCATTATAATTTTGTGTTTGATTGCTTAAAAGCATATATGATAAATAAATATTATATCCAATGAAGATATTTACAATGCTCAGATGTAATTAAAATTTGTTTTTTCATGCCGGATATTACACTCGTTGCATGTTTAATTTTTAGATCGTTTAATTTTTTTAAGAGCAGTTTTACTGTATTTTGTTCGCCTTTTCTTTCGTAATCATCTATTATGATAATAAATTCTTTTGCAATGTTTTGGGGAATAAGATTAATTATATTTGTTCTTGGGGTTTCTTGGTTTACACCTAACGGTCCGTCAACTATTACCAAGTCAAATTTTTCATTTTCATTTACTAAACCTGCTTGTTTGTAGCGTATACTGTTGTTGGCTAAGGTTTCAAGTTCTTTTAACTCTATTTGTGTATTTTTAGATAGACTAAGTTTTTTTGAAAAAACTTCTATCCAGGTTTTGTTGTTGTCAATGATTGTTAGTTTTGCATTTGGCTGTTTATTGTATACATACTGGGTTGTTATTTTGCTTGATTGTCCAAGTCCAAATTCAAGAATATTCTGCGGGTTGTAATTTTCAAGAGTGTTAAATAATAGAAAGAGAAAGGAATAATTTGCAGCACCTTTGGATGGGCAAAAATCTTGTTTTATAAGCCATTTTGATTCTTTTATACAGTCGTGGAAATAATTTGCATAAAGTAGTTCGTTTAGTATTAAATTAGTCATGTTCTGCTTGTGTTTAAAAATTGATTTTAAAAACATTTTTGCCCTCCTATATAAATTGCTGTCTGATAAGTGCCTTTATAAATTTAGTAATAAGTATATTATTGTAATTCTTTAACTTCAATTTTACATTGTTACATGGCGTTAATTTATAATATTTTTTAAAAATTTTTGATAATATTCCTCTTTGATATATCCATGGTTTTCTTGAATCTGCAAAATGTAATATAACAGCTTCCTTATAAGGATTTGAAAATGAAAACAATCTTTTGGGTGCAATTTGACTTGTTATTGTATTATATATTCCGGGCAGAAATTTTATATTTCCATATAAGATTTTGTTGAATGCGTCTTGATCCATAAAAAAATTCTGCCCCCTAAGCTTATATTCTAAAAGTTTTTCTGAGATATTACAATTTCTCATTTTGTCAAGATTTAATAACATCATGCCGGAGTTAAAATATTTATCTGGAGGAATATTTAGATCCCTAGCATGTTGCGGCATTACTGTAAGCGCACTATCAAATACTGCTCCTGCATAATAATCTTTAATATTTGTGTTATAAAGTTTGCAGAGTGGTTTTTGAATAATAGTATCTCCATCTATATAAATGACTTTATTTTCATCTTTAAGTATATTGGGAAGGAAGAATTTTATAAGAGCTGTAGTTGAGACATGAGTGGCTGAGATTATGTTCTGAGGAATATAATTTTTTGGATTAACTGGTTTTACAATAATTTTAGCATGGCTATTTCCCAGAGAAAGAAATTTATTTGTGATATCCAGATTATTAAAGGTTGTAATAACATAAATTTTATACTCTTCTTCCATATTAGAAACAGAAGAAGCTATACTTGCCATAGTCGGCATTGTGTAGTTTAAATCTGTGATGTAGGCAAGTTTTATATCCATAAGTTATTTTTCAATGCTCTCAAAAATTTTCTTATTGTTTCTGTATTAGATTCTGTTTTCTTTGGGGTAAAATTGCAAAAACTATCGAATAGTTTATTCATTTCAAGCGAATAATGCTTTGTAAAGGATTTTTTTATATCATTAATATCTTGTTTACTTATATTGTATTGCCAAGGCAACCGCAGGAGGTTAAAAATGTCATAGACGTTATGCATAATATCATCATCTAGGATAACTGCTCCAATATTTACAAAAAAATCACCTTTGGGTAGAATTTTTCGTCCTTTTATTGCGCTGTATAAAATGCAGCTTGTTTGATAATTTTTATGTGTATATTTTGTATGTAGTGATATGTCATGTAAAACTAGTATACTACCTTTTTTCATATACGGAAGAATTTGTAAAAAATCAAGAAACTCCCCCGGATTAGCATGGCTGGTATCCAAAAAACATAAATCAAATAACTCACCGTCAGCACAAAAGTCATCAAGATATCTGCAGCACATACCGCCGGTTTTTAGTGTCCAGTTTAATTTTAATTTCGGAACTTCATTTAGCAGATAACCTGTTGGTTTATTTGAAGAATAATCTATTGAGGAGTAATCATGCGAGTACAATTTACCGTCGTTTTTTAATGCATCTAAAAGAATAATTGATGAAGCGCCAGAAGCTACGCCAACTTCAAGAACTTTGCGCGGAGAATATTCTTTAACAAGCCCGGCGATAAAAAACTGTTCCTCTTGCACCATTAATCCCTTGCTGATAATACTTTTCAAGTGCTTGGATATAGTGTTTTGGTAATCTTTTTTGATAAGCACTTACCTGATCCTCCCCATACATCTTCCCATAAGTCTTTTACAGGTTTTTTGATAAGTGGACGAACTTTAATATTTTTACTCACTTTAGCATTAAGTTCTTCAATTATATCTACAGATTTTAAGGTACTGACAAGAATATAATCTGGTGCGTTTGTTATAATGTCATCAAAATTAAATTTTGTATACCCCAGAAATGTTTTGTCCATATCCTCAGCATTATAAAATGTTCTGTCGGCTATGCCAATAATATTTAATTTCGTTAAATCATAGACTTTTACCAAGTCCTGAAAAAATGTTCCGGCTCCGTATAATACTATTTTTTTATTCTTTAGCTTTCGCTCCAGCGCTCTTAATCTTTTATCGAACTCTATTTTCTTTAAATACTCAATATGTTCAATATTATAGTAATTATTCACTGATTTTTACTCCGATTTACTTATTGTATAACAAATGAAAGCTGTTTGTCCACCTGAGAATTTTCAAATATTTTATAATAAACATTATATGTTATCTCGCAGTCTTTTAAAGCTCTGTGATGTCCGGCAGTGCTGATATTAAAATATTTTGCAAGATTCGCAAGCTTGTAGCTTTCAAGGTTTGGGCAGAATTTTCTTGCTAGTTTTACTGTATCAAGCTTTTTATTATACAGTTCCTTCCCAAGATATTTATTTATGTTATATTGCAAAAATCTGTAATCAAAATTTATATTATGCCCAACTATACAATCTTTTGAGAGAAAATTATAAAAATCAGATAATGTGCTTTTTATATCAGGAGCATTTTTTACCATTTCGTTTGTTATGCCGGTAAGGGAAGTAATAAATGTGCTTATAATACCTTCCGGTTTAGTTAAAGAGGAAAAAGTATCAACAATAGAGTTATTTCTTACTCTGATTGCTGAAATCTCTATAATTTCATCCCTTATCGGTGAAAGACCGGTTGTCTCAATATCCACTATTGTGTAGTCGGATATAAAATTATTTTCATCCATATTAATTATTATACCCTTATAGATTTAATTTTACAAATTTTGGAAAATGTATTTGCCGAAGCATAAGTGCATAAGCTCACCAAGGCAGAATGTATTGTTTCGGATGTAAAATATTCTCATTGTATTTTTATTATTTTTATGTGATAAAAAACTTATGAGAGAGATTTTAAAAAGCAGGTATTTTATATTATTTTTGAGTTTGTTATTAATTTTTGCTTTATATTCTCTCTGCTTAATTATTTTTATGCCTCATATAACAGCTATAGATATAAAAAGTATTTTACTAATAAGACATTTATTTGAATTCCTTCCGCTCCGGGTTATCGTATCAATAACGGATTTTGGTTTCTCATCATATTTTATACAGTTTTTAATTCCGCTTTTTGTGATATGTTTATACTTAAAAAAGTATCGAACATTTACTATAATTACAGTTGGCTATTTTTTGATGCTACCAATCATAAAGTTTATAAAAAATGTCGTTATGCGCCAGAGGCCCGACGTGTATTTGCAAAGAATAGCGGAAACAGAATTTTCTTACCCTTCAGGACATACAACAACTGCGTTTTTTATGGGAATAATATTCTTATTTCTTATAAATACTTATATAAAAAGTAAAATATTAAAAAATAGTTTGCTTGTAATTGTTATAGCCTGGATGCTGATAATACCATTTACACGTGTGTGGCTAGGAGTTCACTATCCGACAGATACAATAGGCGGAGCTTTTTTAGGAGCATCTTTTGCATTCTTGCTTCTCTGTATAATAAGTCATATTGAAATAAAATCTTAGTATCGGCTAAAAAGCAGGCGGCAGCTTGGGGTAATATTTTTTTACAAAATCCGTAGCCCAAGGTATGAGTTTGGGGTATAAAGAGATATTGTGCCCCTTACTAATCCATTCTTGCTGATTTTGTAAAAGTGTTCCAATACCCATTTTCATTTTATAAATAAATGCATATAATCCAGTCCTGTCCGCGCCTGCAAAGCAGTGAATATGCCCCTTCCCTCCGGATTTTTTTATATTATCAACCAGATCTAAAAATTCTTCCACTTTTTCAGGCTGTGGAGATTTTGTAATAGTTGGGATTTGATGATATTTCATTCCGAGTTTTTCAACAGCATCTTTTTCATTAAAGCCGATTTTATCAGCATACATTGTCCTAAAATTGATAATATCAGTCACACCTTGTTTTTTTAGCCAGCAAAATCCGCTTTTATCCGGCTGAGCAGAGCGTGAGAGATAATTATCAATAACTGAATAATTGGGCGGGATGCTTTTGAAATTAATTCTATGCAGTGATAGCTTCATATATCATTATTACCTAAAAAATGTATAATTGGCAATATGTTTATTAAGTATTGTAAATCAAGTATTTTTTTAGAGTAAAAATTTTGTTAAAAATTTGTAATTTCGGTTATTTCCCTGCTTTTAGCCAACAAAAAAACACTTGCAATTTTCTTTAAGTTCTATTAAGATATATATATAAATATTAAGAACAGAATTTACATTTGTTGGCGATAAGGAAAGATGAGAATGACTACAAACGAAGAAGTTCAGGATTTAAACCCAGGTGAAGCTGTTCGTCAGAAAATATTAGTAGCAGATGACGAAGCAAGTATCAGAAGGATTTTGGAAACGCGTCTGAAAATGGTCGGCTATGATGTTGTGGTAGCTGAAGATGGTGAAGAAGCATTAGAATTGTTTAATAAAACAAATCCCGATTTGGTAGTGTTAGATGTTATGATGCCTAAAATGGATGGTTATGGTGTAACCAGAGAGATTAGACGTACATCAGATATCCCTATTATAATATTAACTGCTTTAGGCGATGTTTCTGAAAGAATAACAGGTTTGGAACTTGGTGCAGATGATTACGTAATTAAACCGTTTTCTCCCAAAGAGCTTGAGGCGAGAGTAAAAGCCGTATTAAGACGCAGCGGCGTAAAAGATGTAGTTATACCGGCAGCAGGCGGTAAAGTCGCGAAAAATGTTATAACCACAGGATGTATAAAAATTGATACAGCAAGACGTCAGGTTTATCGTAAAAACGAAAGAATAAGACTTACCGGCATGGAATTTAGTTTACTTGAGTTATTGGTAAATAATTCTGGTCAAGCTTTTTCTAGAAATGAAATTTTGCAGCATGTTTGGTCCTACCCGGCTGACCACAGAATTGATACAAGAGTTGTAGATGTTCATATTTCAAGGCTGCGCTCTAAGTTAGAAGCTGACCCTGCAAACCCTGAATTAATTCTTACAGCACGCGGAATAGGATACATGTTCCAAAGAATTAATTAATTCTAAAACGCATAAATATAGTAAAAGCCGCGCTTGAGTAAAGCGCGGCTTTTACTATATTGCCGTGAGAAAAAAACTACTTGTAAGATAAAATTTATTTGGTATACTATGAATAGCAGATGTGGCGGGTTTCGCCAAGTGGTTAAGGCCCCGGATTGTGGTTCCGGTATACATGGGTTCGAATCCCATATCCCGCCCCATTTTTGAGAATTGACCCAGATGGGTCTTTTTTGTTGCCAATATTGAATTTCAGAGTTCGAGCATTTTAAAAAAAATATAGTAACCTCTAATGGGATTCGAACTTTTTAAAGTTGTTGTTTATATCCCAAATAATTATTGATTAGTTCTAATATTTCTTTATAACTTTTTATATCTTCATTTGGAGCATTATTTTTCACTAAATTATCAATGTGACCTTCAACTAAAAATTTCAATAAATTCATTAAAGCTAAACTTTGTTCTTCCTTAGTTGATTCACTGTCCTCTATTTCTATATCAACAGTAATTCCGTCGATTTCACATCTTTTTATTAACATATTTATTGTATAATGATTTTTAGAAATAAATCAATTTGAACATTGAATAATTCAACACATGGTAAAAGATGCCTTTTCTATGGAAACTGACTGATATTTTTAATTAGACTTTCTAGTTAGTCCCCGACTAGAAATAGGATCAATATGGATAATTTCAATTTAGCATTATTTTTAATCTTTTTGATTTTGTACGTATAAAAAAAACGGCTCTCATCTTAATAAATAAGAACCGTTAGACTTTCTACAAGGCATCTGGTAGCTTGAGAGACTACCACCCTATTTTTCTATTATAAATTATCTATTTTTCAATCCAGTTAATATGGATAATTATTTGTGGAGATGATAAAATGGGTTGTAAAGTTTTGTTAAAGAGTTCGAACAAAGTCCTGTTATCCGCCTATTTTGAAAATAAAATTGAAACAGAGTCTAGTCTTTCACCACTTATTTGGGCATTACCTTTTATTTGTTGGTTCATCGGTATACCCTTGCTCCTAATAAAAAGCAAACCAGAAACCTAACCTTGGCGATAAATAAAAAGCTATATTCTCCTCTTATTTTTATCTCATCACTTTAATTAAAACACTGACAACAATATGCCTCATGGATTCCAATTCTTTATGGTTGCTAATTAGCGTAAATAGTTTTTCATTTTCAATACTCTGTTTATCCTTTTATTACTCATAAAAAGAAGCAAATAAAACTATCATTCGGCAATTATTATCTGTAATTTGTAAATTGAAGCGGGTAATTATATTTGTCTTCATTTCCACGCAACATTTTAATTACTTCTTGCAAATCATCTTTGCTTTTTCCTGTTACACGTACTTGCTCTCCTTGTATAGAAGCTTGAACTTTTAATTTTGTATCTTTAATATCAGATACAATCTTTTTGGCAAGTTCTTGTGTTAAACCTTTCTTTAGATTAAACACTTGTCTTACATTTCCGCCAAGGGCGTTTTCTACAGGCAGCGGATCCAAAAGCTTAATACTTAAGCCGCGTTTTACGAGTTTTGACTGAAGTATATCAAAAATGTTCTTTAGTTTCATGTCATCACTTGTTGTAATAGTTATCATTTTATCACCTTCAAGTAGCACATCAGAATTAGAATTTTTCAAATCAAATCTAGATGAAATGTCACGTTTTACTTGATCTATCGCATTAACCAGCTCTTGTTTATCAAATTCGGATACAATATCAAAACTACAGTCTTTTGCCATAAATAAACACTCCTTTTTATATTTGTAAAAATTATTCTAGCATAAAGTTACAATTCCGTAAATCCCCGCAAACTGGGAGTTATATGTAAATTTTCCCAAATATTATTAATAGATAAATATACTGTACTGCCTCTGAACTCGCGGGGGTGTCGGAAAAATTCATCATTTTCCGACACCTTTCGGGCTGGGCTCGCTCCGCTCGCACGGCGCCCTTCCGAAA
>CALVFU010000019.1 GCA_944326905.1 Candidatus Gastranaerophilales bacterium
AAAAGCCGGTAATAGGAATCGAACCTACAACCTACGGTTTACAAAACCGTTGCTCTACCGTTGAGCTATACCGGCACAATGTTTATTCTAGTAAGAACATACTCTTATGTCAAGCAGGTTTTTATTTGTTTTCTATATCTGTTTCCGTGACGGTTATAGAGTGTACTACAGTTTCATATTTTCTTGTGTCTTTATTTGGTGCTGCTGATGTGCTTTCTTCCTTTGACTCTGCTTCTGTTCCTTCTTCTGTATTATCACTAATCCCTTTTTCCAATTCAGCTCCTGGTGAACTCCATGTACTAATACGAGTATCAAAAGCTTCAATCTCTTGTTTTAGTTCATTATTAACTAAAACCTTATATTCTAAATAATTTGAATGTTTCCATTTATTTGACGAAGGGTGAAATACTATTTCTGTTAAACTGTCCTTGGGCAGTTGTTTAATACCACTTACAATTGTATTTTTATCCATTTGGTTGGAATACAATACGCCTATATAATAATCATTTGTTTTAATATTGTATTTTTTGAGTGTGCTTTGATTAATCCAGGTCATTGTGTTTAATAACAAGTTATGTCCTGCGTTTCCAAAATATTTTCCTTCAAGATGTCTGTAAAATTCTGGTGCAAAATACGGTAACTCTGTTTGTGTTCTGATGTATGGAATATTATATTTATTGGCAAGCCGGCATGTAATCTCAAAAATTCCCGGAATTGCGTGAATATTATAACTTGATGCTAAATATACAGGTTTTATACCATTTTCAAGAATTTTATTAATTTGTGATGAAAACTCAAACTCAATTTGTGTCAAATATTTTTTATTTCCTGAAAAAAAGAAAAGTTTTTCAATTGAAATATTGTAATATCCATCCTCTGCAGTGAGAAAAGATTCGTAGTTTGTAATAAGAGATTTACCCTCTAGTATATTTAATTGTATTCCAATATCAAGTTCCGGGCAGCTATTAACTACATTTTTAATTGCATCATCAAAAGCTTCACCATTTGGAAGGAGGCTGGCGGATTGAACGGTGCCTGCATGAAACGCTTCAAAAATAGCCCGGTTGGCGGAAATGTCCAACCCAAGATTATCAGCTGTTAAAATTACTGTTTTCATCCTGCTTTCTCCCTCATTGTTATTATTTTATAACAAAAAAAATTACGCCGCTCTATTCATTGACCGGGTGATGATTTACATGCTAAATTAAAAATTGTAAACAAGAATGGAGATTTTTTGATGAAAAAATTATTAATTTTATTGGCACTCGCTTGTGTAATTGTACCTTCAGCTGAGGCAAGAATAGTAAAAGTCGCAGCGGAAAGTAATTTTACTACTGCTGATCCGCCTGAAACATGGAAAGTTAGTCTTGTTGAAGATGTTGAAACTAAAGATGGACAAGTTTTAAAAGCAGGTTCAATTATTGAGGGCAGGATTACTGACGTTGTTCAGCCCAAAAGATTAAAGCGTGATGCCTCTTTTGTTTTTGTACCTATTTATTTTTATGATGTTGACGGACAAAAGTATGAAATCAAGTATCATATAGAAGGGAAATATGATGTTTTGGCAAAAATGGAGGCTAAAAAGCTGGTTAAAACGGGCATCCTAACCGCAGGAAACCTTGTAGTACAAGGTATAAGCCCTTGTTATCAAGTTGTAGAAGGCGTTTATAAAAACGAAGAAGGAAACAGGCTTAAATCTGGTGCTGTTGCTGCTATTGACGCAACCCCGCTTTCTTATTATAAGTACGGTAATGATTTAGTATTTAAAAAGGGACAGATATTTAAAATGAACATGATTGTTGAAGATGATGAAAATGTATCAGATTCTGAAGATAATACAGAAATTCCGTCAAAAGATGAAAATGCAAATAAGGAGTTATTAGAAACTCCTTCTGCCGGATAGTAATTAAAGGATTTAGCAAGGGCGGCAGACACAATGTGTCTGCCGCCCTTGCTTTTTTAAAATTCCACCATTTGGTTGTAGAGATTTACTTTTACTCTAATGTATAATTTGGTATTATGGGGAATCGGTATAAAAAAAGAGAAAAATTTTCATCAAAGATATTTAATTTTTTTGCAACGCTCATAGCGGCGTATTTTATAGGGGCGCAAGTTATCGGAGCTGCCGGGTATAACCTTAAATTTGCGCAAATAAGTGATGTTCATTATGCTAAAGGGGAGCCGAATTCTTCATATAAAATGCTTGAAAATAGCGGAGAATTGTTATCTGATGCTGTTATGCAGGTGAACGCAGCAGATGGGGTGGATTTTGTAATGTTTTCAGGGGATATGCTAGATATTCCGAAGCGTTCCCAGTTGATGGAGTTTATTTCAATAGTAAAAAATCTAAATGTACCGTGGTATGTTGCTTTTGGCAATCACGATGTGGATTTTGACGGAAAATTTACCAAAAGTGAATTTTTGAAGATTGTAGGTGCTCATAATTTAAGTTTTACAGAGACAAAGCCGTATTATGCATTTAAGCCAAAGAAAGGATTTAAGGTTATAGTTCTTGATACTATGATAACATCAAGAGTTACCGCAAATGGAGAAGTTCCACTAGAGCAGCTTGAGTGGCTTGATAATGAGGTTAAAAACACCTCAAATAATGATGTGATTATTATTTTTCAGCACGTTCCGGCGTTGGAACCGTATCCGAATGAACAGCACAAGCTCTTAAATGATACTGCGGTTTTGAAGCATTTATACAGTTATAATCGTCCATTGATATTGTTTTCAGGACATTATCATGGCACTAAAGTTGTTCAGGATGGTAATCTTTTGTTTGTAAATTCGCCTGCGCTTATTTCTTATCCAAATGCGTTTAGAATTGTAAATGTTAATTCTCAAAAGGATAAAGTAATAGTAGATTTGTATTATAAAGAGACAAATTTAAAAGAAATACAAACCCGTTCAAGGCTGAGAGTGATATTCCCAGGAATGTTTGAGGGCGAGGGCAAAGACAGAGCAGGAACATACGAGTTAAAAAAATAAGGAAAGAAGATAAAATGTCGGAATTTAAGATTAAGTTTAGAGGTGTGAGAGGCAGTTATCCTGTCGCAAAAAGGGATTTTTTAAAGTATGGCGGAAATACTGCTTGTGTAGAGCTGAATGTCGGCGGGCATTTAATAATATTGGATTCAGGAACCGGAATAATTGAACTTGGCAACGAACTTATGCAGCGGTATATTGAATCAGGAACCACAATTACAGATAGGACTCCTGTTAAGGCGAGTATATTGCTTAGTCACATTCATCTTGATCATATTCAAGGATTTACTTTTTTTAAACCGCTCCATCTTGCTTCAACTCAAATAAATTTATTTGGCGGGGTAAACTATAATGAAACACTTAAGGAAGAATTGTCGCACATTCTGTTTTCAAAATCTTTTCCGCTGGATTTGGGTGATATTGCTGCCAATCTGCATATAAATAATGTAAGTGAAACAAATTATATAATATTTAAGCCGGGAAAGTCCAATCCGATATTAAAACGGGTAGATGAGTTATCTGATGAGGATTATGATAATAACGATGTGGTTATAACCTGTTATAAATCATATGCACACCCGCAGAACGGAGTTTTGATTTATAAAATTGAATATAAAGGTAAGTCAGTAGTTTATGCAACTGATAAAGAGAGTTATCCGGGAGGGGATAAGAAGCTTGTAAAATTTGCAAAAAATTGCGACTTGTTAATTCATGACAGTCAATATGCTACGGAAGATTATTTGAATATTTATATTCCTAAACAGGGATTTGGACACTCAACATTTGAAATGGCGCTTGAAGTTAAGAATCAGATAAATGCAAAAAAACTTGCGTTTTTCCACTATGAACCGACGTATAATGATGAGCGCCTGGATCAGCTGGCTGAGATGTATGCTTCTACAGAAGCAGTAATGACAAAGGAAGGCTTGGAATTGTCATTAATATGATAAAGAAATTATTTTTAATAACGCTGCTAATATTTGTATCCATTGCGGCATCAGGGTATAAAAAACCGCATACATATAAAATAGAGGCGGAAAAGAATGCGTATTTTCATAATAATTTGGGGCTTAATTACATACAGGATAAGTATTACTACGCAGCTATTCAGGAATTTAAAATAGCAATATCGCTTGAACCTGACAGCCAGGCAAGTGCTGTATACTATAATAATTTAGGTGATACGTATATGATAATAGGGTATCCTGATTTAGCAGAGGATTGTTATTTAAATGCGCTTAAGTTATACGGGCTTAATCTGCAGTATTATATAAATCTTGCGAAATGTTATAAACAGATGGGGCTTATTAATAAGCGGATGAAGGAATTGGATATAAATACAAATCCCTTTAATAAGGTATTGATGGGACTGCTTTTGATAGAAAGCGGAAATAAGCGCGATGGAGTAATAATGCTTGATGAGTTTTGCGCGAGCGAGCCGGATTTGATATTAACAGGCGGGATTAAAAGTTATTTAAAAGGGCTTAAATAAGTTTTTGGGGGCAAAGAAAATTTTAATTTTGCAGCGTTTCTTTTTCTATTGCGAAAATACAAATAAAATGTTAAAATAATACTGTATATGGTAAAAAGTTTAAAAGACCGTATAGGCGGCATAAAAAATGTTCGTGCAATGTGGTCGGAGACAATTATCACTGAGGGTATAGAATTAAAGGAGCTAAGCGATGATTATATTTTGCTTATTGCTTCGAGTCCTTCAATAAAATTTCCTCCGTCCGGGGCAGATATAAGCGTTGCTTTGTATTGCACTAACGGAGTCTTTATTCTTGAGACAAAGGTCACAGATACTGTCTTTAACTCTCCTTATACGTTCTGTTACATAAAAATCCCTGAAGAATACGAAATACGGCAGCAGCGGGAGTTTTTCAGAACAAGATTTAATCTGGGGGTGACACTTACCATATATTTTAATAATGGCGAAAAACAAAATATTGAATGCCAGACCTTTGATGTTTCAGGAAATGGTACAAGCTTGATTGTAACACCGCTTTTGGACAGTGAAAACATAATAAAATTGTTATCTAATCCCGAATCTGAAAAGTATGCACAGCTTGGTCTGGTGCTGCACTTCCCGGAAAAAAATATAATTACTAAAGTAGAATTTGTGAACAAGCGTAAATTATCACTGGAATCAAAAAAGCAGATATGTGCGTTTAAATTTGTCAGAATAAACCCGTCTGATGTGGATTATATAACCAAGCAATGTTTCTTAAAGCAGATGGCTGAACAGAATAAATCCAAGAAAGAATTTTGACTTTACAAAAAAAAATAATAAAATATACTATATATGTAAGAAGGATGTTAAATGAAATTAATAAACCGACTAAAAAATTTAGAACAACAATATGTATTTTTACGCTGGGCGACCGGTAACGACTACGGGCGTATAAATTATGTTGGTGATGATTATATAGAATTTAATATCATTGACATAGATACTATGGAGTATAGAGAAACAGCAATTATAAATGCCCAATTAATATTTGAGATTATTTTTGGAGGCGGGGATATCTCCAGGATACTTGCAGAAATGTCCTTTCAGGCTGGTGATAAGAATTAAACCGTTGCTTTTATTAAACTACTGGAAAAAAAAAATAAACTGTGGTATTATTTACCTGAGTGGTAGTTATATAGAAGAGATTGCTTAAATTGTTATCAAAAAATTTAGTTGAAGAACAAATGTTCTGTAGTTATATATCGGATGGGATAGAGCGTTCAAGGGCGCTTGCTAATATTGTAGCATTAAAGACTGCTTTTGAATTTTTTAAAAAATGCGGCTTAAAGCCCGGCATTGAATACTCAGCACATAAAATAAAGAAAGTTTTTGAGGAGCTGGATGTATCAGATTTTTATATAGGAGAGCTTCGTATAGATGTCCGGCTGGGATTTGGTAAGGGTGAATATCTTATTCCTCGTAAGCATTATGAACTTGAAATTACCCCTGATTTATATCTTTTTGTTGATTATAATACCACTGTTGAAAAAGCGGAAATCGCCGGCTTTATTGAGCCTTCTAAAATTGATAAATCTAATTATGATAACTATTACTATATTATACCCAAGAGTGCTATAGTTCCTGCAGATAAAATTGAAGCACTTTTTAATTCCATTGTTGCTAAAGCTAAAAATGGGCTGCCGCTTAATTTTAAAAAGAAAAGCATATTGTATTTAGATAATCAGCTGCTGGATACAAAGGAATTTTGCCAGGACTTAATGAATTACGAAAAGGCAAGACAAATGCTTTTGGAATTTGAACAAGGCGAAGATATTTTAAATAGTTCTGGTATAAATTTTGAAAATAATGACACCGCGTATTCATATTTGGGTGAAGAGATTATTGGCACAGAACAGCAGACCGTAATGGAAGATATAGATTTAGGATATGCTGATGGTCTGTCGGTATCAGATACTGATTTTGATGATTTATTTGCAGCAACAGATGATGTTGTCAATTTGTCTGGTTCAGAAGAAGAGAATAAAGATGAGAATTCATCTAGCACTCTGGATATGGATGAATTTTTAAACAGTAGTGTTGAAGCAGATGAGGCAAAAGACGGAGTAGCAGCAGATACTGAGCAGCAAGCAGAGGAGAGCGCTGTAGAAAATGCTTCTATATCTGATGATGAAGTTGATATTTTATCATTAACTGATGAGGAAAATGCGCCGGGTGATACTGTTTCTGGTGAGTTTGCTGAAGAAGAAACCGATAGTGCTATACAGGCTGAAGATAACGCTGAGATTTTACTTTCGGAGGGGCAAGAACAAGGAACGGTACAAGAGTATGAAAGCCCTCTTGGAACTATTATTGACCAGGAAGTGAACCGAGAACTTGAAATGTCTGGTATAGAAACACCTGTAGAGGATGTAACCTCGGTTGAAGAAAGCGTTGCGGAAAATTCAGAACTTTCATCAGCAGAGTCTTTAGAACTTGAAGAAGCACCTGCTGCTGACATTGCTCTAATTGAAAAAATAGAGTCTGTTGAAGAGAATGAAGCGAAAGAGTTAACACTTACCGAGGTTGCTCCTTTAGAACTAGAAGAAGCGCTTGTAGGGGATGTTACACAGGCTGAAAAAATAGAGTCTGTTGAAGAGGATGCTGCGGAAGATTTAATACTTTCTGATTCGGAATTGTTAGATATTGAAAAACCTAATATTGATGAGCCAAAGATTGAAGCGGAGACTGCGGGGGGCGGGGAACAATCTGGTTTGGATGCTGAAATTTTAGACATAGAAAATAGCACAGTTGATAATTTAGAACAGGAAGAGGTGGAAAACCTTGAAGAAGAGCCGGGGCATCTTGAACTTCATATGGAAACGGAAGAAACAGAATTGATTGACCGGGTTAATGCAGCTGATTTAACATCGGATAAAGAAACGGAGCTTTTATATGAGCCTGTAACTGACGATTCAGAACTTACACAAACGGATACAGCGTTAGATGATACGTCTGTTGTAGAAGAAATTCCTGAGGAGGTGCCTGAATTAGCGCCTGATGATGCTGAGGAGTTGACATTATCATTGGATGAACCTCAAGAATTAGAAGAAGTACAGACTGAGGATATTGAACCCGTAATTGAGGAAGAAGCTTTAACAATTGAAGAAGCATCGGTTGAAAATATAGCGCAGGTTGAAGAACTGGAATCGGTGAAAGCTGGAGTTGCGGAAGATTTAACACTTCCAGAGGGCGAATCTTTAGAACTTGAAGAAGTGCCGGTTGAAAATATAACGCAGGTTGAAGAATTGGAGCCGGTTGAAGCGAAAGCAGCGGAAGATTTAACACTTCCAGAGGGTGAACCTTTAGAGCTCGAAGAAGTGCCGGTTGAAAATATAACGCAGGTTGAAGAATTGGAGCCGGTTGAAGCGAAAGCAGCGGGAGATTTTGCACTTCCAGAGGGTGAACCTTTAGAGCTTGAAGTAGCACCTCAGTTAGATGAGCCAATTGAAGAATTAACTGCTCAAGATGGTATTTCATTAGATTTAGAAGAGCTCCCTGCTATAGAGCCTTTAGAAAGTATACCTAATATTAATGGAGCCGTTGATACTGAAAATGCAGAAAGCATATTGTCAGAACAAGATACAGAGGAGCAAAGTTCATATGAATCGGCAGCGGAACTAGATGAATATAGTCTGTCTAATGAACAAAAAGCACAAGAATTGACTTTCTCTGAGTTTGCCGCAGATGTTCAAAATATTGACAGTCAATTATTAAATAGAAATATTCCGGCGGAGCCGAATAATGAAGAATTTAATGCTGCAGACAGTACAGTTCCAAGTGAACTAGATTCGGAGCTTGAAAAAGAATTGAATGTAATACAAGATGCTCCGCAGGAGACAGCCGGACTTGACATAAAAGCAGCTATGGAAGGTTTTGTAAATTCAATAGAGCCTGACGAAACTATTCAGCCTGCATCATCTAAGGACGCAGAAACTGCAGTACAGTCAAATGCAGAAACTGAGTTAAATGACGCGCAAGAAGATGTTTCATCAGAGGCAGAGAATTTATCAGATGAAATTGATGAATTATATACAGATGATGGTCAAATCCCATCGGTTGAAAAGCCTGCATATAAAAAGAAGAAAAAATCTTCTAAAAATATACTTGGAGGTGTTCTTGTTCTAGCAGTTGCTTTAGGAGTTGCAGGATTCCTTAACAAAGACATTATAATGGAGAAAATCCAAGGCAACACTTCGGTTGAAACAGTTCCAAATGAACTGGCAGCGCCTGCAGAAGCTCAGTCAGTACAGCCGCCTAAGAAAACAGAAGTGGAAACTGAAGCTGAAGCAATGCTTGAAGATATCGAAGAACCTGTACAACTATTAGATACATCTGTTTCGATTTCCGCTATGACAGTAGAGTGTGATGTTCCTTCGGTAATGGTTAATACTCATTCCAGAAGATATTTAATAAAATTGGCGAAACGTATGCAGCTGCAGTTTAAAAATGCTCTGCTTATTGCAAGCGAACAGCCTCTTGCAAATAAAATTGTAGTAGATTTATCAGTAGATAAAGATGTAATTAAGTATGAAAAAATATCAAGTTCGTCCGGCTCAAAGAAAGTTGATGAAATAGCAGCTTCAACTGCTAAAAATATACTAAAAAATACACAGCCGTATGCAGGTACGTTTGGCAAAAATAAGGGTATTATCAGGTTAATAGTTAAATTTTAGGTTTAAATTATGGATAAATTACTTCAAACAAAATATGAGAATTTAATAATTGAAGAAATAACCCAAAATGAGCGATACAAAGGGAATGAAGATTTATTGAAATTTATATACGAAGATGTTGTTGCTCGTCTTGGTAATATTCTTGATAATATTACTGATGAAACCGTTGTAAAAAGTTATATTGACAGAATTGTTAAGTTATCTGTTATAACGACAATAAAAAAACGCAGTATTCTATTATCAGCCCCGCTTGATAGTGTGACTGAAAAAAGCAAGGCTGATTATTCAAATTACTATAATGTATTTAACTATACTCCATCAGGTAAAAGCAATATTAATTTAGACAGTTCATTAACTGAAAAGTTAAAATCGGAGTTACAGGTGCTTGCAGACCAATATCCGCAGAAGGAGTATATTAAACTGTACAATTTGCGATATATTGAAAAAAAATCATTAGAAACAATATCTGATGAATTAAATATATCCCAGTCGCAGGCTGCTGAGCGACTTTATGAATTAACAGCGCTTGCAAAGAGAATATTTGGAAATGAAGTGTCCTAAATGTAAAAGAGAAATTGATGATAATACTATTAAGTGTCCGCATTGCCAAACCAAAATAGGGTCGCTATGTAAGTTTTGCGGCAGCTATAATCCTATTACTGCAGCTGTTTGCTCTTCATGTAAATCTGAGTTACTAAAAAAATGCCCTGAATGTAATTCTCTAAATCTGCCGGAAGCTGCTCATTGCAGAAAATGCGGATATAAGTTCATGCAAGCAGAAGATGAAAACGAAGAGTTGAATAAATACGTAGAAGAAGCACAACCCGAAATTAAAGCAGAAAACCAGGCAATTTCCCAGCAAAAAGCTAAAAACCTTCTTGTACAGTATATAAAAGATGACAATGTTAAAGTAATTTCGATAAGCGGCGAAAGCGGTATTGGTAAAAACCTGATATTACGTTTTGCTGCAAATGATTTAAAAAGCTACAAATTTGTATGGCTTATAGGTAAATGTACACAAATTACTCAATTAACACCGATGGGTTTTATTCAGGATTTGCTGCTTACATTTTTTAATGTGAATAACTATTGTATAGATACCCTTTTATTAAAAAAAAATGCAATAAAATTTTTTAAACAAGACTTCCCCACACTTTCTAACAGCGAAGTTTTAGATTTATTAAACTTTTTATATCCTGAAAAAACAGACTATTACGAAAATATTTATTTAAATAAAGAAAAATATATAAATATTTTTATAAAAGTATTTAAGACAATTATTGCGCAGATTAAAGTACTGGTAGTAATAGATAATTTTGAAAACATGGACAGTACTTCGTATGAATTATTAAAGAGACTTATAGAATTTGAAGATGTAAGAACAAATTGCAAATTTATATTTACTTATTCAGAGCATACTCCGGTGCGCGGAGTATTTCCATGCAGTCACTTTAAAGATACGGCATATAAAGATATAACAATAGCGCCGTTAAAGAAAGTTCAAATTGATGCATTTTTACTTCAATATGACGAATTAGAATTTTCTACAGCAATGAAAGATGCTTTGTTTAAAATATCAAACGGCAATCCCTCAGTTATAGAGCAGTCACTTAACCTGATGATGGATTATAAGCGTCTTGGAATTGAACCTAAATTGCTTTCGAATATAGATTTAATAATTAATAAAAGATTGGAAATTCTAAAAAAAGAAGATGATATGGCATACCGTATTCTTATAGCGTGTGCTATTTTGGGTGTGAAATTTTATCCGGCGGCGCTTGAGCGGCTTTATAATATCGGCGGCGAGTACTTGAAACTAATTTTGTCTAAGCTGGTTAAACTCAATTATATAATTCCTGTAAGTAATTTATCTTTTGAATTTAAAAGCAGTAAAATCTGGAGTTTGATTTTATCAAACGTAAAACAATCTATAGATTATGATGATGTTAATCAAAATATGTTTAACCTGTTTATAGGGTATAAATTATCAACATCCGCTGCACTTGCGTTTTTAGCACAGAATATGGATATGAGAGAAGAAGCTTTTGCTATCTGGACTCAAATTATGAAGTATGCATCATATATTGGTGATGTTAGTATATATTTGGTTTCTCAAAAACAAGCGCTGCAGTTGTCTGATATGATTAATCTTACCAATGCAGATATTGTTAAAAGAAACATTTACACCCGTCTTGGCAAACTGCTTGAAAAAATTAATCCTGAGCTGGCGATGGAATATTTGCCTAAAGCGCTTGAATTAATAAAAGAGGAGGATATATATCAACGGATAGAATTACTGGGATATCTAGCGTCCTGTGCAATGAAGGCGGGTAATTACTATGGAGCTGTTGAATGTACAGATGCAGTTCTTGATTTAGTTCCGGCAGAGAATGAACTTGAAAGAGCTTTGATAAAGACAAGAAAAGTTAAAGCCCTTTTAAAAATTGGGAATTGCGGACAAATATTAAACCTTATAGACAATGAAATACTTCCTGTACTTAATAAGTATTTGAATAAAAAAGGCGGAAATAAAAACATATCTCAGGAATGCTTGTTTACAAATTGGCTGGAGATACATTTTGACTTGGCGGAAGCGCTTATTTGGTCTGCCAATAATCGCGGACTTGAAGTAATAAGATTTATATTTGACACTTTAGAGAAAAACAATATCCAGAATCACAATTTGCAGTTTAAATGCCAGCTGCTTTTAGCAATGGCTAACAGTATCAGAGGGAGTATAAGTGCGTCGGAAGAAATTCTAGATGATACTTTAAACAGGCATGAACTTGATTCTATTGACGATAAATTAATGTCGCTTTGGAACTTTATAAATGTAATAAATAAATTTTTAACACACAAGTTTACAGGAATAACAGAAGAGCTTTTCCAAGCGGTTACATTTGCAAATAATGCTGGTGACAGCTTTACAAAAAATATTTTAAAAACACTTTTAGCAAAGTATTTACAAGAGTGCGGAGAAAATAAAAAAGCACTTGAAATTTTGGAAGAGCAGGTTTCTTACTTTGCAAAAGAAAAGATTGCAACAGGTGTGCTTTTAACCTGGTATTTGATAGCTGATACGAAGTTAATCACAAAGGGATCGCAGTTTGCGCTTGATGTAGCGTCAAAGGCATTAGATGTTGCGTGCGGTATAAATGTTAACAACTATTACTTTATAGTACTGTTTAATAAGTTAATTGGTGAGATTTATCTTTCAAAAGGCGATTTTGAATCGGCCAAAATGTATATAGAAAAAGGTATTGTAATAGCAAAACAGTTTGAAATGGATGACTTGCTTGTAAGATTATATATACTTTACGGCAAATACTATCAAGAACAGGCAATTCCTAAGACACAATCGAGAGTTGGTTTTATAACCAAGGCAATAAAAATGTTCCAAGCAGCGCGGGATAAAAGTGAATTAATAGAAAATCCGTATTTGAATAAATTGGTAAAAGAAGCGTTTAGTGTATTAATATCTTTTTGTAAATTGAACGGTATAACATTAAAGAAAAGCGAAAAAAAATAATATATATTGATTAAAATCTTTGAGAGGGTTATATTTTAATATAATAGTATGTGAGGTGTATAAATGCTGGATATTCGTTTAATAAGAGAAAATCCTGAAAAGATAAATGAGTTATTGAAGAGGAGAAATCCTGAATTATCAATAGATAAAGTAATAGAGATAGATGTAGAACGTCGAAAAATTCAAACGGAAGCAGATGAACTGCGGGCATTAAGAAAAACCGAGTCTCAAAAGATAGGCGAGATGAAGAAGCGCGGAGAAAATACTGATGCTGTACAAGAAGAAGTTCGTGCAATCGGTGATAAAATTAAGAATTTGGAAGAGAAGCAGATTGAACTGGATGAAACCCAGCGTGCACTGTTATTAAATATTCCTAATATTCCCGATGAAACAACCCCAATCGGTAAATCTGAGGATGATAACGTAGAAGTTCACAGAACAGGCGAACCGATTAAGTTTAATTTTGAGTTTAAACCGCATTGGGATATTGCAGAAGCAAAAGGTATTGTTGATTTTGAGCGTGGAGTTAAGCTTTCACAATCAAGATTTGTCATGTATAGAGGGAAAGGTGCGAGGCTAGAGCGTGCTATAATAGAATTTTTCCTTGATTTGCATACACTAGAGCACGGGTACGAGGAAATTATGCCTCCATTTATGGCTAATTCGGCAACAATGACAGGTACAGGGCAGCTGCCAAAGTTTGCAGAAGATATGTATAAATGCCAGGATGAAGACTTATATTTGATACCTACAGCGGAAGTCCCTGTTACAAATATTTATGCAAATGAAATACTATCTCAAGATGACCTCCCGAAATATATGACGGCATATACCCCGTGTTTTAGACGTGAAGCAGGATCTGCCGGCAAAGATACAAGAGGTTTAATTCGTGTTCATCAGTTTAATAAAGTTGAAATGGTTAAACTTACAACTCCTGAAACAAGCCCTGAAGAGCACGAAAAACTAACTAAAAACGGTGAAAGATGCCTGGAGCTTTTAGGGCTGCCTTACAGAAGAGTTGCATTGTGTACTGCTGACATAGGGTTTAGTGCAAATAAGTGTTACGACCTTGAGGTGTGGATGCCTTCTTATAACACTTATAAAGAGATTTCCAGCTGCTCTAATTATGGTGATTATCAGGCAAGAAGAGCAAATATAAGATACAGAGACAAAGAAAGCGGCAAAACAAGGTTCGTTCATACAATAAACGGCTCAGGACTTGCAGTTGGAAGAACTTTTGCAGCTATTTTGGAAAACTTCCAGCAAGAAGACGGCTCTGTTATAATTCCTGAAGTTTTGAGAAAATATACAGGTTTTGATAAAATCTAAGCATGAATTTAATTGAAAAATACCAAAATCTCAAAATATTGGATAAATACATCCTATCACAGGTAATTGGACAGTTTATAATGGGTGTATTAGTATTTACTTCGATTATTTTTGCTTCAGAAGGTTTTATTACGCTAATTAAGCAGATTTCAACGTACGGTGTGCCGTTTAAAGTTGCTCTGATGATAATTATTCTACATCTGCCGACAGTATTTGTAATGACAATCCCTATGGGCGTGCTGCTTGCAACTGTTATGACGTTGAACAATCTCAGCCTTCTTTCCGAAATTACCGTAATGCGTGCCTGCGGAATAAGTCTTAACCGTATTGCAAAACCTATTTTTATTTTTGCGATAGTAATGTCGCTTGTAAGTTTTAGTATTAACGAGTTTGTTGTTCCTGTTATGACTAAGCAGGCAACAAACCTTGCACTCTGGGCATTTGGGCAGAAAAATATTCCTGAAGGTAAAAATAATTTTACATTTAAAGAGTTAAAAGAGTATGGAACTTTAAAAAGATTATTTTATGTTGGACAATGCCGTAATAAAACATTGTATAATATAACACTTTTGGACAATTCTAAAGACGGTACAATTCAGATATTGCAAGCAAGAGAAGGAAAGACGTCTCCTGAGGGCTGGAAATTTGATAAAGGAGTAATATATACAATAGGTGATGAGGGGAAAATACTTGATACTGCTATGTTTGAACAGTCTGATGCGATGTTTGGCATGGACTTGTCAAAAGAAATGAATAAAAATATTGCAAATGAGCATAACTTTATCCAGCTTTTGAGGTATTTAAGCAAACCTGACGTTAAAAATAAACAGGAATTAATGATAAGCCTGTATGATAAAATAGCACTGCCGCTAATGACCATTGCGTTAGTGCTTATTGGTGTTCCTCTTGCTATTACACCGCCGAGGGTTCGGTATAACCGAGGGTTTTTATTCAGTATTTTGATTATATTTGTATATTACCTTGTACGTGCATTTTCTATATCACTTGGTGAAGCAGGAACGCTTATTCCAGTAATGGCGGCATTTTTACCTAATATAATTTTGTCTGCTGCAGGTATATTTATTTATTATAAAAAGGTGTTTACTATTAATTGATGAATGAGCGCGGATTAATAGAAATAATAAAAAGTATAACAAAGAGCAGATTTATTGGTGATGATTGTGCTTATCTTAAGGAGCTGGGGATTACAGTAACGCAAGACAGTTTTGTGGAGGGAGTGCACTTTAGTCTTGATTGGATGACACCTTACCAGCTTGGGGCAAAAGCAATAAAGGTGAATATAAGTGATATATTAGCCTCTGGCGCGGAGCCTGTTTATTGTTTAGTAGCTCTTTCTTTACCAGGTAATTTAGGTGAAGGCTTTGTAGAAGAATTTTATAGGGGAATGCAGGCAGGAGCTGCAAGTACTGTTATTGAGGGAATTAAGCCGGTTGAAATTGCAGGCGGTGACTTAACCGGCGGGGATAAAGTTTTTATATCAATATCAATGATAGGCAAGGTCGGGAAACGAAATATTTCATCACGCAGGAATGCAAAACCCGGATATAAAATTGTTTTATGCGGACAGCATGGCTCAAGCGCAGGCGGATTACGGCTTTTGGAACAAGGCAGACAAGATGTAAACGAACTTGTACAAGCTCATTTTAATCCGACTTTGTATCCTAAATTTGCACTTACAATATCTGATAACATTCAGACACCATATGCAATGATGGATACCTCAGATGGACTTGGAGATGCATTGTTTAAGATAGCAGCAGCTTCTGGTGTAACTATATGTATAGATTTTGAAAAAATACCATATAATAAGAAGATAGAGATTTTTAGTGATTGGAAAAATCTTGTTTTGTTCGGCGGTGAAGATTACGGGCTTGTTGCTGCACTTCCTGAAGTTTACTGCTGTACGACGGATGGAATTGTTATTGGGGAGGTGTTAGAAGGAGGAACTGCACCTTTAATTGTCAATTATTCAGGTAGTATTATAAAATATAATTCAGTTGATGAATTTACATTCAATCATTTTTTACATTAGCAAGGTTCTGCTTTTTTGATTTGGCAAAAAGGAATACTATTCGAAGGAATGATTAATTTTTAATAAATCGCCATGCTCCCCAAAATCATTGCTGTATAATAATCATGGCAAAAATGCAATAGGCTTTTTGTAAAGTTTTGTAAAATTTTAATTCAAAATAGTACCATTAAACAAAAAATTGTAATAACATGCCATGTAACAACTATCCCAAAATCTCCTCCAAAATTATGGAATACTTATACTGACTCCAAAAAGTCAGTTTTTTTTATTAAATTGCTCTAATCACTGCATTCCAAAAATTTTTATACTAGAATATTATACAGGGAGGGAAATATGGAGAAAAATTGTCCGTTCGGAAATGTAAAGTGTACATCTGAGTGTGCCCTGTTTGTATCACCTGAAGAGTTAAATGAGCTTATGGCAGCAAGGTTATCATCACTTGGGGTAATTGATAGAAAAAACGGCTCATGTTCTCTTAAAGTTCTTGCCCTCTCTGGCGGAAGGTTTATATTTGAAAATACAACAACTGCAAAAAGATTATAGAGATGACTGAAAAAAAACTTTATTCATGGATTTTTTATTTAACATTGTTTGGGCTATGTTTCGTATTAGCTAATCACACAGTCGGTTATGACTATGATTTGTGGGCACGATTAATTGTTGGTAAAGTGTTTTGGGCAACCGGACATGTCTTAAAGCATGACTTTTTGTCTTATACACCGTCACATATATGGTATGATCACGAATGGGGTTCTGGTACTTTTTGTTTTTATCCTGTTCTTAAATTTTTTGGAGCCTTGGGGTTGATTGTATTACAGGCGGTGTTTATATTTTTGACCTTTTTCTTTTGTATTAAAACTATTAAGCTAAGAATGGGCGAAAAGTATTCGCATAATATATTACTGTTTTTAATCACACTTTTTATTTACAACCATTGTGTCTGCCTTCCTGTAAGATGCCAGATGTTTACATTCTTGTTTGTGGCGGTGGTTATTTATATTTTGGAGCGGGCACGAGCCGGTAAAAATAAAACGTTAATAGTAATTCCGTTTTTAATAATGATTTGGAACAATCTACACGGTGGTGTTGTATCTGGGTTGGGAATTATATTTATGTACGCCGTGGGTGAAATGATATCCGGGCGTCCATTTAAAAAATATCTTATAACGCTCGCGTGCTCAGTTCCGCTTTTGATTATAAACCCGTATGGTGTAAAATATCTTGATTTCCTGTTTATGGCAACCACTATGCCTAGAAAAGATATTGTAGAATTTTTAGGGGTGTTTCATCCACTGCACTTTAAACACAGTTTGGATTTTATTTATTGGAGCGGAGCAGCTGCGCTTATTGAAGTTTTTTTCTTAATAAGAGATTTTATACAAAAAGGGTGGCGGAAGTTTTTTAAAGAATTTGATTATTCAAAGTGGATAATTCTTGTGGTAACGGGCTATTTGGGGTTCAACTATATAAAACTTATACCGATTTTTATGATAGCAGTAGTATGTTTTTGTTACGAAAATGTTGACAGACTTGTACCAAAACACGATTTGTGTAAAGTTTTTGCGTTAATATTCACCTATATATTAATTGCAGGCTGCTGGATATTTGCCCCGACAACTGCTAAGGCAACATGGAGGATGTATCCGTTAAAAGAAGTTGAATTTATCCGAATGAATAATTTGAAAGGGCGCTTAATTGTAACATACGGGCATGGCAGCTATTGCACGTATAAGCTTTTTCCGAATATAAAAGTTTATATGGACGGCAGGTATGAAGAAGTCTGGGATGAAGAAATATTCATGTTTTTACAAGTCTTTCAAAACAGGGGCTATTCATGGGGCGAAATACTTAAGCGTTATCCTGCAAATATAATTATGCTTGAGAAAAGGTGTCCTGTTTATCAGTACATTGAAAAAGAGTGTCCTGAATATAAATTAGTATATGAGGGTGAAAAGTCAGGAGTGTTTATAAAAGATGCAAAACCTGTTTCAGAATATAAACGTCCGCCTGAGGATATTGAATATTATAAGCAAACGATGTTTAATACAGATATAACACAGGAATTTTTAAAAGAATATATTCCACAATTTATAAAATCGGAAGAGTATAATGCAAAATAGTTTAAAATATACATGTTTATTTGGCGGCGGAGGTGCAAGAGGATTTGCATATTGCGGAGCGGTAAGGGCACTTGAGAGGCTTGGAGTAAATATAGAGATGACCGGCGGGTCATCAGTGGGGTCTATATTTGCGGCTCTTCTTGCTGTTGGATATACGGCGGAAGAAATGAAAGATATATTTATGAAGGTTAATTTTGACCTTTTTAGAGATATACATTTTGGTTTGGGTAAGGATTTTGCGCTTTCTAAGGGAGATATATTTACAGATTGGGTGCGTGAACTTTTACAGAAAAAGGTGCGGGATGGGCAGACTGAGGATATTAATAAGCCTGTAACTTTTAGAGATATTAAAATTCCGCTTGTAATAATTACAACTAATCTTTCAAACTTCAAGTGCCAGGAATTTTCTCAAAATATGACTCCTGATTATGAAGTTGCTCAGGCGGTTAGAATTTCATGCGGCATGCCGGGGCTGATGACTCCAATTAATTATGGAGATGATGAAAAACTTGTTGACGGTGATTTACAAAAAAGTATGCCAATGTGGCAGTTATCCGAGACCGTTAATAAAAATAGCGGAAGAATTATAGAATTTAGGCTGGAGGGGGATTATAGCGGAGAGGAAAAGAACGCTGTTGATTTTCTTAATACTATTTATTCTTGTATGACTTATGTATCTACTGAGTTTGTTTCAAACATTTACAGAAAAAACGACAGGTACGAGTGTATAAAAATTAACACGCGTAATACTATTGTAGTTGATTTTAATATGTCAAAAGAAGCAAGAAATGAACTATATTCTTTTGGGTTTGATGATACGCTAAACTACTTTAAGAATTTTCTTTCATTGAAAAAGAAATTTTTGCTCGAGAAGTATAAGACACTGTTTATTATAATTAAAGAGTTAGAAATAGCTGTAAAATCAGGCAATGTAACAAAAACCAAAATACTTACTGGTTCACTTTTTATGGAGCTGGCTGAATGCCGTGATAACATTGATGAAAGAATTTATAAAGAGTGTTTGGAATTAAAAAAACTGTTAAACTCTGCTGTAAAACAGAGCCTTTTATTTGGGGAAAAATTTGATAAAACAGATTCTCTTAAGCAGTGTATAAGGCATCTTTTATCTGCTTCTACAGAAAAAATAAAAGATATAGAAGCGTATATTTACAATAATGTTATTTGAACTTGCAAAAAATTCAATTTCCTGCCTTCTTATTTAGCGGTTTTGTATAATTCAATAATTTGATTTATACCAAATTGAGCAATATCAAATATTTCAAGCATTGTAGATTTACTAAAGGGTCTGCCTTCCGCTGTTGTTTGGAAGTCAACGATTTTACCGCTTGCAGTAAGGATTATATTAGAATCAGCCTCAGCGTGTGAATCTTCAAAGTAGTTTAGGTCTAAGAGCACTTCTCCGTTTACGATGCCTGCAGATACGGCAGCAATTGGCTCTAATATTGGGTTTTCTTTTAAAATCCCCTGATTAATGAGTAAATTTACGGCATCTGAGAGCGCTAAAAAACCGCCGCAAATACTTGCAGTTCGAGTTCCGCCGTCAGCCTGTATGACATCGGCATCAATAGTTATTGTTAAATCCTGCATTTTGGTTAAATCAACACAAGCCCGCATAGAACGTCCAATGAGCCGTTGAATTTCCTGGGTTCTGCCGGAAACTTTTTCGCGCTCTCTTTTGCAGCGGGTGTTTGTTGCGGCGGGCAAAAGTGAGTATTCAGCGGTAATCCAGCCTCTATTATCATCATCTTCCATCCATTTAGGGCGTTTGGTTTCAACTGAGGCGGTTGTGATAACTTTTGTTTCTCCAAACTCTACAAGAACTGAGCCTGGTGCGTGTTTTGTAAAGTGTCTTGTAAATTTAATTTGTCTTAATTCGTTATTTTTTCTTCCGTCATTTCTCATTTTTCGTCTCCATAGAATAATCCCAGATATATATTTGCCCGCAATATTTACATACTGCGTGCTGATTCATAAAAAGTAAATCAGGAACAAACTTGTATCCGTCAACTGTTATTTCAATTTCTCCTTTTTTATTATATTTTTGTGAAAAAACACGGCTGCCCTTATATTCAGGTGCAAACATAAGTTCAAATTTATCAATAGAGCCGCAGTTTTTGCATCTAAACATTATTCATACTCTCCGTAGGCACGGTCTAAAATCTGCTGGTCAATCTGTTTTGTACCTTGTTTGATGTTTTTGCGCTGTGCACGTCGGTATCCTGTTAAAAGTTTTTTGTACCATAGTGTCCAGGTTATTGAACGCATAGGCAAGAGAAACATTGTTACTATTGAGGATATTGAAGTTGATTCTATGATATTGTAAAAATCGAGCGCATTCAGTTTAAAAGCCGGAAATATCATTTCATTTGCAGGAATGTGCAGCGCACTTAAGAAAAAAGTGCTAAGCCCAATCAAGCTTACTAAAAAGCAGAAAAGCTTTGGAATAATAACGCAAGAAACTGCCCCAGTAAGGATTATAAGTACAAAAGTTGGGAGAAAATGTCCTTTTATCATATTAAAGCTCATTTTAAAAGCGTTAATTGCGTTAGGCTTTTCGTCAAAGGTAAAGGCTTGAAATACAAGTACGAAATAGACAAAAAGAATTATAGCCGGTATCCAAAGTAATGGAATAGCTCCTAGGGCTAGAAGAATACTAATTAAAAGCCAGAGAACTATGAATTGAAAAGAGTTTTGGGTGATAAGCGCCTTGTGGGCGTCAATATCATAAATATTGCCGGATTTAATCATGTTTGCGGTTATTGAGTTTATTGCGCCGTAAGCTATAAGATACGCCCAAAAAGCTTTTAGTAATATCAAAAATCCGGGCAGAGTAACCAGAAGCATTACGGCGAGTACATTTAAGGTGTCATTGAAAAACGGATATTTAAAGGCAAGTGCCGGTATTAAAACAGCGTAAGAGCCTGCAAATACAAGTATCAAAACGATTCCAAGAATTTGTCCAAAGACAGGAAATGCCATGTATTTTGCCCATGAGATAAAGTGTTTTGTGTAATATTTTATTCCGTCTTTAAAAACATTTAATGCTTCTTTTGTATTAACTGTTTCTGCCATTAGATACTCTCCTGGTTTATAAGATTATTTTACAAAAAATACGTGTTAAAAACAAATTTTAGAGTATTCACATTTAGTATTACTGCAATTGCACTGAGTACTTTCATTAATTAGTGATATCTGTTTTGCGATGGTTGTTAGTTTTATTTCATATTCATTTAATAAATTTTTATTACAAGGGATTAAATAATTTTGATTATTTTTAAGGTCAATGTAGACAAAATTAAGTTTTTCTGTTTGTTTTAAGAATTTGCTGAGCGCAGATAGATATACCATTGTTTGATAATCGTATTGCGGGTTATCCGGGGTGCTGCCGGTTTTGTAATCAAGGATAAAGTATTCATCATTGTTTTTTACAATTGCATCCAGTCTGCCTCCAAACCAGAAATCTCCAAGTTTTACGTTAAGGGTGAATTCTGTTTTTACAGGGGTTAACTTAAAATATTCGTTGGATTTTAATCTTTCCCACAGAAATTTTTCTTGCTCATTTAATGCGTGTTCAAATTTTGAGATATCTATTCCTGATAAAGAATAACCGGCGATAGCGTGAATTTTTTTCCCTTTTTCAAAAGGGGTTGAAAAGCTTGGCATTATGATATTCTTTACATAACGCAAAAAGTATTTTTTTTTGCACTGCTTGTAAGTCTTTAGCATAGCCGGTGATAAGATTTTTGGAGCGCTCATATTTAACTATAGTATAACATATAAAATTTTGTGTTATAATAATTGAGGGATTATATTGAGGAAAACAAAAGATAAGTGTTATTAAAAGATTTAAAGACAAAGAAATCAATGCGTGAGGCTTTTGGCAAAACACTTGAACGCTTGGGGGCAGAGGATAGAAACATTGTTGTACTTGATGCAGATTTATCCGGGTCTACCCAAACAAAGTTTTTTGCAAAATCGTTTCCTGAACGTTTTTTTGATGTAGGGATTGCCGAGCAAAATTTAATATCAACTGCGGCAGGACTTTCTATGGCTGGTAAAATTCCGTTTGCGGCTACTTTTGCAATATTTGCAACAGGCAGAACGTATGACCAGATTAGAAATGGTGTATGCTACCAAAACGCAAATATAAAAATAATTGGTACACATGGGGGCTTAACTGTGGGCGAGGATGGGGCAACGCATCAGTCATTAGAGGATGTTTCCTTAATGCGCGGAATCCCTAGTATGACCGTAATAGTTCCTGCCGATGCCAAAGAGTGTGAAGAAGCTGTAAAGTTTGCTTATAAACATAACGGTCCGGTTTATATAAGAATTTCACGAAACAGTGTTCCTGATATATTCCCTGATGATTACAAGCTTTCACCGATGCCTATAGTTGCGGCGGAAGGCAGTGATATAACAATTTTTGCATGCGGAGAAGCACTGGCATGGTGTATAAATGCGGCAGAAATTCTTAAGAGGACTAAAGGGATTTCGGCTAAAGTAGTAAACGTGCCTTTTATAAAGCCTTTGGAGAAGGATGATATAGTTAATGCGGTTCAAGGCGTAAGAGCGGTTGTTACGGTTGAAAATCATTCAATAATAGGCGGGCTGGGATCTGCTGTTTGCGAGATATTAAGCGAGAAACACCCGGTGCCGGTTTTAAGAATCGGAGTTGAAGATAAATTCGGACAGAGCGGAACGCCTGATGCTCTGTTAAAAATGTACGGACTGGATGAAGCTTCTATAGCAGGAAGGATTGAAAAGTTTTATGATTCAATTAAGATCTGTAACTAAGAAATACAAAAATAATTACGCTTTAAAAAATATTAATCTTGACATTTGTTCAGGTGAGTTTGTTTTTGTAACGGGCGCTTCAGGCGCGGGCAAGTCTACACTTATGAAACTTTTATATAAGGAAGAAACTCCTTCAAGCGGAACAATTCTAATTGGCGGAGTTAATATTGCAAATCTTCCGCCGGAAAATGTTCCGAGCCTAAGAAGATGTATGGGGATTGTGTTTCAGGATTACAAACTTCTGCAAAACCAAACAGTATTTGATAATATTGCCTATGTAATAAGAACACTGGGAATGAGCTCTTCTGAAATCAAGCAGAGGGTTACAATGGCACTGAAAGTAGTAGGGTTATCCGATAAGGCAAAAGCAAAACCTTCAGAGTTATCAGGCGGAGAGCAGCAGCGTGTAAGTATTGCAAGAGCGATGGTTAATGGACCTCCGTTGTTAATAGCAGACGAACCTACCGGAAACCTGGATCCTAAAAATTCCATGGAAATAATGCAGATTTTAGAACAGATTAATCAAAGGGGTATTACGGTTATTGTGTCTACTCATGATGCAAATATTGTAAATCACTTTAGAAAACGTGTATTAACACTTGGCAACGGAGAAATAATAAGAGATATTCAGGCAGGAACGTATGAGTAATGATAAAACACATAATTTAAAATCACAAGTAAAGCGTCATATTCCAAAAGGCTGGTTAAGCGAGCTTAGAATAACTTACCGGCTTATAATGGAGGCGGTTAATGATATAAGAAGAACAGGTTTGATGATGAATATAATTATTATCAGCCTTATAGCTGCTATATTAACGATATTTGGCGCACTGTTCAGGACTGCGATTTCGTCAACGAAACTTGCCGGTTCTCTTGAAAGCGTTCTTGAGATATCTGTATATGTTAAACCAAATGTTGATGCAAGACTGGTTAAGGAACAAATAGAGCAGATAAAGGAAGTAAAGAAGATTACACTTATTCCTAAAGAAAAATCCTGGAAGGAATTTCAGCCGACTTTAGGTATAGCAATGACAGAAAATCCGCTGCCTGATGTATTAAGGGTAAAAGTCAAGAAACCGGCAGACACTATACCCGTCCTTAACAAAATAAAATCATCATGCACGGGGGTAGAAGATGTCGGATATGCAAAAGAGCTTGGGCAAAAAGTGCAGTTTATAACACATATTATAAATACTACGGCAGTAATTAGCGTTATCGTTGTAGCGCTGCTAACAATTACAATAATTAACAATACAATACAGCTTGTAATTCAGTCAAGAAAAGAAGAAATAGAGATTATGCGTCTGATGGGCGTATCAAACAGGTATATTAGAGTGCCGTTTTTGCTGCAAGGGGCATTTTACGGATGTGTTGCGGGCTTTATTTCTATTATTCCTTTAAATGTTGTGCAGGGAGTATTATTAAAAATCCATGCTTTTGCTATGGTTCCGTCGCCCCCGCTTGCTCAAAATTTTGTAATTGCAACGCTTATGATTATTGGAATTGTCTTTGGAGCCGGCGGCAGCCTGCTTTCTATAAAAAAACATTTACAGGTATAAAATTTGTCTGTTATGTGGTATTATATAATTAAAAATAACGGAATTAATATATGGATAAAACAATAGAATTAGTAAATAATGTAAAAGATATACACTCTATGCCGAGTGTTATAGTAAAAGCGCTGAATATAATGAAGGATCCAAACAGCGGGATGAAAGAATTAGGTGAAATTGTTGTTTTTGACCCATCTCTTACTGTTAAATTTTTAGCGCTTGTAAATTCTGCATATTATGGATTTTCACAACAAATAAGCTCTGTAAATATAGCTCTTTCACTGCTTGGAATGAATAAAGTTAAAAACATAATTATCACTGTTGCGATGAAGCCTATGATGTCAAACCAGGGTGATAAAGAAATATGGCGGCATGCTATTAAAGTAGCTGCAGGGTGCGAACATCTTGCAAAGATGGGCAGTGTTACAAAGGCGGATGAAATATTTATAGCCGGGTTTATGCATGATGTTGGTAAACTTGTATTAAATGCAAATGATCCGGCATTATATGAAAAAGTCAACGAAGATGTTGCTAATGGTATGTATATACTGGATGCGGAGAAAAAATATTTTGACAGCGATCATACAAAAACCGGGGCATTAATTGCAAAGAGATGGCAGCTGCCTGTATTTTTAACAAATATCATCAAATACCACCATAATCCAAAATTGTCATCTATGCCTGCAATTTGTAATATTGTATATAATGTGGATATAATGGTAAGGGATGATTTTAAGCCGGATTTGCTGGATAAAGAGTTTATTCTTGGACTAGGGCTTGAAGAAACAGAGGTCTATGAACTTAGAGATACGATTCTTCAAAAAGCAAATATTATGATTTCCGAATTACAGTAAAAATCTGCCGGGGGCTTTTGATGAAAGCAGGTGTACTTGTAATATCTAATGATAATGTCGTCTTTGATTTTATAAGACCTAAACTTGTTTTGCTGAGAAATAGTGATGCTGTATATGAGTGCAGTTATGATGAGGCTCTGGAAAACATTAGTAAACTTGCGCCTGAAATAGTGATAATATATTGCGGGTATGACTTGCATTCATTTGTTGAACTTGCTAAAAAGATTACGCTTCCTGTCATTGTGTGTTTTGATGATGTAGATACTGAATATCTGCTTACGGCCTGCGATTGCGGAATATCTGATTTTTTTACAAGAAAATCAACCTCTGAAGAAATACTTGCAAGGGTAATGCTTTTGCTAAAGAACCGCAATATTAAAGAAAAATGCGAAATAAATTTTGATATACTAAGAGAAAATAATTTGATTGATTCTTGTGGATTTTATAATAATCCTGCAAAGATTTTTCCTTATTTTTTAAGAAGGTATGATTACGGCACATTTATACTCTTATCTTCCGGGATGAAGGATTTAAAGCAAGAATTGCAGCCTCTTCTTAGGGATACTGATATTAAGGCGGCGGGGTATGGAAATGTTTATTATCTCTTTTTGCCTAATGTTGATATTGACGGGGCGGTTGCTGTAGTAAAAAAAATATCTGCGCTTTGGACAGATGTTCATGCCGGGATTTGTTCTCACTATGGGGAAAAAGACTTTGCGCAATTGAATAATGTTTTGGAGAATGCTCTTAATGTTGCGGCTGCTTCTAAAAAAGAGTATATAATTATTGATGAGAACCTAATGCCTGCGGGTAATTGGATTGAGAAAATAAAAACTAATAAAAAGAATTTTAAACTCTTTAAACAAGAATTTAATAAAATGCTTGAACAGGTTTTAACTCCTGTTTTTTATCAAATTCAGTCAAAGTATGAACAAAAAATGTACAATACCAGGTTTTTTCATAGTATAACTCCAGAGATAAGTATTTTTAAGATAATGGGTGAATATTTTGATAGTGAATTTAGGTTGAAAAGTTCAGGGTTTTCAGCTGTTAATATTGAGATTATTCACAATACAAGAGAAAAACGTGTTACAATTGATATAAATGATCTTGAGCCCAAAACAATAGAGGTATTACTAGAAGAATTTATAGTGGAACATAAAATGTATATGGAGGAATTATGCTGAAAGCGGATGAGAGTTTGTTACTACTGATAGATATACAGGAGAAACTTGTAAGAGCGTGTGCACATAAGGAAACTATTGTAAAAAAGGCTTCAATTATAGGTGAAGCAGCAAGGATATTATCAATTCCTACGGTTGTTACGGAACAGTACCCGCAAGGACTTGGCGCGACCTCAGACCAGCTTAAAGAAGTTCTTGGCGGGGATACGGTTTATATTGAAAAAACAAATTTTTCTGCACTTAAAGAAGAAGGGTTTAAAGAAAAACTTGCTTTATATGGCAGAAAACAAATAATACTGGGCGGGATTGAAGCCCACATTTGTGTTTACCAAACCTGTGCCGAACTTCTTGCTCAAGGATATGAAGTGTACATTGCAAAAGAAATTACATCAAGCAGAAACGAATACGAGTATGAAACGGGGCTTGAATTAATGAAATCGGACGGTGCAAAATTAACCTGCGTTGAAACAGTTCTGTTTGAGTGGCTTGGCAGCTCTAAGCATCCTAATTTCAAGGAAGTTCAAAAGTTGATTAAATAGGATATTTGTATGTAAAATGAGTTAAAATAATAATAAAAACCATAATTTGTTGTTATTTATTAAATTTTATACTATACTAAAAAAAGTACAATACAGGAGGGTAATAAATGGATAAACATTTCAAATCAGTATTAGCGGTCTCAATTGCTTTTGTTTTAGGGTGCGGATTTAACAGCATGGCTATTTCAAATTGTACGATAAATAGTATTGCTGTTGTTGATATTCCAAAAATTGTTGCACAATCTTCTCAGGTGAAAAATTTGAAAGCTGAACACGATAAGAAAAAAGCAGATATGGTTCAGTTTATGAATAAGGCAAAATCAGAAATTGATGCACAGACAGATGTTAATAAAAAGAAAACTATAGCTCAAAAATACGAAAAGGAATTGGCAGCGAAGAGAGAAGCAGCATCAAAGGATTACGCAAAGAAACTTGCCCAAATTGATAAAGACATAACAGCAGTTATTGTAAAACAAGCAAAGACAATGGGCTATGATATGGTTCTTGCAAAGAATTCTGTACTATTTGGCGGTGATAATATTACTGATACAATAATTAAGAATATTAAATAGTTTTTGATATAAGAAGAGGCGCGCCCGCAGGGCGCGCCTCTTCTTATTGGTAAATACCTGATAATTATCTTTGTTCCAATTGGTGAACAGCTTCAAGAATTTCATCAAGTTTTGCATTGATTTCATCAGTTGTAACATTACCTGTTTGCAGGTTAGATATTACTTCTGTCAGCTGAGCCCCCAGGTTAGTTACACCAGCCATTATATCGGAATTGTCGGCAGAAGCACGTACCAATGCTGATAACTGGGTAATAACTGTTTGGATGAGGTTGTTGGTAGTAGTTAAATCTACTGTACCGCTTGGACCTGAACCAACGTTGACATTAGCGATAATTTCCTTCATTTCTTCTAATGAATTCAAGATATCTGAATTGTCCTTATTAAGCAGTTCTTTAATCATTGCATTTGTAGTATTAAGTATTGTAGTTACTTCGCTCAAATCAAATGTCGGTTCATCAGACGGTCTGTTCAAGAGGTTGATAACCGTTTGGATAAGGTTGTTAGTAGTAGTTAAATCTACTGTACCGCTGCCGCCTGCTTCAGCTAATTCAACCAACAAATCCAGAGAGTTTTGGATTGTAGTCAAATTACTTTCAAGACCGCCGATAGCATCAACAATGGTTTGGGTATTGTCATCCATTCTAACGCCTAATGCTTCTGCTAAGGCTTCCAGTTGGGCTGCAAGTTGTGCATCGCTCTCTTTTATGGCATTAATTACATCACCGATACCTCTGTCCATACTGATACCAAGGTCATCTAATTTACTAATAATTGTGTTGCCTTGCTCTATCAATTTTTCTTGATTAGCGGTGCTTGCTTTAGCAAATTCTCTGAGGGCATTAGATTGTATAACCTGATTATCAATAATTTGCTGTAATAGATTTGTAATATCTGCATTGTCCTCATTCATGCTAATCTTAATATCTTCTACACCGCTTGCAACCTTATTGATTGCGTCAAGAATTTCTTGAAGGACTGCACTGTAGTCATTGATATTTCCGTCACTGCCGCCACTGTTAATAATTTGATCAGCTTTGTCGATAAGTTTTTGCAGTAATTCATTGGTTGTACTGCTGAGGTTGTTATTTGTTTTAAGATTAGTAATAATAGTTTTTAATTCATTAAGGACATCAGCTGAGGTTTTATTGCCTTCTTGGTAAGCGTTAAGAAGTGCATCAAGCTTGCTGTACAGCCCTTGAATATCGGATGATAGAGCTCCTCCGACATTTTCAACTGTAGCTTTGAGCGAGTCAACTGCAGCCTTAATGTTTGCGATAGCATCGGTAATGGCTTGAGTTCTGTCATTTGCGTTCATTTGAGAATCTGCATAAAGATCCTTAATTAACTGCATAATTTCTTTGTCATTGCCCAGGCCTTGATTTGTCAGGTCTTTTAATGCGTTAATTGCATCAGTAATGGCTTGAGTTCTGTTATCTGCATTAATTTGTGAATCTGCATACAAATCTTTAATTAATTGTATCATTTCTTTGTTGTCAGTAATACCTTGCTCTGCCAAAAGTTTCAGTGCATTAACAGCATCAGTAATAGCTTGGGCTCTGTTATCGGAGTTAATTTGCGAGTCTGCGTATAGATCCTTAATTAACTGCATTAAATCGTTGTTGTTAGTTAAACCTTGGTTTACAATATTATTTAATGCATCAATAATTTTTTGGTTGCCGCCTGCCAGATCGCCCCACATAGTTTCAATTACTGCAATAAGAGAATCGGTGTTTTGCTTGTTATCATCCTTAATTCCTTGCAGTATTGTCATAACTGCATTAAAGCCATTTTGGTTGACAGTAGTACCGCTGTTTACTGAATCAATTATTTTGTTAAGAAGACCTTTAATTTCTTCAGTGTAGGCAGGAGCATTGTCTCCAAATGTTTTCAGATAATCATAAATCTTTTGCAGGTATTCTTTTTGTTCTTTATTTGCAGTATTCATATCGTTTCTAATCTGTTCAAGGATATCAGCAAAAGCGCCGGTATTTTCTTCAATACCTATCAAGCTGTCAATAATATCTTCGTAGTATCCAACATCAATTTCCTGACCTTCTTTAATAGCGGTAATAATCTCATTCAAAGTCGCTTGTAACTCTGCAGCCTTTTCTTCATCATTTATTTGTCCTTCAGTGATAACTGTTAATATCTTATTAAGTAATTCATTACCTTCTGCAGAGATATTCTTATTTTCAGTTATGGCGTCAAGGATAGTTTCAAGCATTACAACATTTTGAGCACTGGCTGTGTTTACATCGCTTGTAAGAGCTTTAATTGCTGCTAGGATGTTATCATAGAACGTTTGATTATCTGCTCCTATATTATCCATTTTTTCATACATCTTAGTCAACAATTCTATTGTCTTTTCACCGAATTCATTTTGCTGCGTACCTACTAAGTTGATAGCTTCAAGAATTTCACTTAGTTTCTGATAGTTTTTAGCAGTTCCGCTTGCAACTGCATCTAAAATTTTGTTTACTAGGTCATACAGTTTCTTGTTGCCTTCTGCACCGTCGCGCAATATTGTTTGTTGTGTCTCTAATATGTTAGTGACAAGATCTAATAGTTCGCTAAGCTTTTGATCTGTCAATATATTTCCTTCTCTAACCGCATTCTCAATCTTAGTTAGATTATTTTCTATACTTTTAAAAATATCGCCAAATCTATCTTCAAACTCATTTGCCATTGCTTTAGCTAATGCTTTTGCATCTATGCTAAAATTGATGGACATATCTACCTCTTTGCTATAGTCGTTGTCTTCTTTTTGAATACAACTGGACAGTCCAGCGGCAGCAGCAATTCCAACTCCGGCTTTAGTTATTTGCTGGGTATTTTTGCCTCTAAATAGAATCCCTGCTCCAAGTGCTAATGCAGCTCCTATACCTGCTGCAAGCCAGCCTTTTTTATTTTCTTCTTTAGGGGAAGGGACGCCTTCTTTTGGCTGCATAAATTTTGCAAATTCATCATCCTCTGCTGCCGTCTTTCCGCCGATACCGATGTCGCCTATCGGTTCAGGATGAGAAAAGGCTTCTGTTAAAGCCATTAATTCGTCTGCGTTCAGTCCGCCTTTCTCCAGCATTAGATCGGCTACTTCCTTATCCGTTTTTAAAAGCGTTATGACCGGATTGTTTTTACGGAAGTTATCGATCAACTTTGATACATCAGTCATATATGTTTCTCCTTTCTTTTGAACACATACCTGTACTACATTACTCTTTCTATTACGGCAAGTTGCCCCCAAAACTTTAACGATTTTTATATAATTGTTACATATCGTTACAATTTGGACGCCAAATTAAGCTATATCTGAAAAAAATTTTGATTATGTGAAATTTATATCGCAGCCTGGTCGGTTGGACCTGCCTGCCCGATATTTATCGAAAGCAATCCCCCCACCCCGCCTTCTTTTGTGTCACGACAAGGAGCGGGGTCGGTTGGTTGGGCATACCTGCTAACAAATATTTACAAGGTGCAACCTGCTTTCTAGCTCCGCTGGAAACAGAAACTTCTCGCTGGCAAGATATTGAAACCGTCTTGGATTATTCGGGGTGCCGGAAAATTCAACATTTACCGGCACCTTTCGGGTTTCGCTTCGCTTCACCCTACCGAAAATCCGCGTCTTGGATTATTCGGGGTGCCGGAAAATTCAACATTTACCGGCACCTTTCGGGTTTCGCTTCGCTTCACCCTACCGAAAATCCGCGTCTTGGATTATTCGGGGTG
>CALVFU010000020.1 GCA_944326905.1 Candidatus Gastranaerophilales bacterium
TTATTGTATCAATCTGTAATATTATCTTTACCAAATAAAAAAGTTTGTGGTATAAATTGTAGTGAAGGTCTTTTTGTAACGGATGAAGAGTATCAGCCGGAGGATGAAAGACTCGAAATTTTCAAAAATGTAGAAATAAAAGACACATAGTCGAAGTAGAAAAAGCAAAGAAAGGTATAGAAAAATGGCAGTACCAAAGAAAAGAACCGGGCATAGCGCTCAAGGTAAAAGAAGATCAAACTGGAAGGCAACAAAGCCTGAAACTTCAAAATGTCCTAATTGCGGAGCAACCGTATTAGCACATACAGTATGTATGTCATGCGGACAATACAAAGGCAGGGTAGCAAGTATAAAAGCGCCGGGGTATGTTGAAACAGCAGAAACTGTAAAGCCGGTCAAAAAATCAACTAAAGCAGCAAAAGCAGAAGTGAAGACAGAAGAAGCTAAGGCGGAACCTGTTGAAGAAACAAAAGCAGAAGAAGTAAAGGCTGAAACAGCAGAAGAAGAAACTAAGACAGAACCTGCTGAAGAAGTTAAAGCTGAAGCTGAAGAAAAAACTGAAGAATAGTTACTTTACAAAATAAGAGGAAAAGATGACAAGAATAGCTATTGACGCAATGGGCGGAGATTACGCGCCGTATGAAGTAGTAGCCGGGGCTGTTTGGGCAGCTCAAGAATACGGAGTCGGTCTAGAGCTTGTAGGCAACCAAGACAGAATAGAACAAGTTCTGGAGCAAATAGCACGCGAAGGTTTTTTATCAGAATGCGGCAAAGCGGGTAAGAAACGCCGTGTACGTATTGATATAAAGTCTTTGGATATAAAAATTACTCATGCGTCAGAAGTAATTGAGATGGGTGAAGCCCCTGGGCAGGCTATTCGAAAGAAGAAAAAATCCTCAATAGTATTAGCTGTAAGCTCTGTAGCAGCCGGAAGCTCTGATGCGCTGGTTGCTGCCGGGTCTACAGGTGCAGCAATGGCTGCAAGTCTTTTTGGGCTTGGCAGAATTCAAGGTATTGACCGCCCGGCTATTGCAGTTACACTCCCAACAATGAAAAAGCCGATTGTTGTAATTGATGCAGGTGCAAACAGTAATTGTACACCTGAAATGTTAAGACAGTTTGCAATTATGGGACAAACTTTCTCTAAAAATGTATTAGGAATTGAAAACCCGCGTGTAGGTGTTCTAAACATCGGAGAAGAAGCAGGTAAAGGTAATGAGCTTGCACAGCATACTTATAAACTCTTGGAAGAAGAACAAGACAAATTTAATTTTGTCGGCAACATCGAAGGAAGAGAAATATTTCTCAATCTTTGTGATGTTGTAGTGTGTGACGGATTTGTAGGCAATGTTGCATTAAAAATAACAGAAGGAACTTCTTCTATGTTATTTAGAATGCTTAAAGAACAATTTAAATCAGATTTGCTGGGTATGATTATTGGTCTGCTTGCAAAACCGTTTATGAAAAGGATTTATACAAAAATTAACTATGAAGAATTTGGCGGAGCTTTACTTTTAGGCGTAAAGGGAATTACGGTAATTTCTCATGGCAGAAGTAAAGCATATGCAATAAAGAATGCAGTAAGAGTTGCCAAAGAAGCGGTTGTAAATGGTGTAAACAGGCAAATCGCAGAATCAGTTGTATAAGGTGTTAGCAGAGGAGTAGAGATGGCAGAAAAAAGAGTTCCATTAAGAATAGCAGGGGTAGGATACGGTTTGCCCAAGGCAGTTGTTACAAACGATGATTTGACTAAATTATATGAAACATCTGATGAATGGATTTATTCAAGAACAGGGATTAAAGAAAGAAGAGTTGTTTCAGGAAATGAAACTGCCATAGATTTAGGTTTTGAAGCAGCAAAGAACGCTATTGAAAAATCAGGGATAAAGATTGAAGATATTGATTTAGTTCTGGCCGCGTCATCTGCGCCTCCGCAGTTATATCCTGCAATAGCGTGTCACATTCAGGCTAAGCTTGGTATACCTAATTTTGTTCCTGCTTTTGATATAACGGCGGCTTGTACTGGATTAATTTACGGGCTGCAAATCGCAAGAGGGTTAATAGGTTCAGGATTTTATAAGAATATTCTGATTGTTGCAACTGATAATAATTCAAAACTTGTAGACTGGACAGACCGTTCTACTTCTATATTGTTCGGCGACGGTGCCGGTGCAATGGTAGTAACACAATCAGAAGACGGAATTGATGATGTTCTCGCTCTCGATATCAGGGCGGATGGTTCTATTGGTGAATATATTTATATGGATATGCCTGGACAAACCTGCCCGCTTGTTGAGCCTGCTGAGCAAAAAGACTGCCACATTAAAATGAACGGAAGAGAAGTTTATAAGTTCGTTGTTACGATTCTTCCTAAATATATTGAAAAATGTCTTGATGAGGCAAATATGAAAGCAGAAGAAGTTGATTATCTAATTCCGCATCAGGCAAACCAAAGAATTATCGAGGCTATGCAAAGCCGCCTTGGGTACGATGACAGCAAGGTTATATCAAATATCCGTTATTATGGCAATACATCTGCTGCATCTATTCCTATTGCACTTGCGGAAGGTGTTGAGAATGGTAAAATCAAACTTGGCACTACGGCTATATTATGCGGATTTGGCGCTGGTATGACCTGGGGGGCAGCTATTGTAAGATTAAGAGAAGGTATCTGCTAAAGGGGAAAGTACTTTTATCGGCGGGTTAGTATTAATTTTTATGCTGGAAATTATAAAGTTGCAGAGTAAATTAGAAAAGTGCGGGCTGGGGTGTTTCCCGGCAATTAATAAGGAGTATAAATGATGACAAAAAAAATAGCTTTTATGTTTCCGGGGCAGGGAGCACAGTCTGTCGGCATGGGAAAAGATTTGTATGACAATTATGATGCTGCAAAAAATATTTTTAATTCAGCAGATAAGATTCTTGGCAGAAGTATTTCATCCATCTGCTTTGCAGGTCCTGAAGAAGATTTAAAACAAACTATTAATACACAGCCCGCAATAGTTGCAACTTCAATTGCAGCATTTGAAAGTTTTAAATCACAATTTGATATTCTCCCGTCATATACAGCGGGGCATAGTCTTGGCGAATACTGTGCGATGTACGCTTCAGGCGTTATGGATTTAGATACAACTATGAAACTTATCCAAAAACGTGCAGAGTTGATGGGTATGACAAACGGCGGTTCAATGGCTGCAATTTTAAGTGCGCCTGAGGGTACTGTTGAAGATGCTTTAAAAGAAGCTTCTTCTGCTGGTTATGTTGATGTTGCAAACTATAATTCTCAGGCACAGGTTGTTATAACAGGAGATAGTGCGGCTGTTCAAAAGGCAGGAGAGCTGCTACTTTCAAAAGGTGCTAGGCGTGTCGTGCCATTAGCTGTTTCGGGAGCTTTTCATTCAAAGTATATGGAAAGTGCCGGCAGAGAGTTTGCGGAATATCTGAAAGAGTTTTCTTTAAGTGATGCATCGATTCCTGTAGTAACCAATGTAGATGCAGAATTTACAACATCAAGTTCAGAATTTGCTGAAAAAATGCCAAAACAGATTTATTCTTCTGTTTATTGGACACAATCTGTTCAAAAAATGGTATCAGACGGAGTCGAAATATTTGTGGAAATCGGACCTGGAAAGGTTCTTGCAGGGCTTGTAAAAAAGATTGCACCACAGGTTAAAGTATTTAATATTTTTGATAAAGCATCGCTTGATTCGACAGTTAATTCTTTAAAAGAAGAGCTTTGCGGAGTTTAATATGTTCAAGGTTTTTCCTAAAGTTTACAGGTTGCAGTACAGGCATCCAGATTTAATCCCGCAAAATGTATATTTGCGTGAGGGTAGGATGGCTGATATGAATAAAGCTCAAAAAACAATTGATAACTTTGGAAAAACAAGTTTTGCTGAAAGGTGCAGCAGGATTATAAAAGGTGTTGTTGAAAGAATTGCTGGATATACAGAAAAAACATTTTAGCAATATTACATGCTATTCTGTATTAGAAATTTATGGATAAATTATTACAGGTAAAAAATCTTATATATGAAATGATAAAAGTTAATATCCAGATTATGCGTACTTTTGTACAATTAAGGCAATGGGTTTTGGATAATAAGGATTTTGGACGAAGATTTCTTGACTTAGAACAGTATTTTATGAAACATTGTAGAGATAACGACAGTGAATTAAAAGAAATTTATGCAGCACTGGATTTGCTGATGGGTAGAACAAAACCTTATGGAGTCGGGTTTATAAAGGATAGGTAGAAGAGTATTAAACTCTTAAAGAATAAGGAGAAAAATATGACAGACAGAAAAATTGCATTAATCACAGGCGGATCACGCGGTATTGGTTTGGCCTGCGCTATTGAACTGGCAAAAGCAGGATGTGACATTATTATCAACGATATTTGCGATGCTGAAAAGGCAAAACCGGCATTAGATGAAATTAAAGCGTGCGGTGTAAATGCATATTTTTACAGTTTTGACGTATCGGATGATAAAGCTGTTCAGGAAAACGTAGACAAAATGATTGCAGAACACGGCAAAATTGATATCCTTCTTAACAATGCAGGTATAACAAAAGACGGCTTATTTGTAAGAATGGATATGGAGCAATGGGAAAGAGTAATAAAAATTAATCTTACGAGTGCATATTGTGTAACTCATGCTGTAATTAAGCACATGATGAAGGCAAGACAAGGTTCTATTATCAATATGTCAAGTATAGTAGGGCGCCACGGAAATGCAGGACAAGCAAATTATTCTGCATCTAAGGCAGGTTTGATTGGATTAACTCAGACACTTGCAAAAGAATTTGGTTCAAGAAACATTAGAGTAAATGCCGTATGTCCCGGATTTATTCAAACAGCTATGACACATGATTTGGCAAATATTGACGAGTATTTAAAAGCTATTCCAATGAAGAGATTAGGAACTCCTGAGGATATTGCAAAAGTTGTTAAGTTCCTGGCCCTTGATACAGATTATGTAACAGGTCAGGCAATCGAAGTTGCAGGCGGTTTAATGCTATAAAAAAATAAAACGAGATACCTTTAATAGGTATCTCGTTTTTGTAACATTTATGCTGTAATCTGTAACAATTTTTATACTATGTTGCAAAAATATCTTTAAATAGTATAATTTTATGTGACAGTGTATTACACATTAATAAGAGGAAAATAAAGATGAGTACATTAGAAAAAGTTAAAAAAGTAGTAGTTGACCAATTAAGTGTTGATGAAAGCTTAGTTACACCTGAAGCAAGCTTTACAGCAGATTTAGGTGCAGATTCATTAGATACAGTTGAATTAGTTATGGCTTTTGAAGCTGAATTCGGATGTGAAATTCCAGATGAAGAAGCAGAAAAAATCCAAACAGTTCAAGATGCAGTCAACTACATTGACGCTCACTCATAGTCTTTAAATAAGACAAGCCGAGTTTGTGAGGGTGAAAAATTAAATATTTAATTTTTTGCCCTCTATTTATTAAGGGAAAGAGAATATATGACAAAACGCAGAGTTGTAATTACCGGGATGGGAGCAGTAACTCCTTGTGGTATTGGTGTAAATGAATTCTGGAAGAATATGTTAGATGGGGTTTCGGGTATCAGCCTCACTGAGGCAATGGATACAGAACGTCATACTGTAAAGATTTCAGGAGAAATTAAGAATTTTGAGCCGGAAAAGTACTTGGATATAAAAGAGGCTAAAAGAATGGATAGATTCACCCAGTTTGCAATGGTGGCAGCTGATGAAGCTATCAAAGACGCAGGTTTAAAAGAGGGTGATTATGATCCGTATAGAGTTGGTGTAATTGTTAGCGCCGCTGCCGGCGGATTTAAAACTTTTGAAAAGAGCCACAAAGATATTATTGAAAAAGGTCCTACAAAATGCTCGCCATTTACAATTCCTATGTTAATTGTAGATATGCCGTCCGGCAGAATTTCCATGAAATACGGCTACAAAGGTGTAAATAAGGCAGTAGTTTCAGCATGCGCCACAGGTTCACATTCAGTTGGCGACGCGTTTCGTGCTATCCAGTACGGTGATGCAGATTGTATGATTGCAGGCGGGTGTGAAGCGACTATATGTGACGTCGGTATAGGTGCATTTACAGCTGCAAGAACACTTTCCAAAAGAAATGACGAGCCTCAAAAGGCGAGCAGACCCTATGATAAAGACAGAGACGGGTTTGTAATGTCTGAAGGTGCAGGTGTTTTAGTTCTTGAAGAGTATGAAGCTGCTAAAAAGCGCGGAGCACATATTTATGCTGAAATTGTAGGCTACGGTCAATCTGCTGACGCTTATGACATGGTTGCTCCGTGCCCGGAGGGAAAAGGTGCCACTAAATCAATGGAATTTGCATTAGCAGATGCAGGTATGAAACCTAGTGAAGTTCAATATATTAACACTCACGGCACTTCGACCGGGCTTGGCGATATTGCTGAATCTAAAGCGGTAGAAAGAGTATTTGGCGACAAGGAACATAACAAATCTTTGTTTATTTCTTCAACTAAAAGTATGCACGGACATATGCTTGGTGCAACTGGTGCAGTAGAAAGTATTGTTTGTATTAAAACTATTACAGATAATATTATTCCGCCGACAATTAATCTTGATAATATTGATGAGAATGTAGCTAATCTTAATTATGTGGCTAACAAAGCTCTTAAGAAAGAAGTACATGCTGCTTTATCAAATTCATTTGGATTTGGCGGGCACAATGCTACATTGCTGTTCAAAGAAATATAATTTTTAGATGTTCATATCATATTAAGCGGAGCGTGTTATGTTCCGCTTTTTTCTTAAAATTTTATGGGGTAAATTGCAAATAATTGAGGGGTTAAAATGGCAGAAAGTATAATCTTTTTTTCAGGCAAGCAGTATTCAGGTAAAGATACTGCAGGTAAAATATTTTTGGAGAATCTAGACGGTTACAAACGCATGGCAATGGGCGATGTTATAAAACAAGAATACAGCAGACAAAACGGAATTAGTGTTGAAGAAATAGAACGTAACAAATCAAAATACAGACAAGGTTTAATAGACTTAGGTAACTGGGGGCGGACACAGTCGCCGGATTACTGGCTGAATAAGATTGTTGAGCAAGATGGAAAAATTATCGTAACAGATGTTCGTGTTCCTCATGAGTATGAAGTTTTTAAAAATGCAGGGGCTATAGGTATAAGAATAGAAGCTTCACGCCGAACAAGAGCTCAAAGGGGTGAACTTGTCGGCGAGAATGATATAACAGAAGTTGGACTGGATGATGTGCTAGACTGGGATTACGTTGTTGAAAATAACTCAGATTATGATAATTTTAAAAAACAGCTTTTAGACATTATAGATGATATAAAAACAGAAGTTACGGATTTTTAATTTTTTTACCGGCTAATTGTGTTTTTTTTACTTATAGGGTACACTGTTTTATATATGAGAGGTTTTTAAGATATGAGTATTATAGAACAGATAATTAAAATAAATGATGAATTAAAGAAAGTATTTAATTTTATACAAACAGACAAGGTTGTAAACCCTGATTTTAAAGAATACATTGCGACATTAGGCGTAAAGACTATTCCGTCATCGCAGATTGAGAAGATTTTTCTGCCTTATATATTTGAACGAGTAATCGGAAACCCGCCGCAAAGTGTTATTGAGATGTATTGTAAATCTAATCCTTCTGATATTGCTAAGGCTTTATCAAATAATATTTATTCAGTGTTTGCAATAAAAAAAGTTCTAAAAAACGGGTTTGAACTATATAACCTTATTAATGAAAAACTGTATACAGTAAACTCATTAACAAAAATGACAAATTTAAGAGGCATTCATGCCGGGCAGTTTTTAGTTGCAAGAATATTTAATTATGAGGGTGAATACTTTCTTATAGAGATAGCAAATGTTCTAAGCGATACTCAAAAAGGAGACGCTTATAAGTTCGCAGTAATGAAAGCTGTACAAAACCCTGAACTCGTTTACAAAGACAACCCGGAAAAAGAAAAAGAAATTAAATCCAATATTGCTGACATGTATAAAAAATTCATCAAAAAATTTGATACTGATGAAATTATTACCTCAAGCAAGTATGCTGATGATATAATAGGGTCATTTTGTGATGAAGAAGCCGGGGATTTAAGAGAAAAAGTGGTACCTGTTACTGAGTATAAGTATTTTGAAGTTCCTGAATTGCAAAATACTTATAATAAATTTATGGAAAACTCAGTCGGCGGGTTTGCAACACATAGTACTACATACGATGTCGGCATAGTTTTTGATAAAGAAAAAGGACTTTATGCAATACCTTTTTATCAAACCTTCTGCAAAATTTTTGAAGGTGAAAATGTTGAAAATAAAGAAGCATGTGTTAAGTACTTTTTAACTAACGACGCTGTTTCAGACAGGCTGATTAAACGTATAGCAGATAAATATCCTAATTTTATGGAAACAGTAAACAAAATACTTGGTACAAATTATACGTTTGATGAATTAATAAAAAAATATAAGTCTTATTATTTAGAGCATAATATGTATTCATCAGCCACAGTGTTATACACTTCACAGGCGTTTAGCGGAACATTTGATTTTATGGAGACAGTGATGAATCGTCCTAAACCGGCAGCACCCGTAAAGAATATAGGCAGAAACGATCCTTGTCCTTGCGGAAGCGGCAAGAAGTATAAAAACTGCTGTATGAATGCAAATGTGGGCTAAGAATACAACCTGTTATTTTGAAAACATTTTTGGGTTGGTTTGGTTCCTCTCTTAAGACTCATTCTTATTTAAGTTGTTATTACGAGACTTGAAATAGGTGTGGCAATTCAGGGTTATGCAATTTTGAATTAATTCGCCGCGCAGCTCCTTGCAATGTAAAATTAAGTTGCTGCCCCGTCCAAATATTACGTATTTTGCGTTGCATTCAATAGCGTATTCGCTCCCCCGCCCTAAAAAAAAGGGCATCCGCCCCTTATAAATGGTAAGTATATTTTTGTATAATCTTTACTTAAATCTGCCGTTAATTCTGCAAATTTATTATATATAATTAAGTAATGTTCCTGTCTGATAAACTTGTGATAATAGACTCATACTTGCCTGATATGCATACATTGCACTATAGAGTTCTGTAGACATTTCCGTTATATCGATATCTTTTAGATTAGATAAAACACTTGTTAAATTAACCTCAGTTGCATCAAGCGAAGTTTTTGCCATTTCCATATTGTTATACGCAGAAGCGTATTTTGTTTGTACGTTTGTGATTTGTGATACATTGTCATCAAACCTGTCCAGTAAACCATACAACGCCTCATTTGCGGCAGTAACTTCTGCCTCTGTCGGCTGGTCAATAAGAACTTTAATGGCGTTAATTGTTTCCACCATTGTGCCTATAATTCCTTCGCTTTCACCTGTTGCTGAATCGTAAAATCCAAAAACACTGTCTCCGGGAGCATTTATTACTTCATAAGTTCCGTCTCCTGTTTGAACGTATCTTTGATATTCGCCATCGGCAGGTGTTCCGCTGTAGGTTACTGATGTAATATTTCCATCTGCGTCTTTATTAATTTCAAATGGCTGGGTTTTAACATTTGTACCTGCAAAAATATAATCTCCGTTAAATTTTGTATTAGCAGTTTGGATAATTGTTTCAAGCCCGCCTTCAAACTCTTGGAGCATTGCTTTTAGTGCATCTGTATCATAAGTTCCGTTAGAGGCTTGTACAGCAAGCGGTTTAAATGTACCTATAATATCGTCATTAAGAGCGTCAAGCATATCATCCAATTCTGTAATTTCATCTTGAGCTATACCTATATTTTCAAGATAAACTTCTATATTATCAAGTCCTTTTTGTGTTTTTAAAACATTTACTGTTGCAACCGGGTCGTCAGCAATTGATGTAAGCTTTGTATTGGAAGCAATTTGTGCAAGAATATTAGCGTAATTATTATAGTTCGTTGACATTCCGCCTTGCAGAATTGTATATAACATTTGTGATGATATACCTTGTGTCATAAAATTATCCTCCTAGAGAAACCAATACATCTAATAGACTGTTACAAGTAGAAAAAACGCGCGCAGCTGCTGAATACGCTGTTTGGTATTTAATAAGGTCAGTAAGTTCGCTGTTTAAATCAACAGAATATTCAGCCGTCCGCTGCAAATCAAGGTTATCTACAATCCCCTGCTGTGCTTCAATTTCCCCATCAATATTACTCAGGGCTGTTCCTATTGACCCCACAAGAGCGGAATAAAAATCTTCAAAAGTTAAACCGCCCAATCCTGTTTGTGCCGCTTCTCTTGTATTTAGCATATTAACTACGTTTGAATTATTACCTACAGCGTTAGCATCAAACTGTGCCGGATCATTAAAATACGCTGCCGCCAAGAGCCATTGTCCGCCGTCTGCTAGAAGATCATCATTAATTTTAATACTAGATGCTGTAATTGCTCCGCCGTCTGTAGAAACAAAAATATCAACACCTTGATTGGCATTTGACAAAGTCCAGGTTGTCGGATCTATACAATATGCATTTGCATCAGTCTGAATTGCGTTAAAAATATCCGCAACGGTTGCTGCTAATTGGTCAAGTTTACCCAAAATAAAACCGGCGCTTACGGTTCCTGCCTCATCAGAGCCTGTAACAAGATACCCGCCCAACTTCCCTGTTGTAAGAGCATCATTAACATTCCCAAACACTCTGCCGTCAGTACTTTCGATATTTACCACCGCAAGCGCGCCGTCCCAGTCATCAGGGTAATTAATCCCCTGCTCCGCACAATATTCAGACGCTGTCTGAACTGTAAATTTGCCAAGGACTTCCGTTCCCTTGACAAAATCTATTCCATCCATACTTAATCTTACTGTGCCGTTTGGATATTCTTCAATATCAAAATCCATGTATTGAGAGATTTTATCCAGGATTGTATCCCTTGTATCAAGTAGATTGTTTGCTGTTAAATTCCCTGTTTGTGTTCTCGAAAGAGAATCATTAACTTCTGCAAGCTGCTGGAATAAGTCGTTAATATTTGTAATTTCAGCTGCAAATGGAGAATCTGCAAGCGCTTGGGTGCTTACTCCGTCGCCTAATTGTGAATACATTTGTTCCTGCAGCTTTTCTGCTGTAGTATTCATTAATGATGTTAATGTTTTAGCAGATTCTAAAAATGCAACACGTGCAGTTGAATCAGTCGGATTGTTGTTAAAATCATTTAAAGCATCAAAGAAACTTTTCAACCCTGCATCAATACCGTTTCCGTCAAGTTCGTCAAATAAATCAGCAATATCACCAATGTTGTTTTGCTGCTGTTCTAAGCTTGCAAGCTGTGCTATGGCATCTCTGTATGCGTTATCAAGGTATTTATTTGTACTTCTTGTAACACTTGCTATCTGAACCCCGGCAAGAGAATCTATTTGTCTGTAAACACTATTCCCTATGGGGATTTCGTTTGTTTTCGTCGCAAGATTTACTGTTTGTTTATGATAGCCGATTGTATTCATATTGGCAACATTATTTGATACAACCGAAATAGCATTCTCATTAACTTTTAATGAGTTTGCGTTCATATTTAGTGCTGATAATAAACTTGCCATTTTGTAAAATCCTTTTTATGCTTCTTCTATAATCGTACTTACTGCCAGGTCTTTGTGGTCTCTGCTTTTGCCCTTCTCGTTATATATACTTCCTTGTGGTGCAAATGCTTCTATTATTAGGTTTAACTTTTTGTCTGAAATATTTAATCCTGTTTTTAAAAGTTCAAAGTTAATGTACTGTTTTTTTTCAATATCGACTGCGAGTTTTTTAAAAGTCTCACGATACGTGCTAAGCTTTTCAACATGCGGACTGCCTTCTTGTTTTGCTGCTTCTATTACTTCTGAAAGCTTAGTAATACCATGCTTTAATTGATTAAACAATTCCTGCCGCTTTTCATTCAGACCGTTTACCCGGTTATAAACAGTTGTTATCCGTTTGTCTATACCTTCAAGTTCTTCGTACTTATTTTTGACAAGTGCTTCTTTCTGCTCGTCGTAAATTTGACAAAGCTCTTGATAGCATGCCAGCTCAAGTTCAAGATGGTTTAAAATTTTAGTAATAGTATTTTTCATAGCTGCACCGTAAGATTCCATTCACGTTAAGCTAAGTAGTCCGCAATGACACTTCTTCCGTAGATTAGTCCATATCTAATGTCATCATCCGTGATATTTGATTCACCTGCATATTCTGCATATTTCCTTAATTCCACTAAATCGACTTTTTCTAACAGATTTTTACCTGAACGTGTATTTATTCCGATATTTTGTTCTCCTTTGTTTCCTTCAGATTCCTTGCCCTGAGTGTATTTTGAGGTTTTAATATTTGTTAAGTTTTGTAAACCATTCGCCTGGTTTGTGTTAATTGATGAAATCATTTTTTGCTCCGATACTTACCATTTTTTTTAATTAATCTTTTACATATTTTTCCATTTGAGTATAAATTTGTTTTGCAAGTCCTATTGATGTACGGGGATTTTCAGCCATATCACGCCCCATTTCTTGAAAGACAAAAGATTTAAAGGTATCTACATAGGGCTGTTTTTCTCCAAAAAGACTGTCTGAGCGGTCGACTGTGCTGTCCATAAGAGAAAGCATTTTGGTTATAAACATAGATTCAAACTCTTGAGAGACTTTTTCTAACTGTTCTTTCTGGCTTCCTGCAGATTTTATCCTGTTATATACTTCCTGCTCGCTATTTATTGTTTGCTTTGACATCATCTGTAATGTATTTGTATCTGTCATAGGATTTATATTCATTTTACAACCTTTTTATTCTAGATTATTATCAATTCAGCCTGTAAACTTCCTGATTTTTTGAGTGCTTGTAAAATTGATATAAGGTCAATAGGTGCTACACCTATTGAATTTAGTGCTCTTACAAGGTCATTCAGGTTGCTGTTTGCAGGCATGGAGATTAAGCTTGCATTTGTTTTATTTACGCTTATTTCAGCGTTTTCAAAACCGACTGTTTCACCGTTAGCAAACGGATTAGGCTGAGAAAACTCAGGAGAAGTTGTAACTGTTACTGTAATGTTTCCGTGAGCTACGGCTGCCGGCAGCAATTTGACGTCGCTTCCTATTACAACAGTGCCTGTACGTTCATTGACTACTACTCGCGCACGTTCTAAGGTCGGGCTTACTTCAAGATTTTCAAGGATTGATACAAAAGTTACTCTGTCATTTAAGAATTTTTCAGGGATTTGAACCTGAACAGAGCTGCCGTCAATTGCTTTTGCGGGGGCGACGTTTGATGAAATAGTCTGAGCAATTCTTGAAACAAGCGTATAATCTGATTTGTCCAAAGATAAAGTAACAGAAGTTTCGTCACCTATATCGGTTGTAATATCACGTTCAACTATTGCACCTCCCGGGATTCTGCCTGTTGTTGTAATTGCAGTTCTTTGCTGAGTTCCGCCTGCAATTTTATTAATACCGCCGACTGATACAGGACCTTGTGCAACTGCTACGGCTTCACCGTTTGGAGCTTTAAGTATTGTTTGTACAAGTACACCGCCTTCCAAGCTTTTTGCGTCAGCTAAGGTTGAAACTGTGCAGTCAATTTTATCGCCGTTTTTTGAAAACGGAGGGATCGTTGCTGTTACTATGACGGCTGCTGATGAACCTTTTTGAATGTAGTTTTCTTGTTCAATTACAGTGCCCAAGTTCATTAACAGCATTTTATTGGTAATTTGTGTAGAACGCGAGTTATCGCCTGTACCGGGTAAACCTACTACAATGCCGTATCCTACAACCTGGTTTTCCCTGACACCTTTTATGTGCGTCAAATCCATTATTCTTACCCTGGCTTCTATTGCCATAACGGCGTTTGCTCCAATCATCAGGGCTATCATTATTAGTGCTGTTATTTTCTTGAAAAGTTTCATACTTGCCTGCCTTATGTTATTAGAACAGATACTTAACAAATCTGTTGAATAATCCTTCGTTCTGGCTTCTGGAGATTGATCCTCTGCCTGATAGTGCAAATTGAAGATTTGCAACATTGTATGAGTATACCTGTCCTTCTGTGTTTATCCAGCGGGGATCAACTATACCTGTTACTATAAAATCCATTCTTTCATTACCGTTTATAATTGTTTTCTTACCTTGTACCGATAAATTTCCGTTAGGTAATTGCTGAACAACTTGAACGGCTATATTATCATCAAACGTCATTTGGCGAGAACCGTCTGCGGATGTGTTTACATCGTTAGAGCCGCCGTATCCGTCAGCAGTTTTTAATCCAAGTCCAAGCCAGTTTTTAATATATGAAGTAAACGAGTCTGTTGTTGTAGAGGATTTTGTACTTGAGTATTCTAAGCTGTCATTCATACGTACGTTTTCTGCCATAATAATAGAAATCAAATCACCAACCTGTCTTGCCTGTACTCCGCCGAATAAAGATTTAGGCACCCCGCCGTAGTTTGCGGTTGCGCCGAGTGTGAATAAAGATTCAGCGTTAGATACCCCAATTGTAATTGTTATTAATGCTAGTAGTGTTATTGACAATTTTTTTAACATACTGTCTGCTCCGTTATATAGCGACAAGAACTCTGTTCTCGCCGATTATTTTTCCTTTGTATACCTTTTTGTAGTTTTTATTTTCAACGTTTACATAGTCGCCTAAAAGCCCGTCTTCTAAAGCTATTGCGTCAATTGTTATCATAAGATTGTCGTTTGATGTAAAAAATACTCTTACTTCTGTGTTTCTTACAACATCAGGTTTTATTTTTACAAATCTTTTGTCAAGAACTTCTCCCTGTCTCATCGGTTTTTTAGTTTTAATATCTTTTGAGAGATTATCGGAGGTGAGAATATAATCAAGCTTGTCTGCAACATCAACTTTTTGGACATAAGTATTTTCTGCTGTTACTGCCTGGTCTCTTACCATTGCTTCTTTTGCGGTTAAGACTTCTTTGTATACTTTTAACTGTACCGGGAGATTTAGAGTTTTAACAAGAGTATTGTCGACATAAACATTAACGCGTTTGATATCGCGCGGAAGATATCTTCCCTCAGGAGAAACAACTTTGTAGCTTACATTTCCGTCAGGGATTACAAGCTCTTTAAACGGAACATTAATAATTTTTATTTCAATGTCACCTGTAAGTCCACTATAGTAAGTTTGTTTAAGAACATCAGCAATATCAGTCTTAACTGCGTTTCCTGCAATAGTTTGGGCGTGTGCCGCCCCTGTTATAAGGACTGATATTAAACCTGTCAAAATAAACTTTTTCATAATCCCTTAACTAAACCTCTCTCCTCAAGTCTTATTTATTAGTTTGCCATATTATTTGTTGTCTGCAGAATATCGCTTGATGCAGTAATTAGTTTTGAATTAGATTCAAAAGCTCTCTCTGCTTTAATTAGTCCTACAAGCTCATCTACAATTTGAACGTTAGAGCCTTCAATCATTCCCTGCTGGAGAAGCCCGAGACCTTCCTGCCCTGGCGTTCCTGCAATAGGCGTGCCTGATGCAGAGGTTTCAATAAACAGGTTGTGCCCTATTGACTGTAAGCCGGATGGGTTTTGAAATCTTACCAGCTGGATACTTCCTATTACTGATTGCTCTGTCTGCCCAGGGATTGATACAGATACGTTTCCGTCTTGTGTAATTGTAACTTTTGTTGCGTTGTTAGGAATTGTAATTGCAGGCTGGAGTAAAAGTCCGTCATTTGTACAAACCTGTCCCAGTGAATCACGTTGGAAACATCCGTCACGGGTGTAGGCTAAGGTACCGTCTTCTCTTTGGATTTGGAAAAACCCTTCGCCTTCAATTTCAATATCTAAGTCTCTGCCGGTGAGCATTGCAGTACCTTGGGTGAATACTCTGGTTGTAGCAACTGATTTAACACCAAGCCCTATCTCTAAGCCGACCGGCTGGTATGTACCCTGATTCATCATTGCGCCCGGTGTTCTTGACGCTTGTGAAAGCAAGTCTTGAAATTCCAGCCTTACTTGTTTAAAACCTGTAGTATTAACGTTTGCCACATTGTTCGCTATAACGTCAAGATAGTTTTGCTGGGCTATCATACCTGTTGCTGCTGTTGTTAATGCTCTTAACATTTTTTATTCCTCACCTTGTCTTTTTTATCTTTATGACCGTAATCTTCCGACTGCTATTGCGTTTGAAAGCATATCGTTGTTTGTACGGACTAACTGGGAGAGTGATTCGTAATTCCGTGATGTTGAAATAGAATTAATCATCTCTCTTATAATATTTACATTTGACATTTCAAGCATTCCTTGCTGAATTGTATATCTTTCTGCAGGAATGGCAATATTTTCGTCAGGGTTTTTAGGTAAAAATCTTGTAGAGTTTACTTCAAATAAATTTTCTTTGTCTCTAAAGTCCCAAATGCCTATTGTTTGGAGCGGGAATTTCATACCATTGTCATTAAGTTCCATTGTACCATTCTCTGAAACAGTAATATCCATTTTGTCATTGAGTTCCATGTCTTCATTCCAAACGCTGATACGGCGGTTCATATTGTCTAGAACGTACTCTCCCTCTTTTGTTACAAGGAAAGATTCTTTGTTAAGACAAAATGAACCATTGCGGGTGTATGCAATGTTTCCGTCTCTGTCCTCAATCTTAAAAAAACCGTCGCCTTCTATTGCTAAATCCAATTTATTGTTAGTTTTTGCTGTGGCGCCCTGTTCAAAATCTCTTGTTAAGCGCATTGTTTCGCTTCCAAGACTCAGTTCTCCAAGTCTGCGGTTTTCTGTTTCTCCGCGGATTACGCTGCCTTTCTGGTTGTAAACTGCCGCATTCATCACGTTTCTAAATGTAAGCTCACTCTTTTTGTATCCAGTAGTATTAACGTTTGCTATGTTGTTTGCGATGTTGTCGTTCATATCTATTAAAGACAGCATACCGTTTGCGGCACTTTCAAAACTTCTTATAAGCATTAGTACCCTCCTTTCATGCTGTCATAATTACTTAAAACACGTTTTACATAATTTTGTGTTTCAGCATAAGGCGGAATCCCGCCGTATTTTTTCACTGCATTCGGTCCTGCATTATATGCGGCAAGCGCAAGTTCTTTATTATTATCAAATCTATCCAGCAGACCTTTTAAATACTTAGTTCCGCCGTAAATGTTCTGCTCTGCGTCATAGGCGTTTGTAACACCGAGGCTCTCTGCTGTTTTAGGCATTAACTGCATAAGCCCCATTGCTCCGCATTTCGATGTTGCATTAGGATTAAAGCCGGATTCCTGCTGAATAACTGCCTTTACAAAGTCAGCATCTAAATTATTTGCATCAGAATATTTTTCAATTAATTCAGTGATATTTGCTTTATCAGCCGGTGTGCCCTGCCCTGTTTTTATTTTAACAGTATCATCCAATATATTTTGAAATGCAGTATCGGTTTTTGCGCCGGCATTCATTAATGATTGAAACTTATTTTCAATCATGCTGATACGCTGTAATGCAATATCTAAGCCCGTAAGCGCCATTGACTATTCTCCTCCTCCGACATTTTTATTTATTTTTCGGTCTCCAACCGAATGTGTATATAATACTTACCAAGTCTACACTTTAAATTTATAATATTTATACCAAACCTACATCAACCTTTTGATTGAATTTTTTCAAAGGTTATTAATCTTAGGGTTAATATTTGGGCGAAGGTGTAAAATATATCTATTTTATTTGAAATGTACACTGTGAACAGTGTGCTTTGGGGTGGTATACCGGGTTGTCCTCCAAATCATACATTTTTGCAACCCTAACTACAAGTTTAGAGCCGCAGATAGGACAATACAAGTCTTCTTCTCCTTCTAAAATCATTTCTTTTAAATCGTCAATGGTTTCTTGTTTAACGGATATGTCATTAATTACTTTTTCATAGCTCTTTATTTCTATCGGCTGGAGTTTTAGTGCACGGGCTAATTTTTGCCTTGTTGTTACAGACAAAAAAAGCTCTTTGCCGGATTCAATGTCCTCAATTATGTCAGCACTAACGCCGGAGCGTCTGGACAAACCTGTTACAGACATCCCGGCTTTTTCTCTTTTTTCTGCTATAAATTCCGCAAGACTTTTCATTTATTCCTTAGATTGTTTATAATTTATTCATTAGTATACCATAATTTTTTAGATTGTTATATCAATCCTTCAAAAAACTTCTTCTGCTGCAGGGATGATTGCTAATAATTATTTAACTTGATAAAATTAACTTATGTTTGAGACCATACAGAACAGTTACAAAAACCTTTCTTTTGCTCTCGGTTTTTTTGACGGAGTACATCTTGCCCATCAAAAAGTTATTTTAAATGCAGTTAATTATGCTAAAGAAAATCACATTAAATCTGCAGTTCTTACATTTAATAATCATCCGGCTGAGGCAGCAGGCAGAGAGATTAAGTATATAACAACACAAAAAGAACGGAACAGACTTATTAAAGATTTGGGTATTGATTACATTTTCTCAATTGATTTTGACAAAAATCTGATGAATGTTAGCTGCGAAGAGTATCTGAAATCACTTGTTTTAAAATTTGCGCCAAAAGCAATTACAACCGGGTTTAATCATACATTTGGCAAATCACGGCTGGGCAATGATAAGTATTTAAAAGAGCAGTCCAATTTATATGGATATAAATACTTTATGCTTGAGCCGGAAAAAATCAATGGAGAAATAGTATCCTCCTCAATCATACGAAAAAAACTATCCAGTGGTGATATACAAAGTGCAAATAAAATGTTAAATCGTAATTTTTCATTCGGCGGTGAAGTTATTTACGGAAATCAAATAGGCAGACGTATAGGTTTTCCGACCGCAAATATTATATATCCTGAAAAAATGGTTAGTATTCCGTATGGGGTATATAAAGTTAGAATAACTGTAAAAGGTGCTCTTTACAATGGAATGATGAATTTTGGCATTAAACCGACAATTGATGAAACAAATATAACTCCTGTAGCAGAAGTTCATATTAGAGATTTTAGTAATGACATTTACGGAGAATTTGTTAATATAGAGATAGAAAAACAAATTAGGGCGGAGCGGAGGTTTAAATCGCTGGATATGCTAAAGGAACAAATAGCAAAGGATTTAACAGAATGTTGAAAGTAATAATTGTAGGCTATGGCGAAATGTTCACAAATCTAATTGCCGGAACGCTTGATGCCGGATGTGAAATTGTCGGAGTTTTGCGTGGCGATAGAAAGAAGTATTCTCCAATAATACGCAGAATAAGAGATAGTATAGTGCCTTCTCTTGACTACGCTTATATAAGAAGCTATAATCTGTCGGAAATTAAAGCAAGAAGTATAAACAGCAGAGAGTTTAAAGAAGCGGTGCTGAAACTTAACCCTGATATTATACTTGTAGGTTCTTGGAGCGAAAAAATAAAGAAAGAAATTTTTTCAATGCCCCGGCTTGGTACAGTGAATGCTCATCCCTCATTATTGCCCCTGTACAGGGGGGCAAATCCTTACTATCAAGTTATTAAGCATGGTGAAGATTTAAGCGGTATAAGTCTGCATTTGGTAGACGAAAACTATGATACAGGCGCCGTTTTATTCCAGCGAGGAGTTGAGGTGCTCCCTGATGATACCGGCGAGAGTCTTAAAAAACGTACTGTACTTGTTGCCCGCGGTGCTGTATATGAACTGTTAAACAAACTTCAGGATGATGTAATAATACCTCTTACACAAATAGAGGAGCGCGCAACTTATTATTCCTCTAAAGATATGGAAGTAATGCTGGATTTTCGAAAACCGGCAGAAGAAGTATACGCTCATATCCGCGCAATACATCCGTGGGGAAAAACTTTTTTTGCAACAGGAAAAGATTTTCTTTCTCCTAATCCGCATAAAACTTATATTTTGGATAACAATACTCCTTACCGCCAGCCGGGCGGAATAGTGGAAATCTCACCTCAAACTTTAAGTGTTACAGTTGTCTGCGGGGATAATAAGCTTATTAAAATGGAAGATGTAAAACTTTATAAAAAATCAATTCTTACAAAACATTTCCTAAAATCCCTGCAGCGAAAATTTAACAAAAACAAGTAAATATATAATCCTTGATACCCTCTGGATGGTTGAAATCACTCTTGTTTATAATACAATGAATATAAAGGGATATTTGATAAAGAGGAGTAAAACTTAACGATGATTAGACTGAGCTGTAGAAATACTGATGCCATGATTATCGGTGAGAATAACGGTTTAAATTTAGATGAAGAGTTTAATAATTACCAAAAACGTATTTCAGAGATAATTATAGAACTTAATAAGCGAAAGGATAAACCGGGACAATGGCTCCAATGGATGAATCTTGGGTATAATGAGGAGACTGTCTGGTATGTAAAAGAGTTTGCTTCAATGGTTGCAGGGCGGTTTGAAAATGTTTTAGTTCTTGGTATCGGCGGCTCTGCGTTAGGCGGGCTTGCAATGTCTCATGCATTGCTTAAGCCCTATTGGAATATCCTTACTCCTGAACAGAGAAATAATTTTCCACGGTTATTCTTTATGGATAATATTGACCCTGATTATATGAACGGGCTTTTAGACGCATTGGATTTAAAGAAAACGCTTGTAAATGTTATTACAAAATCAGGCTCAACAGCTGAGACCATGTCTCAGTATATGATTATAAAAGACCGCTTAGAAAAAGAACTTGGGGATGATTACAGAAAAAATATAGTTGCTACAACAGACAAAAAACTCGGTGTTTTAAGACAGCTTGCAGACCAAGAAGGGTACAAAACATTTGTAATCCCTGATGATGTAGGCGGAAGATTTTCTGTATTCTCTGCTGTAGGTTTGCTTCCTCTTGCGCTTGTCGGTATTGATATTGAAGAAATAATGAATGGTATTAAAGATATGGATTTGGCGCTTAAAAATACCGATATCCACCAAAATATTGCCGCTCAAGCAGCTTTAGTCCAGTATCTTCTTGATACTAAAAAAGGTAAAAATATTTCGGTTATAATGCCGTATTCAAGCCGCTTAAAATATATCTCTGACTGGTATGTTCAGCTTTGGGCTGAGTCTTTGGGAAAAGAAGTGAACAACAACAACGAAGTCATAAATAACGGTCAAACCCCGGTTAAGGCGCTTGGTGCAACGGATCAGCATTCACAGATTCAGTTGTACAATGAAGGTCCTAATAATAAAATTATTACCTTTATAAGAGTAGATGAGTTTGATACAACGCTTGAAATCCCTCGAATTTTTGAATATACAGGAATAGGTTACCTGGGCGGTAAAACAGTTAATGCACTCTTAAACGCGGAAGCAGACTCAACAAGAGTAACATTAGCTGATTATAAACGTCCTACAATGACAATAACCCTCCCTGAAATTAACGGCTATCATGTAGCACAGCTGCTTTATATGCTGGAAGTTCAAACAGCAATAGCAGGAGAATTGTATAATATAAACGCATTTGACCAACCTGGTGTGGAGCAGGCAAAAAATTACACCTACGCGCTTATGGGCAGAGCCGGATTTGAGGAATCTGCTAAAACTCTGCAAGAAAAACTTATAACAGTATAGTCTCAGTAATCTTTTTTTTGGGGGGGCAATTTATGTGTTATGAAGTACTATACTGCCGGTTTCAAGAGTCTTTTGTACATCTATAACCCTTTGATTGGTGCTTCCTACCCAGTGCACTTTTTCATCCTTCAAATCAAGTACAAACTCGCCGTCGCAAAGTACATCTAAATCAGAAATTCCATCCAGGTCTTTAATATCCTCCCACAAATAACCTGTATAAAGCCAAGCCGTTTTGTTCGGATACAGCTTTCTAAATTTCTTAATCAGCCTTGCAACTTCTTCTCTATTCATAGGATGGAGCGGATCGCCGCCTGAAAAAGTTATACCAGAAATATGCGCAGGTTTAAGAGCCTCAAACAGTTCTTCCTCTGCTTCATTATCAAAAGGGATACCGCTTGTAAGCTCCCAAGTCTGCGGGTTGTGACACTCACGACAATGATGTGTACACCCGCTTACCCAAAGCACTACTCTTAATCCATCACCGTTAAGCATGTCATCTTTTGTTATATTATGATAATTCATTACATGCTCTTCCTGTCTGCTATTTCTTCCATCTTAGCGTCATTAAGTCTTGTATCGCCTTTTACTCTGGAGTATGACAAATATCCGTTCATACGTTCGATTTTTGTAAGGTTTGTACTTCCGCATTTTGGACATACATCCATTGCAAGTTCCTGGTGACCGCAGTCGTCACAGTACGCAAGCGACAAATTTACACCTTCATAAAATCCCATATCCATTGCTCTGTGAATTAAAGATTCAATAGCTTCTCTGTTATATGCAATAGGATATTTAACATATTGGATTTTACCGCCGTTTAACAAATCCCAGAAACGTTTTTCAAGGTCTTGTTTTTGAATAGGAGTAATATCCTCGCTGACGTGGCAATGGAAGCTGTTTGAAACATAACCTTTGTCAGATACGTGTTCTACTACGCCGTATTTTTTACGAAACTGCTCTACCTGCAGCCCACACAGACTTTCTGCCGGTGTTCCGTAGATTGCATACAGCTTGTGATCTTTTTCTTTATATTCATTAACTTTGTCATTAATATAACGCATTACTTCAAGAGCAAACTCGCCGTCCTCGACAAGAGATTTACCGTTATATAACTCTTGCAGTTCATTTAATGCAGTGATACCAAATGACGCAGTTGCTGATTCCAACAACGGTTTAATTTTATCGTGATGATTTAAATGTCCGCCGTAAAATCCGCCTTCACAGTATGCAAGAGGGTTAATTGAAGCTCTCATTTCCCCTAAGTATTCATATGTTCTTAAGTGAATTTGTCTGATTAATTCTAAATAATAATCAAGAACTTCATAAAAATCTTTGCTTTCTTTTTTAGCCTTAGCATAAATCATAGGAAGATGAAGGCTTACAGCGCCAATATTAAATCTGCCGACAAATACAGGCTTATCATCTTCATCCGCCGGGGTAGCTCCGCCTCTTTCATACCAAGGCGAGAGGAATGCTCTGCAGCCCATTGGTGAAACTACTCGTTTGTATTTTTTATACATACTTGCAACATATCCTTCGCCGGTTAAAGACAGCCAGTCAGGATACATTGTTTTCTGCGAGCATTCGATTCCTGCATTAAATACATCATGAAGTTCTTTACCTTCGCCGTGAAGCTCTTTATCAAATAAAAATACAATTTTAGGAAATAATACAGGTTTTTTATTATCCTTCTTCCCTTGTCCTTTTGCGTGGACTCTTAAAATAGTCATTGAAGCCATTTTTTCGAATTCCCCGGTTCCAAGCCCTAAAGTAATTGTAATAAACGGATAATCGCCCCGGCTTGATGCTACTGTATTAAATTTGTATTCCCAGCCTTGATATCCTTGTTCAAAATCGTTCTGTACATCCTTTAACGCTTCTTCTCTTGCTTTTTCAAAAGTAAGCCCCATACAAAGATATCTGTTATATTGTTTATCATAAGTTTTTTGAGCGTATGGAGCAAGGAGCTTATCTACTTCAGGCACAGTAAACCCGCCGTATTGCTGGCTTGCAGCCGCCATTACAATATCACCTATTACGTCAAATGCAACATCGAGGGTTTTGGGTTCATTGTACCAGATATTCCCCATTTCAAACCCGCCTTCAAGAACGGACTTGACATCAAACAAACAGCAGTTCATGGTGTCGCGTCTTGCAGACATATCATGAATGTAAATATAGCCTTCTCTTATTGCCTGCAGATCATCTACCGTTAAGAAGAATTTTTTATATAATTCTTTATTTAATTGATTGAAAATCAATGAACGTTTTGTGGAGACAAGTGCGCTATCGGAATTTGAGTTTTCCTTGTCTCCTATATACATAATTTTTTGGCTTTCTTGATAAACCTTATCAAGCATTTGTACAAAATCTTGTTTGTAGTTTCTGTAATTTCTGTAGCTTGCAGCAATTTTAGGATTAACAAGTTCAAGAACACTTTCTACGATATTGTGCATTGTTGCAATTTGAACTTCTTTTTGACCTGATGCCAAAACTTTCTCATCAACGTAATCGCAAATTGTTTTTATTTCTGCATCCGTTAATTTAACAAGCATTCTTGTTGCTGACTTTTGAACAGCTGCAACAACTTTTTGCACATTATATTCTTCTTTTGTGCCGTCTTTTTTTATCACAGCCACATCGTTTAAAGATGCTGATTGAATACTTACAACTTTATTTTCGCTCCCGGCGTCCGCTTTCTGTGCAAGAGGAGATGTCATTCCCTTGAAAGATTTGGATGCTGAATTTATACCTATTATTTTTTCTTGTTCTACATTATTTTGCATATCAAAAATCCTCTCAGAGCAATTTTTCAACTGCCCCATCCCAAAACTATTTTATCTCCAAAATTCTTATTTAATTTTAATCTTCTGCTGGTTCAAACATATCCTTGCCAACGTGGCAGATTGGACATTCAAAGTCTTCCGGCAACTCTTCAAACGACACATTATCATTCTCAGTTGGATCATAGATATATTGACAGACAGTACAAATATATTTTTTATTCATCCGCAATGTCTCCTTTCTAAAAATTATAAAATTTCTAACATTACATGTCAACCGTACAGATAATGTAGTTTTTTGAATTTACGTATTTACGGGGTTTGCGCCTGGTTGCAAAAAAAAATTCAGCGTTGAACATAGTGCCTGTATATGGTTCGGATTTGTAAATTTTTTTTAATAATATAACTTTTTTTCTGATTTTTTTAGTACTTTTACCTTTAAGATAATTAGTATTAAAAAAAATACTAATATTTTTCATGACATTTTGTCTGAAAATTTTTAGGCATGGCTGGTTAAGACTTTCTTATTTTTCAGTATATCAAATATTAATTTCTTGTTATAATTTGCCCTTGGCTGATTTACTGTTAATATATAGATATGGCAAGGATACTTTTTATAACTGATTCGGATGAAAAAGAGAAAGTAGTTAAATCCGCACTTAAGGGTAAGGAATTTTTAGTCTCTTCTGATGAAATAAATATAGAAGATATTTTAAAAGTCGAAACCCCTGATGTGGTTATTCTTGATTGTGATATTCAGAAAATCGAACCTAAAGCTGTAATAAAAACGGTAAAACATTATTCGATAATATTAATTTTATATACAGGAGAAAAACCTGTAGGCAAGGATATTACAAACCATGCCAATCTAATTATATCGAAGGACGCAGATAAAAATATTATCTCTGCAATCGTTGAAGCTGGTTTAAGGACTGGCACTTCGCTCCAAAAGCTTGCGGACTCCAACCAGGAACTAGCGCGCAGTCTTTATCAATTAAATGTCTTGTATAATACAAGCTCTCAGCTTGCGGGTTCTCTCGATAAGGAAGAGCTTATCAAAATTATGATTGAAGGGATTGATAAGTCTCTTAACTTTGATATGGCGTGCGTGTTAATTTTTCGTTCGCCGCGGGAGCCTGTTCTTGTTATAAACTCTATTTATAATGTATCAGACAGACTTCTTGAAGCACTAAAACTCCGTGCTATATTAAGTTACAAATCAATTGTAGAAGATCCCCCGGTCGATATTAAAATAGGCAACCTTAAAATAGAAAAAACAGTTAAACACACAATTAAAGAAAATGATTTTTCGGTTTTAAGATATGATAATATGTTTTCAAAAATCAGTTTTAATGATGATTTTTATGGATTTGTCGAGATATATCGCGAAACCCCTTTTAACACTGAAGATGCAACTTGTTTTCAAACTCTTGTAAGACAGGTTAGTCTGCCGATAAGAAGCGCATCACTTTATCAGGAAATAAAAGAAACAAACAGAAAACTTGAAAAGCTTGAACGATTAAAATCAGACTTTATCTCTATTGTTTCTCATGAATTAAGAACTCCGCTTACAGCAATTAAAAACGCCATGGATATAATCTTGAGCGGTAAAGCCGGAGATATAAGCGAAAATGTGGAAAAGTTTGTAACAATGGGCAGGCGCAATACCACAAGACTGTCAGGAATTATTAATGATCTGCTGGATATTTCAAAGATTGAAGCCGGCAAAATGGATTTCAAATTCTCGCTTATTAGTATAAACCCGGTTATAGAGTATGTAAAATCAAACTTAACTGAAATGGCAAAAGAGAAGAAACTTGAAATTAAATATACACCAATGAGTGAAGATGTAGAAATTTTTGCGGACTCTAACAGGCTTGAGCAGGTTTTGACAAACCTTGTGTCTAACGCAATAAAATTTACGCCGGATTCTGGCATAATAGAAATTTCAACCAGAGTAATTAATGCGCGCGATATTCAGTATGATCACTGTTTTGAGGAGGAGATTAAGCGCCTGCGCGGAAGTTATCTGCAAGTATGTGTTGAAGATAAAGGAATAGGAATTGAACGCAAAGATTTAAACCACGTATTTGATAAGTTTGCTCAAATAGAAAACCCGCTTTCACGAAAAGTAGGAGGTTCAGGACTTGGTCTGCCAATTGCAAAACAGCTTATGGAAGCGCATAATGGGGCTATTTGGTGCGACAGTGAAATCTCTAAGGGATCGCGGTTTTATTTTGTAATTCCGATTGCAAACGATAAAAGCAATTTTGAAATGATAAAAAAACAGATGATTATTAAAGCAAAATCAAACGGAACAGGTATTGCTGTTATACATATAACTGGCAGAAGCGGTTTTATTGAGTATCTGCTTAATTCTGAAAGTATTATTAACAAAGCATTTTTAAAAAACGCACTTATAGAAAAAACAAATGACTGTAAAGCTTCAATAACTCTTCTCATGCCGGAAGGAGACAAGCCGTCAGCTGAATTTCTAAAGACTAAAATTCTAACAGCTGCAGATGAGTATGAGCCCGGCGGAAATAAGTGTGATATAATGTATTCATACGAGATTGAAGGAGATTCTCATGAAAAAAATCCTAATAGTTGATGATGAACAGGATATCGTTGAAAGTTTAAAATTTGTGCTGGAGGTTTCCGGCTATACTTGTTATTGCGCATATAACGGCGAAGACGGGCTTAAGCTTGCAAAAGAACTTATGCCGGATTTGATTATACTTGATGTTATGATGCCGAAGATTAACGGGTATAAAATAAGCCGCCTATTGAAATACGATAATAAATACAAAGATATTCCGATAATTATGCTTACAGCGCGTTCACAAACGGAAGACAAACTTATTGGAGAAGAAACTGGGGTTAATGAATATATTACAAAGCCGTTTGAGTTAGATCAGATTGTCAAAAAAGTTGAAGAATACATTGGAGTTTAATAGTACCGAAAGGCTGAGTATGGAAGCGGTTACAAACAAAACATTAGAAAAACTGAAATATGAACTGGTAAGAGACGGTATTGTCTCTTATGAACTTCTTGAGCAGGCGGACGAACTTGCGGACTCGCAAAATATTAATATCGGTCAAGCGCTGATTAATTCAGGCGTTATTGACGAAGTGAAACTCTTAAAATTTCTGGAAACAAAACTGCATATTCCTTATGTTAATCTGGAGGATTATACACCTGATGTTAAATGTTTTTCGCTTATAAATTACGCTGATGCAAGACGGTACAAGATAATTCCTTTATTTAAAATAGAAGATGTACTGACGGTTGCAATGGCGGATCCGCTTGATTTGTTTGCTATAGATAAAATCATTGAAGCCGCAGAGTGCTCTATTGAACCTGTAATAGCCTCAGAAAGTGCTATACAGAAGAAAATAGATGAGTATTATAATGAAGCAGAAACGGTAAAAGAAATATACTTGGAAGAAAATTCAGAAGGATTTGACTGGCGCGAAGAACTTCACAAAGACGGTACGGGAGATGACCATATCCAGCGGATTATAAGAGCAATATTAAAGCAGGCAATAATTGAAGGAATACACGAGATTTATTTTGAACAATCTGAGAATGGGCTTGGAGTATTTTTTAAGCGCAGCGGAGAAGCAATAGAACGCGGGCTTTTACCATCATTTTTATCAGCTGCTTTTGTGGTGAAGCTTAAAACCCTCTCAAACCTTGATCCTACCGTATGTGAAATCCCACAGCTCGGCAAACTGTGTTTTAAAGTAGATGAAATTATGCTTACAGCAAGCATTTCAGCATTTCCTACAATTATGGGAGAGAGGATTCTTTTAAAAATTTATAAAAAGCCAAAGCCCTTAGAAGAGTTAATCTCGAATGAAGAACAACGGCGGATTATTCAAGCTGCAATGAGCAATCCCGGTATAATCCTTGTATGCGGGTCGTCTCTCAGCGGAAAAACTCACGTTATTTATTCTGTTTTGCTCGATACGGCACTGGGGGATAAAAACGTTATGAGTATTGAGTCTATTGCAAAATATAATCTTCCGAATGTTCATCAGTGCGAGCTTAATGAGAATGTCGGTTTTAATATGGACAAGGCTCTAAGGTTTATAGAATTCCAAAAGCCGGATGTGTTGTATCTGGAGGGAGTTAAAACTAAGGAAGGCATAGAATTTTTATCAGAACTCTTTTATAACGATAAAACAGTAGTTACGGAATTTCTTGCAAACAGTATGACAGACTTAAGACAAAAATTGAACTATATTGATTTTGAATCATTTAAGTCTCTGATTACCTGTTTGATATTTATACACTCACCAAATAGTATCGAAGTTTTTGATAAATCCACAATAAAAAAATACTTGGTATAACCAGGGGATAATCACAAATGGGAGATGAAGATAAACAGTTTGAGGCAACACCTCAAAAGCTGGAAAAAGCACGAAAAGAAGGGCAGGTTGTCAAATCGAGAGAGGTTGGCATTGCTCTTTCGCTGCTTATAATGTTTTATATTATAAAAGGGATTGCTCCTTTTTTGTGGAACCAAATCAGCGGAATGTTTACAAATCTGTATGAACAGATACCAAATGCGCACATTTCAGATATTGGGATTTCTTACATAATGACAGTAACGATAGTGCCGTTTGCACTTATTATATTTCCGCTGCTTTTTATTGCAGCGATGGTTGCAATGCTTTCTGATTTTATGCAGGTAGGGCCGCTTGTAACTGTAGCGCCGCTTGTACCTAAGCTGGATAAACTTAATCCTACCAAGTATTTTAAAAACCTAATTAACCCTAAAACTTTCTTTGAACTGTTCAAAAATATTATCAAAGTAGTTGTTTTGGGTTATGTCGGCTGGATGGTATACAGAGACCACCTTGAGAGTATTTTAATGCTGGCAGCAATAGATAACCAATTTGCGATAATGGTAGAATTCGGCTCGCTGGTTGTAGAGTTTGTGTTCAAAGCGGGGATTGCGTTTCTGGTAATTGCGGCTGCAGATTACGGTGTTACCAGGTGGAAATTCTTAAAAGACCAAAAAATGTCATTTAAAGAGATAAAAGATGAGTACAAAAACTCAGAAGGCGATCCGAATGTAAAAGCAGCGCTGAGGCAGCGGCGTATGGCAATGCTCCAGAGAGGAGCAATGGACAGTGTGCCGGATGCGGATTTTGTCGTAAGAAACCCAATCCACGTTGCATGTGCGCTTAAATACGATGCTGAAACAATGCAGTCACCTACACTTATAGCCAAAGGTACAGAGCTTATTGCCAAACAAATTATAGAAATTGCCGAAAAACACCAAGTTCCGATAATCGATAATCCGCCAGTAGCAAGGGCGCTTTTTAGACTTGTTGAAATCAATCAGGAAATCCCGCCTGAACTGTATAAAGCGGTTGCTGAAATTTTACTTTTTGTGTACGGCTTGAAAAATAATAAAAAACAAGGTAATATAGAGTAAAGTTGACTTTTAATTGGTTATGGAAAATAATTCTATATTAAAACAATACATTGGTGTTGTTCAGAGAGTAGCGAGAATTGAACATAAGAGAGTGCCAAAGCACATGCTTGAATACGAGGAACTCGTAAGTATTGGCATTATTGCTGTTCAAGCAATGATTAAGAACAAAACACCAGAACAGCTTGCAAATTATAACGAGGCTTATATGGGCACCGCTATTAAGTGGGCTATCAGAAATGAGCTGAGACATAGGTATAAATGGTATTCAGTTAAAACAAAAACTAAAAACACTGATGAAGATGATTATATAGAAGAAGATAATTTTGATGATGAAACCGGGTTTAATATATCGCCTGGTAAAGTCCGTGAAGCGGTTTATGAGACGATTCTATCTATTGACGGGTTAGCTGCGGCGGCGTCTGATAATGCCTCGCCTTTTGATTTTATAAAAGACCCGTCAGCTATGCCGGATGAAAAAGCGGAGATTGTTGAAATGTCTAGACTTATAAAAGAGGCAATCGCAAAACTTCCGCCTAAAGAAAGGACAGTTGTCGAATATCGTTTTTACAGAAACATGCAGGCAAAGGATATTGCAGTAGCTGTAGGGCTTTCGCCATCAAGGATTACTCGGATTGTCCAGGCGTCTCTAAATAATATACGAGAATATTTAAAAGCGCACGGACGAGTTGATTACTAGTTTTTATACGAAAATTTTTCTTAAAACCTTTGTGCAGCATGGGTTGCGGATGGTTTAAAAATGTGTTATAATAATGATAGCAATGGATTCTGCATCTTTGCTCAGAGTGTATAGCCCCAAACCACTCTCTAATAAAAAGGTATCCGTTATGTAG
>CALVFU010000021.1 GCA_944326905.1 Candidatus Gastranaerophilales bacterium
CGCAGACCGCAGACCGCAGACCGCAGACCGCAGACCGCAGACCGCAGACCGCAGACCGCAGACCGCAGACCGCAGACATGCCCCCTCTAGTAGTATAGTAAGCCCTTTAGCCGAAATGTATGGGTTTACAGTGTTAGTTAATATGTCAAAAGGAGAAAATTATGTCACGTATAGGAAAGAAACCTATTGAAATCCCATCAGGTGTTGAAGTTAAGATTGAAGACCACAAAGTTACTGCAAAAGGTTCTCTTGGTACTGAAGTCGTAAACATTCGTCCTGAAATCTCAGTTAAAATTGAAGATAACCATGTTATCTTAACAAGAAATGTTGATACTCGTGAAGCTGATGCACTTTATGGGTTATCTAGAACCCTTGTTGCAAACGCTATTAATGGTGTACACAAAGGGTTTGAAAAGAAACTTGAAATCGTTGGTGTTGGTTATCGTGCTAATATGGAAGGTACTAAGCTCAACATGCAGTTAGGCTATTCTCACCCTGTTATCATCGAGCCTCCGGCTGGAATTACAATTTCTGTTGACCAAAACACCAAAATTACTGTTAAAGGCAGCAACAAACAAACTGTTGGTGATGTTGCAGCATTCATAAGAAGCAAGCGTCCGCCGGAAGTATATAAAGGCAAAGGTGTTAAATACGAAGGTGAATACATCAGACGTAAAGCTGGTAAGGCTGGTAAGAAATAGTAGCAGAAAGAACAATATGTTGCCGTATAGAATCGGACCAGAAGTTGGTAGTTGTCTATCTGGCGGCTCGTAACCAGGAATCGGTATTAAATCCGGTCGCGTTGGCAGCTCCCTGCTATATAATAGTTATGTACAAGTGCCCGCATAAACCCTTGGCGGCTGTTCTCCAAGAAGGTTTGGGTGAAAGGATAAGAAAAATGATTAAATCTGAAAACAGAAAAGCAAAAGTTCAAAAAAGACACAGATCTCTTCGTGTTAAATTGTCTGGTACAGGTGAATTTCCGCGCTTGGCAGTTTATAGAAGTACAAAACATATCTATGCTCAATTAATAGATGATGAAAAAGGTGTTACTTTAGCATCTGCATCTTCTGTGGATAAAGAGCTTAAAGAAAAGCTTTCTCATGGCGGTAATATTGAGGCTGCTAAAGTTGTTGGCGAAGCAATTGCTAAGAAAGCCAAAGCTGCTGGTATTGAATGTGTTGTATTTGATAGAGGCGGGTTCCTTTATCACGGCAGAATTGCTGCTCTAGCAGATGCAGCCCGCGAAGCTGGTTTGATGTTCTAATAATTTTGTTTTATTAATTTTAAGGCGGCAGGTGAATTTTTTCACCTGCCGCCTCTAGTTTTGTAATATTTAAGTTTTTTATCCTCCCTTAAATATGTGAACACAGAGTTGTATCTTATATCGTTTGCAATCCTGCGTGCAATTTTTAAAAGCTCATTTATTTATTGTTGATGTAATTAATATTAATAATGTATAATTATAAATAAAGAAAGAGAGGTTTAAAGTGAAAAAGAGATATATATTAACTTTTTTAATTCCGCTGGTTTTGGCGGCAGTAATAGCTCTGATAATAACTCCAAATGCTGAAAGTACACTTGTAACAAAACTTGCAAATTTTGAAAAATCTGAAGCGGTATTTTATGAAGTAAATATTACAGCTGAAGGCAGAGATTTAGGAAACATTAATCAAAAAATTGCTGAGTATAAGGCTGGTGAAAATTACTATTCGCAATATTATCAAAATGAGAACACGCCTCTAATAGTTAATATGAGCAGTGCGGGGGTAAAATTTGGTACGAACGGTGCTGCTGCAAATGTACCATTAGAGCAATTTAAAAATTGGAATAGTTTATATCTTTTTGATAAACTTTCTGTTTCTGATATAAAAAAGAAATCTGTAAAACGTAATAAGGAAGTAAGTACTGATTCTTATTTTGCAGAGCTTAACAACGGCGGAAAAATAGAGATAACTTTTGATGGGAAGAATATATCAAGTATAAAGTACGATAATGCTTCCTATATGCCGCAAATTGCTCCATTGGGCAGCGGAGCTGATATTATACGAGGGAGTGTGACAGTAATTTATTCAAATTACAAAACAAAAACTTCGCCAAGTGAAGAGTATCGCTTTTCTAAAAATACTATAAATATATCGTATGATGAATTAGTGAAATCCATTGCAAATGATAGTTTTGAGTATGACGGAGCGGAGGAAGTGTTCAGCGGATTAAAATCAGCCTTACAGATAACAACTGATGAGTCTGCTGTTGAAGATAGTATTAAAGAGACGGAAGAGGAAGAACAATCAAGCGAAGTGGAAGATATTAGAGAAGGTGAGATGACATCTATTGAAGAAATGCGAAGAAGAGAGCAAAAAAGATTTGAAGAACTAAATAATATGATAAATAATGCGCCTAAATCTATATCTGATTTGAAAGAAAACGAAGCAGAGGATATAGAGGAATTTACTGATGTAGGTGATATAGATGATTCACAGATACATCCTGAAGATTTGGAGAACTTAAAGTAATCTTTTAAATTAAAAACACCGAATTATTCGGTGTTTTTATTTGAGAGGTCAGATTGAATAATGATTATGTCTATAATATACTAAGGGTAGATTTTATGGCGAAAATGCTAGGAGGAAGTATGTCAGAGATTGATGTTGTAACAATAGGCAGTGCTACAATGGATGTATTTGTAGAGAGTGATGAAGCAAATATAGTTTCTGTTTGTTCGAAGAACAAAAACTCTGATTTTATGAGTTATCCTTACGGCTCAAAGATTGATATGACAAGCTTTGCTACAAATATTGGCGGCGGCGGGCTGAATACCGCAATTAATCTTGCAAACCTCGGGCTTAAAACGTCTGCTATTTTTAAAGTCGGCGATGACATATATTCTGCTGGTATTTTTGACGCACTTAAAAAAACGAAAGTTGATTTAACAAGTGTTGTTCAGAATCCTAAAGTATCTACAGGGTTTTCAATAATTCTTGTGAGTTTCCAGGGAGATAGAACAGTTTTAGCACACCGCGGAGCAAATGCGCTTATAAGTATTGATGATATTAATTTTGATTTAATTAAAAAAGCAAGATTATTGTATATTGCCCCATTAAACGGTGAGTCTAATAAAGTTCTTGAGCCGTTGGTTAAGTTTGCGCATGAACATGGCGTGAAGGTATGTTTTAATGCCGGGACAACAAGTCTAAAGAAGGGATTTGAGCATATAAAAAAACTGCTTGAAGTTGCAAATATTGTTGTAATGAACAGAGAAGAGGCATCACTTTGCAGCGGAATAACAGTAAGACCTGATACAAAGACAGAAAAATTTTCACAAGAACTAATTCATCCGGATATTAAAGAAATGCTGAAAAAATTAAAAATCCAGGAATACCAGGTTATAGTAATAACAGATGGCGCCAAAGGAGCGTACGCTTATGACGGGATGAAATATTATTTTTGTCCGACTTTTCCGTCTCCTGTTGTGTCAACTCTTGGAGCTGGTGATGCGTTTGCTTCGACTTTTTGTGCGGCATTAGGGCGGACAAAGCTTAATATAGGAAAAGCATTGATGTACGCCTCTGTTAATTCAGCGGCAGTTGTTTCTGTATTTGGAGCATCGGAAGGATTTTTAAATTTTGAACAAATAGAGGAAAAATTACAAGCGGTTCCTGATTATACATTTACTACTGCTTAACGCTTGCTGAGAGAGTATTTTTAATGGAGATAAAAAGGAAATATCTAAAAGAAGTTAATTCAACAAACCTCTACGCTAAAGAACATCTTGTAGATACGGAAGATCGTACAATAATATATACATATAAACAAACAGCCGGGCGGGGGCGTTTGAATAGAAAGTGGAAATATGTAGGGGAAGATAATATATATGCTTCTTTTGTTTTAAAACCATCAAATCGGCTTGAACCTGTATATGCCAATCTTACACAATATTTGTCTGTAGTTATATCACGAATTTTGGAGGGATACGGTTTAAGTCCGCAGATTAAGTGGCCGAATGATGTTTTAATTAACAGAAAAAAAATTGCCGGAATACTATCAGAAAGTATTGTGCGTGGAGAGGAGCTTGCAGGCATTGTGCTTGGAGTTGGGATAAATCTTAATTGTGCCAAAGAAATCTTTGCTGATATTGATAAACCTGCTACATCATTATTTCTAGAACTTGGCAGTTTTGTTGATAAAGAAGAATTTTTGGAAGAGCTTTATTTAAACTTTTTTTTGTATTATGATAAATTTATCAGAGGGGGATTTCCGTATATAAGAGAAGAATATATCAAACGAGCCTTGTTTTTAAATCAAATGGTTAAAGTTGCAGGGAGCAGCGAAATAATAGAAGGGGTTGCGGTTGATATTACGCAGGCGGGGGCTCTGGTGTTAAAAGATAATAACAATAACGAAAAAACGTTATGGATAGGAGATATATTATGAATGAATTAATTTGCCGGCTAGGTGAGACATTTACCTCTAATATAGCAGATTCGCTGAATTTGATGGTAATAGGCATGGGGACTGTTTTAATATTTCTTTGCATTATGATTTTTGTAATGTATTTGATGTCCAAATCTGTAATATACTTAAACAAATTTTTCCCTGAAGCTGTTCCTGAAACGGTTAAAAAGCCTGCTCAAAAAGCTGCGGATGAAGCGGATATAGCAGTTGCAGTGCTTTCGGCAATGCTTAAAAAGTAAAAAATATTAAATCAAGAGAGGATATAAAATATGACAAAACAAATTAAGGTTATGGATACCTCATTCCGTGATGGATTTCAATCAGTGTATGGGGCAAGAGTATTTGTAGATGACTTTTTACCGGCTTTAAAATCAGCAGTTGATGCCGGTATTAAGCATTTTGAAGTTGCAGGCGGTGCAAGATTTCAATCGCCTATTTTTTACTGTAATGAGAATGCTTTTGAAACAATGGATAAAATTAGAGCAGCAGTAGGTCCCGATATTAACTTACAATCCTTAGCAAGAGGCGTGAATGTTGTAGGGTTGGATTCTCAACCGCGTGATATGATTAATCTTCACGCAAAAATGTTTAAAAAACATGGTGTTACAACAATTAGAAACTTTGATGCATTAAATGACGTTAATAATCTTATTTATTCAGGTCAATGTATTGTAGATAATGGGTTGAAACACGAAGTTACAATTACAATGATGGAACTTCCAATTGGATGTACAGGAGCTCATGATGTTGCATTCTATGAACGGGTACTGCGTTCAATTCTTGATGCTGGGATACCGTTTACTTCATTGGCATTCAAAGATGCATCAGGAACATCATCTCCCAGAAAAGTTTATGAAACAATCAAACGCACAAGAGAAATCTTAGGTTCTGAGGCTCATATCAGATTCCATTCTCACGAAACGGCAGGTACAGGGCTTGCGGCGTATCTTGCAGCGCTCGATGGCGGAGCTGATGGTATAGACTTGTCAATGAAGCCTGTATCTGGCGGTACTGCACAGCCTGACATTGTATCAATGTGGCATGCACTCAAAGGAACAGAATATGACTTAGGTATTGATATTAAGAAAATCCTTGAAACAGAAGAAATCTTTAAAGAATGTATGAAGGATTATTTTATGCCGCCTGAGGCATTGGCAGTAAATCCGATGATTATTCAATCACCGCTGCCTGGCGGGGCGTTGACGGCTAATACGCAAATGCTCAGAGACAACGGTATTATGGATAAGTATCCGCAAATCGTTGCAGCAATGGAAGAGGTTGTTGAAAAAGGCGGTTTTGGTACTTCTGTAACTCCTGTATCACAGTTTTACTTCCAACAAGCATTTAACAACGTTATGTTTGGGTCTTGGAAAAAAATTGCGGAAGGGTATGGTAAAATGGTACTTGGGTATTTTGGCAAGACACCTTGTGAGCCGGATGCCGAAGTTGTTAAAATTGCCTCTGAACAGCTTGGATTGGAGCCTACTACCGAAAAAGTCGTTGATATAAATGACAGAGATCCTAATAAAGGGATTGAAGCTGCAAAGAAAATGCTTGCAGATGCAGGTTTAGAGCAGAGTGAAGAAAATATATTTATTGCAGGGGCTTGTAAAGAAAAAGGTATTATGTTCCTGCAAGGCAAAGGACAAATCGGAGTTCGCAAGAACTGTCCAAAAACAGAATGTGCAACTGTTTCTACATCAGGCTCTGAATATACAGTTTCCGTTAATGGTAAAAAATATGCAGTTAAACTTGAAGGTGACGGCAAAGCTTCAGTTAATGGTAAGGAATATTCGGTTAATGTTAAAGAGGGTATTGAAACAGCATCAGCATCTTCAAGCGGTGAAGGCAAGCCGATTAATGCGGCATTACCTGGTGTAATTTTGAGAACATGCGTAAACGAAGGTGATGAAATTGCTGAAGGTGATGTAATACTTGTCCTTGAAGCAATGAAGATGGAAACAGAGGTAAAATCACCAGTTGCGGGTGTTGTTAAATCAATCGAAGTAAGTCAAGGTGATAAAGTAGTAACCGGGCAGTTGCTGGCAACAGTTGGTTAGGAAAGGGAAAAGAAAATGAATTTGTTAGAAGGATTTAAAAGTCTTTGGGCATCAACCGGGATTGCAAATTTTGTTCTTGCGCCTGATCCAAATATTACATCAGCAGCAGAGCAGTTTATGCATCAATACGGTAATATGATTATGATTTTTGTATGCCTGTTTTTGTTATGGCTTGGTATAAAGAAACAGTTTGAGCCGCTGCTGCTTGTGCCGATTGCTTTTGGCGGGTTATTATCAAACATTCCTGTTTGTGATATGGCAGGACCGAACGGATTTTTAGGGATTGTTTATGAAGCAGGTATCCATAAAGGTTTGTTTCCTTTGATTATCTTTATGGGTGTTGGGGCAATGACAGATTTTGGTCCATTGATTGCCAACCCTAAAACTGCTTTATTAGGCGGGGCCGCTCAATTTGGTATTTTTGGTGCACTGCTGATGGCATTATGTTTGTTTGGATTTACAATGCCGCAGTCTGCTGCAATAGGAATTATAGGCGGTGCGGATGGTCCTACGTCTATATTTGTTACAAGTAAACTGGCGCCGGAATTATTAGGTGCGATTGCGGTTGCGGCGTACTCTTATATGGCGCTTGTGCCGGTAATTCAGCCGCCGATAATGAAGATGTTGACAACTGAGGCAGAAAGAAAAATAGAAATGAGACAGTTAAGAGAAGTTTCAAAGCGTGAAAAAATAGTTTTCCCGCTGGCTGTTTTGCTCTTATGTGTGCTTCTGCTTCCTGATGCTTGTCCGCTTGTTGGTGCGCTGACCTTTGGTAATCTGTGTAAGGAATGCGGTGTTGTTGAAAGACTTTCTGATACGATGCAGAATGCATTGATTAATATTGTAACTATATTTTTAGGATTGTCAGTTGGTTCAAAACTATCAGCAGAACAGTTTTTGACAGTGCAAACATTGTTTATTCTATTCTTAGGCATAATGGCATTCTCGCTTGCAACTGCCGGCGGTGTTATCATGGCAAAGATTATGAATATGTTTTCTAAAGATAAAATTAACCCGCTTATTGGTTCAGCCGGCGTTTCAGCTGTTCCGATGGCAGCACGTGTATCAAACAAAGTTGGATTGGAATATAATAACCAAAATTACCTGTTGATGCACGCAATGGGACCTAACGTAGCAGGTGTAATCGGTTCAGCGGTAGCAGCTGGTGTATTGCTTGCACTTTGTAAATAATGTGTATTTATAATTAATTATTCACCTCCGTAAATCTTTCGGAGGTGAATTTTTTTGCTCTATAAAATCATGGACAGAAGGGTATTAAATCTATATTTGCCGGATTTTAAGCTGTTTAAACATCCGTCAGTTTCTGAAAGTTAGTTTTTGCTGAAGACCATAACCCATTTTAAGTTTTTAACACGTTTATCTTCTGCAGCCTCCGGGTTTATCTCAATTAATCTCTTGAGTGTTTGGGCAGCTTTTATTAATCTGCGTTGATTTATATATAATTTAGCAAGGTTTACGCTGTACATTATACTTTGAGGATACTCATTTACCAGTATTTCGTACTGTTCAATCGCTTTTTTATAATCGTGTTTTTTATAGTATATATTTGCAAGCAGGGCAGTTACACTATTTTTATTTCTGAATTTTTGTGCTTCTTGAGTGTAATATAACGCTTTGTTCATATCGCCGGTTTCGTAGCAAATTACGGCAAAATCATAATAGATAATAAATTTAGTATTATTATCTGAAGCGTATTTAATAGCGCGTTTTAAACATTCGCGTGCTTTATCATAATCTTTTGCAAAGATTGCAGTCTGCGCAAGGTCAATATAACCATTAGGCAGTGAAGGTGCTTGTTTAATATAATTTTCTGCTTCTGATACTTTTGTTTTGCTCATTTCTTCCGGCTCGCCAAATATAAATTTAGGGTGAATTGTATAAACTGCCTTGCCTGATGTGATATCAGGCTTTATTTCATACAATAGTTTCATTGTATTTATATCACTTTGGGAGAGTTTTTTATAATCCTTTTTACCGGCAATATTAGGAGAAGACAGGAATAACACATCCTCCGGATGTCTGCTGTGCCCAAAAATTCCTAAAGCGTGTGCTGCTTCGTGTAGAGTAGTATTATATATTTCTTCTTTTGTAAAATATTTACCTTGATTGTTTTTTGTATAGATTGTAATTTTCATACTCTGCAGCGTGTTTCCGTCAAATATTGGTTCTGTGTTCGCGACAACATAGATATTATGGTTATCCTTATTAATTACAGGTTCTTCAAACTCTATTGTTATATCTGGATTTTTATCATCAAATGAAAATACGAATTTGTCATTAACTGCGCGCTGCCACTCAAGAAGAGCACTTTCAACTTCGTTTATGAAATACAAATCAAGATTTTCTGGTTTCTTTATTCCGATTTTGATATGGCTTTTCCCAAAACGGATTATTTTATCATTATATGGTATAAGTTCAATGTAGTTTGGCTGATATTTTTCTGCAAATCGTTTTTCTAATTCGTGCATATACTCTATTGCATTGGTTTGATAGACATCATAAATTCCGTCATTAATAAAATTAATCAAAGCTTCTTGGGCTTCATAGCTTCCGTCAAGTCTAATTATTGTGTCAAGAAATAATTTACGATAGTTATTATTTGTTGTATCACTCAAATAAGCACTTTGAGCAAGTTTAAAAGCTTTTTCATCTCCGCCTGATACAAACGCTGCTTGTGCTTTTTTGTAATCAAACTCAGCGCGGTGCTCAATATAAAAATATCCGCCCCATAATATAGCTAATACAGCAATAATAATACTTACACGTTTCAACAAAACATCTCTCCTTAATTCTTATCCCTGATAAATATTATATTTTAAGAATATGAGAATAACAAGCATTGTAAAAAAAGCCGGCTAAAAAGTGCCGGCGGGTAATATCAGTATGTATTAAGGGGTAAGAGAGTTAGTATAAAATGTAACCATATTTTTTCGAAGAATTCATGACTTCAAGTGCGAAATTTATAATTTTACCGTCGCTTCGAAAGTATTGATAATGGTTTTTGGCTTTACGAAGTTTTCTATCAGTCAAATTAGATTTTATTTTATCATTAAGCAGCTTTATAGCAAACATGGTTAAATCTTCTCCAAAATTGTCAATAAGTTTGTTAAACTGTTCATTTGTCAATAGAACTTTGTCATGTTTTACAATATCTTTCTTTGAAATTGTTTTTCTTCTGGCGAATCTTTTTTTCATACACTAAAGGAATACCTGCCTTTCTAATGAGTCTTTTAACAGTTTCATACATTTTACATTTGTGCGGTGTATTTTTAAAATATGTGTGATACAGGAAACAAGCTTCACATTGACAGCCGAGTTCATAACATTCAATGGCACTTCTTGTCCATTCTTTTTGCGAACTTTTCCGTTTTTGAATAGAACATTTGGGCATATTATTTAAAAGTCCTGTTAAGAAAGGTATTGAGACTTAGACCGGCAGGCGTTTCAGCTGATAAAATTTCAGCAATAGCCAGCGCTTGATGCCTGGTTATGAGGTAGTTATCAATGTATAAAATGCATTTTGTAATGTTATTAATAAGCAATTCTTGCTCATCAGGTGTATTTTTTTTATTGTTGAAAATATTTTTACAAAACGATACACATTTAAATTTGTTAATTTGCAATGGTTTCAGCATAAAAATCAGGTCTCCTCCCTAAAAATATTTGACAATTATATAAAAATGTATTGACCTTTTGACAAGTGTATGTAATAATATACAAAGAAAAGGTTTACATTTGTAATATATTGTAAAACAATATTTGACGTTTGTCAAGTACTTCTTTGTGGGGTAACATGAAAATAAAAGATTTAACAACTCTTATAACCAGAAAAGCCGGAATCCCGGTCAACCAATCAATGATAGCAGAGGTTCTCGGTGTTACCAGGCAGACTATTAGTAATAGAATTAAAACAGATAGTGAACTTACTGTTTCTGAATTAATGAAGCTTGAAGAAAAATTTAGCGTGGATTTACTTGGCTCTGCCGGAAATGACTCCGTTCAAATTCCTTATTACCAAGATGTGTTTGCCAGCTGCGGCGATGGAAGTATAGTTTTTTCAGAAGACAGAATCCCTGTTAGTGTCTCGAAATTGTTTATTAATAATTACTCTCCAAATAAAACATATTCGCTGATTAACGCGTCTGGTAACAGTATGTCACCCTTTATTAATACAGGTGATAAGCTGATAATTGAACATAAGCGCGGGGATGAGCAGGTTAATGATGATAAGATATATGTATTCTGCTATAAAAATGAATTCTTTGTAAAGCGTCTGTCAAAAAATATTGATGAACTTATTGTAAAATCTGATAATGAAAATTACAGACCGCGTACAATAAGAGATGAAGATTTAAATAATGTTTATATTATTGGCGAAGTGGTTGGCATTATAAGAACGGTGTAAAAATACTGTAATATTTATATCGTAAAAGAGAAGTTATAAAGTTATCTTCATAACTCGGCAGTCTGGTATTTAATCTGTCTGTTAGTTCTGTTGTTGTATAAATCTGAAAAAAAGTATATAATCATTTTATGAAGGTTATTACAACTAAGGAACTTAACAATTATAAAATTCTGCCTTTTGATGTCTATGTGAATGAAAATGAAAAACTGTTTTCTGCAGGTGAAGTATTAACTCCGGGAAAGCTTATTTCATTAAGGCAGTATAATACGCTTTATGCCCAGGAAATTCAGGAAATTATACAAGAAAAAACTCCTGTTCAAGAACCCGGGAAAGTTAAACTTACATATGATTTTGACTATGACTCTCTTAATATTATGGAGATTAACACTCCTATAAATAAATGTTCAATTTTGGATACTGAGACGCAAATTCGCATAAAATTGTATTTTATGAAAATTTTAGAGCTATTAAAGGCAGAAGCATTTGAAAAAGCCTTCAACCATGCCCAAGCTTTAGTTGCTATTATTGAACAAACGGTTCTTGCCCCTTCTGAAGAGGTTAAAAAAGGGTCGCAGCTGAGATTTTTAGGCGAGTATGAAGTTTGTCACCCGATTAACGTTGCAATATTTTCAGGTAAAATTGCTAAGCGGTTGGAATTGGACAGTTTGGAATGCCGTAATATTACCCTTGCCGGTCTGTTGCATGATATTGGCAAGCTGTATATTGATGGGATTAAAAATGAAAACTCGCTGGAAGTTCTTGTCTCAGAGGCTATGAAGCAGCATGTTATTATCGGCTATAATCTTTTAAAACAGTACAATATGCCGGAAACTGTATATATGGCGGTACTTGAACACCATGAAAATAATGACGGCTCCGGATATCCAAGAGGGATATCAAATGATTGGATTGTGAGACCGGCACAGATTTTAAGTGTTTGTAATTATTTTGATAACCTTGCTTTTAACAAAACCTCAGATCATATTTTTAATACAAGAGATGCACTAAAACGTATGCTGGAGCTGGGTACTGCTAAGTTTGCTGCTGAAATACTCTATACTTTTGTCCACATGTTCAGTTATAATGATACCGAAAATTTTGATAAAATGTCAACTTACTAAGCTTTATTCTTCAGATGAATTGTCTGTAACAACTTCCAATTTGTAATCGCATTTACGGTTTGAACAAACTATTTTGTCTCCGTTTTTGCTTGTCTTTTTTACCAAAAGTTCACCGCATTTTGGACATTTATCTCCAGTTGGAGCGTCCCAGAGAGCAAAATCACATTCAGGGTAGCGGTTGCAGCCGTAAAAGACTTTGCCGTATTTAGATTTTTTCTCTATAATGTCGCCTTCGCCGCATTTCGGACATTTTACGCCGGTTGATACAATATATTTCTTACGGTTTTTGCATTCTACACATTCTATGTATTTACCGTAGGGACCTGTCTTAAGTATCATTTCTCCGCCGCATTTTTCGCATTTTTCTTCAACTTTTGTTTCTTCTCCGGGTTGTTTGACTTCTCCGCCTTCTCCTAATGATAATATTGTTTTACATTCGGGGTACCCTGAGCAGCCTAAAAACTGCGAACCGAAACGGCTTGTTCTTAATAACATTTTACGTCCGCAATTTGGGCATACAACGTCGCTTTCTATTCTGATTTTCTGTGCGTTTTGCATAACAGAGTTGACCTCTTTCATAAAAGGGTCATAAAAATCGCTCAAAACTTTGTTCCAGACAAGTTTCTGTTCTGCAATTTTGTCTAATTTTTCTTCCATACCAGCAGTGAATTTGTAATCCATTATATCGGCAAATTGTGTACATAATTGTTTAGATACCGTGCGACCGAGCATTGTAGGCTTGAGCGCTTTATCAACTTTTTCCACATATTTTCTGGTTTGGATTACAGTAATAATGGTTGCGTATGTTGACGGTCGTCCTATACCGTATTCTTCAAGAGCTTTAACAAGTGAAGCTTCGTTATATCTTGGAGGCGGCTGGGTGAAATGCTGTTTAGGCAGGATTTCTTTACAATTTAGTACATCGTCTTTGTTTAAGTCCGGGATTTTAACTTCCTTGGTCTCTTCACTGTCTGAATTTTCATTGTACAGTTTCAAAAAACCATCAAATAAAACTTTGCTTGTCCCTGTTTTTAAAGTATAATCGCCTGCTGAAATTTCAACTGTTCGGTTAGCAATATTGGCTGCAGACATTTGGGAGGACATGAATTTATTCCAGATTAATTTATACAATCTGTATTGGTCATTTGTAAGGTACTGTTTAATACTTTCAGGTGTTCTGTCCGGGTAGGATGGTCTTATTGCTTCGTGTGCATCCTGAACATTTTGTTTACCTTTTTGGTATACATTTGGTTTTTGAGGATAATATTTTTCACCGTAGTTTTTAAGTATAAATTCTTTAGCGGCGTCTCTTGCATCATCAGAAATCCGTGTTGAATCGGTTCTCATATAAGTTATAAGACCAACGGCGCCTTCTCCGAGTTCTATACCTTCATAAAGCTTTTGCGCAACCTGCATTGTTTTTGAAACTCCAAAACCAAGTTTGGAGCTTGCTTCACGCTGAAGCGTTGAAGTAATAAACGGGGCAGTAGGTTTTCTTTGGCTCTGGCGGTCTGTAACTTTATCTACAATGTATTTTACATCGGTTGATAGAAGTTCTGTTTTTATTTTTTCAGCTTCTTCGCCGGTTTTTATTTCAACTTTTTTACCTTTGTGCTTGGTAAGTTCAGCTTCAAAGATTTTACCTTCTTTTTCTAAGTTAGCGTGGATTGACCAATACTCTTGCGGAATAAAGTTTTCTATCTCTTCTTCGCGCTCGCAAATCATTCTTAATGCAACCGATTGCACGCGTCCTGCCGAGAGATGGTAATTCCCAAGTTGTTTCCACAGTACAGGAGAAAGCTTATATCCTACAAGTTTATCTAGGATTTGTCTTGTCTGCTGCGCCTTAACTTTATCCATATCAATTTGGCGGTAATTTTCTATTGCGTGTTTAACGGCTTTTGGTGTAATTTCGTTAAACTCAATTCTGAATACTTTGTTATCATCAACTTTAAGAACTTGCCTTACGTGCCAGGCTATAGCTTCTCCTTCGCGGTCAGGGTCGGATGCCAGATAAATTTTATCAAACTTAGGTGCCAGTTCATTTAGTTTTGTAACGACTTTTTTCTTTTCAGGAATTATAACATAGGTCGGTTCAAAACCGTTTGCAGCGTCAAATCCCAGGACATTATCAGGCAGGTTCCGTATATGTCCGTAGCTTGCCTCAATTTGATAATTATTTCCAAGAATCTTTTTTATGGTTTTAGATTTTGCAGGTGACTCTACTATCACCAATGCACGCTCTTGCTTTTTCTGTTTCGCCTGGGTCATTCCTTTTTATACCTGTTGTCTGCCGTTTGAGTTATGAATCCTTTTAATTCCATTATAGTAAGTAATTCCAGCAGTTTATCCGTATTAATTTTTGTTTCAGCCTCTATCTCATCAAATGTTTTAGGCTCTATATTAATTGTATATAGAATTTTTTTCTCGTCAATGTCTAAATCATCATAAGAATTGTTTTTATTATTTTTTGTTAAAGTAATTTCCCAATTAAGAGTATTAAGGATATCTTCTCCGCTTGTAACAAGTGAAGCTCCGTCTTTTAAAAGTTTGTATATTCCTTCAGTATTAGGGTTTGTGATGAGCCCAGGAATACACATTAACTCCCGCCCTTGTTCTAGTGTAAGATTTGCAGTAATTAGAGCACCGCTTTTTAAGGCTGCTTCTGCGACTACGACACCTTTTGACAACCCGGAGACTATTCTATTTCTCTGCGGAAACCTGAATCTTAGCGGCTCAAAGCTTGGGTAATACTCCGTAACAACTGCTCCTCCGCCGTTTTCTATCTGTTCGTAGAGCTTTTTATTGGAGGTTGGATATATGTAATCAAATCCGCTTGCTATAACTCCGATTGTTTTAATTCCGTTATCAAGTGCTGCTGTATGTGCTGCAGTATCAATACCTGCGGCGAGCCCTGAAGCTATACAAATATCTGTTCCTTTAAGCTCTGATATAATCTTTTTTACTGCTTCGCATCCGTTTCTGGTACAGTGTCTTGAGCCTACAAAACCTACAACACGTTCAAGATTGCATTCTTCAAGTTTGCCTTTATAATAAAGTACTGCCGGAGGATCAGATATTTCTCTAAGCATTGATGGATAATTTTTATCTTCATAGGTATAAAACTTTATTCCGTTTGAAACTACTTTATCGTAAACTTTATCCAAATTAATTTCATCACGTTTTTTTAAGAATGTTTCAGCTTTTTTTACACTCAAACCTTCTATTTTACTCAAATCTGTTCTATTGGCATTAAATACTTTTTCGATATCTTCAAAATGTTCATACAATTTGAGGATAAAGCTTGAGCCGATTTGTTCTATTGATGATAATCCTATCCAATACTTATAATTCATGAATTAATTTTAGCATAAATACGAAAAAACCCGGTACAAATAACTAAATTCGTACCGGGCAGAAATTAGATAACCGCATTATAGCAGACACAATGCTGCAATAGTTGCTCCCATAACTCCAAGAACACCTATAACTTCACCGGCACTTGGTTCATTACCGTTAGTATTATACTGCCCTAAATACTTCATATCCTTTGCTTTTTCACTATTGGGGAGTTTTCCTTTAAGTTCTACTACGTCTTTTGCCAATTGTTTAGGTATTTTTAAAGCATTTTTATTAAGATTAATACCATTAAAATTTTGCTCTTTAGCTTTCTTTACATTTGCTCTTGCATCAATTTTTTCTACTTGCATAAAAATTCCCTTTCTTCTTTCTTTACCCCGTATAAGTGTATAAAAACCACTTAATCTATTTTATAATTTTTTTTTTAATCATGCAATAACTCTTGTAAATAATTCTTAATATTTTTTATTAAAGTTTAAAATTAATTCTTTTTATGTGTACCATAAATATATGAAAGTATATAAAGAACAACCCAATCCGATTTTTAAGTCAGGTTTGAATAAAAAATTAATAAAAGATTTTAACAGAATAAATCCGAAAAGTATTGAAGCAGAATTTAGAGAATTTGGCGTGAATGCTAACTTTAACAATAACGCACCTTTAGCGGGGTGTTTTGCACTTTCTGTTAATATACTTGGAGAAATTGCTGCCAGATATCATTTGCCATTTAATTTTCCGCCGCCAGAAATCAGAGTTTATAACCCAAACGAGCTTATTACTCCGTTAAGAGCGCGGGGATTCTGTATATCAGATACAAAGCAGGTAATTAAAGGAGAAGCTCCGTTTGTTGGAACTTCTGTATTTATGGAAAAATCTACAGAATCAATTAACTATATAAACTTTCGCCGGGATTTAGAATATTTTTTTCGAGTATGCAGCTCTCCTCATTTTCTTGCAGATACTTTACATGAACTTTTCCACAGTATTCAATGCAGTATTGTATACAGTAAAGAAGGATATGACGGAGCATGCCCGGTTTTACGCAAACTGTATACGGCTCAATCTGCAAACGGAACTGCTAAACTCGATGAAATCAGTAATATAAAGTATTCAAAAAAAGAAATAATGGAAATCAGAAAATATCTCGGCAATTATGCAGCAAATACACATAATGCACTTGAGGTTTTTGCTGAAACAATGACAAAAATTACAGCACTTTCATTGAACCAAAAACTTGAACCGATAAAAAATCCGATGGATAACTTGAAATCTGCACCGAAGTTTATAAAAAAACTTATAGAAGAAACTTTCAGCTTATAATTTTGCCTTTATACGTTCAATTAGTTTTGTAACACTCTCTTTTTCTTCCTGCGGTATATTAAAATTAATATAGTCATTAAAGTATTCAATTGCGTCCTCAAAATCGTTTCTTGTAAGAAACATTATGCCGACTTTTTTATACGCTTGGTGAAATTTGTCATTAACCGCAATTGCCTTTAGGTAATTGGAGATGGCTTTATCAATTTCGTTGTTGCCTTCGTAGGCTTGTGCAAGGTAATAATACAAAAATTCATTGTTTTCTTTGTATTCTATAACGTTTTCAAAATTAGCAATAGCGCTTTCATAGTCGCCGAGTTCAAAATACACCCTGCCGATGTCATAATATGCGTCATAATTTTCAGGCTGGACAGCAAGGACTTTTTCTAACTCGTCAATAGCCATATCCCAGCGCTGGTCGTCAATGTAAACCCTTGCAAGCAAATGGGCAAGCAGCATATTATCTTCATTTTCGTAGCTTCCGCGCTCTAAAGTTCCTATAGCATGCGGTAAATCACCTTTTTTATAATATAAATCAGAAAGACTTATATAAGGCTGTACAAGCTGAGGGTCAAGTTCTATTGCTTTTATAAAGAATTTTTCAGCCTTGTCTGTGTCGCCAAGGTTGTAATATGCAACAGCCATATTGTTGTACACATCGGCATTATCCGGCTCTGTCTCAAGAACGGAACTAAAAGCGTCTATGCATTCTTTATATTTTTTTTCATGGAATAGTTTTACTGCTAAATCAATTTTTTCTGACATTTTATTTATACTCCGATTGTTTTTGTTAGAATGGCATGCTTAATTTGTGCGTCGATGCAGGCATGAACACCAAGCCTACTTGCTGTCATCAAGAGAATTTACATTTCTGATAACAGTTCTTACATTACCGACCGCCTCAAAATTCTTAGGTTCCATTGTTAGTTTAATACTATCTGCGTGAATATCTCTTTCACCCTGGGTAATCATTGAACGTCCCACAAGCACCATTTCGTTAGGCTTTCCTGTTTTTGTGTCAGGATAAAATACAACTTTAGGACCCCTTGCAATATAATCTTGATAATAAATTACAACATTGCCGCTTCCCATAAAAGTATTTTTGCGGCGGTCATAATGCTGATAATCGGCATTAAGCGTCATGGTTGTACCATTTTCAGAGATAGAAACCGATTTTGTGTGCCCTTGAGCGGTTAATTCTTCCGTAGCTGCTGAATATATGAAGTGATCAGCGTATGAAGTGTTTTGTTTTTCCTTTAAAATAGCACGTCCTACAAGGTCAATTTTTTGCAGGTCGCCTTGTTTATTTGTTACAAGAACTGCCTTGTCTGAAAAAGTCTCAATATCTCTGTATTTGATTGTTACAGACCCTGTTGCAACCATTATATTGTTAGTTGTGTCATACTCCTGCTCATCAGCATTTATTACCGCGATAGGAATTTTCCCGTCTGTAACTATTGTTTGGCTGTCTCCCTGGGCTTTAATAGTTTTGTTAATTAATGAAAGCTTAAGAATATTTGCCTTAACTTCGCGTTTTTTGTTTGCTTTAACTTCGTAGGCGTATGGTTTGTCATAAAAAGTTACTATATCGGGTTTTCTGTTCGGCAGTACTGTAACATCTGCCTGCTCCCCTACTACTTTTACGTCATCAACCTGTACATTAACATTCCCTTCAAATTTAATTTTGTTTTCTTTTTCGTTGTAAGTCTGTGTCTTGGAATCAATTACCAAATCAGCGGCAATTACGCCTATTCCCGTCATTATAAGTACTAATAAAAGAATTAATCTTTTCATTACTTCTCCTTACTTGCTGTAAACCTTTGTCTGTGATTTACCTTTAATTTTAAATTTATCAAATTTGGGAGAAATTATTGCGTGTTCTGCAGTTGCACTCATTTCTCCGTTTCTTTCTATTATAACATTTCCGTTTGCAAGAATATCTTTGTCATTTCCCTGCCAAATAAGTTCATCACTTTTAAGAGATGTACCATCCTCTATTACTACAAAAACCTTATCTCTTAAAGTAATATTTTTAGAAACCTCGTCATATATCCCGTGCAGGGCAGAAAAACTCATAGAAACAGCATTGTCTTTGTAGAAGTTGCCGATTATATTATCAAGTTCGGCTTTTTTATCCATATTGTTGTAGTTTCCTGTTTCTCCGTAGATTTCCCAGTATTTTTTGTTATCTTTTGTCTCGGTAATAATAATTCCGCGTGTTTTTACTTCCTGCCTGTCGGAGGAGTTACTAAGCTGGCTTCTGTTAAAATCGGCAGTCATAATTCCTGCTGATATAAATGCCCAAACCAGCACCCCGGCTGCAATTACAAAACCTGCAATATATATCTGGTGTTTGCGGTCTAATTTTAAAAATTTATCAAAATATTCTTTGATTTTCATATTTGTTATTATTACATAAATAAATTGATTTGTAATCTTGCTTTATTAATTAGACGGGCGGAAAAATTTTTAATTTTTCCGCCCGCAGAAATTTTAATGAAAATAATTTTAATTATTTATCATCCAATGCCGCAACGCCCGGAAGAATTTTTCCTTCAATAAATTCAAGTGAAGCGCCGCCTCCGGTTGAAACGTGAGTAAAGTCTTCTGCTTTGCAGAACTTCTTAGCCGCAGAAACTGAGTCGCCGCCGCCGATTACAGAAGTTGCTCCGTTCTTTGTCGCTTCAACAATTGCGGCAAGAACGGCTTTTGTCCCTTCTGCAAATGCAGGATTTTCAAAAGCTCCTACAGGACCGTTCATAAGAATTGTTTTTGAAGATGTAATAACATCGGCAAAAGCTTTTCTTGAATCAGGACCTGCATCAACGCCTTCAAAACCGTCAGGAATTTCGTTAATTTTAACGAATTTGTTTGTTCCATTGCCTGAAAAATCGTCTGTTACTAGTACGTCTGTTGCCATAACAAGTTTAACGCCCTTATCAGCAGCTTTCTTTTCGATGGCTTTTGCAACTTCAAGCTGATCATCTTCACAAATAGAGTTACCGATTTTACCGCCGTTTGCTTTAACAAATGTATATGCCATGCCTCCGCCGATTATCATGTTATCAACTTTATCAAGCAGGTTTTCTAAAACGCCGATTTTAGAAGAGACTTTTGCTCCGCCGACTACTGCTGTAAATGGTCTTTCCGGATTATCAAGAGCTTGTGATAAACATCTGATTTCCTTTTCCATCAATAAGCCTGATACTGCAGGTTTAAGAATTTTAGCAAGTTTTGCAGTAGAGGTATGGTTTCTGTGTGCTGCTCCAAATGCGTCGTTTACATAAAAGTCTCCGAGTTTTGCAAGCTCTTCTGCAAAGGTCATATCATCATCTTTTGCTTCTTCTGCTTTATAAAATCTGATGTTTTCAAGAAGTGCAATTTGCCCGTCTTTCAGTTTAGAAACGTATTGAGGAGCTTCTTCAACTGACGGAATAAACATTATTTCTTCACCAAATACTTTAGACATGTATTTGGCAACAGGTGCTAAAGTGAATTCCATGTTCTTTTCACCTTTCGGTCTGCCAAGGTGTGCCATAAGAACAATTTTTGCGCCTTTATCTTTTAAATATTTTACAGTCGGAACAATGGCTTGTATTCTTGTATCGTCTGTTACATTTTTGTCTGCATCCAAAGGTACATTTACATCAACTCTTACAAGAGCAGTTTTGCCTTGAATGTTTCCTAAGTCTTTTACTGATTTTTTCATGGTAATCTCCCTTTCTTTTTTATAACTTAATTATACCACAAGGAGAAATTACAATCATTTATTTAATGATTACCTTATCAATAAAATATATGTAACAATCCAAAAATTTACACTCTATAACTTTGAGCATTTATTTTTAGTCTTATTTTTATTTTTGATTTGTGATTTAAAAAATTATTGTTAATTGCTGTTGATAAGAAATTAATCCTCAAAATCTCTCTTTTTCTCTCTTTTTGTTCTCCAAAATTATGACTTCACCATCACTCCTTTCATCAATTAACCACATGTTACTTCTCCAAATTTAAAAATACAAGTAACAAAATTATGCGAAAATTTTTACAATTACCATGCTCCCTATTCCGCCTGCAATCCAGACTTGTTTACAAAGTTTACAATTAAAATTTTGGATAATTTTTGGATAATTTTTTTTGTCAAGCCCTTGATTTTTTTTTATTACTGTTAGATAGATATGTTTTATAAGATTAAATGACATGGGTGATAGTGGTTTGTTTCTGATAATAAAAGCAGGTCTTGGATATTGACCTGCTTTTATAGTTGCTACATTTCTTTTCTGATTTTTTCTTTTGTCTTATCGATGTTTTTAATTCTTTTTTCGATTTTTTTAATTTGTTTTTTCAGCTGCTTTCTTTCTTCTTTTACAACTTTGTATTGTGAATCAACTTCCGTATAACGGGTTTTTGTGTTCATAAGGTCTGTTCTTATGTCAACTTGAGCATTATCTAACTGCAAAATTGCGTTTTGCATATTAGGGCTGCCGGTGCTTGTTGTTTCTACTGAACCAGTTTGAGTAGAGGTTGAAGCTGCCGGTGTTGATGATGCATTATAACCTGTATCGTTAAAATCAAGCGGTGTAAATGCATTTCCGTCTGCAAGGACTGCTCCTGCGCAAATAAATACAGATGCTATAGCTACAATTGTCTTTTTCATAATTGTTCTCCTGTTCTTCTTTAGCAACATAATAACGCAAATTTTTAATCTTTACACCATATTAATGAAGGATATTGAGAAGTTTTTCGGCAAATTTCAAATCGTTTTCATCGTCAACTTCAAAAATTCTTTCTTTGCTCATTTCCCAGAAACCTACAGGCGGTGTTATCCTGCATGAATTTTTAAGGATGTTTGTTCTGCTTGATATATAGAAAGCACCATTCTCTATATAATACCCTTCCCAATCTTGTCTTCTTGGGCGTTTTTGTGGGTCGTAATTTATTGGTCTCCCGTCAGGACTCCATAAAAATTGATGATTTTTTATAACTGAAATAATAGAATTATAATTGCCTTTAAGAAAAATTTTAAGTCCGCTGTTAATATCTTCTGAGGCAACAAGAGGAGAAGTTGCCTGGATAAACACGATATTATCAACTTCATAATTTTGGGCAAATTCAATCAGGGCACTCTCTGATGAAGCAGTGTCCGCTGCTGTCTTTGTAGAACGTTCTATAACTTTTACTTTACTGAAGTTAAATCCGTTGACAATTTCTTTTATTTCACCAGAATCAGTTGATATAAATACTTTATCTAGCATAGAATTTTGTGCAGCTTCTATAGCCCAAAATGTAAGAGGCTTGCCTGCACACATAGCGATGTTTTTATTTTTAATTCCTTTACTGCCGCCTCTTATTGGAATAAAACCTGCATTAAACATCTATATATCCTATATAAGTGAGATTTCTATAATATCCTTTGTAATCTAGTCCGTATCCTACAAGGAATTTATCATCGGTTTCAAAACCGTATATATCAGGCTGAATATCTGCTTCCCGCTTGCATTTTTTATCCATTAGCGAACAAAATACAAGGTTTTTAACTTTAAAGTTCATGTGGATAAAATCAACAAGAAATTTGGCAGTGCGCCCGGTGTCTATAATATCTTCGATAATTACTGCATTTTTACTGTTAAGATCAGGAAGCGAAATATCTACAGCTTTAACTTTTCCTGAACTTGTGAAATCGTGCCCGTAGCTCGCCAGTCTGATAAACTCAGTTCTCAGCGGCATTTGAAGATGTTTGATTAAATCAACTGTAAACATTATTGAACCTTTGAGTACACAAATGATATAAACTTCTTCATTTTTAAATTTTTTATTTAGCTCTTGCGCAATTTCCTTAACACGATTTTGAATCTCTTTTTCGCTTCTTAAAATTTTAAGCTCTTTACCCTCAAGCAGCATAAATCTCTCTTTCTTTTTGTTTTTATAAATGTATTATATCATATTTATAATAAATAACTTGTATATATATAACTTGTAATTATTATTTCTACTGTTTCATACTGTGCCCTCTAAATCTCACGGCTTATATTTTTATCCTAGAGAATAAAAAAAAGCCCCGCTGGGCGGGGTTAAAATTTTTAATAGGAAAGGGAATTAGGGAATAAATTATATTTAATATCTTTTGTGTTTATTTTGTTTGTTTATCTCTTACATATATATAAAGTATATATACAAATCAAAATTTCACCCCGTGCATATTTTGTTACAAAACTTAATATTTCACTGCGGATAAATTACGCTGTGCTAAAAAAGACTGATTGTATGAAGAAATTTTACCCGATACGGTAATACCCAATAACGATGTTTACTAGTAAACTCAAACTATGCAGGATACAAAAAAATATCAAATTATTGATGGCGATATTAAAGTTTGCAAAATAGAGAGTAAGTTATGTATTATTACGGCATCTCTTAAAGAAAATGCGGAAGTTATAAAAAAATTAATCCAATCAAATCCGGGGATTCAATTTTGGCTTGCTGCAAAATCCTTAGATAGAGATGGAATTCTTCTTGCAAATAAACTCGGTATTAAAAATGTAATTTCTTATCCTCTGGATGAAAAAGTTATTGACACGTACTTAAAAGCGGTAAATATTGGCAATACAAGTGCGCCGGCATCTGAAACCTGTTTTGAGCCTTTTGAAGATGCCAGGGTTATGGTTGTAGATGATAATATTATGAATATTCAGCTTATTGAAGAAGTTTTGCGAGGGCTTGATATAAAGCTTGAGGTTTATACCCAGCCTGTTAATGCTTTGGAGCGGATTAAAGATATAAAATTTGATTTATTTTTACTTGATATTTTAATGCCTGACATATCAGGATTTGATATAGCAGAAGCGGTTAAGAACTCAGAACTTAATACAAATACCCCGGTTATATTTATAAGTGCACTTTCTGATTATGAGTATAAAATAGCAGGTTACAATGCAGGTGCGTGTTGTTACGTTGAGAAGCCTTATGATGTTGGTATTTTAAAATATCAAATTTATAATCTGTTAAAAAAAGAAGAGATAAAAAAGAAGATTAACAAGGCTCGCGAAGCGTTTTATGCAATGATTACGCACGATTTGAAAACCCCTATAAGCGCAGAAATTACTGCTCTGCAAATGTTGTTAAAGAAAAATTTTGGTGATTTGACTGAGGAGCAGAAAGAGATTATAAATGATATCCTTTCTTCTGTTAAGTTCATGAAAACGATGACAGATAATATATTATGCTCATATAAACAGGGAAATTCTACGCCTCAGTTAAAAACAGCAAAAGAGGATTTAATTTCAATAGCCGAAAGCTCAATACAAGAAACAAGGTATCTTCTTGAAGAAAAAAATATTGAATTATGTTTTAATTCTGATGTTAAAAAAGCCCCTGTTATGGCAGATATAGTGGAGATTAAACGCGTAATTAACAATTTAATCGGCAACGCTTCAGAATATGCACCGATTGGCAGTGTAATAGTTTTACGTCTGACAAAATCAGGCAGAGAATATACTTTTTCGGTTTCGGACAGCGGGTGCGGAATTAATCTTAAAAACCCAAATGACATCTTTGATAAGGATATAACATTTGCTAAAGAGCGTAAACGTGTAGGGTTTGGGCTTGGCTTGTTTATAAGTAAAAATATTGTAGAAGCTCACAATGGCAGGATATTTGCAGAAAGTAAAGTTAATCAGGGTACAACAATTACATTTACCCTTCCTGTTATTTAGTTTTATTCCGTGTTAAAATTCTTGGTATGAAAAAGATTCCTATTGATAAAGTAATAGTCTGCTTAGTAAAAGCAAAGCAGCCTCAAAGCGATTTTGTAAAACTAATGGCGGGGTTTAAAAACCCGTATTTAGTATTGATTGCTTGTATACTGAGTTTGCGGACAAACGATAAGACTACTTACCCCGCAACACTAAGGATGCTTGAACTTGGAAAAACGCCTGAAGATTTTGCGAAATGTGATATAAAACAGCTTGAAAAAGCTATTTATCCTGTTGGATTTTATGCAAATAAAGCAAAACAAATCCAAGAATTATCACAAATTATTTACTCGCAAATGGCTTCACAAGTGCCTGATGAAATTGAAGAGCTTATAAAATTCAAGGGAGTAGGCAGAAAGACTGCAAATCTTGTATTGGCGCTCGGCTTTAATAAACCGGCAATATGCGTGGATGTGCATGTTCATAGAATATGTAACAGGCTTGGTTATGTAAAAACAAAAACACCTGAGGAAACGGAGTTTGCGCTCAGAGAAAAGCTGCCTGAAAAATATTGGCTGATAATAAATACGATACTTGTAACCCACGGTCAGAATGTTTGTAAACCAATAAGCCCGGATTGTACTAATTGTCCGATAGCTGAGTATTGCAACAAGGTTGGAATAAAATAAGACAGCAGGCAGTTTATTTTTTCTCTCCGTGTATAATTGCGATACCGCTTGAGGTTCCAAGTCTTACTATTTTTAAGTTTATTATTGTATACTTGACAATATGTCTGCTATAGAGTACACTATAATAATGAAACAAAAAACTGTTAAGATTGCGCAATTATCCAATGGGAAAGTACCACTTGCAGAATGGATGGAAACTTTAGATAAAGCTGTTAAAATACGAATCCAGAGCCGGCTGACTAGACTGTTGGAAAACAATTTGGGTGATTGTAAGAAAATAGATGATGAAATATCTGAACTTAGATTTAAATTTGGTCCCGGTTATAGAATTTATTACACGGAATTAGATAATATTATTATCCTTTTAATAAATGGTGGTGATAAATCTTCACAAAGTAAAGATATTCAGAAAGCAAAAGTAATACTTCAAGAATGGAGAACATTACAATGAAAGAAATAAAAAATACTTTAGACTTAGAAAATTATATAGTTAATGATTTAAAATCAGATGAAGATATTAAGCTATACTTAAATACAAGCTTAAAAGATTATCTCCAAGACAATGATTATAATTCATTCTACCGTTCTTTGGAAATAGCAGTAAAAGCAAAAGATACTGTTTCAGGTTTTGCTAAAAAGACTGGTATTGCAAGAACTCACTTATATAGTCTCTTTAAAAATGAAAAAGAACCGAAATTTTCTACAATAATTAAAATATTTAAAGAATTGGGATTTATTCTTGAAGTTGCTTAGTTTAAGGCAGTCGGTTTATTCTTGCTCTCCGTGTATAATTGCGATACCGCTTGAGGTTCCAAGTCTTACTGCTCCTGCGCCTATCATTTCTTTTGCGGTTTCAAAGTCTCTTATTCCGCCGGAGGCTTTTACTCCCAGACCGTAAGGAGAGACCTCGTTATACATTAGTTTTACATCTTCGGCTTTGGCTCCAACTCCGTTTTTGACAAACCCGGTTGATGTTTTAACAAAATCTGCCCCTGCTTTTACTGCAAGCTGGCATGCTTTTTTTATTTCATCTTTAGTGAGCAAGTCTGTTTCAAGAATCACTTTTAATACATGCTTGCCGCAGGCGGTTTTTACAGATTTTATATCGTTTAGAACATAATCATAATCGCCGTCTTTAAGCCGCCCGCAATTAATAACCATATCAATCTCATCCGCTCCGAGTTTAATTGCTTCATTTGTTTCATATACCTTCGCGGAAGTAGTACAGCAGCCTAGAGGAAAACCTATTACTGATACTATTTTTACACCGCTTCCTAAAAGCTCGGATTTTACTGTTTCTATGTTGCATGAGTTTACACAAACACCTTTAAAATCGTATTCTTTTGCTTCTTTAGCAAGTTTAATGATTTCTTCTTTTTTTGCATCTTGTTTTAATAGTGTGTGTTCAATATATTTATTTATCATCTCTCTTCCTTTAATATCATAAGTGTGTCTTGTAATTCACTAAGCAGATACTCAAGCTGCTGTGCAATGTTTGCCGGATTATAAACAGAGCCGGTTGTTTGATATGCTAAATATTTTTTGTAGGTTACGGCTTCTTCTCTTAAAGTTGCTATTGCATCGGTATGAGCGCCCGTCTGCTGTAATTTTTTATATCCCGGGTAATAGCTTTCGGATTTTCCGTTGTACATTCTTTTTAAATTATCAACTTTAAATTTAAATATACGGGCCTTTGCAATAAAAAGCTGGTCTGATTCGTTATTCTCTATTGAGTCAATAAGTTTTTCAACATAAGTAATCATATCATTAACATTGTTTAAGTAGTCTGAGGATTTGTCTGATTTGAGAATAATATTGACAAAAGCCGGGTTACTTCTTGGAATAGGTTTAAGGGCTGCAGGGTCTGTAAAATCTTCATCAGATTCGTAGATTGGAGTGACCACTTTTTCTTCTTTTGCTCCGTAATTTTTATTAAGCTCCGGCAGAGTTCCTTTGTAGCCGGGATTATCCATGACATTTTCAGATTTAGGTTCTTCTTTGGATTTTTTAAACCATCCCCACGAATAAGCCGGGGCAGTTAAGATAAGGCATGCTATAAAAAGTGATAAAAAACGTTTCATACTAATTATTATAATGATGGTGTCTAAAAAATCATCCGTTATTAACATTAAATTGAAAGTTTTGCATAAAAAACAATCAAATCCCGGTTTTTATCCGGGATTTGATTTTAAAATGTACTGTATTTTAATCAGGCTGTTTATTTTTTTGTTTTACAGTGTTCCAGCATGTAAGCTTCACAGTGTTGTCCTCGTGCAAAACAATTGTTGCGATTTGGATCTTCGCCCAGACCTGCAGGTATAATGCCGTCAGCTGTTACATTAAATTCAAATCGGTCTTGTGCAAAAGTAGCTCCGCCATTATCTGGTCCGTCAATATCAATAAATATTTTACCGCAGATGTTGTTTACACTGCCTTCGCTGTAATTACAATTTTTATTGTATGTGTGGAATGCCATTGACATACCATTAGCTATAACTTTATAACGGTGTGTATATGAATCCAGATTGTCTTTTTCTACTTCATATTTGTAATTAAAATTGTGGTTGTAATTTGCAGAAAAACATCCTGTGCCGCCGCCGCAATCTTTAGATATATCCAGGTACGGTTTCATCGCATTAAATAAGGCAGTTGAACCTTTGAAATCATTAGCTGTTCTGTAAGCACTAACATTAGTTAAGCCCCACGTATCAGGAGTTCCGTTTGCAGAAACTGCTTTTTCATAAACATCAGAAAGGAATAAATATGCTTCATATAAAGCATTATATGAAGCGCATATTCCGTCTTCACAATTAGTATTTTCTTCTTTATCTTCTTTATCTTCTTCATCTTTAGGGGTATCATTAGGTAAGTTATCATTTTTATCCTCATTTTCGTTATCATCTTTAGGATTGTCATTAGAGATATTATCATTTTTATCTTTGTCATTTTCATCATTTGCTATTGGTACACACTTAACACCGTTCCATTGTTCATTAGCTCCGCACTCATTGTTTGGTACTTCTTCATCAGGTGTACATTTACTTCCATCCCAATGAGTGCCACTAGGACATTTATTTTCATCATTGTTAATTGCAGGAAGCTTTGGATC
>CALVFU010000022.1 GCA_944326905.1 Candidatus Gastranaerophilales bacterium
CCGCTCTGCTCGTCAACCGCTGTCTTGGTTGACTCGCGATAAACGGGTCTTCGGTCGAAAACTCACCGTTTCCGCCCTCCGCCCTGTCTTGAATTTGCTCCACGCTCACAGAGTTTCGCCATTTGTGCTTTGCACAAGCCGGCTCAATCTGTTCGCTATCCGGGCTTACTTCGTTCGCCCGTCCGCAAATCCGCTCTGCTCGCAATCCGCCTTCCCGTTAATCTGTACGTTAATCGTAAAAAACGCAAAGTGATTGGTTATGCCCTGTTTTTGCTTGCCTTCCTGCGGTTGTTTTTGCAGATTTGCGGTAAAATATGACTGGTCATTTTTAACAGTCTGCATCGGTACAACCTCATCAGCAAGTACACTTTGAGTGCAAAAAAGCAGCAAGCCTAATAGTAACGATATTCTTTTCATCTTTCCTCCTTATTCATGTATTGACAGCCGTAACCTTACAGTGTATAATATTAATATGATTAAATCATTCAAGCACAAAGGTTTAGAGCAATTCTTTTTAACAGGTAGTACCAAAGGAATACAGGCAATACACGCTAAAAAGCTAAATCGTATTTTAACTGTGCTAAATACATTAAGTAATTTGGAACCGTTAGCAGTTTACAAATTACACCCATTAAAAGGTAATCTGTCTAATCTTTGGTCTGTAACAGTTCAGGCAAACTGGCGCGTAACCTTTGAATTTGATGAAAAAACTAAAGACGTGTATATTGTTGATTATCAAGACTATCATTAAGGAGGTCTATATGGAAATGTATAATCCATCACATCCAGGTGAAATTTTAAAAGAAGATTATCTGCCGGCATATAATCTTTCTGTTACTTCGTTTGCTTTAAAAATCGGTGTTTCAAGAAATACAGCATCGGAGCTTGTTAATTGCCGTTCAGGAATTAGCGCAAGCATGGCATTAAAATTGGAAAAGGCTTTTAAAGTTCCTGCTAAATTTTGGATTGATTTGCAAACTCAATATGACCTGTGGCAGGCGCGGCAGCGTGTTAATCTTGATAACGTTGAAGTAATAGCGTTATAATATTAAAACATTGGCAATGATATCACATTATGATATCATTATAGTATGACTAAAAGAGATAAGCTAATTCAAAAAAATTTTATCCGGCTATTGTATAACCTTTAATGAAGCTGAAAAGTTATTAACCGATTTAGGCTATGAGTCTGAATATCCAAGAGGTGGTAGTTAGCATAAAACTTTTAGAAAAGCCGGATGTGAAAAAGTTACTCTTGTTTCTACACAAAAGCCATTAAAGCCGTATGCAATGAAAATGATAATAAAAGTACTTATGCAGGAAGGATTTTAATATGTCAGACAAAACTCTTGAATATTATTTAGCATTACCGTGGTCTTATCGTTTTGAATGGTCAAATGATGATGCTTGCTATATTGCGTCGATTGGAGAATTAAAAGGCTGTATGTCTCATGGCGAGACAATTTCAGAGGCTGCCGAAATGATACAAGATGCTTTAAAATCTTATATAACTTGCTCTTTACAATATGGCGATGAAATCCCCGAACCTTTAAAACCTATGGACTACAAAGGTCAAATTCCTTACAGAACAACACCTGCTAAGCATTATAGAATTGCGAAGAGAGCTAAATCTTTAGGTATAAGTATAAATACACTTATTGATGAAGCTGTAGAAGAAAAATTGGAAGAAACCGCTTAAACAGCATTAATTTTTCAGTATGGCTAAGCAGCTTCATACTGTGCTTTAGTAGCACCCCATACGACCTGTAATTGTTCGCTGCTGTTATAATAATTCCAATAAGTTCCCCATCCGTCAGGTTTTGAAGTTGCGTCTGTGTATATTACACAGGATGAGTTTGCTGATAAGAACGGTGAAGAATAAGACGAACTTGCACTAATTGTGGTACAGGCTGACGGTATCCAGATTTTTTCCAGAGATGAGCAATAACTAAAAGCTGTCATATTAATATTCGTGACGCTGTCAGGAACAATTAAATCTGTTAATTTTGTAAAACTGAACGACCCGGAACCAATACTGGCAAGATTGTCTGATAAAACAATATCTTCTAAATTTGTGCAATTGCTGAAACAACTGTTTCCAATGCTTGTAACACTATTAGGAAGGGTTATAGACGTTAAATTGTTACATAATGAAAATGAGTCGCCACCAAGGGTTGTTACAGAAGAAGGGATAGTTATACTTGTTAAGGTTTTGTATGAATAAAAAGCATTGTCACCTATTTTAGTTACACCGTTTGGAATTTCAATACTTGTAACCAAACGCTCAATGAGCTGCCTGGCTAATTCGTCACTACCGCCGGTTGAGGAACCGCCTGTAGATAATGAGTTTATCTTTTCAGCATAACTTCTGAATGTGTCAGTATCTGCGACACTGCCGCCTTTAGAGATAATAGCATTTTTAATAGCTGTTTTAGTCGCGTTTAAATAATTTAATTTATCAGCAATAGTACCCATTAGACAGCCTCTCCGTTAATTGTGTCAAGCAGAGTTCAGATATTTCCGACTGTATCTTCAAGTTCTTCAAAATCGGTTTTTGTGACGTAGTTAGTCAAATCAACAGTTCCGCCGAAGCCTGCGGAGGCGATAAGAGAGTCGACTTCTGCTTTGGTGTAACTGTTTTTAGAAGTCATTATATCGTAATTTGTAAAAGAACTTGTATTCCCCTTAATACCTGATGTCCGCCATATCAGTTTTTCGGCATTCATTTCAATGAAGCAGTCGTCAATATAGACGGATGATACAGAACCGTTAGGCTCGGCAGAGCGCCTGTGGAAAAATCTCGTATCACCTTCACTATTAAGCATAATCCCTCCGCAGTGGGAATAATTACTATAATCCTTGCCTTTTATATATAAACCATACATAGGCGGTGCAACGGCTTCATCCCCTATATTAATATCACCCGATACTGTAATCCCGTTGTACCTACATTAAGTCCTGTGTTAATACTGGCGCTTCCAGAAACGGTTAAGGCTGTCCCGTTTTTGTTTATTGTCAAAGCTCCTGTCATAGTATCGCCTGACTTTTTAACGACATTTGTTGTTTTGGCGTAATCGGATAATTCTATACTAAGGTCAGTTTCTGTAATGTATTCGGAAGGGATATCCGTTAAATAACCGGCATCGTTTGTTAAGTCGCTAACATTAGCCGGAATATCTGATGTGTCCGCTTTAGAATTTAGTTCTGACTTTGTAGCATAAGTTTCTGCGGCACTTGTTGCGGTTAGATATCCTGCATTAGTAAGTTGCTCGGATGTGACATAATCTGACGGGATAGAGGAGGCTGTAATAAACCCTGTATCATTTTCAAGCTGTGAAACTTTAGCCGGAATATCAGATTTATTACTAAGGTCTGTGTAACTTCCGCTTGTTGCTACGCTCGCAAGCGAAGATGTATCAGCCTTATTACTTAGAGTTGTATTAATTTGTGTAATTGAATTTTGCAGGGCTTGCTCTGCTGCTTGCGCACGGTCGGTTTCCGCATCTACATCATCTTGCATTACAAAAACATAATATATTAAATCCTGCATCTCGGTTTTAAACTTCAAAGGAGTTACTGCTTTGGTATCATCTGTACCCTGGTTTATTTCTTCGCTTGTAGCAATCTGAATAATCCCTGCGGTGGTTTAAGTAGCCGGAGTAACGGACATAGACTCTGCAATAGATTGTGCCTGCGAAGCTGATGAGGCAGCCTGTGATGCAGACGACTGCGCCTGTGAAGCATAAGTCCCGGCATTATCAGCGTATGTTTCTGCCTGTGTAACATAACCTGATATTGTAGTTTCCGCTGTTGATGCAGTTGTTTGAATATTAGACACGGCAGTTGTTCCTGCCTCTTCTACACTATCTGTGATATCATCTACAGATACGGAGAAATTACTTGCGATATTGCCGGCTTGTTCGGCATAATACTTTGATGAATAAAGCGAACCTTCCACCGCTCCGTCTGTTTTTACCGCCCAGTCTTTTGAGTTATCAGCATAGGTTTGAGAGGAAGAGGCATTGGAAGATGCGCTTGTAGCTGCTGTTGATGCGGTTTCAGAGTACGATTTGGATTGATTGGCATAGTACTTTGATGAATAATCTTCGTCTGCTACTATTTCATCACTTACCGCCCATTGCTTTGCGAGTCCTACAACATTTAGTATATCTGCGGTTTCTGCTTCAATGTTTACAAGAGCATCATCAGCCGCTTCTCTTACAAGCTCTACGGCTGCCCCCGCTCCGTCTGATACGTACGCAACAAATTGTTCGGCTTCATCTCTGTAACCTTTTGCTTCGTTAGCATAAGCCTGTGCCTGGTCTGAAAAATACTGTGCCTGACTGTTAGAAGCTGTTACGCTGTTATTCGGAAGATTTGTGTTTGTAGAAACAGCTACCCTGTTTGTGGAATTAATTGATTTAATTTGAACCATATTATATCCCCTTTACTTTTCTCGGGTAAACAGTGATAGAGTTAAGACTTCCTATTTCTCCGTTGCCGAGAATAACGGTGTCTTCCGTGGAGTCTGTACTGGAGCAGACTTTTACACCGTAATAGTACTTTGTGTTCTTGCTTTTCTTATCAACCTCCAGAAGGTCGGTAAGATTTCCTGTGAGAGCAAACACGACAGAACTTGATTGATTGCTGTCAATACTTAGTTCATCACCTACAGGGTTTCTGTCTTTGTCCTGAATTGCAAAGTAGACTTTGTAGTTTTTATCGGTTGGCAGACCTGTAACAACAAGCTCACCGCTGTCCCCCTGCACCATTGTTATTTCTCCGTTTTCATCAACAATAAAAGCCATTATACTAACTCCTTATTACAATAATTTGGTGTAATCGTTTGTTTCAAAAAATTCATCAAGCTGCTGCTTTGTAAAACCTAATAATGTTCCGACTGCATCAATATACGGATTGCCGCGGTAAAAGTTGTTTGCTTTCAGTTCGATTTTCAGGGCTTTGATATCTATTTGCGGCTCCTGACCTTCTGATAAAGGCTGTGCTTCAATCAAGGCTATTACATCATTAAAATCCATCCCTTTAGCCTTATAGATTGCACGCTCAAGATCAGCGCCTGTCAGATTTAATTGCGCGACTCTTAGCGCTTCTTTTTGAGCCAGCTCCGCCTGGTATTCAGCATCTGTTTTCTTAACCACAGCCCCGTCAACTATTTTAAATTTATCAGGATATTCTGTTATTTCCTGCGCTGTAGCTTCGTTTACGACATATCCGCTTTCGGGTTTATCAATAGTAGTGATTGATGATACGGTCAAATTATCATCAACCAGCATATAGTTTCTGTAATCTGTCTTTATGACCCAGCTATTATCTTGAAAAACAGCAACTTCATCATCTTCATACTCTCCCGGCGGAAGTAATGTTGCATAAGCAGGAACCAGCGGGACAAAGTACCCTTTATCTTTTGTTTCCTGCGGGTCTGCCTCACATTCTCCCGTTGAAAGGTATTCTCCTGTTTCGTTGTCATAGTAGTAAATATTCATAATATTCTCCTTGTTAAGATTGACAAAATATAACCGAACGGTTATAATATTTGTATGGCAAAATATGAAATTAAATTTTATGAAAATTCAAATGGAATAAGTGAAAGCTACAATTATATCCAGGAATTAGTAAAAAAATCAGAGAAATCAAAAGATGCACGAATAAAATTAAAGAAGATTACGGAATATATGCGTGTATTAAGTGAATGCGGGAGTATAGTGGGTGAGCCTTATGTTAAGCATATAGAAGGTGTTGATGGACTATATGAACTAAGACCTCTGCGAGACCGTTTTTTCTTTGTATATGAAGAAATGAACTCTTATATTATTATTCATCATTTTGTTAAATCCACACAAAAAACGCCGCAACGAGAAATAGAAACCGCAATAAGAATTATTAAAGAAAGGAACAGCAAAAAAAATGAAAACTTGGGATGATATAGAAAAAATATTACCGCTGAATGATGAAGAGAACGAAATTATAAATTTAAAAGTACAATTAATATCGAAATTGGTTCAGCTTAGACAAGAGAAAAAAATTACACAGGAACAATTTGCAAAGCTATGCGGTGTAAAGCAGTCTTTTATTGCAAGAATAGAGTCTGATAATACCCGTTCAATGACATTAGAAACATTGATAAAGCTGGCTCACGCAATAGGGTATAAAGTGACGCTTGAACCGATAGGGGCTTAACTATTGATATTCATAATATTCTCCTTGTTAAGATTGACAATTGATAGCAAATATGCTATCATATTAGTATGAGTAAGCGTGATAAATTAATCGAAAGAATTTTGAACGGTAAGAATGATATAACTCCTGATGAGGCAGTAAAAATTCTTGAATATTTTGGATACAAAGCAAAATCACCATCAGGCGGAAGTTCACATTTAACCTTCAGAAAGAAAAATGCCCTGTCTGTAACAATCGTTCTTACTCAAAACCCGCTTAAACCATATATGGTTTCTAAATTACAAGCAGTACTAAAAAATGAGGGATACTAATATGGAAAAAAATCTTGAATATTATTTAAGTTTACCCTACAGCTACATAGTTGAATGGTCTGATGATGATGGTTGTTACCTTGGCAGTATTGTTGAACTGGAACGGCACATGACTTGCGGAGATACGCCCGAAGAAGTTATTATTAATTTAAGAGAAGCATTAAAAGCGTATGTGACTACAAGTCTTGCAGACGGGCTTGAAATTTCGGAGCCGTTAAAGATGGCAGATTTTAAGGGGAATATTACATACAGAACAACAAGTGAAAAGCATTATCTTCTTGCCAAAACTGCTAAACTACAAAACACGAGTATTAACTCATTAATAGATGCTGCTGTTGATGAAAAACTAAAGCAGATAGCTTAACTATTGATACCTGGTCTTAACCCTTACTTTGATTGCCGGCGGTTGAACCGTGGTAGAAGTTCCGTATATTGAATTAGATTGAGAGGCGTCAAGGGTAATTGTTGCTTTACCGCAGCCTGCCCCGCCGAAACCAAAACTTGTATATCCGCACCCAGCAGCGCTAAAAGCTCCGCTGGCGCTTGGTGAAATATCGTGACCACCTCCTACGTTTTAAATAACACCGTTTATGTTAGGAAGTCCTGCGCTAAGATAACCGAAGGAAGCAGCACCATAGATTGCTCTGTTCCTAAAATCAGGGAGTTGGAAAGTAAGAGAGCCGTCACCTGCGCCATAAGTTGTCCCGTATATAGCGTACAGTTTACTGTATGTTCACGTGATACAACAGCTCCTTCAAGCCATATTTCATTGTCTCTTAGCGTATTTGACAGGGTGATGATAGGAAGACCGATTTCATCCAAGGCTTCCATCTTGGCTAATAAATTAGCGTTAAGTGTAGCAATTTGTGACTCTAAGGTTGAAGAATTAGAGTAGATTTTCGCATCAACTGTTTCTATTTCGCCTTTGAGAAAATCAAAGTTATTATTAAGTGTTTCAGAACTGGCAATTGAGCCGTATTCAATTTCTATCAGTGCCATGGTTACCCCCTAATTATTTTTCATTCTTTCTTGTATTCTTTTCATTTTGTCTTTATATTCAGCTAATTCTTTTTTAGTAAGACTCTGTTTGTTTTGAAGTGATAAACCGAAAATACGATTAAGGTTTTTAGAGGCTTGCGAAAGATTATTAGCAACCCATCTTTTTTCTGTTTTTCCTTTTGCTGGTTTGTAAAATACTTCGTTGTGGTAGTATCCTCCAAAGTTTGAGTCGTATAATTTATCTGGCTCTAAGTAATCTCCGTTACGTGGAATGTTGGCTACACCCCATAATGTAGCTTCCGGTTTTAGCAAAGGAGAGCGAAGAGCAGGTAAAGCAGTATTAATAATCAGGTCTTTGCCAAGAAAGCCTAATCTTGGTGTAAGAGGCAGATTTCCTTCTTTAAATTCTCCTGTTTCGCGGTCTAAATATCCGTCTTGTCTTACGCTGTCTTTAACTCTGCTTGTCTTTTTATATCTTGCGCTTGTTATTTCACTGCCATTAAAGAAGTGTTTACCGCGTACGGCTTCTAACGGTGTTTTTATAATAGGCGCTAATGCTCCTTTGCCGCCTTCTTGGGCAAATTCTTTAAAAGTATTGTATGGAATTTGGGCAACTTTATTAACTACAAGTTCCTATATTTGGATAATCTTTCATAATCTTCAATATCAAGGCTATCTTCATATTCATAAGCTAATTCAGGGTTTTTCTTTTCAAGTTCACTATATTTGTTGAAATCACTTAATGTCTTTGGATTAGCTTTTTCAAAGTCGTGCATTGCCTTATTGGCATTTACACCCTGCATGTATATTTTATACTCATTAGAGTCAATTCCGCAAGCCTCTGCCATTCTTTTTTGTAACAAATGGCAAACTTCATGCCTTGCAGATTACATTTGCTTTTCTACAGGGTTCCTGCTGTTACTAGTGAAATTGTCATTGTCTATATAAGTTCTTGCATTACTGCCAACACTTAATTCATCAAAATCAAATGAAGCACCGTCTAGCTGCTCTCTTATAGCTTTTTCTATTTCAGAGTTCCCGTTTGCAATCTCATCAGCAAAATCACTTACTTTATGCGAAGTAAAATATCTGCCAGCACTCGCCAAACGTGTTTTGCTAACATCACCTAATCCTCTTTGTACTTCATTCTTAGGTAATCCAGCTCCCCTTTCTCGCACATCATACTCTCGAATACGTCTATCGCCTCCATCATATTTATATTGCTAACTCGAGCCATTCTTTGAACTTCCAGTTCTGTTATATCCGCCACCGTGTTTTGGGGCAGCCAATCCCAATACTCTAACAGTTTGTCATAGTACTCTTGTAACTCTTCGACACGTTCTCCCCTTTCTGCGCGCCTTGCCCTCTGCTCTAGTATATTATTTTTATAAGCATTGTGCAACTCATCAAATTTTTTGTATATTCTAAATTTTGCAGTAAGTCCTCTTTTCTTTACCTTTATTTCATTAGAGTATGTATCTAACAGGTTTCTTGCTTCATTCAAGCGTTTTTCAGCAGAAGGAACATTGATAGTGTTATCAATAATCATTCTTGCTTTAAAAACGGCAGCCTTAACTTTGTAACTTTTTGTCTTAGGAGCTTGTTTTTCTGTTACAACACGTTCTTTTATCTTATTATTATCAAGATATCTCTTTGTTCTTTCCTGAATATCTTTGTAGATGTCGTATTTAGGTGTAAACCTTGTCTGCCCGGGCTCTCTCCTCTCGCAAAACGTGACATTTAGTCACCTTTTTTCGGCACAGTTTCCAGGCACTGATAATTATATCTTAAAGGGATATAACAAAAATTAAGAAGCTTCCTCCTCTTCTTCTTTGTCATTTTCTTCGTTTAGTTTTTTCATTTGTTCTATAACTTTTTTGTCAAATTTCGGCTGTGGAATTTCTAAGATTTCTTTATATGATTTTTGTTCAAATAAATCCGGGATACCGTTTTTATTCTTGTCCACTGCTATTTCTATAAACGTTTCAATACCTACTACAAGGCCTACCACCGATGAAATTACTTTTGCTATCCCATTTTTTGCTATTGTATTTATAAATTTCTCATCAAAACGTTTTAAGTCTTCATCATTTAAATCACTGACTTTTGTTTTAACTGTCTTTGCGTATCTTTCAAGTTCTATATCTCTGTGTATTCCAGTCCTGGAATAGTTTTTAATCTTTTCTGGTATTTGGGTTACAAAAGACTTAATACCTCTTGTAAAGGCATTTCCATTTTCGGGATTCAAATTGTTAAGAGGTTTCGCACAGAAACGAAAACCTTTTCTTAAGTAATCTGCTATAGAATCTAAATATACAGTATGATTATTAATAGAGTCCATTACAGACTTTGTAATCCTTTTACCTGTAAAATATGCAGCAACCGCTAGACCTAATGTCATTAATATATTAACAGCTTTCCTGCTTTTTGCTTTCCCCTCTATTGCCATATCAGACATTGTATCATTTACGGTATCTATTCCCGGGATTTTGTCCAAATCAACCGAAGCAAAGCCCTGAACTTGTCTATCAGAGTTGTGCTCTGCCTTATCTACACCCTTAAATATAGGCGATGGTATATTATAGTTTATCCCTACAGGCATATTAAACTCCTATACACTACCTATATATAATAAAACATCAATCAAACTAAAATTGTTTATTTTGTATCTTTTTATTTGGCATTTGTTACAAAAATTAACATATACCTCAGAGATAGGGGTAAATTTTTTATTTTACAAGGCTAAACGCCAAAATCTTCTCTATATTAACATGCAGCCAATCAAAACTCTGGCTAGGATATTCTTCACATTCGTCTGTATCCTCACATGGGTACAAATCATTCAGGTAAATAACTATTGCGTTAGTTAAATTTAGAAAATAATTATTATTACATTCATCGCATTGATATATATGACCGACAATTTTCAACCTGTTTGTAAAAATTACTATTTTGTCCGTGTTGCTTTTATCTATTATATTTTTAATTTTTTTTATCATATCTGTCATAACTAAAACCTCCTTATGATAGAATTGTTACGGCAAAAACGACTTTAAACCACCCGCAGTAAGGCTATATTCTTGAGGTAAAAACTTACTGTACTATATGATTATTTCTTGATAAAATTAGTATAGATTAGAGGAGATAAATATGGTAAAAGCTATAATTCTTGCAGCAGGAAAAGGTACAAGGATGAAGTCTGAAATTCCTAAAGTCCTGCATACTATTTTTGATAAACCGCTGTTAGGATACGTTCTAGACTCCGTTATAAAAAGCGGGATAATTGATTATTCTTATATAATTACCGGGCACAAAGCACAAATGGTTGATGAATATGTCAAAGATAATTATATTAATGCCTGCACCATTCTGCAATCTCCCCAGCTTGGAACAGGGCATGCAGTAAGCATGGCAATTGATAAACTTAATGGCTATAGCGGAGAAGTTATTATACTTTGCGGTGATACTCCACTTATTAAGTCTGAAACAATTAAAAATATAGTATCTTTTCATAATGAAAACAAGGCAGATATTACTGTAGTGAGTGCTGTTTTTGATAATCCTGCAAATTATGGCAGGATTGTAAGAAACCCAGACGGTTCATTATGTAAAATTGTAGAAGAAAAAGACGCCTCTCCTAATCAAAAAGAGATAAAAGAAATTAATGCAGGAATATATTGTCTTAACTGGGGTAAAGTTAATTCAGCTTTTTCAGAATTAAAAAATAATAATGCACAAGGCGAGTATTATTTGACCGATATTATCCAATGGGGCGTCAAAAATGGACTTAAAACAATAGCATTTACTATTAAAGATAACAATGAAATTTTTGGTATTAATTCAAGAAAAAACCTTGCAGAAGCATCTAAAATACTTCATGATGAAGTAATAAACAAACATCTAAATAACGGAGTTACTATTATTTCTCCTGAAACAACCTGGATATCTCCTGATACAGAAATAGGCAGCGATACAATTATTTACCCTAACTGCTATATAAACGGCAAAAATAAAATCGGTCAAAACTGTAAAATAGGTCCGTTTGCACATATACGGGGCGGTGTAGAAATTGATAAAGGCGTTAAAATAGGCAACTTTGTTGAGCTAAAGAAAACAAAAGTCAAATCACATACAAATATATGCCACCTGTCTTATGTAGGAGACGCTGAAGTTGGAGAAAACGTAAATATAGGAGCCGGTACTATAACCGCAAATTATAACCCGCTGACTAAAGAAAAGAGCAAAACAGTAATAGAGGATAATGTAAAAATCGGCTCAAATTCTGTACTTGTAGCCCCCGTAACAATAAGAGAAGGCGCTAATGTCGGAGCAGTAGGCGTGATTACAAAAGATGTAAGTCCTTGGTCACTTGCAGTAACTCGTTCGCCGTTAAAAATTTTGGAAGGCTGGGTAAAAAAACAACTTAAAAAATAAGCAGCGTGCAAAGGTAAATTAATGATTAAACTTAAACAATACAAAGAAAGTATCCATAAATGTTCTAAATGCGGACTATGCCAAGAGTCTTGTCCGATTTACGCTGAAAGCGGAAACGAATGCGATACAGCCCGCGGAATTCTTATATTTTTAAAAGGTGTTATAAACAGCGAAATATCTCTTACGCGCAAAGCTGACAAATACCTTAACAAGTGTCTGCGCTGCGGAAAATGTTTTGATGTATGCCCCAGCGAAATTCCAATTGAAGATATTATTTTTGCCGCAAAATGTAAATATTTATACCGCTCATTTAGCGGATTAAAAACAAGAATCTCTCAGTCAAAGCTTATAAGAAACATGTTCTGCAAACCGCAAAAAGTTAATTCTCAAAAATTTGAAACAAAAGCACTATATTTTGGCGGAAACTTTAAAGACGCACTAAAACTGATAAATAATAACTCTATAGAGCTTCTTAATCCAACTGAAACCGACTGGGGTAAAGATTTTTTACTCAGCGGCAACATTATAAGATTCAGAAATCATTTAAATGAAATCATGCGTCTTATAGAAAATACCAATCCTAAATTTATTATTGTTGATATCCCCACTGATAAATTTAAACATATAATCAAAACTTATGGAGGATACAGTCCAAATATTGAAATAAAGTATTTAGGCAGCTATCCAGATAGCAGCCACATTGTAAGTCGATACTTTAACCCTTACTATGCTGAAGAGCTTATTAAAAATTTTAAAGAGAAAGTGCGTCAATAACAGACTTATAATCTTCTTTAGGCTGATTATACGGAGTAACATTAAATATATTGCAAAACTCTTCCGCAACCGCCGGATTTAAGTTTTTCGCCGCACACTTACCCATAAATACTTTCTTAACACCAAAGTGCTGCAGGTTAAGTATTAGATTAGTTATATGCTTATCACATCTTGGAACAAATGATATTACAGGTGTTTCATGAATATCAAATTTTTCTTTTATCATCGTAAGTATTTCAAATACCGAATATAAATTATAACAATGCTTTATATTAATTATATTTTTACGCTCGTAAGAGTTTGTAAAATTAATAATAAGTATATCTTCCGGCAGCAGTTTAATAAACTTATCAAAATAATTTTTATCTTCTATTGTATCACTGCCTCTTGTAATAATACAAATTCCTGTCACGCCACAGATACCTATTTTTTCAATATCTGCTTTTATATTCTCCTTGTTAAAGCCGGTTACTTCATCATCACATTTTTTACCGCGTTTAAAACCCTTAGCCTCCAGTGCGGCTGCAATCAACGGTTCGTAGTTTGAATTTTCAATTTTTACAACTCCTTGCGGCACAATTATATCAGTTGTAAACAATCTGCCTCTATATAAACTCTCAACATTTTCTATTGAATGTCTGCCTACAAATATAGCACCCGGAAATGTAGAAAAATCCAATATTGTACTTCCTCCACCTTTGCCATAATGCCCCTTTAGCTCTTCATATTCACGTATTCTCGGGTATGTATGAGCCATTAACATATCACCATGAGTATAAATATCTATCCCCATACCCCTTGAAGCATTTAAAATATCAACGAGCTCTTTTATATCAGTACCTTCAACAAGTATTGCCTTATTTGGGGTCGTAGAAAATGATACAAGAGCTTTATCCGGGCTTCCGTACCTTTCACTTCTTATCTCCGAAATTTGTTTTAATAATGAATACTCTTCTTCTGCTGCATTATATAAAATAGATTTCAAATCCTCCTTCGTAAGCCCTGTAATATTTAATGCATCAAGAAGTTCTAAAATCATAATATATGTACGCCCAGCGTCTTCACCGTAAGAATTAAGTTCAAACAAATAAGATGTTATACTTTTTGCAGTAAAAAATATTAATTCCTGAGCAATCTTAGAGGGCTTTTCTTCCTCAGAACGTTTATTATACTGCTTTTCGCCCAATCTAATTGAAGATATAACATTACAGCCTGACTGAGTATCAAATTCAGAATGTATCAATTCCGGCTCCAAAGCACGTTCTTCACAAGCCTTTATGTACTCTTGTTTTAAATTATCAAGTTCTTTTGTAAATGAACAAATAATTTTTGAAAAAACATCATCAGATATTTCAGGGTTAGAAACAAAGGCAGAGAGTGTATTTAAAATGATTTTTTTTACATTCTCATTTTCAATTTTGAACTGCTTTAGCTTAAGCGCATATCCCGCAAATTCTTTAAGATAAAGCAAAATTATTTCTTGTATTGATGCCATCCGCGGGCTTATTGTACAAACACCTCTTGAAGTGCAGCTGTCGTATCCGTAATCTTCAAAATAATTATAAAACATAGTACTAATATGTTATGCCGGGATTAAATAAAAAACATTATACTATTGGGCAAAATAAAAATTACTTAGCAGGATACTACTGTATAACGTGATTTATGAATTGATTTTACTGCTTTTTTAAGAGCCATTCTATAGCCGGCAAATAATACAATTGCTGCAAATATCCACGCAAGCGGGGTAGCAAGACAAACCCCCAAATATCCCATATGCGCACCTAATATAAATGCTGCAGCGGTTCTTGCAATAAGCTCCGCAAGTCCTGACATAAGCGGAGCTTTGACTTTACCCATTCCTTGAAGAACATTCCTAAACAAAATAAGAGTTCCAAGGAAAAAGTAAAATATAACAATAATATGCAGATACTGCATAGCAAGCGTAACAACTTGTATATCAGGTTTATCAAGAAACAGAGATACAAGTGATTTTCCAAAACCGCATATAAGAACAGCCGCCGCAGCAGACATAATAACAACAAGCAGCATAGAAGCCTGTGCTCCTTCTTTTATACGTTTCAGTTTTCCAGCGCCAAAATTCTGTGCGGTAAAAGTTGCAGCAGTAGCCCCAAGGGTTACTAAACTCTGAGAAAATAACTGATCAATTCTTACCGCCGTTGTAAATGCTGCAATTGATATTGATCCTAAAGTATTGAGTGCAAACTGCACTGCTATAATTCCTATTGTCAATACAGACATCTGTATTCCCATAGGAAAACCTATTTTTAAATGTTCCATGGCAAACTCTTTATCAAACTTCCAATCTTCTTTTTTTAGTCTGAGAATTGGAAATTTCTTAAACATATAGAAAGCACAGAGAATTGCAGATACGCCTTGAGAAATGACTGTAGCAACTGCTGCACCTCCTACCCCCCAATGAAGACTTATTATAAAATACAAATCTAATATAATATTTAAAATTGATGCGATAATCAAAAAATATAGTGGTGTTTTACTATCACCCAATGCACGTATAACATTTGACAGCAAGTTATAAAACAATATTGTTCCAAGCCCAAGATAGCTTATAAACATATAAACATACGCTTCATTAAATATATCGGAGGGAGTCTGCATTACCATTAAAATTGGCCGGACTAGTGGCACGGTAATTAGCGTAAACAGCATAGTTGTAAAGAAACAAAGGATTAAAGAAGTTGTAAAAGATTTCCTAACCCCTGCATAATCTTTTGCCCCAAATCTCTGTGCCGTAATAATTGTCAAACCTTGAGTATAAGCAAATAAAAAACCAATTATAAAAAATATCATAGGACCAGTTGCCCCAACTCCGGCAAGCGCCTTTAAACCAAGAGTTCTGCCAACTATTAAAGTATCAAAAAAACTGTACAACTGCTGAAATACATTACCAAACAGCAGAGGAACTGTAAAGATTATTATTTCTTTTAATGGTTTTCCTTGGGTTAAATCACGTTCAGCCATATTTCAAAAGACTCTCCGCTATACATGATAAAACGCACATTTTATCTTGTCTACATAAATTGACTAGTTTCATATTAACCAAAGGATTAATATAAAATTCAACCTTATGATTGATGTATACGGGCATGCAATAATGATATCCTACTATCAGGAGAGAGAGGATGAAGAAATCGTTTTTAGTAGTGAGTATATTTTTGAGTGCTCTTGTTGCGTTTGCTGATGAAAATGTATTGCAAACCATACAAATTGAACCTATTAGAGACACTTATAATATTGTTTTAATTTCTGATAAGGCAGTTGACGTAAAAAAAGATGTTGAAGAAGAAAACGAAATTCTTTTATCAATGAAAGGTATCCGCCCTTCAGAAATGTTGAACACAGTATACAACGGTACCGCAAATATTGACAGTGTTATAGTAACTCCTAAAAACAATAACGAGCTGGAAATAAGAGTTAAAGGCGACAATGTAGAACGCTCTACCGTAACTTTTGATTCACTCACCCCGCCCGTAAATATTCAATCCCAAGCTAAACAAGAAATCGTTTTAAATAAGCCGATGAAAAATTACGAACCTGTTTTCAACACGGATGAAGAGGAAGATTTTACCTCCGCGTCTATTTCTCCTATCGGTCAAAAATTAGTTAATTTAATTAAAAATATATACAGCAACAAAACTAACCGTGGAATTATTAATTTAGGACTTCTGGGCTTAATCCTGTTTGCGGCTATAAAACTCATCAGAGTAAGAGAAACAGAGGAAATAAAAGTAGGACTTGCACAAAGCCTTGCAGACAGAGAAATTAATCTTTATAAGCCAATGCAAACTCCTATTACAAATAATTTTACTTCTACAACTGAAAAGCCGTATACAACGGTAAACTACGGCTTAAATGCTTACAGAAACGTAAATAAAAACCCATATGAAGCACGCCGGAGTTCTACACCAGCAATTAAGCCGGCAGCAAGTACTAATGTACAATCAAAGCCTGCTGCAACCGCAACTGCAGTTCCTGATATAAACATTAAGCCCGCAGTTACATCTACAGGAAGGCAGCCCAATATCGATAACGTTAAGTTCCTTGAAACTATGAGCGCAATTTATGAAAAAAGCGGAAGACACGATTTAGCACAAGGAATTAAAGCTAATTTATCAAAAGTTAAATAATCTCCTGAAAATCGGATTCCCTCCGATTTTTTATAATTTTGGAAAGGATTTTTATGGATATAGTAAGAATACTCCTGGAACCTGCAGTAATTATAATCTTATCTGTATTTTTAATTTTATTAATATACACAATTGTAAAATATCTATATATCTCTAATAATCTAAACCGGCTTATTCAAAAGTTTGCCGAATTCAAAAAACAGGAACTGCTTTATCGGTTTAAAGAATTAGATGAATATTTCTTAAATGATAATTTCACCAGCAGCATCTGGACTGAATTTAAAAAAATTGTTATTTTCCCTGAAAAAATTTATGTCAATTCAGAAACAGAATCGCGTATCGAAACAATTTCCGATATCAATAACTCTATTTACATAACTTGTGATTCTTCTTATTTTTTCAATGAAGAATCTCTTATTACGTCAAAAATTAATTACAGATTAATTCAAATTTTTCCAACTATACTAACCGGGCTTGGACCGTTTTTTACATTTCTAAAACTGACATACGCTTTTTCAACTCTTGATTTTGCTGATACAGAAAATATGGCTTCTTCAATGAATAATCTTATATTTAACATTCAGTTAGCTGCTATCTGCTCAGTTTTGGCTGTTGGCTGCTCACTCTTCTTTATGGCACTTGAAAAAATCATGTATAATACACTCTGCCGCTCTAAAGTTTTATATCTTCAAACTCAGTTAGGCGCCCTCTTTGATATAGGAACCTCAGAAAGATTTTTATTAGATATATTAAAAGAAACAAAATATAAATCAGGAAATGAAGCTGTACTTGCTAATGTTCTGCCGGAAGCTATGAGTAATGTTTTAAATAAAAATATAACAGAAGGAGTTCTGCCTTACTTAGAAAACATTGTATACAGTCTTAATAAATTACAAGAAGCTATTGCCGGAAAAAATAAAGGTAACTCTGATATTATTGATAAGTTATTCTAAGGATTTAATATATGATTGGGTATAAGCCAAAAAGCGGAAATCAAAACGAAGAAAATATTTTCTGGATTACAATGACAGACCTTATGCTTGGTCTGTTGCTTGTATTTATGATTCTTTTCTTTTATTCTTCCACAAGTAATTATTTTGAAAAAGTAAGAGAACAGGCAATAACAGGGGACGTAAACGAAAAACTTGTTGAAAAATTTAAAGAAAAAAATATTGATGCCACAGTTGATTTATACTCAGGGGTTGTAAAAATCTCAGATTTAGAACTCTTTAATGTAAACAGCTGGGAGCTTTCTGAAAAAGGTAAAGCTTATTTAAACAAATTTGTACCAATTTATATTGAAACTATACTAGGAAATAAAGAATATAAAGATAATATTACTGGTATTATTATCCAAGGGCATACTGATTCTCAGACTTTTGCAGGCTTAAACAGCGAAGAAGAGCAGTATATGAAAAATATGGAACTAAGTCTTAAACGCGCATTTTCGGTTGCAGATTATATCCCTAAAACAGGCTACAACAAACAGTACTTTGAAGACTTAGAAAAAATTCTGTTTGTTGAAGGATGCAGCTACAATAATCCTATTCTTGACAAAAACGGTAAAGAAGACTTTGCAAAAAGCAGGCGCGTAGAACTTAAACTGGTTACTAAAAGCAATGCAACAAAGAACCTTCTAAACGCTTTACCCGTTAAACAAAATCTAAATTAATCCCCATTTTGCGTATAATCGGTTTATTGAATTATTTAAAATTAATGTTTTTATAACAAAATTAACAACTTCAAGGAGTTTTTTATTTTCTTCTCCTTTTCTGACACCAACCGCATAAGGTTCTTTGGAATACTTTTTATTGAGTATTCTTACAGACTTATCGTTTAAAGCGTAATTTCTTAAAATTGTATCATCAGATGTAATAGCACTTATAGTACCTCTTTTTAATGCACTATATGCCTCATCATAAGTTCTATATCCAAAAACTTTAGCTGTTGGAACAAGCGTTCTCAAGTTCTTTTCAGCCGTAGTACCAAAGATGACACCTATGTTACTATTTGCAAGGTCTGTAAGAGAGTTTGTTTTACTAGTTACCGGCACAAGAACTGTCTGCCCTGCAAGGAAATAAGAATGCGAAAAGTCAATTAAGTCCATCCGCTGAGGAGTTACTGTCATTGTAGCAGCAATTATATCAACTTCCCCTGTCGTAAGTTTAATCAATCTGTCTGACGGAGTAACACTAACCAGTTTTAATTTCGTTTCATCTCTAAAAATTGCTTTTGCTATTGCCTTAGATATATCTATATCCAAGCCCTTAATTTCACCATCATTGTCTTTATATCCAAAAGGTTTGGTATCTGTTTTTACACCTGCAATTAAGTAGCCCCTGTCAAGTATTGTTTGATATGTATCGGGCATTTCAAGTTTTTTTGTGTCATACCAGTCCCAAGCATAAAAACCTGTAACTAATAAAATACTTATTAAAGCAGCTAGTACTATTAACACTCTCTTCATAAATTAATTAAACCTTATATTTTAAATATTGTAAAGTAAAAACTAATCAGTCTGTGAATACCCAAACTCTTTTAATAACCTATCGTTTTTTCTCCAATCTTTTTCAACTTTGACAGTTAGTTCAAGATATACTTTCTTTTCAGTAATTTCTTCCAGCTCTTTGCGTGCGTCTGTACCAATTGTTTTAAGCATTGAACCGTTTTTACCAATTAGTATAATCTTCTGACTCTTTGTTTCACAATATATATCTGCATAAATTTTATCTATATCTTCTCTCTCTTCATATTTAGAAACCTTGATTGCTACAGAGTGAGGGATTTCTTCTTTTGTATTAAGCAGTATTTTTTCCCGTATTATTTCTTCCGCTACGCTTCGCATATTTTCCTCTGTTACAATATCATCAGGATAAAGTTTTTCACCTTTTGGAAGATGCCTGAATATATTTGTTAATATATCTTTTTTATTTTTACCCGTTTTAGCAGACACTCTCAAAATCTGAATATTTCTATTAAAAAGAAGTTTATAAGAAATAAGATTTTCTTCCAGTTTTTTAGAATTTTTAACTTTATCAATCTTGTTTAAAATAAGTATGACATTTATATTACAGTCTTTCAGCAGATTTTCGGCAATCCATTTGTCTCCTCTCCCGGCAGGCTCAGACGCATCAACAAGAAAAAGAACAACATCAGCATCAGGAAGTGCAATTTTAGCCTCGTCTAGCAGATACTCCCCAAGCTTGTTAAGCGGGCGATGCACTCCCGGAGTGTCTATAAATATTATCTGACCGCGCTCATCTGTATAAATACCTTTTATACGTTTTCTTGTAGTTTGCGCTTTATCTGTTGTTATAACAATCTTTTGCCCTAATATCATATTTAATAGTGTTGATTTTCCAACATTAGGACGTCCGATTATTGTTACAAATCCGCACTTCATTTATTCTTACTCCTTATTATATTATTTTACTATAAATTATTTTATTTATTGTAAAATTATCCTATGAATAAACAATTAGTTTTAGCTTCTAACTCACCGAGACGTAAATACCTGCTTGAAAGCGCCGGTCTAAATTTTACTATTGTACCATCCAATTATGATGAAAAAATGCCGGAAGGGATTTTCCAACCATCTATGATTGAAGATATCGCTTATAATAAAGCAGCAGAAACCGCTGCCCGCTGCAATTCTTCTTCAGTTATAATCGGGGCTGATACTGTGGTTGTCCACAAAAAACACGTTCTTGGAAAGCCTAAATCTAAAGAAGAAGCTTTCAATATGCTCAGTGAATTGTCTAATGACAAACATTATGTTGTAACAGGCGTATGCATAATCGACAATTTAACTTCAAAAATCTTAAAATATCATACTATAACCTACGTCACATTTAGTCAGCTTTCAAATGATATGATTAACAATTATATCGAAAAATTTAATCCTTTAGACAAAGCAGGAGCTTACGGCATACAAGAACTGCCGATTGAATTCATTAAATCGGTTGACGGTGATATTAACAATGTTATTGGACTGCCTGTTGATTCAGTTATTAACAATCTGCAAAATTTCCTTGTTTAATTAAGCATTACATATATAGGATTATACGTAAGTTTTATTTTCCCGTATCGTTTTATAAATTTATCTTCCAATTCAACAAGTTTTCCGCGTGTAAGCCGATAATTTATTACACTATTAACTCCCGTATTTTTTATATGTTTAAAGAGTTCTGTTACTGATTGAAATTCTAATTCAAAAATATCTTCTTTTACCACTCCTTGATACTCATAGTAATCTATTCCTATCCCTAAAAGCTCACGAATCTCAATAAAATTTTTTCTGCCAAAAGATGAAAACAAAAGCATCCCATCACTATTTAAACATCCTTTTAATTTTTTTATCAGCAAATCCGGCGTTTTTATCCACTGAAAAACTGCATTTGAAATAATTAAGTCATATTTTCTGTTTAACTGTATTTGCTCAATGTCTCCGAACAAAAAACTTATCTCAGAATTTATTTTAAATATATAATCCGCACACTCCGAGACTATATCATTAGCCATATAATCTTTAAATTTTATCCTTTGAATACATTCCTCTGTCAAAAGCCCGCTGCCGCAGCCAATCTCCAGAACAGAATTAAAATCATCTCCTGGAATTAAGCTGCATAGACACTTTGCCATCTCTTTTTGAACAAAAGCATTTGCCTTATAGTCCTTAAGACTCTTTTTAAATCGCGAAACTATGAGAGCTTTACTCATAACAGCTCTTCCCACCTTTGATAGTTAAAAAACGGGCAATGACCGCTCTTTATTATTTCTGCAGTTTCCCAAAACCTTAGCTGCGACGAAGTCGGAATAATTTTATCATTATCACTTACTATCACACGTGTATATTTAAACTTTTCATCCCCGCTATACTGTTTTAATACACTAAGTTCTGATTTTTGATTCTCAATACTCCTTGATGGAGCAATAAACCCCTCAGGAATTTTATCAAACATATTAGCAATAAACTTGTCGCGAGAAAGCGCATCAAACCCCTTTTCCATAAGATTATACACCCGCGGATTAATCCCATACTCTACATTTATCGGATACAATGTCCCGTTTACTGCTGTTGCACCTGTACAATTAACTTTATACATACTTGCAATCATTACGCCCATTGACCAGGCAACTATATAAATATCATCATACCCTTCTAACCCCAACAGAGGCATAAGTGAATTATAGTCGCAAATCGTCAAAACATCAAACACCCCCGGGGCTAAATGTCTGACTACACAATCGTCCATACCCCAGCCGTTAAAAAACAGTATTAATTTTTTGTTATTCTTTTTATTTAGCCAGTTGAAGTTCATCAGCTACATTATCTAACAATGGAATTATATCTTCAAGAGTAGTTTCCGCCGTAAGAGATACCCTTATCCTTGCCCCGCCCTCTGGAACTGTGGGCGGTCTTATCGGCAGAACAAAATACCCCAGCCCTTGCAGCCGCTCGCTAACAAGTTCAGTACGCTCTGTTTCATGCAATACTATAGGTATTATCTGGGTTAATGATGAAGTCTTAATTCCAGCTTTGCTCATATATGAATGTACGTCACATATATTCTTGAATAATTTTGATTTCTGTTTCATAATCAAATCTGCCTTATCAGCCAAAAGCCAATATGTCCAAGCGACATTAATCGGCGGAATTGCAGTTGAAAATATAAACGAGCGCGATTTATTTATTAATTTTATTACTACCTCTTCACTGGAAACAACAAACGCACCAAAAGATGCCAAAGCCTTTCCAAAGGTTGCTGTTATAATATCAACATCATACCCCTTGCTTAGCCCGCCGCCGAAATCATCATCCACCGCCATAAATGCATGCGCTTCATCTATCATCAACAAACAATCATACTTCTCTTTTAGCTCCACTAAACGTTTAATATCAGCGCAATCCCCATCCATTGAAAAAACACTCTCTGATACAATTATTGCATTTTTAAAACTTCCCCTGTGTTTCTTTAATAACTCTTCTAAATTATCATAGTCCAAATGCCTGTATCTAAAGAAATTTCCATCTGATAACCGCATTCCGTCTATAATGCTTGCATGATTAAGTTTATCTGAAAATACAACATCACCCTTACCGTTCAACGCAGATATAACTCCAAGATTACACTGGTAACCAGTATTATACAAAAGCGCTTTCTCCTTATTAAATATCTGCGCAATTAATATTTCCAAATCTTTATAAATTTTTTCTGTTCCGCTTAACAACCTCGCAGACGCTGACGAAAAAAAATAATTTTTCCCCGTTGCTAAAAACTCATCCACCAAGTCTTTTTTCGTGCTTAAACCTAAATAATCATTCGATGATAAATTTAGCAAATCTTGATTATCAATATTAATAAATTTGTCAAACCTATAATTTATATCCTTAATACTCCTCGAATAATTACTCATTTTACACCCCTGTTCCGGCAATTTTACAGTTAAAATATTGCAAATCGTTACCTTATCTTTAACATTTTACATCATAAATCTGGAATTTCAAATCACGAAATAAATAAATATTATTAGAAAAATATCCATTGTTTTGATAAAATAAATTTATGAGGATTTGTTTTATTCCTATAGATAATCGTCCTGTCTGTTATATTTTACCTAAAGATATTACAGCCTGCGACAGCTCCATAGAATTCTATATCCCGCCAAGAGAATACCTGGGCGGATTAAATAACAATACGAACATTGAAAAAATCTATGATTGGATGCATTCAATCCCACATACTGATTTCACAATAATTTCCCTTGATACAATTGCCTACGGAGGACTAATCCCCTCCCGCCGCTCTAACGCCAATATACATGAAATTATATCCAACCTTAATAAATTCAAAAATTTATTAAAAAATAAATCCGATAAAATATTTGCATTCTCTAGTATAATGAGAATCTCCAATAACAATATTAATACAGAAGAGAAAGAATATTGGGCTCAATACGGAACAAAAATATTTGACTACTCCTGCGCCCGCTCAAAATACGGCGAAAATTCTCCAGAATGTCTAAACTCAAAAAAACAAATTCCGTCAGAAATACTGAAGGATTATCTCCAAACCCGCAAACGAAATTTTGAAATAAACAAACTTTACCTTGATTGGAAAAACGAAGGACTATTTGATAAACTTATTTTCTCCAAAGATGACTGCTCACCCTTTGGAATTAATATTGATGAAGCCGCCGTGCTTAAATCTCTCGGTGCAGATATAATTACAGGCGCCGATGAAATTCCTCTCACACTGCTTGCCCGCACTATAGAAAAATCCCCCTCCCTCTGTCCGATTTTTACCGAGGAAGACTCTAAATGCCTCATATCTAACTATGAAGATATCTCCGTAGAAAACTCCGCTCTCATGCAGGCTGAGCTAGCAGGATTCTCAATAAAGCCCTACAACGATGCCGACATAATTCTTTTAATTAACAATTTTAAAAAACAACAGGGAGAACTGGTCACAAATATAATGACTGAACCGTTTAGCGGTCCTTTTATTCCCCCTTCAAAGCCATACATAATTGCTGATGTACGGCTTGCAAATGGCGCCGACAATAATCTTATTAACAAACTCTTTAAAACCCCAAAAGATACAAATTTTATTGCCTACGCAGCCTGGAACACCACTGCTAATACCATTGGCAGCTTATTATCTATAACAAAATTTATCCGATACGCTAAAGCCCCTAATCCATCTGCCGCAAAAAAATTAATCCTCACAAGATTTATTGATGATTGGGCTTATCAGGCTAATATCCGTCAAAATCTTAAAACAACTCAAGATATTACTACCTTAATGCCCCCCCTCATCAAGCAGATTGAAAATTTTCTCGGATACTCCGCCGTTTCTTATTCCTTTTCCTACCCCTGGAATCGGCTGTTCGAAATTGAAGTTAGTATAAATATGGATGTGAATAATGAGTTTAACAGAAGTCATTCTTTTAGCAATAGCTCTATCAATTGATGCTTGCGTAGTATCTTTTACATACGGCTTAGTAATAGAAACGCAAAAGCGGCTTAACTCTCTTCTGTTAGCTATCTTTACCGGCTCTTTTCAATTTTTAATGCCAATACTCGGTTTCTATTTCACTAATATTTTCTATTCATATCTCCAAAGTTATACTAACATCATAGTTTTTCTTATCTTTGGATATCTGGGTATCAGATTCATAAAAGAAGCTTTCAGCAAAGAAAAAACAAAGAAACTCAAATGTCTATCCCTTGTCTGTCTATTTATGATTGCGATAGCCACAAGTATTGACGCTTTTTCTGCCGGCATATCTCTTATGCTCTGCGGTAACTCTATTTTCTCCCCCTCTTTACTAATTGGCATCATAACATTTTTTAGTTCTCTCTTTGGATTCTGGGGCGGATTTATCCTTAAAAAATTCCCCGCCTCCTATTTAGAAGTCCTCGGTGGTACTATCCTGATTGGGCTTGGTATTAAAGCCCTGATTTTTAATTAAAAGGAGGCTCACGTGCAAAAAAAATTATCCTCTAGTCTTGAAGATTACATAGAAGCTATATTCACCCTCCAAAACTCCGATGGTAAAGTACGTTCAATAGACATTGCACGCCATCTCGGTGTATCACGAGCTTCCGTCTCTGAAGCTATCCAAAAGCTCGCGAAAGACGGGCTCGTAAACTACTCAAAATACAACGATGTACAAATAACCGCTAAAGGCAAGGCAGCAGCCGAAAAAGTATTATCTCGTCACAAAATGTTTACCCTATTTTTTAGCGAAGTCTTAGGTATCCCAATCAAAGAAGCAGAAGCCAATGCCTGCCGTATTGAGCATGTTATTTCAGCCCAAGTATGCGACAAGCTGAAATCCTATTTGGAGTTTCTAGCTAAAAATCCTGATATCATCTCCAAATTTAAAGAAAAAGATTAACTTTTGTATCATCTTATCTATCTTCAAATATTGACTTTCTTTTCTGTGCGGTGTTTAATCATATTAGCACCTTAGTCGAAATTTTCTTGCCGGATTTGACGGCTCAAGGGGGGCAGATAAAAAAGCGCCAAGGCTGAAGAACACAAATTCCAAGCCAGTGGGACAAAACCATAAAGCGGTGTGGCAATTGCTCCGAGCTTGTAATAAAAGAACTACAAGCAGGAATAACAGCTCCAAGACGGCAGAGGTCAAAGACCAAAGCAGTAGTAGTAAAATTCCAAATGGAGCGACAATACGCCAAGCGAAATGTTTAATAGCTAAAAACAATTTATCTGCCATAATGTACATTACAAAAAGGTAAAAAGGAGAAATTATGCCTACAATTAACCAACTTGTGCGCTCTGAACGTAAAAAGCTCACAGACAAAACCAAATCGCCGGCTCTTATGGATTGTCCTCAAAGACGCGGCGTTTGTACAAGGGTATACACAACTACCCCTAAAAAACCTAACTCAGCTTTGAGAAAGGTTGCCAGAGTCAGATTAACCAACGGATTTGAAGTTACATCATACATCCCGGGTATCGGACACAATCTCCAAGAACACAGCGTAGTTCTTATTAGAGGCGGAAGGGTTAAAGACCTTCCTGGTGTTAGATACCACATCGTTAGAGGAACACTTGATACAGCAGGTGTTGCTAACAGAGCACAAAGCCGTTCTAAATACGGTGCAAAAAAGGGAGGTAAAAAATAATGTCAAGACGTTCTAAACCTGAAAGAAGAATCCCCGCAGCGGATCCTATCTATAATAATATTGATGTCTCTAAGTTCATCAACAGAATTATGAGACGCGGGAAAAAGTCATTAGCTGAAAAAATCTTCTATGCTGCTCTTCAAAAAATCGAAGAAAGAACTAACGAAAAATCTTTAGAAATTTTTCAAAAAGCTATTACTAATGCTACTCCATTACTCGAAGTTAAAGCAAGACGTATCGGCGGTTCTACTTACCAAGTTCCTATTGAAGTTAAAGCAGACAGAGGATTTGCTCTAGCTTCTTCATGGTTAATTACAGCTGCAAAAGCAAGAAGCGGCAAGTCTTTTATTGACAAGCTTACTCTTGAACTTATTGACGCTTCTAACGGCGTCGGTGCTGCTTGCAAAAAACGTGAAGATACCCACAAAATGGCAGAAGCAAACAAAGCTTTTGCACACTATAGATACTAATTTCAGGTCTTTAATAAGGAGTATAAATAAGGCAGAAAAAATTCTGCCTTATTTTTTTGTAACGGCTTTTTTCTCCGCCTCGCTCATTGATGGCAGGGCATAACGCATACCAACAGATGGTTTATTATCAAAAAATATCGTAAGTTCTTTGTCTTTGTACCATTCTATCATCTCTTTTTTCTCCTTAGAGGCTTGACAAAGACCTGAACATGGTAAATAATGAACATGTAGGGGGAAGCCCTAAGAAAATGATGCTTCCTTAGAGCTTCACTTCGTACCCTATAAGAAAAGATAAATTAAATTCAAAAGTGCTATCAGTACCTTGATGGCACTTTTTATTATTTGTCTTTTCATATTATCACCTCCTTTCAGACCGCTTTCTTCGTAATTTGCGTGTGTCTGCGGAAGTGATAGGCACTTACCCTAAGTATATATTACAACATTCAATGTCCTATGTCTAATCTTCAAAATCTCCGGCAAATACCCTATTCTCCAGACGGTATGACAGTTTCATCTTTAATTGCTTGGTTGCTCGCGTTAAACGGGTCTTCGGTCGAAAACTCACCGTTTCCGCCCTCCGCCCTGTCTTGAATTTGCTCCACGCTCACAGAGTTT
>CALVFU010000023.1 GCA_944326905.1 Candidatus Gastranaerophilales bacterium
GCAGGCAAGGCTGGAAGTAAAGTCGTTCAATCTGTAAACAAAAAACATTTGCTTGATAAATTGAAAAATGCAAACTCAAGAGAAGAGTTAATAGCCATTAGACATGAAATCAGGCAGCTGCCTGATAATTACAACAAAACTGATCTTATTCTGGAATACCAAAAACGATATAATGAGTGGCAAGCTCAGATTGAGAAGCCCGCCCGCAATGGGGTAGAAAACATAACAAAAAATATAGAAATTTCAACGGCTAAAGAGTTTATGGATAATATTCAAAAATACTCTTTTTCAAAAGATATAAATGACATATTACCCGAATTAACAGATAAAAAATGTATTTTACTAAACAGATTTCTGCCGGACAATTTTCCTATAAAAGAAGAAAAATATATCGCTTTCGTAAAAACATTACTAACAAATCTAAATACAGACAAAAAACTAGATCTGTTTAACAAGTATCTTGAGCAGGTTAATATAAAGGAGTTTGGAAAAGTCGATGCTTTATTATTTACAAAAAACTGTTTTATAAATGAACGGTTAATAGAAGAATTACTTAGACACAAGGCATTTTCTGGCGATATAATGAATATAAGAGGCTTATTATTTAGAACAAAAGAGCATACCTCCTTTGAGCCATTATATAAATTACTAGACAGTGTAGATAAAAACAGCTCTATAACGGAGAAAGAAGAGACAAAGCAACAAATACTTGTGTTTTATAGATACTTCTTTGAGTATAACAATAAATATACCTATGATGAACAAGAAAAAATTTTAAATTATGCCGTAAACAATTTAAATAACATGCTCAACGTTAACAATGGATTAGCATTTTATGGCACAACACCTGAAAAGTTTATGTTTTTAATGGAAAACAATTTTGATAATTTGAGTGAAAATATTGTCAAAATAGGAAAAAATTTTGAAGAATTTTGTCAAATAAAAGAAAAAATTGATTGCTATGTAAAAAAATGGAATATTGTGCCGGAATACATTAATGTAGATAATTTTAAACTATTACAAGTTATTGATAAAATTAACTCCTCCTATAGCTATGACGTAATAAATGCCAAAGATATTTCTACTTTATTAATAAGAACCAGCTATAATGAACTAGATGAAAATTTAGACCTAAATAAGGTATTAAATCTATTTATAAAAAACGGAAAATTAATTTGCTCGCCGGATATGGCTTGTCAATACTTAATAAAATCAACATCTAAAACGAATGCCCCATCAAGTGCTGGTAAGATAATTGATTATTTATCATCAAAAATAGACGCGAAGGATTTTTATAAACGCAGTTCAGCAGATTTATATGAAGAAACTTTTGCAAAATATTACGCAAGTGGTGAAACTTTTGGCTGCAAATCCTTCTTAGAATTTGAAGAATACTTAAAAACGTGTAAAAACAGAGCAGAAGCGGGGAAATTATTAGGCAAAATAAAAAAAGAAACTTTGGATGGTTTTATATCTAAAATTCCTGAAAAGATAAAATCAATGATTATTGGGAAAAACGGTGTATTTACTGCAAATGATTTTGATACAACATTAAAAAATATAAGCTCTGATGAGGATTTGAGCAAAGTTTTTAGCGACATCATGTCTGGTAAAAATATACCCGATGAAGTAGAATTATACGCAGTTTATCGCTTAGGCAATAATGCGCTTACTAACAGTGTCTGGAAGATGTTAAATGAGCGCACACATGGAACTACAGGATTTATAAAAAAATATACATCAGCTAAAGAATTCTTCGATTATTACATCTTTAAAGCCAAATCAACCCTTCAAAAAGATGAATATAATGGAATACAAAACGGAATTGACACAACGATTACGACTAAGTTTATTATTAGTTTAATTGAGACTGAAGAGGCGATAGGAAAAGGTAAACTTAGTTCTTTAATCCATGATGAATCATTAGAAAAATTTACCATCTCGCTCACTAATATACTTATACTATTGAGAGGAGGCAATGCTGATTTTTGGAAACAAATTTTAAAAGCAGACCTTAAGGATAACGAATTTAAACAATTGCTGAATATTGCAGCTATAGATAATGACGATATTTTGCAGGTAATAAATAAAAATTTTGTTGATAATAAATTAAACATTCCCCAAATAATGGAGGGTATTAAAAAGCTAATCGGCGAAAGCATCGGTGAGCAATATGCAAAAACTACTCCTGATTTTACCGGCTGGGATATGAATTACTTACCCTATGTACTGTCTGCTCTAAAGACACTAGAAGATAACGATAAAGATTTGATGCAAAATCTGCTAAAAGCAACCTTTGACAATAAATACAAAGAGTTTTTATTTAATCCGTCTACACCAAACGGAACTTTGAATATTAAAACCCGCCAAAAATTTAAAGACGCAGGATTGGATTTTGATGCCTGGATGAATTATCCAGAAGTTAGAAAGTTTACTTTTAATGCAGGAGCAACTTCTAACGACGGAATTTTAAGAAGTTTAAATGAAGACTTAAATGCAATTTTTTCTAATGAAAAACTGAGAAAGCTAATTACAAGCTACATAGCAGATAGTAATATCGGATACGACGGTGTATCACTCTATTCTAAAACAGGGGGCGCAGTTAAAAACAGCGATTTGCTGCAATTTACAAATCAGTTAGTAAAATTTGCTAAAGAGTGCGGTATACACTTAAAAAATGCAAACTTACTGGATTTAAAAGACCACTTTGCAGCAAGATTAAAGTCTTTAAAAACATTTTGTTCAGCACCTGAAAAAGAAGACCTCACTATCAGCCTATGGAAACGTGACACTAAACATGATCTCTTCCAAGGACATTACTGTCAATGCTGCATATCCTTAGACGGGTGTAATAAAGAGGCTATTGTTCACTCCTTATCTCACGTTGTAGATAATATTATAGAGCTTAAGAATGCTGCGGGAGAAACAATCGGTAAAGCTAAAGTGCTCTGGATGACAGATAATAACACAAATGAACCGATATTATTGGTCAATGGTTTTGAGATTACTGGAAATAAAGCTTACAATGACCAGATAAGAAATGAATTTGTAGAGTTTATGAAAGGCTATGCAAAAGCGGTTGCCGGTAAAGAAGTTCCAATTGTTACCGGGAGAACTTATCAAAAAATTAATTACAAAGAACTCCATGAGTTTACAACTAATATAAAACTTATCGGTGATTTTCCAAATAACACCTACCACCTGGATTCGTTTAATGAGATTGAAAGTTCATGGCCTACTAATCTTGACAGGGATAAAAACCTTACAACTAAAATTCTTTACATGCCTAATGACTATAAATATAAACTTAAAGTGAATGAAATAACTGCTTCTATTAAAAATAGTCTGTCGCAAATCGTTGATAGAATTAAAGATATACCCGGTGTAAAAAATGCAAAGAGGTTTAATATTGAAGAATTTATTAGCTCACTTGATAATTACACCTACAAAGAAAAAGAAATCTTTGAAGATAACATTAAAATTCTTCTGAAAAATTTAGATAAGCTTGAAAACCCTGCAAATAAGGGGCTGCAGATTAAATTAGCATTTGACCTTCTCACTAATGTTGGTACTAAATCTAAAGTAAATCATTTTGCAGAATATTTAGGAATACATACGTGCACTAGTTCTAGAGAAAATACAGAAATAATATCCGAATTATTTGATATTGAGCCTATTGTTCTTGGAAATGCACCTGGTAAATGGGATGTTGATGAAAGCGAACTCTCAGACTACGGAAGAATAAACGGACGAGGAAAATCTATCACTTCTATTGAAAGTAAATTAATTAAAGAAATACTTGACTTAAATGTTAGAGATTTAACAGACGAAACGTTAACAAAACTTGTAAGAGATGCTTACGGATTTAGAGTAATCCCCGGGAGCTATCAAAGAACGGCTATTAATATCAAAAAAATTCTTCGAAACGCGGCTCAAACACATAAAGACCAGTTCGAAGGCAGCAAGATATCGTTAGAAAAAGCACTTAATGACTTTTACACTAACGGATTTAACGGTAAGATATGGAACCAGCTAACCGAAAAACAAAAACTTGCAGTTCGTGATATAGCAATAGAAAACAGAAGTAATACGTTTGTTAATAAAATAATTGAACTCATATTGAGCGGAAAAATTAATGTAACCAAAATAAGCAATTATTCAACTTCCTGGGATGAAAAACTTCCTTATTTTTCCGCGAATCAATTGTATCAAATCTCAGATGCCGTTGAGAAAGTAACAGGTAAAAAAATACCAATTGTTTCATTTGATGGTGATAACTTTATTAAAAAAGGTTCGACAAGAGATTCCGGATACACTGCCGGGCAAATGAATTTAACCATAGACGGCTCTGATGATTTAATGGAGTTACAGTTTAGAGATACAGAAGTCGATGTATTTGCAGAATTAGAGCATGTACCTTACGACATTCAGGAAAACAAACTTACGGTTAGAGGTGCAAAATATGACGCACACAGAAAGGTATTAAATAATCTAGACAGCGCCGGCAAAAAAATTTACGAGAAATACAGAAGCGATGTATACACTTATTACAGGCTGAAAGCACTTGGGGTAAAAAATTGTACAAAGCCCGATATTAATAATATGTTTGAATACGCAATAAACAGAGGTGAAAAAGTATTCGTAACCCCTTATACTTCACTTGTTGAACAAAAAAGGCAATTGGAACTTCTATCAGAAGAAGGACTCGCTAAACTCCATGAAGCTTGATAATCCTCATAAAAAACTGTATAATTACTGAAAGGCTTTATATTATGGACATCAAAAAAATACAATCAACAGACAATAATAATGTAAATACAAGAGGTTTAAAAATGAATTCAAAAAAAACTGTCTCCGCACTTGAAACCGTTCAAGCTGCAGTAAAAAAATTATATGAGCGCGCCCAGCGGGAGGTGCCGGAGAATTTAGATTTTGCGCCTGTAAAAGAAGTTATTATTGATAATATGAAGGAATATCATATTAAAGTTATTGCAGATCCTGTAGATATCAGAAACTCCAGACGTATTATTTTATCTGCCGGAATTCCTGATACACAGTACTCCGCAAGTCTCTCTCTTTCAAAAGGAACAAAAGCAGATGTTCTAAAAGAATTGTCTGATGAAAGTTTTTCTAAAGAAGTTCTTAAATATATGAAAGAACTTGAACAGTCCGCAAATAAACTTGATTAATAGAAAAACATGTATTTAATACTTTATAAAAATCCATATTCTTGTATGGATTTTTTGTTTGTACTATACTATTATTATAGCCAGATTTGAAAAAGAGGGGATATATATGACACAGAGCAGTTATGATGCCAGTAATATACGTGTATTAGAGGGGTTGGAAGCCGTTAGACTAAGACCTGGAATGTATATAGGGTCAACCTCCCAGAGAGGATTACACCATTGTATATATGAAATTGTTGATAACTCTATTGATGAAAGTCTTGCAGGTTATTGTACCGAAATCCATGTAACAATTCATAAAGATAATAGTGTCACTGTAGAAGATAATGGAAGAGGTATCCCTGTAGACATAAAACCTGAAACCGGCAAATCTGCACTAGAAATCGTTCATACAGTACTCCATGCCGGCGGGAAATTCGGAGACGGAGGATACAAAGTTTCCGGCGGACTGCACGGAGTTGGTGCATCTGTAGTCAATGCCCTTTCTGAAAAAATGGTTGTAGAAGTATCCCGCGATGGATATGTTTGGAGACAAGAATACTTACGAGGCGAGCCGACTGCCCCTGTTGAAAAAATAAGACCAACAACAAAAACAGGAACAAAGTCAACATTTTGGCTTGATCCTGAAATCTTTACAGAAACAACAGAAATTGACAGAGATATTGTCGCTACCCGCTTTAGAGAAATGGCATTCTTGAATAAAGGTTTAAAAATAATCATGCTTGATGAATTGTCAGGCGAAGAACAAGTTTTTCACTATGAAGGCGGAATCGGCAGTTACGTTACCTTCTTAAATAAAAATAAAACCGTTTTATTCGATGAACCAATTTATATAGATAAAATGGTTGACAAAATGAAAGTAGAAATTGCAATGCAGTATACAGATGCATATAATGACTGTATTCTTTCGTTTGCTAACAATATTAACACCCACCATGGCGGAACCCACTTAACAGGTTTTAGAAACGGAATTACGCGTGTATTAAATGATTATGCCCGTAAAAATAATATTTTGAAAGACTCCGAACAAAACCTCTCAGGTGACGACGTAAGAGAAGGGCTTACCGCAATAGTAAGTGTAAAAATTGAAAACCCTGAATTTGAAGGACAAACAAAAGAAAAACTGGGAAACCAAGAAGCAATGAGTGCAGTCCAGGACACAATCAGGGAAAAACTGCAAGAATGGCTTGAGTTTAATCCTAAATTAGCTAAAACAATCATTGAAAAGACATTACAAGCTCAACGTGCAAGAGAAGCAGCAAGGCGTGCAAGAGAACTGACAAGACGGAAATCAGCCCTTGAAACGTCCACTCTTCCAGGAAAACTTGCAGACTGTTCTAACAGAGAGCCTGAAAAATGTGAAATATTCTTGGTAGAGGGTGACTCGGCAGGTGGTTCCGCAAAACAAGGCAGAAACAGAATGTTTCAGGCTATTCTGCCTCTTCGAGGTAAAATACTCAATGTTGAACGTGCACGGCTTGACAAAATATACGGAAACAACGAAATTCAATCAATGGTACAAGCTTTCGGTATAAATATAAGCAAAAATGAAGATGAAATTAATATTGACAAGCTGCGCTATCATAAAATTATCATTATGACTGATGCCGATGTTGATGGCGCACATATTAGAACGTTATTATTAACCTTCTTCTTTAGATATGCTAAACCTCTTATTGATAACGGTTATGTATATATAGCCCAGCCGCCGTTATTTAAGATTACAACCGGCAAAACGTCTGAATACTTGTATGATGAACACGCTCTCGACAAAATGCTGAAAGAACGCGGAATTAAATCCCTAAGTCTTTCAGATAAAACAAAAACAAAAGTTAAGTCTGGAGAAGAACTCCTCACACTTTTACATAACATGAGCACATTCTATCATTCATATAATAATCCTATTTTAAACATTATTCCTGCAGTTGTTTTAAGAGGTCTAATCCGCTCAAATATAAAAGCAGAAGATTTTGAAGACCAAGCTAAGATGAATGAAATACTTGCATACTTAGACCACTATTTAAAAGATCATGCTGAAAACTACGGAATAACAGAAGCAAAGAACTATAGAGTTGAATTAAAATATAACCCTGAAGTTACAAAGTATGCGATTGTTCTGCATACTACAGAAGACGATTTTGTACTTATTACCGCTAATATAATTAAGAGTAATGAATACAAGCGTTTATGTAATTCCTACCCATTAATAAGAGACTTCTTAATTGAAGAAGAAAAAACCCTTATTTTAGAAACTGACACAGAGCAGTACGAAATAAAATCCTTTGAACAGCTGCAAAAAATAGTTGATGACAGGGGACAAAAAGGATTAACAATACAAAGATTTAAAGGGTTAGGAGAAATGATGCCGCAGCAATTGTGGGAAACAACAATGGATCCTGAAACCAGAACTTTACTTAAAGTTAGTATAGAAGATGCAATGATGTGTGATCAATTATTCGATATACTAATGGGGGATAAAGTTGAGCCAAGACGTGATTTTATTGAAGCAAATGCTGTTTATGCAACAAATATAGATACATAAGAAGAGGTGCATATATGAAAAAAGAACTTATTTTTCTTGGTCCGCCGGCATGCGGAAAAGGAACACAAACAGACAGACTTGCAAAATTTATGAATATTCCTCACGTTGATACAGGGTCTTTATTACGAGCTGAAATAAAGAAAGGTTCACCAGAGGGAAAGCGTGCGGAAACATATATTTCAAATGGCAAGTTAGTTCCTGTGGAGCTTGTTGCAGAAATTATAAAGTTACGTTTATCACAAGAGGATTGTCAAAACGGGTATATTCTCGATGGTTTTCCGAGAAGCTTAGAGCAGGCAGAAATTCTTGAAAAATTGAATAAAGAATTAGACGAAAATACTGAAACTGATTTCAGGGCAATTTATTTTGATGTAGATCCAGAAGTACTTCTTTCACGAATTGTTAACCGCCGTTCTTGTCCATCATGCGGAACAATTTACAATGTAAAATTTAACCCGCCCAAAGAAGCCGGCAAATGTGACAACTGCGGAACAGACTTAATCCAAAGAACTGATGATACAGAAGAAACAGCAAAAAAGCGTTTTGATACATATTACGAACAAACTGCGCCCTTGATAGATTTTTACAGAAACAAAGGAGTGCTGAAAACATTAAATGCGCAAGGCAGTATAGAAGAAGTTTGGGAAAGACTTAAAGAGGTTGTTGGGTTATGATTAACCGAAAATCAAAAGATGAAATAAAAAGAATGCGCCATGCCGGTCATATCGTTGCATTAGTGCATCAGGCTATGAAAAACGTCGTTGAACCGGGAATATCAACATTAGAATTAGATGATATTGCATACCGCGTTATAAAAGAAAATCGTGCAATACCAACATTTAAAGGTTACAACGGATTTCCTGCCTCAATCTGTACATCAATTAATGAGCAGGTTGTACATGGTATACCATCAAAAGATGTTATCTTGAAAGCCGGTGATATAATAGCTATTGATGTAGGCGCAACATACGGAGGTATGGTTGGAGACAGCGCCTGGTCGTACGCCGTCGGTGAAATCTCCGAAGAAAAACAGAGGTTAATGAAAACTACAGAAGAAGCATTAATGGCAGGCATAGCTCAAATGCGTGACGGAAATGTCCTTGATGATATATCAGGTGCAATAGAAGATGTTGCAAACAGAGAAGGTCTTGGAATTGTACGGCACTACGGAGGGCACGGTGTTGGTCACGTAATGCATGAAGATCCTTTTTTGTTTAACTATCGAGTAGGTGATAATACACGAATCAAAAACGGTATGGTAATTGCAATTGAACCAATGTTAAACCTAGGCGGCGATGATGTCGTTGTAGCAAAAGATAACTGGACGGTAAGTACAAAGGACGGGGCTGCATCTGCACATTTTGAACATACAGTGCTTTGTACCGAAGATGAACCAATAATGATGACCACACTTATGGAATAAGCTGCAGAAGAGCACTAAAGAATAAGGCAGAGTATTCATACTTTGCCTTATTTTAAATATCTAAACTTTATAAGAGCCCACAGCGCATACAAACCATCAATGTAAGAGATTTTTTTACCTTCACTGCGGCTTCTGCCGTTATAAGATATTGGAACTTCGCTAAACCTGGCACCCTTTTTAAGCATTTTAGCCGTAATTTCTGGTTCAAAATCAAAACGCTCAGATTCAATATTTATATCTTTTATAAACTCTGACTTAAATGCTTTATAACAAGTTTCCATGTCTGTCAGTTTAGTTTTAAATAAAAGGTTAGTAACAAAGGTCAAGAATTTATTACCATAATAATGAGAAGCAACTGGTGTACTGGATTTTTCTATTTGCAAAAACCTAGAACCGAACACTACATCAGCTTCATTGCTTAGTATACGCTTTATAAGAGGGGCATAATCATTCGGATTATACTCAAGATCTGCATCCTGGATAATAATTATATCACCAGACGCGTGCTCTAAACCTGTTCTTATTGCAGCACCCTTGCCTTGGTTTATTTTATGATACAAAACTTTATAGGGCAGCATTGCATAAAGATTTTGGGTACCGTCAAATGAATTATCATCAATTAATATAATTTCTTTCTCAAGACCGCAAAAATCAGCCTTTTCTACTTTATTAAGAATTGAAAGAAGTGTATTCACCTCATTGTATACAGGAATTAAAACAGTTATTTTTTTCATATTATTCTCTATAATAAATATACCATAAAATCGGTTAAAATACTTGATAGTCATAAAGATTTAGTATATACTTTTAATATATGAATGGGTGTGAGATGACGCTGCAAGATTTTATAGTATCTTCCATCAAAGGTATTTCTGATAAGAAATATGACGAGAGCGAATGGCTGATTAAAGAACATTGTTCAATATATAAAAATGATACTTCAATCTGCCTATCACTACTTGCACTTTTGGAATACATGAAAGGTAACTTTAATCTGTCACTTCATTATTTAGATGACGCAAAATTTCTTGCTGACAACAATAATACACCTACTGATATTATTTTAAATGAAGTTGTTATCGGTTTTATAAATTATGCAGAAAAAAACAACTCTCTTTATACAATAAATTTTAGTAAAGCTAAAAAACTTGCACAAAACAAAAAAGAACTTCCTTTTTTTAATAAAATAATAGAGCTTATAACAGCCTATCCTGGAGGCAGTAATTATACAGCCTCAGCACAAAAAGACCCGCTTGTAGCTTTAGTTAAAATTGGGCAAGCTGTCGGGGCAGAAAAAAATATCAAAAAACTCATACAAACAATTGCGGAAGAAACAAAATTTGCAATGAAATCAGACAGATGCACGGTCTTTTTGTATGATAAAGAAACAAACGAAATATATTCAATTGTCGCACTTGGCTTAGGCAGTGAAGAATTGAGACTGCCTGCCGGAAAGGGACTCGTTGGTTATTCAATAAAAAGCGGAGAAACAATAAATATCCGTGAAGCGTATGACGATCCACGATTTAATAGGGACGTTGACTTATCTACAGGCTATAGAACAAAAACCATTTTATGTATGCCGATAAAAAATATTAATGATGAAATTATCGGCGCTTTTCAGGTATTAAATAAAAATGACGGGTACTTCACACGAGAAGATGAAGACTTGCTTATGGCAATTGCGTCAAGCGCAGGCATTTCCTTAGAAAATGCCAAGCTCTTTGAAAAACAAAATAAAATGATTGAAGAGCAAAAAGTAATTTTAGACAGCTTTATTGATGCCCTGTCAACATCAATAGACGCACGCGATAAAATCACATCAGGGCATTCGACACGTGTAAGAATGTATTCTACACTTATTGCAAAAGAGTTTAATCTTTCAGAAAAAGATATATCAATTCTTGAAAAAGCTGCAGCACTTCACGATATAGGGAAAATAGGTATAAAAGATTCCGTACTTCAAAAAGAAGGAAAACTTACGCCTGAAGAATACCAGCATATACAAGAACACGTTGAAATAACCCATCATATTTTGGAAAAAGTGCATATGTCTGATGAGTTTGTAAAAATAACAGAAATTGCATGTTCACACCACGAAAAGTACGACGGCAGCGGATATTACAGACATCTTAAAGGTGAAGAAATTCCGTTTGGAGGTCGTATCCTTGCTGTATCAGATGTTTTTGATGCAATAACTTCAAAACGCCATTACCGCGACAAAATGTCTATTCAAAAAGTTATAGAAATAATTCAAAACGGAGCAGGTTCTCATTTTGATCCTTCTGTTGTTGATAAGTTTTTACATATTCCGCTTAACAAAATCGTTGACGTCTTTTTAACAGAGAACCATTTAACTCTTGATATGAAAGACAATGAAACTTTATCTAAATACAACTTCACCGATTTGTATAAGGCGATTACATGCGGGAAGTTAAAGAAACTTGTTGCCGCATTCAACAAATACTACGTTGGAGCGGGTTCAAATGAGAATATTTAAAAAAATACTATTTATCTTTATATTATTATTCTGTGCTCTTCCTCTGTATGCTGAGGTTATTGAAGGCTACGGCATTGATTATAATAACAAAGATGCATATACTGTTGCGAAAAACAAATTTGCACTTACTAATGTCAAAACCGCGCATGATGAATTTGAAGAGATGATAAATACTTCATCCAATAAGGATTTTATTCTTCTGGATATAGCTATAGTTCTTTCTGAATACGGTTTTTTTGACTTGTCTGACAAAATCTTCTCCAAAATAGACGACTATGATATTTCAAAAAATTACATAGAAGATATAAGACATTTTTACTATCCAGCAAAAAGAATGAAGGAAAGCGACTTACTGTTTTTAGCTGAAGCTTACTCAAATATTATGTATAATAACTACGCGCAAGAAGCAGTTATTGATGTAATTAATAATACTGATTTGATTAAAGAAAAAAGTGACTATGTGTTTTACATACTTGCGTTAGGCTACTATGAAATAAAAGATATTGAGCAGTCTAAAAATTATATTTCAATAGCGTTAAGCCTAAACCCTGATAATGTGAACTACAAAATTTTAAAGACAAAAATTCTGCTTGAAGATAAAAATAAAAAACAGGCGTTAAATCTGTTTGAAGAGATAAAAAGAGAAGATTTTAAAATTGTAGAGTTTCAAAATAAAATATCAGCACTAGAACAGTATGTTTTATATAAAACAGAGAAAAATGAAAAATTAAAAGATTATCATTTGGGGTACTATTATTTTTTGGACGGAAAAACAAATTTTGCACAAAAAGTGCTGCTAAATGCAATTTCTAATAACAAAAAAATAAATAAAGAAATTTATGCACTATTAGCACTTTCATATTTAACAATATCTGATAACAATGCCGAAGATAATGCAAAAAAAAGTTTAAAAATAGGAGAAAGCTTTAACGGTCTTTATTCTCTGGGGCTTGTGCAGTTAAAAAAAGAACAGTTTAAACTTGGTTTAAATACATTAAATAAAGCAAAAAAATACGAACACGGAACGCATAATGCAGAGCGATTGATAGCATTAGTTTACCGAATCACAGGTAAACATAAAAAAGCTTTAAAGATATGGCGAAACCTGATAAAAAAAGTTCCTGAAATATATGAAAGTTACTATTACATAGCAATAGATACCCAAACAGATACAGAAAACCTGCTAAAAAAGAGTTTAAGTTATAATGTCAATTTTTCTCCTGCATATTATAAACTAAGTGAAATTTATATAGAAAGAGAAAATTTTGAACTTGCAAAAAAGTACTTATATAACGCTCACTATATTGACGAAAATGATTTTAGATATTATTATTATCTAAGTCAACTAGAGTTTGCTCAAGGCAATGATACACTTGCTGAGAATTATTTAAAAATATGTACACGTCTGGAACCTAATTATCAAGCAATAATAGACAGGGAAAAGGGATTTGAAAAGTAACATACTAATAGTAGAAGATCACGAATTAACAAGATTTGGCTTAAAGGCAACGTTTGAAGGCAGCGAGATTGCCGAAACTATTTATGAAGCAAATTCTGCTGAACAAGGACTTGAAATATTGGTAAATAATTCGGTAGATTTGGTTATAATGGATTTAGGGCTGCCCGGTATGGACGGAATAAGCGCAAGTAAAAAAATACATGACCTGAACCGTGACATTAAAATAATTATATTAACTTCTCATAATGATGAACAAGAAGTAATATCTTCACTTAAAGCAGGCGCAAATGCTTATTGCTCAAAGGAAATCAATCCCCAGCGCCTGTTGGAAGTTTCCGCTTCAGTATTAGACGGTGCATCATGGTTTGATCCGTCAATTGCTCATATTGTTCTTCGTGCGGCATCAAACACCCAAATGAAGGATGTTTCCAATTCAAAAAAAGATTATAATTTAACAATCCGTGAGCGCCAAATATTAAAACTGATAACAGAAGGGTGCAGCAATATTGATGTAGCAAAAGCATTATGTGTTACAGTTAATACAACGAAAGCGCACGTAGCAAGTATATTACAAAAGCTGGAAGTAGAAGACCGGCTGCAAGCAGCATTAAAAGCATTAAATGAAAAATTAGTATAAAAACAGAGGAATTTATGGATGGCTTAGCTTCAATATTATTAGTAGATGATAACCCAAAATATTTAGCAGATGCACTTCCAATGTACGGTTATGACGTTACTGTTGTAACAAACGGGATAGAAGCACTTAAAGAACTTAGTAATGAGGATAAAAATTATGATTTAGTTCTTCTTGACGTAATGATGCCGCAAATGAATGGCTGGGACACATTAAAAGCTATCAGAAGTAATAAAAACCACAAATATTTGCCTGTAATAATGATTACAGCAGTGAACGAAGATCAGAAAATTGTATCGGGTTTAAAAATAGGTGCAGATGATTATATTGTAAAACCTTTTATTCTGCCTAATCTTCTTGCTCGTATGGAAGCCATTTTAAGGAGATGTAAATGGCAAAACGAAAATGGAGGAAAAAAAGAAGTAACAATAAATACAAATACTGATATAGAAGCATTAACATCCAGAGAGAAAGAAGTTCTTGCACTGGTTGCAAAAGGTGCGACTAACCAAGATATTGCAGATAAATTATTCGTAAGAGATGTGACAGTAAAAACACACCTTAACAGTATTTTTAAAAAGCTGAAGGTTACAAACAGAACTCAGGCAGTATTGCTTGCAATGCAGATGAATTTAATAAATTAGGAGCAAATGTATGTTATCGAAAGATGAATTATTGAGACTTGTAGAAACAGATGTTGATGAATTTAATTTAAAATTAAGAGACGCAGGCAGCGATGGAGCTGATTTAAGTGAAGTTGATTTCAGCAATATGATAATCAGCGGGGCTAATTTCACTAATGCAAACTTAAATTCAGCAAGCTTTGCAGATTCAACCTTAAGCGAAGTAGATTTTACTAATTGTGATTTAACATCAGCTGATTTTACCCGTGTAAATTGTGTTGAATGTAATTTTTCTGAAGCATTACTAAATGGAGCGGATTTTAGTTACGGAAGACTCGATTATTGTAACTTTTCAGAAGCGGATATGGCTGGAGTAATTTTAAATGAAAGTGATTTAACTAATTCAGATTTATCGTGCGCATACAATTTAAATGCATGCCGTTTCGACGATGAAACAATCTGGCCGGAAGCAGAATTGCTGCCGGATGATTTTGATTCTGTATATTCAGATGACTTGTCATCTTTAAGAGATGAAGACGACTACAATCAGCAGCAAGATTATTAAAGGTTAGATAAGTACTCTATTATATCAGCTGCTTCATACATTTTAAGCCCGTTTTGCTTATTATACAAAAACGGAACTTGTCTTTTGCCTCCAAGTCTGATTAGAGTTTCCTCCTGCTCAGGGTTTGTAATGTCATGCTTTTTATACTTGATACCGCTGTCATCCATAAATTTAATAACTTTTTGACAGTACGGACATCTTTCAAGCTCAAATAATTCAAACATAAATTAACTCCTTAATACGTCTAATTTTGAAATAAAACTTAAAAAGATACCATTCTCCAGTTGTTGATTTTTATCTCTATGTTATCATAATCATATAGAGAAATGAGGTAAAAATGAGCGGACATTCAAAATGGTCAACAATAAAACGTAAAAAAGCAAAAGTTGATTCAGCGCGTGCTGCAGAATTTCAAAAATATTCAAGAGAATTAATAGTAGCATCTCGCTTAGGCGGCAGTGATCCAGCAGGCAATTTCAGGTTAAAGACGGCAATTGAAAGAGCAAAAGCAGCAGGTTTGCCAAATGATAATATAAAACGTGCAATTGAAAAAGGTGCTGGTTCATCAAGCAGTGAAAATTACGAAGAAATAGTATATGAAGGATATGCAGAAGGCGGTGTTGCAGTAGTAGTAGAGGCTATGACTGATAATAAAAATCGCACAGCAGGTGATATAAGAAGTTACTTTACAAAATTTAACGGAAATCTGGGAGAAACCGGGTGCGTTGGCTGGATGTTTGACAAAAGAGGAAGTATAATTTTTGATAAAACAACAGATTATGAAAAACTTTTTGAGGCTGCAATCAATTTAAATGCAGAAGATATAATTGAAGAAGATGATTGTTATAAGGTTCTTACCTCAGTTGCAGATTTTCAGAGTGTAGTTGAGAGACTTGAAAAAGAAGGTTTTATATCAACAAATGCAGAATTCACGCGTATTCCTCAAAATATAATTGAAATTACGGATGAAAAAACAGCAGCAAATATTTTAAAACTATTAAATAGATTAGAAGAGCACGATGATGTTCAAAATGTATATGCAAACTTTGATATTTCAGATGAACTTATGGAAAAACTTGATATATAAAGGAGTAATATGAATACAGTAACAATAATAGGCAGGGCAGGACAAGACGCAGAGATAAAATATTTTGAATCAGGAAAGGTAAAAACATCTTTCTCGCTGGCAGTAAACCGCTGGGATTCGAGAACAAAAGAAGAAGTAACGGATTGGTACAATGTAGAAGTCTGGGATAAACAAGCAGAATTTGCAGGAGAGTATATTAAACGAGGTCGCCAGGTTGCAGTTGACGGCAGAATAACGGTAAATAAATGGAACGATCCTTCAGGCGACACACGCGAAAGGTATTTAATAGTCGCTAACAGCGTAAGGCTGCTTGGTTCAAAGAGGGATGCTGAATAATGTTCATTTCTGATTTAATAGGTATAATAGCAGATGATTTAACCGGGGCAGATGATACAGCTTTGCAAATGCAGCAAAAAGGGGCAGTAACCAGGATACTGCTTGAAGAACAAGCCCCTTCTGAGTGGGCGCGTGAAAATACACAAGCTTGGGCTATTTCTACTGAAAGCCGAAATTTATCGCCGGAAGAAGCTTATAATCATGTTAAATCAGTTACAAACTTTTTAAAAGAAAATTTTAATTTTGAATATTATTATAAGAAAATTGACTCAACTCTACGGGGACATATAGCAATTGAAACCTTAACCGTATTAAAGGAGCTTGAGTATGATGCAGCGGTGGTAATTCCTGCCTTTCCAGCAGAAGGACGTATAACAGTCGGCGGGTACCATCTTTTAAAAGGGCTGCCTATTTCAATGAGTGATATGGCAATGGATCCTGTCTCTCCGATTTTAGAATCCCATATACCGACAATGTTTAAAGCGCAAGTTGGAGCAGAACATGAAGACATCATTGGCGTCATAGAGCTAAAAACAGTTATGAACGGTGCCGGTCCTATATTAAAAAGACTAAATGAGCTTATAGAATCAGGGAAAAAACTTATTGTAGCAGATGCAGTATCTACAACAAATATTGAGCAAATTGTACTTGCAATAAACAAGCTGGAGTACAAAATTCTGCCGACCGGGACTGCAGCATTTGCAAAAGTACTTGCTAATGTGTGGCTCGGTTCTGTAAAACATCATGAAGAACAGCTTAAAATAGCGCCGCTGCCTAAACTTGTTTTATCCGGCAGTATTAATCAAATAAACAAAAAACAAATTGAGCGATTAGAGCAATCTGACGATTTTCAGAATATTTATGTTATATCTTTAAAAACTGCAGATATAATTAATAACAACATAGAATTAATTAAAGAAAAAATTCACGATAATCTGGGGAAGAACAATATAATTATTGTTCATACTGCTAATATAATGGATGATTATGAAGAATTTGCTGATATTGTAACAGATGAAGAAAATTATAAAAATTCATTCTATCAAAAAATTACAGATTTTCTGGGGAGTATAGCAAAAGAAACAATCACAATGAGAGAAGTTATTTTAATAACAATGGGCGGAGAGACTTCTTACAAGTGCTGCAAAAATATAAACTCAATGGAGCTGGAAATAGTTGACGAAGCAGCACCTGCAATTGCTCTTACCCGAGGCAGCCAAAAGCATTGGATAGTTACAAAATCCGGGAATTTAGGCAATACAAATACACTTGTAGATATATTAAATTTTTTAAAAGCACATGAATAAATATTCAGATAAAATTGTTATAACAACAGGAGATGCAAACGGGATTGGCGCTGAAATCGTAATCAAAGCACTGAATAATATCAGGACGAATTTAGAGCGTTTTGTTATTGTTTCAAACAAAAAAGTTATAGAAGCAAACGGAGTTTTATCTTCCAATATTGAGCTAATAGATTTACCATACGATGGAGAAATAAACGAGGGGAAAGATACTGCAGCGGCTGGAGATTTTTCATTCAGACAATTGGAAACAGCCTGTAAACTTAAACCCTATAGAATAGTTACTGCTCCAATTTCAAAACACGCTATGCATATGGCCGATCATAAATTTAACGGGCAGACTGAGGTTTTAGAGTATTTTTTATCAACATCTGATAATGATAAAGCGGAAATGCTTTTTGTTAATAAAGATTTTCGGGTATTGCTTTTAACCAGGCATCTCCCGTTAAAGAATATCCAAATCACAAAAGAGCTATTGGTATCAAAAGTTAAACGGTTACAAAAATTTTTTACAGAGTGTACGAAAATCAAGCATCCTAGAATAGCTTTATGTGCACTAAACCCACACGCAGGAGAAGATGGAGTTTTAGGAGAAGAAGAAATACAAGTGCTAAACCCTGGAGCAAGAGAACTTCAAGCAATTGGAATTGATATTTCTGGAGCCCAAAGCGCGGATGTACTGCTTTCAAGAGCTGTTCAGTATTCGATAAATAATATAGCACAGCCATACGACTGTTATGTAGCAATGTATCACGATCAGGCATTAATTCCAGTAAAAGCAGCAGGCAGCGATACTACCATTAATATGACAATCGGATTAGATATTATAAGGACATCCCCGGCACATGGCACCGCTTTTGATATAGCCGGGGGAAATACTGCATCTGCAGAATCAATGAAATCAGCTATTCTCACAGCACTAAATTTATAAATTTACATTTATACATACTTCATTGAATAGAATTGTTTTTTAAGATACGCTAGAAATGTATAGAAGTTAAGCAGGTATAGATGTATGGATAACAATTCTATAGAAAACGGATTTATAGTTGACCTGAGCAATACTAAAAACACATCACAACTGATTTATGAGTTGAGCTCTATATTGGATTTACCAGAGGCAAGGAACAAAAAAATCTGTTTAAAATTAGGTGATACCGATTTAAACCAATCACAACTTTTAAGTATAAAAGCATTAATTGAATCAATGCAGGGTGAAATTGGAATGATAGATACAGCGTCTGTCCAAACAAAAGCAGCAGCAGAAAATTTATCTATTTTGGTAACAGAACTCAAAAGCGAGGTAGAAGCAGAACAGACTGTAACACCTGAAGAAATAGATAAAGTTTTAGGAATTGTTACAACCATTGATGGCGATGACGAAACACATAAGGAAAATATTCCGCTTACACCGATTGCCGACTTTAGTGAAGTAGCGGAAGCCGGCGGACTCATCTTAAACGGCGACAGCAAGTATGTAATGATGGATACAACAGGTATTTTACCTGATGAACAGAAAAATCACGAAGAAAATCCTGAATCTTTACCGACATTATACCTTAACAGGACGCTCCGTTCAGGGCAAACTCTAAGTTATGATGGGAATATATTTATTGTAGGCGATGCGCACCCAGGTAGCGAAATAATTGCAAAAGGTGATATAACAGTCTGGGGAATACTTGGCGGAATAGCACACGCCGGAGCTCAAGGGAATGTTAATGCAAAAGTCCGTGCACTTAAGCTTAACGCTATACAACTGCGTATAGCAGGTTTATATGCAAGACGCAATGATACGTATAATGTTCCATACGTTCAAAAATCTAATGAATTTACTCCGGAAGTTGCAGTTCTGGAAAATAATAGTATAGTAATTTACAAAAAACTAAGGAGAGATGAATGACAGGTCGTGTAATTGTTATTACCTCCGGCAAGGGCGGCGTTGGAAAAACTACAACCAGCGCAAATATAGGAACCGCACTTGCCAAGGCTGGGAATAAGGTTGTACTTATTGATACTGACATAGGTTTAAGAAACCTAGATTTATTGTTAGGTCTGGAAAATAGAATTGTCTATACTATAGTAGATGTTGTAGAAGGCAGATGTAAATTAAAACAAGCTCTTGTAAAAGATAAAAAGAATCCAAACCTTTCATTATTAGCTGCTGCACAAACAAGAGACAAGTCTGCCGTTTCGGAAGAACAATTAAAAGATATATGCGAAACTTTAAAAAAAGATAATGACTTTATTCTTGTTGACTGCCCTGCCGGTATAGAACAAGGTTTTCAAAACGCAGTGGCGGGAGCGAGTGAAGCAATTGTAGTTACAACACCTGAAATGTCGGCAATCCGCGATGCAGATAGAATTATCGGATTGCTTTCAGCAAAGGAAGAAATCGAAAGCTACAAACTTTTATTAAACAGAGTTCGTCCTAACTTAATTGCAACAAATGATATGATGAGCGTTGAGGATGTTGTTGAGCTCCTCGCATGTGATTTAATAGGCATAATCCCGGAAGATACAGGAATCATTTCATCAACAAACAAAGGAGATCCTATTGTTAATGATGAAAAGTCGCTGGCTGGGCAAGCATACAGAAACGTAGCAAGACGTATAATGGGAGAAGAAGTTGATTTTTTAAATCTTGAGGAAGATAAGAATTTTATCGGCAAGATTAAAAACTTTTTTGAAAAAACCATTAAAGAAATTAAGGCTAAGATTTAAGAGGGAGTAGGGAAGATGAGTTTTTTTACTGACTTTTATAATAAGGTTTTTAGTTTCTTTAAGCCTCAAGACATATCTGAAAATAATGTAAAAGATGTAGCAAGAAGCCGTTTAAAACTTGTTTTAATGCAAGATAGAACAAATCTAACTCCTAAGATTCTTGAACAAATGAGAGGAGAATTAATTGATTTGCTTTCTAAATACGTTGAATTAGATAAAAATCTGCTTGAACTCAACTTTGAACAAGAAGGCGACCAAGTAGCATTAATGCTTTCTATCCCTGTTATAAGAGCAAAGGATGAAAAAGAAATAGAAGAGACTTTAAAGAAAGAAGCCCTTTTAAAAGGGATACAGCTGGCAGATGATGAGGAAGAGAACGGCGAAGAGGAATACAACACAAATGAAGAAGAAGCAGATGCCGATAAGACATCAGAAAACCAGCCTGAAGAATTAACAGAAGAAGAAGCACATCCGCAAGATTGTGATAATCAAACTAATGATATTACAGCCCAGAATGAGGAAGAACACAAAACAGAAGCGGTTTAATAATAAACAAAAAAAGGGGCAAGAACAAAACTCTTGCCCCTTTTTTATTATCTTCTCTCTGGCGGTGGAGGCGGCAATTGTCGTGCGGCGTCTCTTTGAGCAGGATGGAATTTTTTATCTGGTGCTTTAAATTTATGAGGGGCAGGACGGTCACCTCTAAAATGTTTGTTAAAAGGACAACCGCCATATCCTCCATTATGATGGAATTGTGCCATTTGCGGAGGGGGCATCATACCATAAGGGCAAGGCGGAAATTTAGGTTTCGTTAGCTGTCCCATAAGTAACAAGGCCAACAAGCAACCAACAAACGAACCGCAAACAATTACCAGAAAATGTTTTACCCAGCTCTTTTTAATTTCATAAACTTCTTTTTGTTCTTCACTCATAACAAAATATCCTTTCTTTTATTTGTACATTTTAATAACGAGTGTAAATTTAAAAAGTTCATTTATATGTTTAGAATTTTTTATTAATTAAAGAGATACAAATTTACATTTCTTAATAATTAATATGTTTATATGGTTGAAAAGGATAAAAATGTGGAATATAATGTATATACATGGAAGAATAACTATCAGGAAGGAAGCGAAAGATGACTATATCATTCAGCGGATTAGCAAGCGGATTGGATACAGACTCTTGGGTAAATGCGCTGGTTTCGGTTAAACAATTAAGTGTAACATCACTACAAACACAATTATCCGAGTTCAATCAAACACAAAAAACGCTATCAAACTTAAAAACATCATTTACAAATTTTCAAACAGCACTTCAAGCTTTAACTGATTCTTTATATAGTTCTTCTGGTGATATATTTGCGTCGAATATTGCAACCTCAAGCAACGACGATATTTTTACAGCGACTGTAACATCTGACGCAGTTCGTGACACATATAGTATCAACGTTAAACAATTAGCAACCACAACAACAGCACAATCGCTGGAAGCAGCAAGCGAAGTTGCAGATGGAAGTACTAAATTATCTGATATAGGAATAAATGCTGGCACCCTTACTGTTTATGTTGATGGAGCAAGAACAGAAATAAACATAGATAAGGATGACACAATCGCTAATCTTCAATCAAGATTAAGTCAAGCAGGAGCAGAATTATCTATAGATGAAGAAACCGGGATTATGTCTATTACGGCAAACGACGGCAAAGAACTAAGAATCGGCGCCAACACTGATACTTCAAACATGATCTCCTTATTAGGCTTACAATTAAACGAGGCAGGGGCTTATGTATCTTCCTCTTCCGTATACAAAGTAACGGGCTCAACTGTTCTTACAGGCGCAAATGCCGGTTTTAATACCCAAATTACAGAGGGTACATTTACTATTGGAAATGCAACTTTTACTATCGACGAAAATACAACGCTTGACGGACTAATATCTCAAATAAACAAAAGCGATGATGCAAATGTTTTTGCAAGCTGGGATGCAGCAAGCGGCAAGCTTGTACTTAAATCTGATGCAGAAGGAGCCTCCTATATTAATATTGAAGCTGGAACAAGTAATTTTACTGATGTAATGGGGCTTACAATTTCTGAGCGAGATAGCAATAATAACATAACTTCAACTAAACTTGTAACAGCTGCACAAGATTTGGGTGATAATGCAATAGTTAATATAAACGGCACAGATATCACATCAACATCAAATACAATTACTTCTGATATCTCAAGGATCTCAGGTTTAACCTTAAATCTAAAAGCTGTTAATACAGAAGAAACTCCAAGTTCAACTTTAACTATTGAACAGGATACAACAAAAATTACTGATGCACTTACCGATGTTATTGACTCTTATAATTCTTTAATGTCTGGGATTGATACAGCTACTGCAATCTCTGGTGATTTACACGGAGAAACAACCTTAAAATCTATATATACTAACTTAAGAAATACAATGAACTCTTCTATTTCTGGCGATAATGAATATAATTTATTATCACAAATTGGTATAAGTACAGAGGCTGCAAGCAGTGCTTTAGCATCAGATACAGTATCTTTATCACTTGATGAAGATGCTTTAGCAGAAGCACTTGCAACCAACAGTGATGCAGTTAAAAACTTGCTTGTTGGGACAAACGGAATATTCAGCTCGCTTAAAAAGACTGTAGACAGTGCACTTTATTCCGGCGGATATTTTTCTACAAAAGAATCTTCATTGAGTACACAAGTTTCAAATATGCAGGATAAAATTAATAAAACACAAGAATCCGTAGATACGTATCAAGCACGGTTAGAAGCCAAATTTGCAGCTATGGAAAATACAATTTCTCAATTGCAGGCAAATTACGGTTCACTGCTATCATAGAACAATTTGTACTAACAAGAAGGGCGCCTTGCGTTGCAAGGCGCCCTTCTTGTTGACAAACCAACCCTATTGTTCTAGGATTTATTAAGAGGAAATGAAGTGAATATCTTCAGCTGTGCCGCAGCCGTAATAGCCGGAATGCTCAAAGTTAATAATACTTCGGTACAAAGTATTATAAGTAAATGTATAGTGAGGAAGTAGGATTTGAATAATACTGTTAATACAGTAATGCAGCCTAGAGCTGGTCTATGCCCGCACGGTATGCCGCCTTCTGCCTGTCCGATTTGCTCCAATATGGGCGGCGGAGGCAAAAAGTCCGAAATAAATTTCAAATCTTCACCACCTGCTATGATGAGCTGGAACCAGTGCGAAGCCATAGGTTATTTCCTTAAGGCACAACGCCGGGCAAGTGAAAAACAACGTTTGAATTTTAAATTATTAACTCTCCAGCTGCAATTACAGTCAGATAAATTCCAAAAATTAGCGTTTCGGCTTCAAACACTTGCAAAAACTCTAAATAGTTTTCCAGTAGGTTTTCTATTATCTATTCCTATAAAAATTTTTGCAATTACACCTGTTCAAATTATTGCAAATTCCTTAACTAAAATAACAGATATCTCAGATAAAATTGCAGCTATATTCGGAGAAATAAAAAAAGGACTTGAAAAAGCGAAGGAAAAGTTAAATGAATTTATAAACGAATTAAAAAATAAAATTTTTAAATTATTTGAAATCTTTAATACAAACAATAATTCTGACAAAAATAATGAAATTAATGAAGAGAAAAAGATATTTAAATTCAGCACACTTATAAAAAAGTTACGCAAACACCGCAGCGAGGAAAAAAATGAAGCTTGAACAAGATATAGAAACCAGAATGACACGTAGAAATATGACAAATACCCAGAAAAAAAATCAAACAAGCTTAATGGAGGGTGTTGTTGTCAATAATTTTATAAAGGATATAAACTTAGAAGAGACCTGTGATACGCTTGTAATCTCTAAACAAACCAGCATGCCCACTAAATTGTATGAAACGGAACCAAAGAAAGAAAAAGGAATATTGCCGTTATGTCTTGCCTCTCTCGGTATAATGGGCGGACTATTTCTGGGTACAAAATTTATCTCTTACATCTCCAAACCTGATACAGGAAAACCACCGGGGATAACCCGCAATCACTGCATAAACAATGAACTTCATCAAAGTATGTTTAGTATGCTGCATTCGCCCAATAAAAAAACAATACAAGCATTTTCAGGTGTAATTGCACTCAGTTCCATGACCTTTCTCGGAAAAATGTTCATTGACGGCTGCAAAGAAATATGGATAAAAAAACGCGAGGCAGATATACAAAAAGAGCTGCAAGAAAATCTTGTAAAAGTTGAGGCACAATGTTTTTCAGGCAAAATACAGATTATTAGAAGCCTGCTTTCACAAAAGGCACGGCTATTTTCGCTTGATTTAGGAGGGCAAAAAGATAAAGATGTAAACAGTAAAGGAAACGTAAATTTTAAATCAGAAAATTCAAACAAAAAAGAAAACGAAGGAACATATTGGGCAGCCACAATAGGAACTTTCTTCGGTATAATTGGACTTGGTTTTTTCGCTATGAAAAATTTAAGAAAAAATGCACAAAATATAAAAAAAGGAATCACAAAAATTGAATATGAAATACAGAAAACTGTAGATAAATTTAACACAAGTAAAAATACTGAAAACAAAAAAAATGAATTAAAGCGCTTAGAACAACTATTAGAGACAATTTGGGCAGAGCCTGGATATATAAAGAAAATTGTAGCGAAACTTAATTTAACAAAGCCTGAGCAGGAAAAACTTACACAAAATTTAATTGAAAGTATATCTTCACCCATTGAGCAAGCAAATAGCGTTATGGGCGGTTCAGGACGCAATAAAATTACGTATTACTCACACGTTAATGATTACCTATCATTTTTCTATGACTGGCTTATGAATAGTAATAATACACAATTTAGAAATTTATTTATCGGAATAACATCTATAAGTGCAATATCTTATATAGGAAAAAGCGTATTTGAAGCGATAAAAGAAGTTCAGGTAAAAAAATACAACGCAGATATTGAGTTAAATTTACAACAGCGCCTTGTATCTACTGAACTTAGAAATTTTAAAGCTAAAAAAGATGCAGCAATAGAACCAATGTGTACAGAATTTTATAAACAAAAAACAAACGGTAAATCGAATGAAGAATTAAAAGTAATTGCAGATAATATTTTATTTGAAATAAAAAATGGTCCGCCATTTGTTTATTCGTAGAGGAAAGAAATTAAAAATGTACGGAACGGTTATTTTACCTAACAAAGAATGTAATTATTGTAGGTTTGAAGAGGATAAAATTAATCCAATAATACAGCTTGGTGAAAAAGCACTTCCTGAACTGGAAGCGAACTTAAAAAAGGCGCAAACAGAAGAGGAGATAGTTGAAAATCTATATATAGTGGATAGAATTATAGAAAACGGAGCACGAGGTTGCGAACGGCTCTATCCTGTACTATCAAAATTTAATAATACAGCCTCACCCAATATCCAAACTTTTTTAGCAGGAATATACAGGAAGATTAAAATTCCTGACGCATTTGGACCGCTTGTTGCAATGCTTATTAGAAACGCAATAAATCCACCAGAAGCTTCCTTTGATGCAAACGAAGAAATTGGCGGAGCAATATTGGATTATCTAGCTTAGTAGCAATTTGCCTCAAACCTAATACCTGCCTTGTTTTCCCCGATTTATGCAACATTTTATACAAACGGTTGCATAAAAGAGGAGAAGGTACTAACTATAGGTAATAGAGAG
>CALVFU010000024.1 GCA_944326905.1 Candidatus Gastranaerophilales bacterium
AAAAGTAAGACTGTATCTGACTTTTTGAGTTCTTCAATCAGCTCTTTTATGTATCTCAAAAAGTTCGAACTTCGCCGCTTTACCCCCAGATTTTAAAACACAGTATCCACAGACCTTTTAGGAAAGTGGATAATTTTTTTATCTGGCGGTGTTTTTTCTATTCTCACATTTTTGAGTAATTTATAATTTTTTTTATTTTTTTTGATATACTAAATACAAAAGGGGTTAAAAATGGCGGATAAAGAGTTTACCTGGTTACCATTTTTTGAGGAATTGCTTGATGTAATTTGTAAAAATTACACGCCGTCATCTTTGTATAAAGAATTTAAAAAACTGGTACCAGCAACCAGCTATAATGATATCAATAAAATTGATCCGTTTACTTTTATCGGCTGTATTTGCGGCGGAAACCGTGTGATAGTTCCAAGAGCTAAACTAATTAAAGAGAATTTGGGACTAAAAGCTAATGCGGTCGAAGATTTTAAAGGTATTCCAAATTTTGTACACGCTACTTATAAGTATTTTCATGAAATATACAATTATAAAGAAAATGAACGGGCAGCGGCTCTTGATATGGTAATGGATACTTTATGGGAGTTTGCGCGGCAAATTAATGAAAATAATTTAAAAGAAGAAACATTTAATAAAATTGTAAACTTTAAGGATGTTAAAATCGGTAAACTTTCACAGGTGATTTATATTTGTAAACCGTATACTTATTACTCTTGTGACAGCACGATGCTTTCTTTTTTATATAGAGATATTGATAACGATTATAATTCGTTTATTCAATTTCAGAAGGACTGCTCAAAGCTAAACCAAAAACCTTACGACTTATCAGATATTGCGTGGAAATATGCAAATACTCGCAAGGCGTTTTTTAAATATCTGGATAAACTAAACAAAAATTCATACTTAAGTTTCATAAAACGCCAAGTAAAAAAAGAGTTGTTTGAACGGACTGTATATAAGTGTATCGGGGAAAAATTATTTAATATAAGGACAAATAATGCGCTTAATACTTTAATTAACGAATTAAAGAACAATAGCAAATGGAACGTTTATAATGCATCTAACGGCAGCGGGATACCGCATGCTATATTAAATACCCATTACAGGAATTTTATTAATAATACAGATTTGAAAAATACAGACATTATTGAGGACACATCTATGGAAACCTTAAAAGACTCTTCAGCAGATATACCATTAAACCTGATATTGTACGGACCTCCTGGCACTGGTAAAACTCACAAATTACAAGATTATATTAAAACTTTATTAAGCGAAAATCCAGGGCTTCATACAGAGAATGAGGAGCAGACAATAAATGATCTTGTAAAAGATTTAAATTGGTATTCTGCTATTGCGCTTTCTATATATACAAGCGGGAAAAATAATAAGTATAAAGTTCCAGAGATAGTAACCCAAAAAATTGTAAAAGTATTTTCTCATACAAGGGAATCAAAAAGCGTTTATCATACAGTAATTTCGCAATTGCAAATGCACACAATAAGAGAGTCTGATACTGTAAACTACACTCGGCGCGTAAGTCCTTTGATTTTTAATAAAACGGAAAATGCTGAGTGGTATTTAACAGAATACGGAGTCAAATTTGTAGAAGAAGATTTAGCGGAATTTTTGGAGAGATTAAATACTAAAAATAAATCTCGTAAAATAGAGGATTTTTACAAATTTATAACTTTCCATCAGTCGTATTCCTACGAGGAATTTGTCGAAGGGATTAAGCCCTGTATAAATACGGATGACAGCGAAGCAAAAATAACTTATGAATACAATAAAGGTATTTTTAAAGAAATCTGCCAAAAAGCAAACTCAGACATTGATAACAAGTATTTGTTAGTCATTGATGAGATTAACCGCGGAAATATTTCCAAGATTTTTGGTGAACTTATTACACTAATCGAGCCGGACAAAAGAGTTAAGCCTAACGGGGAGATGTTTTTTGAGAACACGAAGAAAGAAGACGGACAGTTAATAGTAACACTGCCTTATACAAAATCAAAATTTGCAGTGCCTGATAATTTGTACATTATAGGAACCATGAATACTTCAGACAGGTCAATCGCCTCTATTGATATAGCGTTAAGGCGGAGATTTAAGTTTAAGGAAATGATGCCTGATTCGTCTTTGGTTGCGGGTTTTGGCTGCGGGTTTAATCATATATTTGAAGAATTGAATAATAAGATTAAAATTCTGCTGGACAGGGATCATCAAATTGGGCATAGTTATTTTATAAATACAAAATACAAGGATGAAAATAATAATAACAATCTTGAGACATTAAAAGAAATTTGGTATAGCGAAATAATTCCTCTGCTAAATGAGTATTTTTATTGTGACTGGGATAAATTGAAATTAATAATCCCAGGATTTATAAAACAGGTTGAAATTCCAGAATATTTAGCAGAGGAATGTTATGAAGAAACGTTTGAATTTATACCGTCAGATGAGATTACTGATTTTAAAGCCGCATTAGAGACAAAAACTTTTGAAGCAAAAGGTGAGTAATGCAGCCTCCTGTAACAATTAAAGAGTATGAAGAAAAAGATATTAACAATTGTAATTTGGATAAATTACAATTGTATTTGAAGTGCAGGAAACTTGAAACAGCACTCAAGATAACCCGGCATGGGGTAAAAGCAATGTCTTGGGTTGGGGTAATAAAGTTTCAAAACATGTGTTTTCAAATTTTACCAAAGTTAATATGCGACGATGATAAGACGGATGTGAATGTAATTAAAAACCTTATTTTTATGCTCTCTTTTACTAAAAAACTGGATATAAAAACAAGTGATAATGCAAAGCTCTATGCAGAAAAAAATCCGTTTATTGAAGTTTTGATAAGAGAATACGCGGAGTCTTTGTTTGAAGCATTAAAAAGATTAACGCCTAAGAGATATACCTTAAGAGAAGATAATCTAAAGTTTTTGAGAGGGAAAATTAAGTTTAGTGAGAATCAGCGCTTTAATTGTGTAAATAAATCCAGATTTTACTGTGAGTTTGACGAGTTTTCTGAAAATAATATTTTAAACGAATTGTTTTTATACGTTTCTACATGTCTGTATAATATTACTAACAACAGTCATACAAAAAAAATTTTAAAATTTGTTATTAACTATTATTCAGATATAGATTTTAAAAGATTTGATAAATTTAAAACAGCAAAAATACATTTGACTCGAAGCCAGGAGCTATTTAAAAAATCTTTTACTCTAGCAAAGATATTTATTGAACAAAGCAGCGTTGATTTAAGTAAAAACAGGTTTGAGAATATAACCCTTCTTTGGGATATGAACCGATTGTTTGAAGAATTTGTGTTTGAAATAATGAATAGAAATAAGAAGGAATTTGGCTGTACATTTTCGGCTCAGCTTGGCAGATTTTTGTTAATTGGAGACAATAGTAAGAAACGGCTTACGAAGGTTGATATAATGGTCAAAAAATCTGGCAGACAAACTATTATTGATACAAAGTATAAGAAATTAACAGATAATACTAGTTTTGCGAATACTGATATTTTTCAGGTTTATACATACTGCAAACTGCATGGAAGTGAACACGCGATACTTTTATACCCTCAATGGGGTGATACAAGACCTGAAATTCCGTCTTATTACTTAAATACAATTGATGACAAAAAATGTGTGATTGAATTTAAGACAATTAATTTGAAATATACGGATTTAAAAAAACAAATAAATAATATAAAACAAGAGTTATTAGAAATTTTAAAGAATGTATAATAGATTTGCGGTTATTTTTTCGACTGCTTTTCTCTAACGGAAATTCTAATTGGGGAGCCAAAGAAGCCGAAAGCTTCGCGGAGTTTGTTTTCCAAATAGCGCTTGTAGTGATCTTTAAGTAAATCTCCGTTGTTGGTAAACAGGACAAATACAGGCGGCTGGACAGAAACTTGAGTTGTGTATAGGATTTTTAAACGCTTATTTTTAACGGTTTGAGGCGGGTTAAGAGCGTAGGCTTCATTTACTACCTTGTTTAAAAGTCCTGTTGATACGCGTTTAACTGCTTCTGAATAGACTTCTTTTGCTTTATCAAAAATTTGTACTAAACGCTGCCCGGTTACAGCGCTGATGTAAATGCGTGGAACATAGGACAGGAAGGGAATATCATTAGACATTTTCTGTTCAAATTTGTTAATGGTATTGGATTTTTTATCCTCGACTAAATCCCACTTGTTAATTGCGACAATCATACCTTTGCCGGCTTCGGTTATAACAGAGGCTATTTTTTTATCCTGATCGGAAATGCCTTCAAGCGCATCTATTACTAAAAGAGCAACATCACATTCTCTAATAGAGCGTATTGCCCTGTCGACGGCAAATTTTTCTACACCCCAGTCGACTTTAGATTTTTTTCTGATGCCGGCAGTATCAATAATAGTAAATTCAGTATTATTATAATTAATTTTGCTGTCAATGCTGTCACGGGTTGTTCCAGATATGTCAGAGACAATAACTCTTTTTTCACCAAGCAGGGAATTTACAATGGAAGATTTGCCTGCGTTTGGACGTCCGACAATGGCTATTTTAATAGTTGACTCGGTTTCGTAGGCTTCATCCGTATCAAAACCTTCTGTGACCAGATCAAGTAAATCACCTACTCCTCCTGAACCGTGAAGAGCTGAAATCGGGGTTGGCTCACCCATAGATAGGGCATAGAATTCTGCGGCGTTTGCAAAATGCGATGGGGAATCTGTTTTATTGACTGCAAGGTAGATGGGTTTTTGGGAGCGTCTTAATATATTTGCAATATCTTCGTCGACCGGGGTAATTCCTTCCATCCCGTCAACCAGGAAAATAATTCTATCTGCTTCATCGCATGCAATACGAGCCTGATCAAAGATTGAAAGCATTATCTCATCTTCGTCTCCCGGTATAATCCCGCCTGTATCAATAACTGTAAAGGGTTTATGCTGCCATTCGCAGTCGAAATAGATTCTGTCACGAGTAACTCCGGGTAAATCGTCGACAATAGAGCGCCTTTGTCCGACAAGACGGTTTACAAAGGTTGATTTGCCTACATTAGGACGTCCTACTACTGCTATAGTTGGTTTTCTTTTCATAGGTTAATTGTAGCATGGAGAATTTTGGGGGTAAATAGGGAAAATATTGGAGAAGTTCGCAGGATATAAATTTATTATTTCTGCAATTGTGTAAATTAGCTTGCCTTAGTGCGGTTATTGCAACAATTGTTTGTTTAAGTAATAATACTTGTATGTTTGAATCTCTTTCATCAAGATTACAGGATATTATAAGGAGTACTTCCGGGAGTAAAGAATTAACTCAGGAAAATATGCACGAAGCGATTAGAGAAATCAGGCGTGCTCTTCTTGAGGCGGATGTAAACTTAAGAGTTGTTAAATCTTTTATTTCAAATATCAAAGACCGTGCTGAGGGCGAGAACGTAATACAAGGGGTAAATCCTTCACAGCAGCTTGTAAAAATTGTCCATGATGAGCTGGTTAAACTGCTAGGCGATGAAATAAAACCACTAAACTTAACAGGACATCCGTCTCTTATTATGATGCTTGGACTTCAAGGCTCCGGGAAAACAACCTCTTCTGCAAAACTTGCCGTAAAATTAAAAAAAGAAGGTAAGAATCCGCTCCTTGTAGCGTGTGATATTTACCGTCCGGCTGCAATTAACCAATTACAAATTCTGGGCAAAGAAATTGAAACTGAAGTTTTTACTAAAGACTCAAAGGACGTAACTGATATTGTCCGCTCTGCAATTGATTATGCAAAAACTAAAGGATTTAATGTCTTAATCCTTGATACTGCAGGACGCTTGCAGATTGACACAGATATGATGGCAGAACTGCTTTTAATAGATAGAATTTTCTCGCCTCATGAAAAACTGCTTGTTATTGATTCTATGACAGGGCAGGAAGCGGTTAATGTTGCAGAAAATTTTGACGCGCAGTTAAATCTTACCGGGCTTGTTCTTACAAAATTAGACGGTGATTCAAGAGGGGGCTCTGCTTTGAGTGTCGTATACTGCACGGGCAAGCCTATTAAACTAACAGGTACGGGCGAAAAACTTAATGCGTTAGAGGACTTTTATCCTGAAAGGATGGCAACAAGAATCCTGGGTATGGGAGATATTGTATCTCTTGTTGAGCGTGCACAGGAAGTTTTTGACGAACAAGAAGCAAAAGAACTTGAAAAGAAAATGGCAAAAGCCGAGTTTTCTTTCAATGATTTCCTGAAAATGCAAAAACAAATGAAAATGTTTGGCTCTTTTGACCAGCTTCTTGGTATGATTCCGGGGCTAAATTTCTCAAGTGATGATAAGCAGCTTATATCACGAGAAGGTGAAAAACAGTTTAAGCGTATAGAAGTCTTTATTTCTTCTATGACACCTGAGGAGCGTGATAACCCTGATATTATTAATTCAAGCAGAAAAAAACGTATTGCCGCAGGTTCAGGTATTCCTTTGCATGATATAAATATATATATTAAACAGTTTGAGCAAATGCGTCAGATGATGAAAGGTATGAATGATATGAAAAAATCATTTGGCAAATTTGGCGGCGGGGCAGGCAGTCTGCTCGGAATGAAAAAAATGATGTCTCAGCTCCAAAAAGGACGAAGATTTTAAAAAACTTTCCTTTTGCTTTGGTAATAATTATGTTTATCCGGCTTAAAGATAGATTAGTATTTATTTTAGAAAATGCGAGATACAGAGCACTCCCTCAGAGCGTAATCAGTATCTTGGCGGCAGTTTCAGCGGCATTATGCAATAAAAATTTTTTACCCCTGAATGCTTTACTTGCGTTTATAGGAGTAATTTGTGTTCATTTATCAGCAAATCTTTTAGATGACTTTTTTGATTATATACAAGGTGTTGTACCTTTGAGAAACGCTGTAAAAACGGGCAGGGGGCTTAAATGTGAGAATATTTTGAATGGAAACGTTACACCCGGCGAGTTTTTTTTGTGGGGAGCGTTTTTGGGGCTGATTGCCGGCGGGATTGGAATTTATTTTTTAATAACAATTGGGCTTCCTGTTGTTTATTTTATCCTTATAGGAATGTTTTTTGCGGTGTTTTACAGTGCTCCGCCTTTTAAACTCTCTTATAGAGGTTTAGGAGAATTAGTTATTGCGCTAATGTTTGGACCGCTGCTTGTGTGCGGGGTTTATTATGTTTCAACTCAAAATTTAACAATGACTTCGGTAATTGTATCACTGATAACAGGGTTTTTGGCCGCTAATATCGTTTATGTTCACTCAGTTGTGGATATTGAGGCAGATAATGCCTGTAATAAAATAACACTTGCTGTTTTATTAAAAAATGATTATTTAAGGTTTTTAGCACTATTTTTGTTTACAATGCTTCCTTTCGGTCTTGCTTTTATTATTTCTGTTCCGCTTGGAATAGTTCTACTCATCACTCTTCCTGCGGCAGTTTATCTTCTATATGTTATGAGCGATAAAAAAAGACACAGAGTTCTTTTTAAACTTATTCCGCGTAAAATGTGGAAATCTGCTATCAAAAACGGCAATGAATACTTTTATTCGCGCTGGCTGCTGGCAAGAGATTTTATGACCTTGTTTGTAACTATTCTTTCAGCCTATTTTATACTAAAGGCGGTATTATGAACTTAAAACAGCTCCTCTATTTTCCGGCATGGTTTTTTAAGATTAGATTTTTGGGTAAAAAAATTCCGCTCCAAACGGTTATTTTTGTAACAAATAAATGTAATTATAACTGCCTGCACTGCTGTGTAGATAAATCAGAGCCGCACTCTATGACTTATAAAGAAATCAAAGAGCATTTGCTGTATTCATATAAGCTTGGGTCGCGTTTTGTTGATTTTGAAGGTGGAGAATGCGGTTTTGAAAAATACTATTATCTCCCGGGTGAGTATAAAAACATAAATGATTTATGTGCGCTTGCAAAGTCAATAGGATTTTATTCAACAACTGTTACAACGAACGCAAGTTATGATTTTTCTTTATTTAATGCGGAGCATGTATTTGTAAGCATTGATGGAATAAAAGCTCATGATATAATAAGAGGCGAAGGCGCGTTTGAAAAATTAAAAGAAAATATTGCGAAATTTCCGCATCCAGAAAGAATTTCTGCTAATATGGTTATTACACCTATTAACAAAGAAGAGATTTCTGAAGTTATTGAATTTGTACAATCCAGCCCTTACATAAATGGGATTTCTTTTAACTTCTATAATTCTGTAGGCAGAGCAAAAGAATTATGTATTAATGAGCGGCAAGAAATTATTAATACTATTATTGAGTTTAAAAAACACGGTTATAATATATTGAATACAGAAAAAGGACTTAATTATCTGGCAAATCCTGATTTTAAAAAAGTCTGCTGGATAACAAATTTTATAACCCTTGACGGCGAGCGCTGCAGCGGTTGTTCTGATAAAACTTCCTGCAATGTCTGCGGGCTGGGGATGGCGGCTGAAATGCGGACATTGTATGATTTTAATCTGAAAACAATTTTAGCTGGATTAAAACTGCGTTGTTATAAAACTAATCAGGTTTAATATTGTTCAATGCATATTCAATACATTGAACAATAAATTCATTTCTACTGATATCTGTTTTCAGAGAAAGTTCATCTATTGTTTTGAGGAGCTCTGAATCAATCCTTATACTAATAACGGATTTTTCTTGTTTTACAGGTTTAAATTCATTCATAATACTATATTTATTGTATTTTATTCATCTTATTTTAAATATATTTATTATACGAATACAAATAGTATTCACTTTTTGATTAATGTATGATATTATTGACGTGTAACTTAGAATATAAACATTGATAAGTTGGCTATTAAAGAAAAAGGAGAGTTTAGTATGAAGAAAGAGCTTATTTTAAGCCTGCTGGCAGTAAGTGTTATTGCCGGAGCATATCAGGGTATCATTTGCTGCTCCAGATGATACAGCAGTACAAAGAGGCGGTATAGTTGCTCATTACTATGGTCATCATTATTCAAAGAAAGGAGCTTTATATAGAAAAGCTGAAGATTATGCATACAAAGGCAACTACAAATCTGCAATTGCAACTTGCAATAAATATATAATGTACTATGACGATACGCCGGAAATTTATTATCTTATCGGTAATATCCGCTCTATGCAGAATGATGTAAGCTGTGCAATTAAAGCTTATGAAAAAGCAATAGAACTTGCGAAGTATGATGTTATAGTTGCAAAGCCATATAATGACTTGTATTCAGAATTGCAGCTGCACTTCCTTAAAGGTACATTAAATATTAAAGCCGGTGATTATGGCGACGCTGACGCTGATGCTGAAATTTTAATACACGAAGGTGATAATTATTTTGCTGCTGCCGGCTATATTTTAAAAGCTGAAATAAATTTCAGAAAAAAGAATTATGATGCTTTTGAAAGAAACTTAAATATGGCAATAACTGCTGAACCATTTGCAGTAAATGAACTTATCGGTACTCCGATAGCACAAAAACATTCTCATTTAGCTTCGTTTATTTCAGGGTATCAAAATCTTAACTCAGGATACTATGATGCAGGTATTTCATTTTTAAATGATGCTATTCGTAAAAATAAAAACTTCTATCTTGGGTATGCATACCGCGGATATGCAAAAACCGAGACGAGAGATTATTACGAAGCAATGAAAGATTTGGATAAAGCTATATCTATTAATCCCCATGCAAGTCTTGCATACTATTTTAGAGCATACTTGAATGAAAAAATGAATAATCCGCAAAGTGCGATAAGAGATTATAATACAGCGATGAGAAAAGCTAATGTAGTATATCCTTATGTTGAGAATATATTTAGATTAAATAATTCAAGAATTGTAAAGGCGAATTTAGCATATCCGCTTTATATTCCGCGTCCGCAATACATTCCGCACCCTGAATATGTCAGAACACATCACTCAATTCTTCCGTTATACAGAAGAACTATTGACGGTTTATTTGTATATTAAGATAGAATATTTTTCTTACATGCCTGCCTGTAAAGGGCAGGCTTTTTATTTATAGCACAGATTGCAAAAAGTAAGGCAGAATTTGAAAAACGGGTGGGCGTTATTGATTGAAGTCGTTTTAAGATTTACACGTATTGACATTGGCAGGTTTTTCTGCAACAAATTGAAACAGGAGAAAGTATGTCTATAGATAAAGTTCGTGAGTATTTAAAACGGTTTGGACGGGATAAAGATATAATAGAGCTTGAACAGTCCAGTGCGACTGTGCAGCTTGCGGCACTTGCGTTAGGGGTTGAGCCTCAAAGAATTGCCAAAACTCTTACGTTTAAAGCCCAAGATGGCGTAATTATGATTGTAGCGGCAGGAGATGCAAAAGTTGATAATAAAAAATTTAAATCATTTTTCGGACAAAAGGCAAAAATGCTTACTCCTCAAGAGACACTTGACGCTACAGGACATGCAGTAGGCGGTGTTTGTCCGTTTGGTATAGAGAACAAAATTGTAAAAATTTATCTGGATAATTCTTTGAAGCGGTTTGAAACAATTTACCCGGCGTGCGGCAGCGGAAACTCTGCAATAAAGCTTACGCCAAGCGAGCTTGAAGTTCTTGCTCAAACTAATAACTGGATTGATGTTTGTACTTATTGATTTAATACCTAAATAATAAGCAGATTACATAATGTTAATATATTTGACATACACCGTTTTTTATTGTGTAATTAAAAATGGCAGGGTGGCTTTTAAGCCTGCATTTTGGGAAGGATTATGTATATAAAGCAACTGGAAATCGACAACTTTAAGTCGTTTGCCAATAAAGTAGAAATCCCGCTGCTGGACGGTTTTACAACGATTTCAGGTCCGAACGGCTCAGGGAAAAGCAATATAATTGACGGAATTTTGTTTGCCCTCGGCTTATCGACTTCCCGTAAGCTCCGTGCAGACAGGCTGTCCCATTTTATTTCAACTTATACAAAAAGAAATGAAGCTTTTGTAAAAGTGATATTTGCTGAAAATGATAATGGAGCTGAATTCTCAGTCGCAAGAAAAATTAAAAAATCCTCCCAAGGGTATAACAGTATTTATTACTTAGATGATAAAGTTGTTTCGCTATCAGACATTCACATAAAATTAGAAAACCACAGTATTACCCCAAATAGTTACAATGTAATAATGCAAAATGATGTGCTTAGTATTACAAATTGTTCTCCAAATGACAGGCGCGAAATAATTGATGAAGTCGCAGGAGTTGCAGACTTTGACAGGCGTATAGATCAGGCAAAAGGTGAGCTGGAAACTGTTGAACAGAGGGTAGAGCGCGCTATGCTTATACTTTCAACGGTTGATGAAAGATTAGAAGAGCTGAAAGAACAGCGCGAAATTGCGCTTAAATACCAAAAGTTAAAAGAAGATAAAACTAAGCTTGAAAGCCAGGTTACAACGGTCAAATTCTTTGATATCAGAAAGAACCTTGAAAAAGCGCACGAAAATATTCTTGAATTTACCAAAAAGAAAAAAGAAGAAGAAGTCCAAATGAAAGATTTGGAGGAAAGGCTCAATCTCATAAAAGAAGAGTACAAAAAGATTTCGGATTTAGTTCGTGAAAAAGGTGAAGCACATCAAATAGAAATAAAGAAAAAAGCAGAAGAGTTAAAAGGAGATATTGCGCGAAAAGAATCTGCAATAGCTTATGCAGATAAACAAATTCAAGACGGACTTAAATCAATAGAAAACTTTAAAAACGGGATTGAAACGCAGGAAAAGAAAATAAAAGAAACACAGCTTAGAATAAAGCTAAAAGAAGATGAGATTCTGCATATTCAAGAAAATATAGATAAGCACAAGGGTGAATTAAAAAAAATTACAGAAGATATAACAGGTCTTGATGAGACAGCCGAAAAACATCTTGAAAAACGGAATACTTTAAGAAAAGAGCTTGAAGCGTTAAAAGACAAAGAAACAGAAATAATACAGCGACAAGCCCCGCTTGAAGCAGAATTAAGCACTTTGCAGCGGCTTCTAAACGAAGCCAAAGACCAGCTTGCAAAGCTTACAAGCTTTAAACAGGATTACTCCTCTAATAAAGACAAAAATAGTATTATGCTGGAGCAGCTTGGCAAAGATATGGAGGATTTAAAGCAGGCTCAAAATACCGGCATGAAGGAATTAGACCAGATAAAAAACGAAATTGAAGATTTAGATTACAATATAAAAGCAGCAGAGCAAAGAATTTATAAATTGGAGCTTAGCCAGCAGTCTGCACGCGAGTCAAATTCGTTAATCCCGATTAATACAGTTATGGACGCTAAAATTCAAGGTGTACACGCTCCTCTTATGCAGCTTGGTAAAGTTGATAAAGAGTATTCAACCGCTCTTGAAGTTGCTGTAGGCGGCAGAATGTCGCATATTGTTGTTGATGACCCGCATGTTGCATCAGTGTGCATTGAGCTGCTTAATTCATCAGGGAAAGGGCGTGCAACATTTATTCCGTTAAATAAAATAGTTAAAGCTCCCTCCAGCCTTCACCTGCCGAAAGAAAAAGGAGTTGTTGATTTTGCAATAAATCTTATTGATTTTGATGACGAGTACCTGAACGCGTTTTATTATGCGGTTGGAGATACTCTTATTGTAGAAAATCAATCAACTGCACATAAGCTTATGGGCAAGTACCGCATGGTTACGCTTACAGGTGAACTTTTTGAAAAATCAGGCTCAATAACAGGCGGCTCTCAGCAAAAGTCAAGGCTTAAATTCTCTCAAAATGATGATGAAGAATTAACAACTTACAAAGCTCGTCTTGAGGAAATGAAGTCTAAGCAAAAATCGCTTATCATAAAAAAGCAAGAGCTTGAGAGAAAACTTGAAAAAATACGCTCAGAGTATTCCTCAACAATAAATGAATATAATAAAACTCAGATTGAATTAAAATCAATGAATAAAGATTTTGAAACCAATCAGACAGGGATTGATGAAAAAACTAAGCTGATAAAAGAAACTGAACCAAAAATTTCACAAATTTCTGCTAAATTAGATAAGATGGAAGAAGAGCTTATTTCAATATCAGAACAAATTACTGTTAAAAATTCCGAGATTGAAGAAGTAGAAAAATTAATGAATAATGAAGAGCTTAAAAGGCTGAAAGAACAAACAGAAACTGTAGAATTTGAAATTAAGCGGCTGAATACAAGTTTGATGAGTGTTAATAACGATATATTGTCTGAAAATCAAAGAATAGATTTTGCTAAAACAACAATTCAAACAAACAAAGATAATATACAAAGGACAAAAGAGAATAATGAGACACTGGAAAAAGACAAGGAAACCTTTAAGGCAGATATAGAAGTTATAAAAGAGCAGCTAAATAAGCTTGAAGAACAAATAAAAGAGATATCAGAAAAGCTTGGCGAGCTTATGAAGCAGCGGGATGAAATAAATGCACAGCTTATTGACCTTGAAACAAAAAAACAGCTAAAATCATCAGATATAGAAAAGACCGCAGAGCAAATAGAATCTTTTAAAGCCCGCAGAAGAGAACTAGAACCCTTGATGGAGTCTGTAAGGAAAGAGCTTGAGGATGCGGGTGTTGAAATTAATTCACTAGAGCCTACCGAAATGAGTATTGAAGAAATTAATGCTCAAATTCAGAGACTGCAAAAGAAAATGGATGATTTGGGGGCTGTTAATATGCGTGCTGTGGAAGAATTTGACAGTATGACTGCCCGTAAAGAGGAATTGCACAGTCAAGTTGAAACTCTTTCAAATGAACGCCAGCAGATATTAGAGAGAATGCAGGGCTATGAAGATTTGAAAAAAGAAACTTTTTTAAAAACGTACAACCACATAAATGAAAACTTTAAGGAAGTATTTCACCAGTTATCTGATGGCGAAGGTACATTAATCCTTGAGAATATGGAAAATCCGTTTTCCGGCGGATTAACAATTGAGGCGCAGCCGAGAGATAAGAAAAAACAAAGATTAGAAAGTATGTCAGGCGGTGAAAAATCTTTAACAGCATTGGCTTTTGTATTTGCAATACAGCGTTATATGCCGGCGCCGTTCTACGCCTTTGATGAAGTTGATGCAAACCTTGACAGTATTAATGTTGAAAAATTAGCGCATATAGTGCAGAAGCAGGCAAAAGATACGCAATTTATAGTAGTTTCTCACCGCAAACCTATGATAGAATCAGCTAATAGGACAATTGGTGTTACTCAAAAAGAAAAGGGCATTTCAAAAGTAACGGGGGTTAAATTAAGAGACTAGTATGCTAAATGAGTATGAACACTATAAAATAGATTTGCCGCAGAATTCCGATAATGAAGTTGACGGAATAGAAATTCTTGTTTCAATGGCAAAACAAGGAAAGATAGATCCTTGGAATATCGATATTATTGATGTAACAGATAAGTATCTCACGCATCTTTTTCAGTCAAAATCACAAAATCTAAGACTTACCGGCAGGACTCTTTTATTTGCATCAATATTGTTAAGGCTAAAATCTAATATTCTTGAAGGGCTTGATGTTTCGAGTTTTGAGGAGCCGGAGAATTATGATGTTGAGTATAATGATGATATTCCTCTGGATTATGAACAAGATACAATCCCTACAAGCAATGTAGTTTCTATAGATGAAGTATTACAGCGGAGAACAAGTGTCCGGCTAAATAGAAATCGTGTTGTAACATTGCGTGACTTAATCAGGCAATTAGAGTTTTATGAAACATTAGACAAAAAGCAAAAACTTAAGAGTGCGCATGAACGTTTGCAGCGCCGAGTAAGGAACTATTCGCGTCTTAATGCTGATGATATAGTAAATTTGGCGCATGACGAATATATAGAACAAGGTGTTGAACGCTTAAAGGCTAATCTTGGAGAGATATTAAGCAGACAGGATAAAATAGAGCTTAATGAACTCACCCTGCTGGGTATGGATAGGATAAGCGCATATATTTCGCTTTTATTCTTGACTGTTGATAGTGATTATGACCTTGTTCAGGATGAATTTTATTCTGATTTATACGTGGTGAAAGGGAAATCAAATGGAAGAACTGAAATCACGGATTGAGGCGGTACTGTTTATAACCGCGCGGGTGGTGCAGATAGAAGAGATAGCCCAGATACTTGAAGAGGAGCCTGAAAAGGTAGAGGAAGCGCTTTTAGAGCTGATTATGGACTATTCTTCGCGAGAAGGTGCGCTTGAGATTGATGATGAAGACGGATATATTTTGCAGGTTAAATCTGAGCATCTTGACATTGTTGAAAAACTATGCCCTGTAGAATTGAAACCGGCTGTGTTAAAGACTTTGACAGTCATAGCGCTTAAGGAGCCCATAAGACAGACTGATTTGAAAGAGCTTCGCGGCGGTGACTGTTATGAACATGTTAAAGAACTTGTAGAAAAAGGATTAATCTCCAAAACGCGGGATAAAAACGGGCGCTCTTTTAACCTCAAAACTACGCCCAAGTTTGCTGAGTATTTTAAATTAAAAGGGGACGTCCGGGCATTAGTTAAAACTTTAAATATAGATAAAGGTGTAAAAGATTAATGCTTGTTGGTTTAATTGAATAACAATAATTTATTACTATAACCGCAAAAAAAAACCGGATTTTAATCCGGCTGAACTTTTATTATTTCTCGTGTTTATGTTTCCTCGTGCATTTATTCATTGATTAGTTCTCACAATTACGACAGACTACCCCGTAACTAATCAAGCAGCGCCTCCAGAATTTGCGCATTTTTAGATGCGTACGCTGTGTTTCTGACTTTACTGCGGTGAATATAGCTGCGTAGTGCTTCACGGATTAATTCAGAGCGTGAACGATTTTCACTATCAGCTACTTCGTCAATTTTGTCTAGGAACCCTTCGGGCATTGAAATCAAAACTCTTGCCATATTTATTCTCCTTATCTAATATCCTGTATGTTCTCTGTATATATATAAAGTATTTCTTCAAAAAATAATTGCTAAACAAATAATTAGTTATTAAGTTTTGTTAAGCAATTTTATTTTTACTGCGCACGAACACAAGAATATTAGTGAAATATTTAGTATTGATACGATACACTTTCTGTATAGATGTATTATAACATATAATGATGATAAGGTAAACAACTCAATACACTGTTACAATTTTTTGATTTTGTGGAATATAAATATAAGAAGTTATAAAAGTGAGTGATGGAGCAGTATTATGTCACGAGTAGAAGGCACAGGCGGTTCTAAAGAGATTAAATACGTTAAATCAAAAGTCTCAAATGATAGTTCAGGTAAAGTCTTATTTAATTACGAGCAAAATAATGATTCTGAGTTTCAATCTCATACAGTTTCGAGCGGCGAAACTGCTTTTTCTATAACAAGAAAATACGATATAACTATTTATCAGCTTGCAGAGGCAAACGGCTGGGAGGTTGTTAAGCGTAAAAATAATATAATACTTAAGAAAAATGGGAAACCTATAACACTTAAAGAAGGAATGAAGGTTAATATTCCAGTGGCGGATAGTAAGCAGGCACACGCAGACAACGAGTTTAAAATATATAGTGTAAAACCTTCTGACAGTCCGTTTAAGATAGCGGAGGAGAATGAGGTTTCAATAAGACAGTTAGCAGCAGCAAATGGCTGGGAGTTAAGTACTGGAGATGATGGAAAGATAGCTATACTTGACGGAGACCGCGAAGTTGCTTTAAAAAAAGGACAAAAATTAAATCTTCCTCAGTCGGTTACAAGGGCGGCTGATGGTGCTGCAACTCTATCCGATGTAAAAGCTGTAACCGGCATGGGCGACGAATTTGTAAATTTAATTAAGAAATTCGAAGGTAATCCTGATAATAATTTTGAACCTTATACTAAAGCGTACAAAGATAGTAATGGTGTTTGGACAGCAGGATACGGGTTTACAAAAGGTGTAAAATCAAATACTACAATGACAAAATCCGAAGCAAATCAAAGACTTGCAAAAGAGTATTTGCAAATAAAGGAAGATTTAAGAATCGAATTTGGTGATGAGACATTTGACAAAATTCCTCAGCCATTAAGAGAAGGACTTATTGACTTAGTTTTTAATAAAGGTTTTGAAGCACTTAATATTGAAAAATTCAGCTCTGCAATAAATAACAATAATATACCTCAGGCATTTGAACAATTAATATTTAATAGATCAATAAAGACCGGCGAAGAGATGAACGGCTTATATAAACGTTCTCTGGCAAGGCTTGCAATGGTTTATAAGGAGTTTGACACCCAGACACAAGAAACATTAAAACCTGTTATAGATGAGTTTTATGAAAAATGCAGACAAAAAGTTTCACAAAATGAATTAGATAAATGGTGGATGCCTGGGAGCGGTTCTGATAAAGCAGATACTTCTGGAGAGTCCATATATATTGTTCAGGAGGGTGATACTGGTTTGATTTCTATTGCCCGCAAGTTTGGTGTCAGATATCAAGATTTGCTTGTTCTTAATAAAAACCTTGAGGAAAATGCAGTAATTCACCCGGGAGATAAAATTAACCTGCCTGTTAAAGGTATACAGACTACGGCAGAAACGCCTAAAGAACCTTTAGCTGATGAAATTATCAATATAAAAAAGATGAAATTAAGTGATGAAGAGCGTTTAAAGAAAACGGAGGAAGTTTTTGATAAATACGCGAAATATTACGATATTCCGCACGAAGCTGTTGAGTTGTTTAAAGAAGAAGCCCGCGATGAGTACAATTCCTGGCTTTGGATAGATACTGATAATATGACTGTAATGGCAAGAATTTTGGATGTTCAAACACCTGAAGAAATATTTAATGCGTATAAGAATGCAATTGATGAATCGTCAAAATCAAAGAAATTTGCTGGCTTTGTTATGGATAAAAAAATTAACCAGGAAAATATAAGAGAAATTATAGAGTACTCAGGCGGAACAAAGAAATTTGTGAAAATGGTTAAAAAAGCTGGCGGTATTGATGTTTTACGTCATTCATTAACAGCACTTATAGATGAAAAAGAGAATAATGCCGAGCTCCTTAAACGTTTTGAACAAGCAGCTGCAGAGGAAGATTATACTGATATTATTAAAGTATTTAATAATGCTTATGCAAACACTCCGAAATCTATAAGTGATGAACTGGCAAAAACTCTTGATAAAGATGATGACTTAAATTCATTATTATACAAATATCAAATACAACACGTTACTGGTAGCAATGTACTTGAAGTATTACGCTCAAATGATATTATTTCCGGAATTTGCGAGGCGGATAATGACAGAACGACTTGCAAATCTGAAATAATGCGGTTATTTAATATACTTGATAGAAATTATAATTTAGATGAGGAGAAGAAAAAGGAATTTATAAATTTAGTAAACAAAGAATTTCAAGAACGCAAATGGTGGAAACCAAGGACCTGGTGGATTGGAACTTCTAAAATATCAAAAAAATTTAAAGAACTGATAAAGGAACCTCTTCGTCCCAAAGATATACGAACAGAGCTTTACCGCCTGACGGGTATTCCGGAGGGTACGAAAAAATTGGATAAATTAACAGATGAAGAAGGTAATGTCATTCCGCTGGTTGAAACGTGCACGCCAACAGGGGATGGTGAACTGAACGGCAGAAGAATTATAATTAACGCGGGGCATGGCGGATATAATGATAGTAAAGATGATTTTGACCCGGGGGCTCAAAATGAGGAACTTGGTATTGATGAATGGCTGCTTAACAGGTATATGGCTAAGCAGTTAATTGACGAACTTTGCGCTAAAGGCGCAGAAGTAGTTCTTACTGCCGGTCAGATTAATACAGTGATGCATAAGGATTTTGGCGAAGATATGAGAATAAGTCTCCATGCAGACTCGCATGAAGGAATGAGAGGGCTTAAGCTTTATACTTATGATAAAGACAAAAAAGATAAAAATCTTGCTGAGAATATATTACATAGATTTTTAAGCAATGAAAATGCATCTAATATCAAAGATTTAAACTGGAAAGAAATAACTTTTCATCTTGATATGAAAACGGATGAACAAGAAGTTGACAGTATGCAGGCAAAAATAATTGACACATCACATCTTTTAATTTTAGAAGAGAGAAAAAACAAAGCATTAGAAGAGCCGGCCTTGCTTATTGAGTACTGTAATATTAAAAAGAATCAAGAAGTTAGAAATATTGTATTTGGCAATTTAGGCAAAGATATTATACACTCGATTGTTGATGGAGTTATAAAATACTATTCACCGGATAATCTTGCTAGTCTTTAATTAGTTCATTAAGCTTATCAACCATAGCTTTTATATACACCTCACACATTGTCTGGGTTTTAGCCTCAAAACGGAGTGTGAAAACAGGTTCTGTGTTGCTTTGTCTTACGAGTGCAAAACCTCCGTCAAATATTATCCGCATACCATCTATTGTAACAATATTAAGAATTTTGTCCGAAAACATCATCGGGTGTTCTTCTACATAATTTTGGAACTTTTCTAAAACTGCTTTTTTCTTATCATTAGGGCAGTTAATTCTATATTCTTTTGATGTAAATACTTTGCTAAATGGCTTTAATAAGTCCTCCAGCTTAAATTGCGGATTCTGTTTTTTATTTTTTGCAAGAATTTCAATAATGCGGCAGCCTGCATAAATTGCATCATCGTATCCGTAATATCTGTCTTTAAAGAACACATGACCGCTCATTTCACCAGCAAGAAGAGCGCCGGTTTCTTTCATTTTAGACTTTATATAACCGTGCCCTGTTCTGCACATAATAGCAGTACCGCCCATTTGATTAATTGTATCAAATAAGACTTGAGAACACTTAACTTCTGATACAATTGCAGGTGCGGAAGCCTTATCAGAGATTGAGTTTAGGTAATCTTCCGCATAGATTAGAAGCAGTTTATCTCCTGATATAGCTTGTCCGTCTGAGGCAATTACTCCAATTCTGTCGCTGTCACCGTCAAAAGCAATACCTAAGTCTGCGTTATTTGCAATAACAGATTTTTTTATGTCGTTTAATGTTTTTTCATCACTCGGATTTGGATGGTGATGCGGAAATCTGCCGTCAGGATTTGAATAGAGCTCAATAACTTCGCATCCAAGCATTCGGTAAAGCTTGGGGGCTACAATTCCACCGGTTGCATTTGCTGAATCTACAACGACTTTTAATCCCTCGCCTATTTTCCCAAACCGCTTTGACATATCCTGAATATAGTCGTAAATAAGATCATATTCTTGTAATTTAGAGCGGTCAACAGGCGCGTTTTGTAGTGTTTTGGGCGGAAAATTTTGATATTCTTTAATTGTAAAAGTTTTAACTTCTTTTATTTGTTCTTCGTTTAGGGATTGTTTTTCAAAAGTCATTTTAAGCCCGTTATATTGGCTAGGGTTGTGGCTTGCAGTAATAATCAACGCCCCGTCAATATCCTGATTAAAAGTAACAACAGAGCTGATACCTTTAGCTTCAGAATAGTAGCCTATAGGGGTTGGCGCAAGTCCTAAATCAATAACACGCGCGCCAAGCGATAGCAGCCCTTTAGTTAAAGCTTCGGACAGTGCTGGAGAATGTAATCTTGCATCATGGCATACTGTAACGAGTATTTGTTCTGGTTTTTTGCCTGTTTTCTCTGAGATAAATCTTAAATACCCGCGCCCGGTATAGAAAAATAACTCTTCTGTTATATCTTCTCCGTAAACTCCCCTTATATCATTTTTACCAAATGCTGTCTCATAAATCATAATACAATCTCCCTAACTATAGCTTATTTTTATGATAACACGAATAAAATTTATGTGGTATTATTATAAGAGATGCGGCAAAAGCCCATGAATGATATATTATCAGAATGAACAGGAGGTTTTATGTATCACGTTTATACTGAAAGAAATTATTCCGAACTATCCAAGAGCCTGATTGGTGAGTTTATGAACCTTGATGAGGCGATGGCTTGTGCAAAAAAAGCGATAGAAGAAGATTCTGAATTGAACTATATTGTTGAGGAAACAGACGGACACTTTAACAGCTATGGAGAACTTGTTTCAACAGTTGTTGCGGAAAGCTAAACTATAAATACGGATTTAACCGTACTATTTCGATATTAAGATAAGCAGCAAAACAAATCCATAGAAAATACGGCAGGAGAATTAATGCTGCAGCTTTTGAACACTTATAAAAGTCAATAATAGTCCAGGCTAGTATTATTATCATCAAAACAATAATAATCAATGCCCCTTTAGGATTCATATTGCCGAAGAATACAGGAGACCACATGAGATTTAGTGCAAACTGTGACAAAAATAGAATTATGCCTCCTGACTTGTTCTCTTTTTTGCATCTAAAAAAAATAATTAATGAAAGCCCCATCATTATGTATAATATTATCCACACGGGCGCAAAAATCCAATCAGGCGGAGTTAATGCGGGTTTATTCAGACTATGATACCATATCATATTATTCATAGCTTAAGTGTAATAAATATTGAGGAATAAACATTGACCAAACAGGCAGAATATCATGTTACTAAGCTTAATCTTGCAAGGCACTGTTTGAATTTTTTAATCTCAGCCATTGGTATAAATGTACTGCACCTGCCGTATTATATTTGTCCTGTTATATGGCAGAGCGTCAAACATTGGAATCCAAATTGCAAACTAAAATTCTATCATATTGATGATAGTTTTTTCCCATTAAAAAAATTCAATCGGGAGGATTATATACTTTATCCAAATTATTTTGGCATTTCTTGGAGTAATATACAAATCCTTGCAATGAAGTATCCAAATTTAATAGTTGATAATGCGCAGGCTTTTTTTGCTCCGCCTGCAGGAATTGCAAGCTTTTACTCCCTGCGAAAATTCTATCCTGCACCTTCAGGCGCTTATTTGTACACTAAACAAGCTTTTGTTGCGGATTATCCAAAAGATAACACCAGTATAAATATAGATTTATCAAATTATAACAATTTTTTAAGCCATGAACTTTTTCTAGATACCCAGCCTCCGCTTATTATGTCGGATTCTGTTAAATTGACTGCTAAACCAAATAGAACACAAAGAATTTCCAAATTTTATACACTGCATAAAAAATACAAAAATATAAACAGACTAAAGGTAAATCTTACAGAAAATGATGTTCCGTTTGTTTACCCGTGTCTTACAGACAGCCCTGAAAAATTAGTAAAAGAGTTTGAGAAAGAAGGTAAAACAATATTAAGATACTGGAAGGAACTTCCTTCGGACTTCCCGGAAGCCAAATTCTATAGTAATCTTGTGCCAATACCATTGGCTTAAATTTTTACAAAAACAGATTTGGGCTGCTTGCATATAGGACACAAATAGTCATCAGGTTCTTTAGTTAAATCCCCCTTATAAATATATCCGCAAATTGTACATTTATATGCAAGTTCTGTATTTGTGACGGCTTCTTCAATGTACGTAGGCGCTGTTTTGGGGCTTTTGCCTTTTTTAACACTATGGTAATATTCATAAGTCATTACAGGCTCATTTTTTAATAACCCGCAATCCTTAATTTGTCCTAAAAATACTGTATGTGTCTCAGTCTCTAAAATATTATCTACATCACAAATAATATAAGCTGTAGAATCTGCTATAATATCCAAACCGTCAATTTTTTTTGTGTCTACGTCTTTAAATTTATCAACATCACGTCCTGATTGGAAGCCGAATATTGGAATTATGTTATCATTAACGCCTTGACCAAGTATAGAAATTGCAAATCTTCTGCTCTTTTTTATACATTGATTTGTGTAATTTTGATGATTAATACTTACAGCGATAGTATCATTTGTTACCTGCATTGCACTGTTTGCAATACATCCTGCAGACCTGTTATTATCAATATCAGCGGTTGATACGACATAAACTCCATAAGATAAATTCCAGAGCGCTTTTAAGTCCATATCTCTTCCTCCTTGTTTATTATATCATATTTTTATGGATTCAAAAATAAAAGTTTCAATTATTGTTCCTGTTTATAACGCGGAAAAATATCTTGATAAAACAATTACAAGCCTAATAGAACAAACACTTGAAGAAATAGAAATTATCTGTGTAAATGACGGCTCCACAGATAAATCCGAAGAAATTCTTAATAAATATAAAATAATCGATTCGCGTGTAAAAGTAATTACGCAAAAAAATCTTGGACAATCAGCTGCAAGAAATACAGGTATAAAAGCTGCGCGCGGCGAATATGTAGGTTTTTTGGATTCTGATGACTGGGCTGATATCAATGCTTTTGAAAAACTTTATAATAAAGCAGACGGCGGCGATATCGTTATTGGAAATATTTGTACTTATAATGAAAAACTAAATACTTATAATTACGATGATTCTTATTTATCTATAAATGTTTTTCCAAAAGACTTGTTTGATAAAAAGTTTTTACCATCAGAATGCACAGATTTTTTATTCAGAATATCTGTTACGCCTTGGAATAAAATCTACAGACGGGATTTTATACTTAAAAATAACTTGTTTTTTTATGAAAACTTAAATTTTGAAGATAATCTGTTTTTCCTTGAAACTTTTTTAACCGCAAAAACAATTACCCTTTCCCCTGAGGCTGTAATCTTTTATCGTGCTGCATCTGCTGCTTCCTATTCTCATTCAAATGGTAAAAATGATTATAAAAAACTTGATTTCTTTAAAATCACCTCTCTTCAAGAAAAATTTTTAAAACGCAGAGGTGTTTATAAAGCATTAAAAAATATATTTAATCTGCATAAAAAACAAACTCTGTTTTATTGGCGGGGAAAAATCTCAAATCCCATAGCCTTGTTAATGTATAATATTAAACTGTTTTTAAGCTATCCTCTTTATTTAATATGCGGGAAATGTATACAGCGTTTGATTTTTAAATATCAGTTATCAAAACTTTTAAACCAAAAAGAAACATATATCTGGCTTGAGGAAAATCAAACTAATTTTTACAAGGATATTATTAAGAAACTTAAAATTAAAAATGCATTATTTTTAACAAGTTCAGAAACCCTAAAAACTATTGACGGTTTTAGTGTGAGTAATATAAAAGACGCGGCTCCGCGGCTTGTGCTTGCAATAACTTCCGGAATTTATAGCTTTGATAGAATTATAAAAACGAAACTGGAAATCTTTGGCGTTGAAACGGAAGTTAAAAAGCTGGTCTTTCCAATTTAACTACTACATTCAGATATGAAATTAATTAAAATATCCCTGACAGACTTTATTATTAACGGTTATAGAAATAAAATATTTTAATTGTATAATACTTGGGTAAGAGGTGATTAACGATGACAAAAGAAAGAATATCCTACACAACAAGCGGAACTTGCTGTAAATTAATGAATATAGAAATTGAAGACGATAAAATAAAAGATGTGGAATTTATAGGCGGCTGTAACGGCAACCTTCAAGGGATAAGAAACCTTATCAGCGGGATGCGGATTGAAGAAGTTGTTGCAAAATTAAAAGGTATTAAATGCGGCTCAAAGGCAACAAGCTGCCCCGATCAATTGGCACAATGCCTTGCTTCTGTACTTGAGAAGAGACAAAAAACAGCAGCAGTTTAGTTTATTGAACTCTATATTATAAAGAGAAAGCCCGGCTCTAAATTTTTAGAGCCGGGGAAAGAGAGGTCAAATTATTTATTTTACTAAATCCCACACCCTCTGCGGGATGTCTTTTACCGTGTCTTTGGTTGGAAAAGCTAAATTTGACGGGTCCCCATCGGGTATGAATACTTCATTTCCGATGGAATATACAGGCTCTTTTTCTAAAGAACTTACTATAAAGGATTTAGCAGCATTTATTGATACATATTCTCCTTCTGACGTAACATAGCCGGTTATTTTGAAATCAGCGGAATATCCACTTGTTGTTGGCTGGCTTTCTGCTAACAATAAATTTCCATTTATAAATATATAGAAAGTCGGTGGTGTAGGGGGATTAGTATCTAGCAATACCTCTTTATCCCATACATTATATTCATCAGACTGTGGGCGCCATACATGACTATAATCCATACCATTTCGGTATTCACTTTCTGCCTTAAAGCCGCTCTGATATAGTGAATCAAAATAAACATTGACACGTTTTGGCTCCTCTTTTATTGTAACAAGCTCACCGCCTATATAACCATCAAAAATTATTTGTACACTGTCAGGAGTTTCTAAAGGTCCATTAAAACATAAATCCGTAGCACTAATAAAGTATTGATCAGTTTTTTTATTATAGTCTATTTGTAATATTCCGTTAAATCCAGTAAATTCTTTAAGCCAGTCGCTGCTGCCGGTGCCGCCTTCTTCATTTGGCTCAGGCTCACACTCGGTGCCATTCCAGAAATACCCGTCTTGACAGTCTTGATTATTAGTATTATCATCATTTAATTCACAAGCTGTTGCTGTTTCTGTGTAACCATCAGGACATTTGCATATACCATTTACACGATCCTGCCCTGTTTTTGGACACTCATCCCAAACACAAGCCCCGTTTTCGTAGTGTTGTTCTTTAGGACAAGGTGTACACGCATTGTTTTCTATAACTTGTTCAGACGGACAATGACA
>CALVFU010000025.1 GCA_944326905.1 Candidatus Gastranaerophilales bacterium
CGTTTTTTTTTTTTTTTTTTTTTTTTTTTTTTTTTTTTTTTTTTTTTTTTTTTTTTTTTTTTTTTTTTTTTTTTTTTTATGTAAAAATTCATTGTAGTTCGGATATTCATGTAAAGATTTATTACAAAACTTCCAATTGTAAGTCAAATTTTTAGGAGAGTTTTACTTTATTATTTTATAAGGGAATTATTGAAGATAAGGAGTTATTATGTCAGTAGTAAACAAAATTTCTACTTTGCTTCAGCTGGGGGCTAAATTGACAACGGAATTGGCAGAAACAAGAGGGGCAGCTGTATTAAAGGAATCAAAGGAGGTTTTAATTGATTTAAAAGGTGCAAAGGCATATAAAGAAAAACTTGTGTCGCTTTTTTGTCCTAATGCAAGAGAGCCTAAAATGCTTGTTAATTATGATAATAATTCAGCTCTGAATAGAATAGGGGTTAGATTTATGGATGGTGATACAGGACTGAGCAGAACGACTTTTTCTAGAGCTAAAGACGGATGTATTGATTTTGATTTGTGTTTAATGGGTGAGAGCCAGACATCGCACCTTGTTGCTAACGGACGGTATAATCCGAATGTGAAATTCTTTGAATGGAATAATTGTGGTGAAACTTTAGAACACCGATATGGGCGTACCATAGCCCAGCTTGATTCAAGCGGATTTTTTATTAGAGCTGATGTAAATGACCAATCGGCATTAAAAGTCATTAGGAAAATTAGAGACGGTATTAAAGAATTATGATATAACTTTGAATATTGTTTTATAAACTAAGAAAAGACAGGGATTAGCTAGAAATTAGCGAGAGGTATACGCCTCTCGCTAATTTCCATGATGGCAGTGTCCGTGTTCATGACCGTGCCCATGGCAATGACTATGTTCACCTTCGCAACTGTTATCTCCGATTACTAAGGTTGAGTCAAGGTAGCTCTTTACAACATCTTCTATCGGTAATTCAGGGCAGCCGGTCACTACTTTAACTCCTGCTTGCTCAAATATACCAAGCGGACGAGCACCCATCCCTCCTGCCAGTATGATGTTTGTGCCTTGAGATGCTATCCAGCTTGCACTTTGGCAGCTTATACCTTCTTCAGGTTCTTTTGTTTCTATATTTAGTATTTCTTTTGTATCTGTATTTACATCAACGAATGTAAATGTTTCGCAATGTCCAAAATGTGAACATAACTTACCTTGCTCTGTGGGTACTGCTATTTTCATGTTTAGTCCTCCTTTTAATTTATCTGTATTTGAAAGCAGCAAAATGGCATTTTCAAGTGCCTCCGTTTCTGTTATATTGTGTGAAGCGGCATAGTCTTTTAAAATATTAAGTATATTTTCGTTAATCCTTCGATTATAAGAAACTTTTTTAGTACAAGTACGTTTTCTGCCGGCATTTGGGCGGTGACCACCGCGTTTTTGTTTCCTTTTATTCATGCTATTATTATAAACCCATTTTTGATTTTGTCAATACAAAATCAATTATTTTTAGAAAAATTTTTTTAGTTTAATATAAAGACTATTATTCTCAAATCTTGTAGATATAAGCTTTACTCGTAAATTAGTTTAAGGTACAATCTGTAAGACAAATAATTATAAAGGATATAAAAATGAGTGTAAATCAATCCATTAAACCTATCACCTCAGAAGTTAAAAATAATCATCTTATAGTCGGCGGATGTGATACTGTTGAACTTGCTGAGAAATATGGCACACCATTGTATGTGATTGATGAAAGTACACTCAGAAAAGTTTGTAAGGAATATGTAGACGCGTTTAAAGCATATCCCAATGCTACGGTGCTTTATGCATCAAAAGCACTTGCCACATCTGCTATTTTTAAGATTGTTACTCAAGAGGGGCTTGGGCTGGATGTTGTATCCGGCGGAGAGATATATACGGCGTATAAAGCAGAGATTGATATGTCTACATTAATGTTTAACGGTAATAATAAACAAGAATGGGAATTAGAGGCTGCGGTTGATGTCGGTGTTGGGAGAATATCTGCTGATAATTTTCATGATATAGAACTGCTTGGAAAAATTTCTAAAAGCAGAAATAAAGCAGTGAATATTCTTTTAAGAATAACTCCTGGTATTGACTGCCATACTCATGAATATATACAGACCGGGCATTTGGACTCTAAATTTGGATTTGACCTTACACAGGTAGATGAAGCCGTTAAGCTTGTTACTTCAGATTACCCGTTGATTACAATTAAGGGGCTGCATGCTCATATAGGATCGCAAATCTTTGATACGGCTGGATATATAGATGAAGCTAAAATTTTAGCAAATGAATTGGCAAGATTAAATAAAGAGTATAGTCTTAACCTTTCAGAGCTTAATCTGGGCGGTGGTTTGGGTGTGAAATATACACATGAAGATAACCCGCCGGAGATAGGAGAAGTTGCTGACGTGGTTATTAATACGCTGTCAGGTGAGTTTAAGAATTTAGGTTTAAAAAATATAAAATTATATATCGAGCCTGGTCGCAGTGTTATATCAACAAGCGGAGTTACTTTATATACTGTTGGTGCTGAAAAACAAGTTCCAAAAGGCGCTAAATACATCTCTGTTGATGGCGGAATGGCAGATAATCCACGTCCTTCAATGTATCAAGCTGAATATACCTGCGATGCTGCTAATAAAATGAACAATCCTAAAGAGGAATTAGTTACTATTGCGGGCAGATTTTGTGAATCTGGAGATATTTTAATTAAAGATATCAAACTCCCTTCCCTTGTTCCTGGTGATATAATTTGTATATATAATACAGGCGCTTATAATTATTCTATGGCAAGTAATTACAACCGTGTACAAAAACCAGGCATGGTACTTGTAAATAATTCACAATCTGATATTATTGTATATAGAGAGACACTTGAGGATTTAATTTCTCAAGACAATATCCCGGATAGGTTAAAGTGATGTTTGATCAAATTATAAATGTATTAAAAAGTTCACTTAAAGATACACTCTTATCGCTTAGTTGGGTGAATATTTTTGAAATACTTATAATTGTACTTGCTCTTTTGTTTTTATACCAAAGGTTTATTAGAAATACTCAATCTGAAAAACTCGTTAAAGGTCTTTTCTTTCTAGCGGCGGCTTGGATTTTTTCACAAATTTTAATTTACCTTAATATAAAGATAATAGGCGGTTTTATCCAGCTTATGGTGCTAGTCATTACTTTGAGCCTTATAGTTATCTTCCAGCCGGAATTACGCAGGCTGCTAGGGTATCTCGGTCAACCAGGTGTAATCAGCCGGTTGTTCTTTGGCTCGGCTGCTCATAATACGCGTATTAATAAAGATATTGATATAGTAAAAGAAATAGTGGAAGCGGTTAAGTATTTATCGAAAACAAGAACAGGGGCGCTTATTGTTTTTCAAAAAGACATAAGTGATACTGTGTTTTCTGATGTAGGTACAAAGCTTAATGCCGATATTTCAACAGAATTAATACTGACCATTTTTCATCCTAATACCCCATTGCATGATGGAGCACTGGTTATCAGAGATAACAGAATTATCTCTGCTGGAGTCCTCCTGCCGTTGACTGAAGATCCAAAACTCAGCTGGAAATACGGAACACGCCATAGAGCTGCAATTGGAATGTCTGAATGCAGTGATTCAGCCTGTCTTGTTGTTTCTGAAGAGACAGGTGATGTTTCAATTGCTATTGATGGTACGTTAAGGAAGTATGATGATTTGCATGTACTTAAAGCGGATCTCTCTGCAATACTTGGTATAAAAGAAGAAGAGCTTAATTCAGAGACAAAAAAAGATCATACAATTTTTGACTTTAGTAAAATCCTTCCTAATAAACAAAAGGAGAATAATTAATGTTTGGCAGACATTCTAAACCTCCGTTAGTTGTAAAAACAAAAAAGCAGATTTTTATTGACTATTTCTTTCGATATATATTTCTTACTCTTGGAGTTTTTATAACGGCTGCTGCTCTTGAGTGTTTTTTAGTTCCTAATAATGTAATTGATGGCGGTGTTATTGGTGCCGCAATGATTATAAGTTCTATGACGAAACTTAACTTAGGTTTATTAATTTTTGTAATAGATATCCCTTTTATTATACTTGCATTGCAAAAATTTGATAAATCATTTGTTATACAAACATTTTATGCTGTGTCTGTTTTAGCGTTCGCAACAAATCTTTTCCACTCTCATAATTTTACTCATGATTTGCTTTTAACGACAGTGTTTGGTGGTATATTTTTAGGGCTTGGCGTCGGAATAATTTTGAGGAATAACGGTTCTCTTGACGGCACGGAAATCCTTTCTATGTGGTTATTCCAAAACTATAAACTTTTTTCTGTAGGTCAAATGCTAATGTTTATTAATTTATTCGTTTATACGGTGGCTGGAGTGGTTTTTGGCTGGGATAAGGCGATGTATTCCGTCCTCACATATTTTATAGCCTCTAGAGTTATAGATATGGTGATGGAAGGTTTTAATAAGATGAAATCGGTTCGTGTATTTTCGCCTTACTATAAAGAAATTGGTTCTGCAATTATGAAAGAATTAGATATAAGTGTAACTTATATGCGCGGTATGGGCGGATACTCAAGAGAGGAGAAAATTATTACTTACTGTATTGTATCTCGTTTTGACCTTCCAAAATTAAAAGAAGTCGTTACTAATATTGATCCATCTGCGTTTTTTGCGATAGGTGAGGTTTTTGAAGTCCATGGCGGAAGGTTTAATAATAAATAATTGTTAAATAATAAAAAATATTATACAATAAGTATAGTTTAGTGAAAGGATTATATAGATGGCGAAAAATATTGATACTATACCAATAGAAGTATTTATTCTTACTCAGGAACATGATATTAAAGGTGTTGTGCATGTTTCAAAATATACGAGTACAAACAGAGAGCTGACCGACCTTTTAAATGATCGTGAAAGACGGTTTCTTGCTGTTACTAATGTAGAAATTTATGCACGAAATTCAAATCAGCCGCCTAAGAGATATAATTTTTTAGAAATACACATGGATTACATTTTGATGGTTCATCCAACTTCCCAAGCCCTATTTAAAGAAGTTGGAAACAAGGCGCAAGAAGATATAAACAGATTTCAGGAGCTGAGAAGAAAACTAGGACAAACTAAGCCCTTTTAGTTTATATTTCTTAATATTATTCAAATGTTATTTACTTATATATTTATATTGTGTATAATGTTTGTGTAAATGTTTCTTAAAAAAAGAACGGATGCCCCGTTCTTTTTTTGTCAATTGGAGGCGTATGAAGCAGGATATAAATAGACATGAGATTTTAGAAAAAGTTACACCGCTCATTGAAAATACTGCTATGCGGTTTAATTTGATACCAATAGAAATTGAATTCGTTAAAGAAAACCACAGATGGTTTTTAAGAATCTATTTGTATTCATCTGAAAGAAATATTACTATAAATGATTGTGAGAATGTTACTCGCAGCCTAAATGAATTTTTAGATGACTTGATACCTGTTAAATATTCTTTAGAAGTATCCTCTCCGGGCTTGGAGAGAAAATTCAAGTCTGATAAGGAATTTTTAATATTTAAAGGCAGAAGAATAAGTCTTAAGTTGAAACAACCTATTTTTGGAGAAACAGAGAAAATTTTTAAAGGTGAAATATTAGACTGGGATGATAAAAACGGATTATCTTTTCTTAGGTTTGATGATGCAAAGGAATTAGTTATTCCAAAGGAAAATATCCAGTCTGCAAAACTTTACATAGACTAAACACTAAAGCCGAATGGCAGAAAGGTATGAAATGATAAAAATAGGAACAGCATTATTTGAAGCTTGTGAAGAACTTGAAAGAGAAAGAGGTATATCAAAAGAAGTATTAATTGCCTCATTGTGTGATGCAATGGTTGCAGCATACAAAAGACATATGCATGTAAAGGATGCTGCAAATATTGAAGCAATTCTTGATGAGCAAGCAGGTGAAATCGGTGTTTTTTCAACTAAACTCGTAGTTAATGAAGTTGAAGATCCTGAAACGCAAATATCTTTAAAAGATGCTAAAGAAATAGATGAAGATGTAGAAATTGATGACGAAGTAAAAATTGAAGTTACTCCGGAACAATTTGGCAGAATTGCCGCACAAACGGCTAAGCAAGTTATAACTCAACGTATCAGGGATGCTGAACGTAATAATATACTTAACGAGTTTCTTGAGAAGAAGGGGACACTTGTTACAGGGATAATACAAAGAGTTGAAAACAGAAATGTTATTGTGAATATAGGTAAGACAGATGCTATTATGCCGCAGCGTGAACAAATTCCAAGAGAATACTATAAGCCGGGCAATAGAATAAGGGTGTTTGTTCTTAACGTAAAAGAAACAAACAGACTGCCGCAAGTTATTGTATCACATGCTCACGCAGAAATTGTAAGAGAATTGTTTGATTTAGAAGTTCCTGAGATTGAAGATGGCATAGTAGAAATAAAATCAATAGCAAGAGAAGCCGGTTACAGAACCAAGCTTGCAGTGTGGTCAAATGACCCGGAAGTTGATAGTGTTGGCGCATGTATAGGACCGCGCGGCAGCAGAATACAAACTATTGTAAGCGAACTTAAGAATGAAAAAATTGATATTGTAAGATGGTCGCCGGATCCAGTTGAATATATAGTAAATGCTATATCTCCGGCTCGTGTTGTATCAGTTGATATTATGACTGATGATGAAGATACAAAAGATGCACTTGTCGTTGTGCCTGATGATCAGTTATCACTTGCAATAGGACGTGAAGGTCAAAATGTTAGACTTGCTCATAAATTAACTGGCTGGAAAATTGATATAAAGAGTGTTTCTCAGATGGAAAAAGAGGAAGCTAATGCGCAGTCTCAAGTTTATAAATATGACGAACAGGCAGATGCTGATTATGAAGAACAAACAGCAAATGACGAATTGCAGCAGGAAATAGAAGAAGAAATGAATCAACAAGCTATTGATGAAGAAGACTTTGTTGATGAGTCTAGTACGGACCCAGATTCTGATTCTAGTGAGAGTGTCGAAGAGTAACTCTAGAACGAGTATAAAAAGCGGCACTTTAAAAAGCGCCGCTTTTTATTTTGATTTTGTTTGTCTTGCTTTTATTATTTTTGAAAGTTCTTTATTGTATATATTAAGTTCTTTCATGTAATTTCCAACATTTCTATTTAATGAGTCTAGTAATTCATTGTAGTGTTTTAATTTATTACGTATGTTTTCCAGTTCTGTGATTATTGTTTGCAGTTCTGCTTTTTGAGCGTTTGAGAGAGTATCAATGGTTACTCCTTCTGGTAAATTCGACATAATTTGTTCATATTTGTTTTTATATAATTCGTAGCTTTCAATAAGTTCTTTTTTTTCTTTTTTTACAACTTTAATTTGTTTTGATAAATTATTAATTTTTCCTTCCAGGTTTGTTAATGCTGCTTTTATTTGGTATTCTTTTTCTTTCAGTGTAAAAAATGTTTTAGTATTATAATCAGTGTATTTATTCTCTCGTTTTACAGAATCTATTTGTCTTAAGTTTCCGTTTTCAAACGTATAATTGATTTTGTAATAATCTATATCTTTATTTAAGGGCTCGCCTGTATTATCAATGTTTTTGCCGGACATTATCAGTCTGCCTTCTTTATATTCTCTTACATATTTATTTCCTTTAGTTTTATAATTTAATACCCCCGTATACACATTGCCATTATTATATTTTAATAAACCGCTTCCTTTTTCTAATATGAGATTATTTTTCTTTAACACTGTAATAAAATCTAAATTTTTTGCTTTAGCAATCAGAACACCCCCAGAAACAATAGCCGCCGCACCGATTGCTGCAAGCGAAGCATATAATAATGCGGAGTTATCGTTTTTTTCTGCTATCGTTTGTTGAGTTTCTTTTTGGGCTTTAGAATTTACTGGATAAGTATTTTTATTTAATGAAATTGGAGATATAGTCATAGAATATTACCTTTCTTATTTTGAAAGAACTGTAAAAATAAAAATTGCTTAATTTATAAAAAAAATCATTAAATTGTTACACAACTTTACAATTAGCCGTAAGTAATACCTTTAGTGGAATATATATATTCTATCTTCTTAATAATTTTAAATATATACTTTTAACAAGATAAATTTTACTGTAAAATATAATTAACTTGTTAATACGTGATAATTGAGATAATTCAATCATAAGAGGCATATTTGAAAGAGCTGTATTTTATACTTGTATTTCTTCTATTATCAATACTGTTTGCAGTCACAATGGTTGCGGCAGGTTTTATATGCCAATATAAAAAGAAGGATATTATAAAAGAAAGTCCGTATGAGTGTGGTGTTAATCTTTTTTCTGATGCTCGAGCCAAATATGATATTCGCTATTTTAATTATGCTGTTTTGTTTCTTATATTTGATGTTGAAACAATATTTCTTTATCCATTTGCAAAAAATTTTTCCCTGCTAGGAGCTTTTGCAATAGCAGAGGCGTTGTTTTTTGTTTTTATACTAGTTCTTGCCCTGATATATGTGATAAAAAAGAACGTATTGAGGTTTAGATGAATTTGATTGTTACAACAATTGATTATATTTTAAACTGGAGCAGAGCAAATTCGCTTTGGCCGTTTACATTTGCGACCTCGTGCTGCGGTATAGAATTAATGCAGACAACTGCCAGTAATAATGATATAGCAAGATTTGGCTCGGAGGTTTTTAGAAATTCTCCGAGGCAAGCTGATTTATTAATCTGTGCCGGTACAATTAATCACAAAATGGCACCTGTATTGCTGCGGCTGTACCAGCAGATGGCAGAACCTAAGTATGTAATTGCGATGGGCGCTTGTGCTTGCGGCGGCGGAATGTTTTGTGATAATACTTATGCAGTTGTAAATGGTATTGATAAAATTATTCCTGTTGATATTTATCTTCCTATGTGTCCGCCTAGACCCGAAGCCTTGTTAGACGCAATAAGAAAATTACAGGCAAAAATAAAAACAGAGACAATTGTTGAAAGAAAAGAATTTGTTAATTCTCATCGTTCGAATCTCTCAGAAAAAGCAGAAGTTTTAGTAAAAGCTCCTGATTTGAAAATTGTTAAAACTGCAGGTTGTTACCTTGATTATTCAATGGAGTTTGAATGTTCAGATAACTCAATTAACCCTCAAATTGATTATATAAAGGATTATGACAGTGAGTTGCTTAATAATTTGGTCAATTTGAAATCGTCTGGTTTTAATATGCTATCTTCAATAATTGCAACAGACTGGAAAGATTGTATTGAATTAAATTACAGGTTATATTCAACATTTCAAAGCCGATTTTTTGATCATAAAATTTATGTTCAAAACGAAACTGATTCGGTCGTTAGTATTTATCCCAGCGCATACTTTGATGAATGCGAAATTTATGACATGTTTGGTGTTAAATTTAAAGGGAATCATCATTTAAAAAGGCTGCTGAATCCTAAAAGCTGGATTGGGCATCCTTTGAGGAAAGATTATGTACTAAATGATGAAAGGTTGGTCTGGAATGAGTAGAATGAAACTAAATCTTGGACCACAACACCCATCTACACATGGCGTTTTAAGATTAATCTTGGATGTCGATGGTGAAAAAATATTAGCTTGCGAGCCTGTAATAGGCTATCTCCATCGCGGAATGGAAAAAATGGCAGAGGGTATGACCTATCTTCAATATTTGCCGACAGTTGATAGAGTTGATTATCTTAGCGGATTTTTTAATTCTTTTGCTTATGTGACTGCTGTCGAAAAATTATTGAAAATAACACCGCCTAAAAAAGCATCAATTATACGTGTTTTACTTATGGAGCTTAACCGAATTGCCTCACACCTACTTTGGCTTGGGACGTATTTGCTCGACCTTGGTGCGGTTTCTCCATTTTTCTATACATTTAGAGAACGGGAATTAATCTTAAACTATTTTGAAAAAATTTCAGGTCAAAGATTAATGTATAATTATTTTGTCTTTGGCGGTGTGAGATATGAACTGGAAGAAATTGATACAATTATCCCAATAGTAAAAGCAATTCTGGAAAAACTTAATGACTATGAAAAATTACTAACTGATAATCCTATATTCCTATCAAGAACAAAGCATTTGGGAATACTTACAAGAGAAATTGCATTAGAGTATTCAATAACAGGTCCGAACTTAAGAGCCTCAAATTCGCATCTTGATTTCCGCTCAAATACTAGTGAGTATAAAGATTTTGAATTTAAAATCGCAAAAGCAGATGAGGGCGATTGTTTTGCAAGATATATTGTTCGTCTTGAGGAAATAAGAGAGTCTTCAAAAATTATTTATCAGGCAATTGATTATCTAAAGAGAGAAGAAATTCAAAAATCACCAGTAAATATTGATTTAAAGCCGATGAATTTATATGTAGAGCCAGGAGAAGCGTTTGCTGATGTTGAAACTCCACGCGGTCTGACTACTTGTTGTATTAAAGCGGATGGTACGGATAAACCGTATCGTGTAAAATGGAGAACGTCTTCATTTTATGCAGTACAGCTTTTACCTAAATTGCTTATAGGACACACTATTTCAGATGTAATGGCCGTATATGGGTCACTTGATGTTATGCTGCCGGAGGTAGATAGATGAATTATTTATACTGTGCTTTTATTGAACTCCTTGCAAAATATAATTTTCCTGAAGGGTTAGCTTTGATAATATTTCCCCTTCTGCCTTTTTGTATAATCGCAGTTGGACTGCTTATTATGGTACTGTTTTTAGTGCTAGTAGAACGTAAATTATTAGGTTATTTTACCCAGAGAAAAGGTCCTAATCGTGTAGGTTATCAAGGACTTTTGCAAACACTGGCTGATGCATTTAAGCTTTTATGTAAAGAAAATATTACTCCATCCGGGGCTGATAAATTTTTATTTACACTGGCTCCGATTGTTGCATTTATTCCTGTTATGCTGGTTTGGGGGATTTTACCTTATAATGCCGAATTTGATCTTATGTCTACTCCAGTAAATCTTATATTTTATTTGTTTTTAGCATTTATGCCTGTTTTTGGAATATTCCTTGGCGGGTGGGCTAGTAATAGTAAATATTCTATTATTGGAAGTGTTAGAGTGATTGCACAAGCAATAAGTTATGAATTACCGATAGCTTTTTCTTTATTGTCAATTGCGGTTTTATCATCCTCTTTAAATTTGACACAAATTACCCTTGCTCAATCATCTGTTTACGGCCCTGTAAAATGGTTTGTTATTCCTGCTTTTATAGGCTTTATAGTGGTTTTTATTTCTGTAATTGCTGAACTTAATCGGTGTCCGTTCGACTTGCCAGAGGCAGAGAGTGAACTTGTAGCAGGTTATAGTACAGAATATTCTGGTATGAGGTTTGCGTTATTTTATATTACGGAATATTCAATGATGTTTGCGAATGCGGCGTTTATCGTTGTTCTTTTCTTTGGAGGCTATCTCTCTCCATTTGGCGGGTATCTTTCAAATATATTTTTAGGCGGTAGTTTGACTGCGGATATTTTGGTTTATTTTGAACAGACATTTTGGTTCCTTTTAAAAACTTTTATAATTTTATTTCTTATAATTCTTGTTAGGGCAACATATCCTAGATTACAGTCACAGAATCTTTTAAAATTTTCATGGAATATTTTACTGCCGCTATCTATTCTTAATTTGTTTATATGTATGCTGATAAAAGCTTTTATAGGAGGTATGGCATGATTGTTAAATCATTAGTAGCTCTTTTAGAAGGTCTTTTTACAGTATTTAAACACTTGTTTAAGAAATCGGTTACATTGCAGTATCCAGATGAACGTCCGAATTTGCCGGCAACGTTTAGAGGCAGGCATGAACTTTCAGGGTGTATAGGATGCGGAGTCTGTCAGCAGGTTTGCCCATGTCATGCGATATATATTGAAAAAGATGGTAAAAATGTTACTTCCTATAAAATAGACTTACGAAAATGTATGTTTTGTGGAAATTGCCAATATTATTGTCCTGTTAGTGCTATAAAATTGAAACAAGATTTTGAATTGGCAACAGGGGATGAAAAAGATTTGTTGAAAGAACTTATAAGAGATAAGAAAGAGGATGAGGTTATAAAATAATGACACAAGCGTTAGTCTTTTATCCTACAGCATTAATAATTATGGTATTCTCAATAATCGCTATACTTTCAAAAAAGATAGTATATTCTTTAATATGTGCAATATTGGTTTTTATGGCTTCAGGAGTGATATTCTATGTCCTTGGGGCTGAATATAATGCTGTTATACAGCTTACAATATATGGTCTTGCTGTTCCTGTACTTTTAGCTATGGCGATTATGTTTACGGATGTTAAAAACGAAAAAAGAGCAATAATTACAGGGGCAAGAAGATATATAATATTGACTTCTGTTGTATTAATTATAATGGCGCTTGTTTACTTAGTTGCTATTGGTGTTAATATTACGCCGGAACACACTTTTAGTCCTGCAAATACTAATCTTAATCATTTTAGGATATTTGATGCTATTACAGATGGTTTTTTCTCAACGTATCTTGCGGCTTTTGAGTTGTTTTCATTGTTATTGCTTGCTGTAGTTGCGGGGGTGTCAGACAATGCTAAGTAATATAACTATTTATCACTATTTACTACTTGCATTTATCTTGTTTATGACAGGATTGTGCGGTGTTGTTGTATCTAAAAATGTTATTAAAATATTGATATCAATAGAATTTATGCTTACAGGCGTAAATATTAACTTTACGGCGTTTGGGCTCTATTGTAAAAACCTGGCATTTGACGGATATATTTTTGCTCTGTTTTGTATTGCTATAGGCGCAGTGGAGCTTGCAATTGCGTTATATATTTTTTATGCAATGTATCGAGAGAAGCAAACTTCTGAGATAGAGGATTATGGTGACGTATGAGTGAATTTTTTAGAGATAATATAGTTTGGATAATACTCTACCCGCTGTGGGTATTTTTACTTATAGGGGCTGCAAGGTTGTTTGCAGTAAGAATGTCTAAAAAACTTTTAACTTCAATTACGCTGCTAGGCTCAAGTTTTGGTATTATATTTGCAGGAGGAACTTTAGTTAATACTATTCAAGGTGGGGCAAGTGAAATTTTATTCACGTTTATAAAAGTTCAAAATTTTTTGCTGCAAATAGGTATAAGTATAGATACACTATCTGCGGTGTATTTACTTTTATTATTTATAATATCATTTTTTATCCAGTTGTATTCAAGTTCTTATATGAGACAAGAACCAAAATATTATAGATTTTTTGCATATTTAAATTTATTTAATTTTTCAATGGGGCTGCTTCTTGTTTCTCCAAACTTATTTCAAATGTATTTAGGATGGGAATTGGTTGGTTTAGTCTCGTATCTGTTAGTTGGTTTTCAGTATATAAATCCTCTAAAATCAATTGCTTCAGTTAAAGTATTTATTATAAACAGAATAGGTGATACGGCATTTTTAGCAGGAATTTTATCTTTAATCTATATAATGTGGACTTATTCTTCGGCGCAGTTTGTAACTTTAGATTTTTCAGATTTTAATCTTATATCATCTGTTGCTTACGCGCATACAAATAATGTAACATATTTTATTTTATGCTTACTGTTGTTTTTCGGGGCTATGGTAAAATCAGCACAGTTTCCATTCCACACGTGGCTGCAAGATGCTATGAATGCTCCGACTCCGATAAGTGCACTTATCCACTCGGCTACAATGGTTGCGGCGGGCGTGTTTTTAACCATAAAACTTCTTCCCCTGTTTACGCTTTCGAGAGAAGTTCTTATTTTTATTGTAATACTTGGGATGTTTACTGCTCTGTTTTGTTCTTTATGTGCTATATGCCAGGATAATGTTAAATCAGTGCTTGCATATTCAACATCTGCCAATCTAGGACTTATGCTTGCGGCTGTCGGTTATGGAAATATAGATTTAGCGGTAGTATTTTTAATAGTCCATGGCTTTATTAAAGCAGCGCTTTTCTTAAGTTATGGTATGATAAATAATGAATATTGCGATAAGAGACAGATTGAACTTTCTCCATCATTTATAGTTGGTGCATTTGCATTATCAGGACTTGCTTTTGCGGGGTTAAACTGTAAAGAACTTTTCTATGATACCTTTAGCCAGAATGTGTTTTTAACAATTGAATTTATGCTTGTAACATTTATGTGTGCTGTTTATATTTTTAGACTTTGTTGTAAATATCCGTTTACAAAATTAAACAGATTTCATTTTGTAGAACAAATTTCTGTTTGGAGCTTTTTGTTGATAGTAATTGCTGCCACATTTTTTATCAATGGATCTCAGCTTGGATTCCCATTTTGGGCTGCATTTGCAGGTGCGATTACTGCTTTTGTAATTACAATTAAATCAAAAGATAGTTTGTTAGGCAGTGTTACACGTATATGTAAGGAGGGCTTTTTTATTGATAGATTTTATTCAAGGAATATATATTCTATTTATGGTAAAATCGCGAATTTGGTAAATAAAATTGAAACCTTTATATCAAATAATAAAATTCTTTTTAAGATTGCAAAGTATTTAGTAAAGACTGCATGGCGGATTGAAAAGTATATTTTTGAGCTGCCGGTTAGTTTTTGTATATTATGTACCCGTTTTGCGTCAAAAGAATTGGAAATTGCACAAACTAGAAACATCCAAACTTATATTGCATATGGCGCACTAATTATAGGTATAATTTTTACAGCAGTAATGCTGACTTACTCATTTATAATAAACACTTTAGGAGGGATAGGATAAAATGTTTGATTTTAGTAATATATTATCTTTACCGGTTTTGGTATTTATGCCGCTGGTATTTGGAATTATAATTGTACTTCCGTTTTTTCCTAATAATGATATAACAATAAGACGTTTTGCAAAAGGATGTATAGTATTTCAATTAATATATTCTCTTTTGTTTTGGATATTTTATGATAAAGGTTTTATAAGCGTTTATTCCCTAGATTGGATAAAAACTCTTGGAATAAAATTTGGTTTTGTTATGGATGAACTTGCTTTGGTTGTAAGTATTCTAACCACCGTAATTTTTACTTTTGCCGCGGTGATGAGTAAGTTACATATCAAACATGGTCATAAATATTATTATGCGCTTTTATTGTTCTTTGAAACAACTATTCTTGGGATTTTTAATGCAGCAGATATTTTTACCTTCTTTTTGTTTTGGGAGTTAGAATTGGTTCCGGCGTACTTTCTTATAGGTTATTGGGGAGAAGGCAGTAATGCCAAAAAATCTGCAATGAAATTTATTTTATATACTTTTATCGGAAGTTTATTTATGCTTGTAGGGCTTATAATGCTGCATTATTTTAATTTTCTTTCATCTGGTTCTATGAATGGTCAGATAGACATGTATAACTTAGACAAAGTAGGCACAAATCTGCAAATCTTAATATCAGTATTGTTATTAATAGGGTTTGGCGTAAAACTACCTGTTGTTCCAATTCATACTTGGCTGCCTGATGCTCATACAGATGCAGCAACCCCGGTTAGCATGATACTTGCGGGTGTCTTGCTTAAAACAGGGGGGTATGCAATTATAAGATTTAATTTGCAGGTATTACCAGAGGCTTTCCAGATAATAGCTCCAATTTTGGCAATTTTGGCACTGATTAATATTATATATACGGCTTTAGTTGCGTATGCTCAAGTAGATATAAAAAGAATTGTTGCTTATTCAAGTATTTCAAATATGGGATTAATTCTTCTTGGTATTTGTTCAATGAATATAATAGGTCTTACCGGTTCGATATTTCATATTGTCGCGCATGGTATAATTACGGCAGGGCTATTTGTAATATGCGGAATAATTCTTTTACGTTGCAGAGAGCGAGATATAAATAAATTGGGCGGAATAGCTGCAAATATGCCGAGACTTTTTGGGTTTGCGACTGTTATAATCCTTGCTTCAATAGGTTTACCTTCTCTTGCGGGATTTATAGGGGAAGTTATAACGATAACAGGGGCATTGGCTTCTGATTTAAGTAATACGATGAAGCTGACTGCGTTGTTGGCTCTTCCTGTATTAATTGTAAGTTCGTGTTATATGTTGAAATTTTTGCATCAAGGGTTTTTCGGCGCACAAGGTGAATGTAATCCCTCTGCAGATATTGCAAACCATGAATTCTTAGTTCTTATTGCAATAGTTGTTATTCTTTTAATTCTGGGATGTTTTCCTGCGTCGTTAATTAATATTATTCAAAATTTAAATATAATAGACGGAGCAGTAGCATGGTAAAAGATTTATTTAACATATTTATGCCTTATATAGCTTTGGTACTTGCGATAATATTTCAAACAATATTTGGTATGCTGCGATTGCATTCACTAGTGTTTAAGTATAAAGATATAAATATAGTAATCAGTAATACAATTAGTCTAATAAGTATAGTAGCGGCAATTTTCTTTACACTAGCTGCTTCTAATAATTATGCTGGTTTAAACTATTCGATTATAATGACGCCGGCAATTAAAGCTCTTTCTGTTTTGGTATTGATAGTCGGTTTAATAACTGTCTTACTAAATACAAATTTATTAAGAGAGAATAGGCAAAGCAGCTATAAATATCACGTGTTATTATTGACATCGCTATTAGGTGCTATTCTTGCGATAAGTGCAAATGATTTTCTTACACTTTTTGTCTCTCTTGAAGCTTTAAGTTTCTCATTATATTTTTTGATAGCTCTTCCAAAGGGTTATACATCAAAGGAAGCTGGTTTTAAATATTTAATAACGAATGCGGTGTCTGTAAGCTTTTTCTTGTTTGGAGTTTCGTGTATTCTAGGTCTGACTTCAAGCTTAAATTTTTCGGAGATAGCACATATTCTCCAATCTGAGCATAATGGGATTATATATACAGCAGCTTCAATTATGATAATGATTGGACTATTAATGAAGCTTGCAATTTTTCCGTTTGCGAATTGGGTAATAGATGTTTATAACGGGTGTGAAACCTCAGTTCTAAATTTTTTATCAACTGTTCCGAAGATAGTAGTAATTGGTGTTATTATCAGACTGCTTTCAGGTGCTGCCAGCTATAGTGTCGAATTAAATACAATTATCCTTTTGCTTGGCTTAATGACTGCTTTCTGGGCAAATATTTACGCCCTAAAAGAAAATAATGTAAAAAAGATAATGGCATGTTCTTCTGCTGCAAATGCAGGTTATATGATTATTGTGCTTTCTGTATTTTCTGCTTTTGCGGCTTCAGCCGTTATATTTTATTTAATATGTTATACTTTTATTAATATGGGAATATTTTCATACCTGAATTTAATAGAGCAGGATTATAAAAATATTACATTAGATAAATTGTCCTCAAATACATCAATACCGATATCTATATCTTTTGTAATATGTGTTTTAGGACTTGCAGGACTGCCTGTTGCATCAGGTTTTGCAGGAAAAATATTTTTATTATATTCAATGCTTCAATCTGGTTTAGTTTTTCTTCCTGTTATGTTATTGCTGCTTTTGTTGTTTGTAATAGCATTGTATTATTATATAAAACTTATTCGCGGAATTATACCCCAAAATACAAATATTACAAAAGGTGTATATCCGCAGAATCCATTTATAGAGCCGGTTTTATGTATGATGGCGATTATAACTTTTATATTGGGGGTTATGCCTTTTAGTCTTGCAGCAAGATGTTTGTTGTTTTTCTAACAATTAAAAATCTTTTTGCCTATATTATTACTGTGTGCTAAAATTCAGCTATGGATTTATTTACTCAATTAGAAAACGCAAATAAGCAGATTCCTCTTGCGGAAATTATGCGTCCAAAAACTTTGGATGAATTTATGGGACAATCAAATGTTGTAGCTCAAAATTCGCCTCTTTTAAATCTTATAAAATCACAGCGCCTTTTTTCACTTATATTATGGGGACCGCCGGGGTGTGGAAAAACAACACTTGCAAGACTTATAGCTCAAAATGTTCAAGCACAGTTTATTGAATTATCAGCAGTTGCATCGGGAATTAAGGATATAAAAGAAACAGTAGATAGTGCCAAACAGGCATTACGTGCCGGGCAGAAGACTATTTTATTCATTGATGAAATACATAGGTATTCTAAAACACAGCAAGATGTGCTATTACCATATCTTGAAAACGGCACATTATTCTTAATTGGCTCCACTACAGAAAATCCATCATTTCAGGTGGTTCCTGCTTTATTGTCAAGGGTTCAGGTGATAAGACTTAATGCAATAAACGATACATCTATGGAAAAGATTATTGATAGAGGTTTTTCTTATTTAGAAAAACAGTACCAGCCCTTACAATACGAAGAGGATGTAAAAAAATTCATTGTAATGCACTCAAGAGGGGATGCGAGGTGTGCATTGAATATGGTAGAAAACGCTTATTTTGCAAGCAGTTATTCCTGCGGTACCAGGATACTAACGATTGGGATACTGGAAAATATTACCCAACAGCATAATACTCGATATTCAATACAGGAACATTATGACTGTGCAAGTGCATTTCAAAAGAGCTTAAGAGGATCTGATGCAGATGCGGCAATTTATTATCTGGCAAAAATGATTGAAGCCGGTGAAGACCCAAGATTTATAGCAAGGCGCTTGATTGTTTGTGCGGCTGAAGATGTTGGAAATGCTGATCCTATGGCGCTGAATATAGCATTAAACGCACATAGGGCTGCAGAGATATTAGGATTTCCTGAGGCGCGTATTCCTTTAGCTCAGGCTGTTATCTATGTTGCAAGAGCTCCAAAATCTAATACATCAATTATGGCGATTGATGCAGCGCTTCAAGATATCCGCTCTGGCAAAGATTATCCGCCGCCGATACATTTAAGAGACGCGCATTATAAAGATGCTGCTAAATATGGGTTTGGAGAAGGTTATGTTTATACACATTCTGCTCCTGATGTAAAACAGCAGTTCATGCCTGTTGAGCTTTGTGATAGAAAGTATTTATGATTTAAGGTCTAATCATTGCAATTACATACTTATCATTTAAAAATCGGTTAGCAACATCTATAATCATTTGCGGCGTAACACTTTTAATTCTTTCTATCAGTGTTTGCTGAAACTCGAAGCCAAGACCTAAAATTGCATAATGGGCATACAAATTTGCCTGCTGCGAGTTTGTTTCTGTAATAAATTGCTGTCTTCCGAATATATTATTTTTAGCGGATTCTAGTTCATTATCACTAACCGGCATGGTTTTTATTTTATTAATTTCATCCATAAATCCATGTAATGAAACTTCTACATTTTTTGGCTCAGTACCTATATAAATATGGAATAGAGCACTTTTAGCAAAGGAACGATAAGCGCTTCTTACGGTATATGCTAAGCCTTTTTTATCGCGTAATTCAAGAAATAGCCTGGAAGAAAGTCCGCTAGCGCCGAGGATTGTATTCATAACAGCGATTGCAGGGTATTCGGTGCTGTCTATCGTAGGAACAATCCATCCTTGAAAAATTTGAGCTTGGCTTGCATCTTCTTTATTTATTTCTGAAATTTTTTGTTCACTTAATGTACAAACAGGAATTTCATCGTTTTGGGTAGCACTATTTGGAATATCAGCTAAGGATGAATTAAGCAAATCAGATAATTCATCTTCTTGAATGTCTCCGACTACAGAAATAACTTTTTTGCCGCTGTTTAAGATATTATTATATGCATTTATTACATCAGATTGTGTAAGCTTATCTATGTTTTCAAGGATTTTAGTATAAGTATTACCGTACATATGTCCTGAATATACTGTTTTAATAAATTCATCAGAGACTTTTGCTCTGTTTGAATCAAGTTCTGCAGAATATTCGCCTTTTAATTTTATAAGCTCTTTATCAAATTCAATGAATGTGCTATTTTTAACAATTTCATCTAAAATTTCTAAGGCGAGCTTAAAATCTTCATTAAGACAAACAAACCTAAAGCTGAAATAATCCTGTTTCATTTCTACAGCTAAGTCAATTGCGTTAATTTCAAGAATATTAGCAAGCTCTTCAGAGTTGTACTTTTTTGTTCCTTGCAATAGCAAGCGCGCTATCATTTGATATAATCCTGGAATATTCTCTTCTTTATTTATTCTTATATTTAGAGTTAAAGCAATTCTAGGTGTATCTGGATTTTTTTTATAACCAATAACAATTCCGTTTTTTAATTCAAATTCTTTCATACACAGATTATTACACAAATTTATATAATTATCAATTAATAAACGTTATTTTCCGACAATTGAAAGAACAAAAATGTTATTCAGATATTTATTAGCTGTTTCGATGATATCAGAGACGGTTACGGATTCAATGAGTTCTAAATATCTATTATCACGATATAACTTTTTGCCGATTAATTCATCATATCCGCACATTGAAGCTTTTTCTGAATTTGTTTCTAAACCTATGATATAAGCTCCCGAAATTCTGTCTTTTGCATCTCTTAATTCTTGTTCAGTAACAAACTCTTTTTTTATCCGTTCAATTTCTGCTAGAATTTTAGTTTTGGAATGATCTACAGACTGGGGATTAGTTCCGATATAAGTTAAGAATGCTCCAGCTTTTATTTTAGGAGAGTAAGTTGATCCCAGCTGGTAGGCAAGACCTTCTTGCTCTCTTAGATTTCTAAATAGTCTTGAACTCATCCCGGAGCCGAGGACGGTATCAATAACTTCCATAACAGCGTAATCTTTTTCACACAATATACCGTTAGTGCGCCATCCCATAACTATCCAAGAGGTTTTGAGTTCTGGTTTGTGTATGGTGATATTTTGATACTGGGTTAAGGCGGGGATACTGACAGAAGAATAATCAAATGCGGGCTCTTCTTTGTCAGTAAACATTTTACCGAATTTATCAAGCAAAAGCGGCTCGTTGATTTTTCCGTTTACAGAAATAATTATATTTTGCGGGTTGAATAATTTATTATAGAAATTAACAATATCATTTTGGGAAATTTTAGGCAATGATTTTTTGAGAATTATATTAGAATTTCCGTATACGCTGTTTTTGTATATTAGAGACTTGAGTTCGTCTACGGCAAGGAGAAGGGGTTCATCTTCAGACTGTTTAATTTTTTGTAATAGTTCTGTTCTCTTTTTTTCGAGTTCATAATCATCAAATTTGGGGTGATTTATAACTTCGTCTAATATTTCAAGCGCCAGTTTTTCTTTTGATTTTGTTGTTAAAAGGCTGATTGAAAAGAAGTCTGATGCAGTTGAAAAACTTAATTTAATGCCGTTTTCATCTAATAATTTGGCAAGTTCAGCGGAGGTATATTTATTAGAGCCTTGCTTTAATAATCCGGCAGTAAGCATAGCTGTTCCCGGAATATTTTCAAGAAATTCTCCGCCTTTAACAAAAATTTCAATTGCAAGAATATCATTTGCGTTATTTTCTGTTAATAAAAGTTTTGAGTTGTTGCCTAATGTATATTTTTTGTAACCTTCTTTTTGTTCATTAAGGACAGGCGGCTTTAAATTAGTTGTATAGCTTGTTTTAACTTCACAGTTTTCAGTTTTGGGCAGAAGAATTGAGACAGCGGCTTTGTTTTCAGAGAGATATTTGTTAGCAGCGCGCTTGACATCATCAATGGTAACTTTATTGATATTATCAAGATAATTTCTGTAGTAGTCTGGATTATCAGTAAGCGTTAGTGTATAACCAATGCCAGATGCAATATTTGAAACGGATTCACGTGAATAATAGGTGTCTTTTTCTATTATATTTTTTGCAATAGTGAGTTCTTTTTCTGTAATACCGAATTTTTTTATTTGTTCAATTTCTGCGAAGATATTTTTTTCAACTTTTTCAACGTTTCCTGGTGTAAATTGAGCACTTATATAGAAAATACCATCATCGCGCATTGATGAATTTGAAGCACCGATAGAAAATGCAAGCTGCTTAGTTTCTTTTATAGACTGATAGAGCCTGGAACTTTTGCCGTCTCCGAGGATGGTAGCTAAAACATCCAGCGCATAGGTATCGCTGTCAGCTATAGGAACACCTCTAAACCCAACAAGCATGTAACCAGTATTAATATCGGCGGTTTCTGTAAAAGTTTCTTTTTGGCTTAGCGGCTTTTCATGCTTAAAGGTATTTTTTTTAAGCTTTCTAGGCTCTGAAATGAAGTTTTGTGAGACTTTTTTTAAAACATCATCTGTATTAACATCACCAACGATAACCGTTACCATGTTTGAGGGCGCGTAATGAGAATAATAATACTCAAGAATTTCTTCACGCCGAATGGTTTCAATTATGTTTGATGAACCTATTACTTCACGCTTGTACGGATGCTGCTTGTACATCATAGAAGTCAGGTTTTTATAAAGCTTTCTATCCGGGTCATTTTCATTTTTAGAAATTTCTTCTAATACTACTTTCCGTTCTTTTTCGAGCTCTTTTCTTGGAATTTGGGGATTTAGCAGCATATCAGCGTGTAAATTGAGAGCGGTATCAAAGAATTTAGAAGGAATTACAATGTAGTAATGAGTGAAGTCTTTGCTTGTTGCTGCGTTTATTACGGCACCTTTGGACTCAAGGATTTTATCGAACTCACCTGCTGGGTGAGCTTTTGTTCCTTTAAAAAAGAGATGCTCAAGGAAATGTGAGACGCCGCTGTTTTTATCATTTTCATTAACAGAACCTGTTTTAATCCAGGTATCAATGGTGACAATGGGATTATTGTGTTCTTCTTGTATTACGACGGTGTGACCGTTATCAAGCTTGTGAACGGTATAATCTCCTGCAAAAACCGGATTGATAATGAATATAAAAAACAGAAATAAAGTAAACTTTCTCATTTTATCCCCCATTTCTTAGTATTTTAATATAAATAAAATGATTTTTCTATTCATCATGGAGGCAGAAAAATATATAGAGAAGCCTTCCGTCATAGCGAGCGGCGTCAGCCGCGCGGCGAACCAGGGAATGTGTGTTTTTAAGTAAACTCGACCGCCATCCCAAGAAGCGGATTTTCGGAAGGGCGCCGTGCGAGCGAAGCGAGCCCAGCCCGAAAGGTGTCGGAAAATGGTGAATTTACCGGCACCCCGAATAATCCAAGAAGCGGATTTTCGAAAGGGCGCCGAGCGAGTGGAACTACAAGCGTGCTGTCATGCTGAACTTGTTTCAGCATCTTACAGAAGTGAAGTTTCTGTTTCCAGCCGCCATCAC
>CALVFU010000026.1 GCA_944326905.1 Candidatus Gastranaerophilales bacterium
ACTGAATTTTTTGAAGAAACAGTCGAAGCGACTAATGAAGAAAATTTATACACTCTTACTCCTGAGTATGCAACTCCCACATCATCGTCTACGCCCGCAGGCAGCAAGGAAAAACCTGAAGAAGATTTAGTAACCTCGGGAGCCCCATCAACAGGCGGCAGCACAGGAACTAATCCTTTCAGAGATAAAGAAGAAGTATAGTTCCAATTTATACCGATAGTTGATTTAGTTACATTCTTTCAGGCGCAGCCACCTGTAAAATTTCAAGCGCGTTTGCGAGTACTTGTCTTACTCCTTCAATTAATGCCAGCCGTGATTTCATAAGGTCTATATCCTCAGATATTACGCGGTTTGCGTTATAAAATGAGTGGAACTCTGCTGCAAGCTCCTGAACGTATCTGCAAATTGTATAAACTGTTCTGTTTTGAGCGGATAAAGCAATTACTGACTTAAACTCTTCAAGTTTCAACAATAGCTTGCGCCCCTCTGTGACCCTTTCGGTCATTAAATCAGGATTAAAGCTGTTCTTTAATTCTTCAAGCTCTTTTTCACTTATCGGAGCAGGTGTCTTTTCGCCTGTATCAGGGTTTAGTTTTTCGCTTATTGCATTTCTTAAAATAGAGCATGCACGTGCATACGCGTATTGAACGTAAAATACAGGGTTTTCATCCGTCGAGCGTTTAGCAAGTTCAATATCAAAATCCAGTGTTGTATCAATATTACGCATCTCCATCCAGAAACGCGTCGCATCAACACCAACTTCATCAATCAAATCATCTAACGTAACCATATTTTTACGTTTGCCCATACGGACTTCTTCACCATTTATAACAAGATTAACAAGCTGACCCAAAAGGATTTCAAGCTTATTGGGATTATACCCCAAGGCTTCAATAGAGGCTTTAACACGGGCTACATAGCCGTGATGGTCTGCTCCCCAAATATTTATCAGCCTGTCAAACCCGCGCTGCAGTTTGTCTATATGGTAAGCAATATCTGCTGTAAGATAGGTATTTGAACCATCCGCTTTTTTAATTACTCTATCCTGATCATCACCATACTCAGAAGATTTAAACCACAATGCTCCGTCTTTTTCATAAATCTTCCCTGCTGCTTTAAGTTTATCGACACATTCATCAACTTTTCCTGATTTATGCAGGTCAAGTTCTGAATAAAAATTATCAAAATGTACTCTAAATCCTTCGAGCAGCTGTTTCTGCTGAGCTTCCATCTCTTTTTTTGCATAGTCAGAAAGTATTTTGATATCGTCTGTGGGTTCGTGCTCCGATAAAAATTTCTTAGCAACAGGAATTAAATAATCTCCCGGATAATAATTTTTACGTTCTGCCTCATCGGTAGGAAAATCAATATTTTCACCAAGCTGCTGCTTTATTCTTATTTTTAAAGAGTTGCCTAATTTTTGAATCTGGCTGCCTGCATCATTTATATAGAATTCCTGATAAACTTCGTGTCCGTAAAATTTTAAAAGATTAGCAAGTGCACTGCCCATTGCTGCCCAGCGTCCGTGCCCTATGTGAAATGGTCCGGTAGGGTTTGCTGAGACATATTCAAGAAGAATTTTTTCCTTTTCTATTTTTTCTGATCGGCCATATTCAGATTTTCTTTCAAGGATTTCTTTAAGATTTTTCGCAAGAAGAGAATCTGATACTTTAAAATTAATAAAACCGCCGATAATAGAAACCGTATAATCATCAGAAGCAATATAATCAGCTATAACGTTGGCAATCGCAGGAGGCGCCATTTTGGCACTCCTTGCAAGTGATGAAATGTTTACTGCAAAGTCACCAAAGTCAGGATTCTTAGGTTTTTCAACAATTAGCGAAATATCGTCGGCATTAGTCATCTGCCCCAGCCTGCCTGCTTTGCAGCCTTCTTCAATCCCTTTTTTAACAGTGTTTAACAGTAAATCTTTTATCATATCAATCCTCTTTTTTTATCTTTATCTATTATAGAATAAAAAATTTATTTTATATATAATAAAACTATGTTAAATATTCAAAACTCAGTAGATAGAATACGGGAACTTGTATCGGAGAATAATATTGAGTCATTGAAAGCTGAACTCAATAGTTATCATTCTGCCGATTTAGCAGATATTTTTCCTGATCTTGAGACTGCTGAGAGAATCGAATGTTTTAAACTGATTGACGATGATAAATCGGTTGAACTGTTAGAATATCTTCCTCCGCAATTGCAGGTCGAAATCCTGGGGGATATTGATGCTGCTAAAGCCTCTGAACTTATTTCAAAACTTCCTCACGATGATGCGGCCGATGTACTTGGCGAATTTGAAGATAATGAAAGTGCTGAGTACTTAGAAAAGCTTCCTCAAAAATTCTCAAGTGAGGTAAGAGAGCTTTTAAAATATGATGAAAGCACTGCCGGCGGTATTATGACACCTCTGGTGCTGACTGTTAATGCGGATATGGATGTAGAGGGTGTACTCTCAACAATTAGAATTAAAGCAGAAAAAGAAAACATGGATTTGTATTACGTCTATGTTGTAGATAGCCAAAATCACCTTGTCGGCGTCCTTTCTTTACGGACTCTTCTTACAAGTCCTATACATAAAAATATTAAAGATATAATGCAAAAAGATATTGTTAAACTGCATATTGATGATTATCAGGATTATATTGCAGATGTTTTTATGAAATACCAGTTTAATGCACTCCCTGTGGTTGATATGTATAATCACCTTAAAGGGATTGTAACCTGGGATGATGCTCAGGATATTGTGGAAGAAGAAACAACTGACGAAATCTACACATCTTCTGGTATTATTGTTGACTTAGCTGGTGATGATGAAGATATTTTAAGCGGAAATATCTTTAACTCAATAAAAGCTCGTACACCATGGTTGTTTATTACACTTGTTGGAGAATTTATTGCAGTTACTGTTGCAAATCATTTTACAGCAACGGTTGATGCGCTGCCGATTGTTGCGGTGTTTATGCCGCTTCTTGCGGGATTGGGCGGAAACATAGGTACTCAAAGTATTACACTGATGGTCCGCGGTCTGTCTACCGGGCAGATAACTCTCCGCTCTCAGCTGAGGCAAATAACAAGAGAAAGTGCAGTAGGTCTTTTGATTGGTATATTCTTTGGATTTATAGTTGCGGTTGTTACAATGGGATGGCAGCATAATATAGCATTCGGGGTAATTGTAGGGATTGCAATGACGCTTAATATGATGATTGCGGCAATAATTGGTGCTATGACACCGTTTATATTAAAACGTATGAAAATTGACCCCGCTGTTGCCTCTGGTCCCGTTATTGCAACATCTATTGATGTTATCGGGCTTTTTGTTTATTTTTCACTGGTTACATTGTATTTGATTAAAATTATGTAAATATTACAAATGGGCGCGGAGTATAACTCCGCGCCCATTTGTTTTTTTGATTAATTAATGCATTTAGCTTTGTCTTCGTCGGTTACGCCTTTGATTGTGAGGTTAATCCTGCCCTTATCATCAATTTTTATAACCTTAACGATAACTTCATCGCCTATATTAATATGCGGCTCAATTGTTTCGATTCTTTCCTGGCATATTTGAGAAATATGTACCATACCGTCTTTTCCTCCGCCAAGTTCGACAAAAGCGCCGATTGGTATAATTCTTACAACTTTACCTTTAATAACCATGCCAACTTCTGGTTTGAAGGTTAAATCTCTAATCATTTTCTTAGCGATTTCAGCTCCTTCTTGGTCATTAGAGGTAATAGTAACAACGCCATTGTCCTGAATATCAATTTCAGCGCCTGAAGCATCAATAATTGCACGAATTTGTTTTCCTCCAGGACCTATAACTGTGCCGATATCGTCAACAGGAATAGTCATAGTTGAAATTGAAGGTGCAAACGGTGACAGATGGTCTCTAGGCTGAGTGATTACTTTTCTCATTTCGCCTAAGATGTGTAATCTGCCTTCTTTTGCCTGTTGCAAAGCTCTTCTTAACGTATCGTTTGAAATTCCTTTTGCTTTCATATCCATTTGAAGAGCGGTAATTGCTTCATCGTTACCTGTAACTTTAAAGTCCATATCACCGAGGAAGTCCTCAATCCCTTGGATATCAGTTAATACAACAGGTTCTCTGCCTTCTTCTGTAATCATACCCATTGCAACGCCGCCAATCATACATTTAACGGGAACACCTGCATCCATAAGAGCCATTGAGCTTCCGCAGGTTGAACCCATAGAAGTTGAGCCGTTAGATTCAAGAACATCAGAAGTTACTCTTATTACATACCCAAACTCTTCTTGGGATGGAAGAGCTGGAACATTTGCTCTTTCAGCAAGGTTGCCGTGTCCGACTTCTCTTCTGCCGGGTCCTCTTAACGGCTTAACTTCGCCAACGGAGAAACCTGGGAAAATATACTTGTGCATATAAGTTTTTTCTGTCTGAGGATCAACGCCGTCAAGTTCTTGTTTCATCCCAGGACCTGCAAGTGTTGCCACTGAAAGAATTTGGGTCTGTCCTCTTGTAAATACAGCAGAACCGTGAGCTCGAGGAATAACACCTACTTCACACCAGATTGGGCGGACTTCATTTGGTTTCCTGCCGTCAGCTCGGACACCTTCGTCAAGAATCATTGTTCGCATTACTTTCTTTTCTTCTGCTTTAAATTCTTCCGCAACGAAGTCTATACCTGTTTCTTCCATCATAACATTTATAGGATGGTCTTCTGGAAGTGCTTCTATTTTTTCTTTAACAAGTTTTTTAGCTTCTTCAAGTTTTTCTTGTCTGTATGTTCTGTCAAAATTGTGATAAGCATCAAAAATCATATCATAAGCGGTTTCGTGAATAATGTTTTTAAGCTCTGTAGTATCATAAGGATTAACAAACTCTTCTTTTACTACGCCGCAAGCTTTAGCAAATTCAACCTGCGCTTCACACTGTTTTCTGATTTCAACTTGTGCAAACTCGACAGCTTCCATAATTTCATCTTCTGTAACGAATTTACAGCCTGCTTCAACCATAATAACACTGTCGTGTGTACCTGCAACAACAATATCAAGATTAGATTTGTCTGCCTCTTGGTGAGTTGGGTTTGCAATCAGATGTCCATCAAGTTTTGATACTCTTACGGCTCCGACAGGACCTTCAAATGGAGCTCCTGTAAGCATTAATGCGCAAGATGCACCCAGCATTGCAAGAGTATCCGGCTGATTTTGCTGATCATAGCTGAATAATTGAGCGACTATTTGTATATCGTTTCTGTAGCCTTTTGGAAATAAGGGTCTTATTGGTCTGTCAATAAGCCGTGAAATTAAAATTGCTTTATCACTTGATTTTCCTTCAGAACGATTATATCCGCCGGGAATCCTGCCTATTGCAGACATCCTTTCTTCATAATCAATAAGCAGCGGAAAGAAGTCAATACCAACTCTGGGCTCTTTACTAACAACTGCGTGGACAAAAAGCATTGTATCCCCGCATCTTACTGTAACACTGCCGTTTGTTGATTGTGCATACTTCCCTGTTTCGATTGTTACGGTTTTACCGCCGATCTCAATCTGGAATTTTTTTGTTTCTGGTACCATTTTTCCTACTTTCTCCGGCTGCTCGATAGCCGGAATTGTTTTCTTATTATCTCTTATTACAAATATCATTTTACTACAAACATGGTTAAAACAAATATTATCTTATTTAAAATGAAGGTTTTAGTTTTAGATTTAAAAAGAGTATGATTTAGGCGGCTCTACTCTGAATGTACGATATTTTGCAGATATAATTGCAGTTCAGTTATCATAAATGCTATTATTATACTAGGGAGAGGTTGTTTTGTACGCATACAATTACCGCACAGCAGAAAGAATAGAGTATACGTGTACGCGCAAAAAACGCGTAAATCGTGATACAGTTGTTAAACACAAGGTTGTAAAAAAACGCAATCCGATTTTAAACTTTTTATCCCGCCTAATGGCTTTATCTATTATTTGTGCGGTTGCTTATTTTGTTCTGCCGCATGTGTTTAATCGTATGTATTATCAGACCTACATTAAACAGAATATAAAACTAACATCCGAACAGCCAGGATTTATTGGAAAAACAGGCAGTGTAATAGATTCAAAGGTTAATATCAGAGACTTGGTGTTTCCAATGTCTTCCAAAGTTTATAATACATCCTTTATGGGTGAGTACTTTTTAACTCCGATAAATACCAAAAATCGTGAGATTTCATCTTTATATTTAACAAATAAGCTTACACCCCTTGAAGTTAAACTCAGGAAACTAATGAAATCGTATCCAATGCTTAAACCGGGAATTTTTGTATGGGAATATGATTCAGGTAAATATCTTGGTATAAATGAAAATGAAATTTTCTCTGCTGCAAGTATAATTAAAGTTCCTGTACTTGTGCGTTTATTTAAGTCAATTGAAGCTAACCAATTTACCATATATGATGAAATGTTTCTAACAGATTATTATCGTTCATCAGGCTCTGGCGATTTACAATATAAGCAGAGCGGGCTTAAGCTTACAATAGACCAACTTGCGCACGATATGATAACAACATCAGACAATACTGCAACTAATATGCTTATGTCTAAAATGGGTTCAATGGAAGATGTAAATGCCGGCTTGCGTGACTGGGGATTGAGCAGGACAAGAGTAAATAACTGGCTGCCTGATTTAGACGGCACAAATACTACTACACCTGCTGAGATGGCAACATTGCTTTATAATTTAGATAACCCGGGTTTTTTAAATGTTAATTCTAGAGAATATATTATTGATTACATGAGCCACGTTAAAAATAACAGGCTTATTCAAGCCGGTATTGACCCCAAAGCTTTATTTATACACAAAACAGGTGATATAGGAACAATGCTTGGAGATGCCGGAATTGTGTATGCGCCTAACGGCAAGCGTTATATTGTAGTCATCCTCGCAAATCGGCCATTTAATCATCCGGCAGGCAAAGATTTTATACAAAAAGCAAGTGAAATTATTTATAAAGAAATTGTTCGCTAATACTTAAGCACATTATTTTAGCGTGATATAATTTTAGTATGAAAAAAACGCTGATTTTTGTAACTGTATTTTTATTATCTTGCAAAGTAATTGCTTCTGAAGTATACTCTCCGCGTTTTATAGCAAGCTTTGGGGCTTGTGAACCATATACAGAGAGGACAACTATCAATTCATCGGACGGCAGTATTCCTTTAACAAAGCTTGTGCAGGGTGTGGTTGATCATAGATGTATATACAAACAAATAATATTGCGTCCGTCTGTTCGGGATGTGACAACCTGCTCTTTTACAAAACCAATGCTTGAAGAGCTGACTGAAACAATGAATGCTGAAACCGGCGAAAAGTATAATGTTAATTTTGATACAGGCAATCAGGTGGTAAGACTAAAGGGGCTGACTAAAAGCCAAATCCTTTGGACACAATATCTTAATACAGAAGAAGTCTGTAAAAGAGAAATTATTCCAAGGTAATTTAGCGGGTACTGAATATAAAAAATCTTTTTTGTAAATTTATGTAACCTTTTTGTTACAAATAATGTTTTGCTGTCAATTTTTTATTAAATAAATACTTTATAGAATAGTGTAAGGTATGATAGTATGACACTTTTTATAAACAATTTAGGCAGCAAATACAATTTACATATAAATCAGTTATCACAAATAAAACAGCCCTCTTTTCGCGGTGTAAATGAATACAACGCCGTTAGCGATACATTTGTAAAGACTTCTGAGTTAAGCCCGTACTTATCAACTGCAGTTATAAATCAGATGATAATGATGAATCCTAAAATAGCAAAGATTTTAAGGGACAACGGAATAAAGCTTGAGATAAATATTAATGAATTACAGACACTTGCCGACGGACATTTAAAATGTACAAAAAATATTGCCTCTGGGATAATTGATAATTTGTCTCCTGAAATACGCAGCGGAATTGATAGAAAAGCAGTGTTAGAAGCGGCTGTATTTCATGATTTTGGTAAAGTTCTAATTCCGCAAAAGGTTCTTAACAAAAAAACGAGTTTAAATGAAAAAGAAAAAGGAATTATGGAGCTTCATTCAGAGCTTGGGTATGAACTTCTTAAAAATCAAAATATATCACCGCACGCATTAGAGTTAGTAAAGTATCATCATCAAACGCCAGATAACAAAGGATATCCGCAAAATAACAGTGGATTTGAGTACGGAATAGAAACGGAAATCATAGCAATATCAGATAAGTATTCCGCGCTCAGGGAAAAACGTTCCTATAAGCAGGCGCTCACAAGGGAAGAGGCTCTAGAGATAATAAAAAGAGACGGGTGCAGCAGAGAAGTATTTGATGCTTTAGTCAAATATACCGCCCAAGTAGTTTAAATAAAAGTATGGCAGGATTAACTTTTGTTACAATTTATCCGCGAATACTTGCAAAAAACGTTCTTTTAAGGTATAATATCTGTATTAAAATTTAAGTTTCGACAACAAATGGAGCTTGTTCGGGTGTGGAAGTAATATTTTAAGCAGGTTCTGTTAATTGCTAGACTTTTAAGGTTTGGCGTATATAAACAATTTGGTATATTTTAGTGTTACTATAAAAGTGAGGGGAAACCTATGTTAAAAACTGCAACTGAATTGAAAAAGTCGAAACAAACTTTTAATGATGAGTTTGAAAATTACTTGAAAAAACAACAACTCAAAACAACTTTCAATGGCTCTGAACTTGAAACATTCTCTTGGTACAAAAAAGTTCTTGGTCTGATATAGCTGGTACAATCTATAGTATCGTATTGTAATGGTCTTTTCCTCTCTTGTGGGGAGAGAGTTAGTTGTTGTATGAATAATGTTTGCTCACTATTTTCTGTTGTGAACTGCCGTCGCCTCTCCATCGACGGCTTTTTTCTTTGCTCTATTCATGCTTGAAATGATTTTGGTATAAAATACTCTTATGACTCTGTTAAACAAACATTTCTATCTCCAAGATACTGTAACCGTTGCACGCGAGCTTTTAGGAGCGGTTTTGTGTAAAAAAGACGGTGATAATATACTTAAAAGTACAATCTGTGAGACTGAGGCTTATACCCAAGATGACCCGGCATGTCATGCTTATAAAGGAAAAACTCCCCGTTGTGATGTAATGTTTAAAGAAGGCGGTTTTTGCTATGTTTATTTTATATATGGTATGCATTATTGTATGAATGTTGTAACCGAACAGAAAAACCGCGGATGTGCTGTACTTATTCGATCAATAGAACCGCTTAACTGGATTGCAGATACCAGCGGTCCTTCAAAATTATGCAGGGCATTAGGTATCACAAAAGACTTTAACGGTATTGATTTACGCTCTATAAAATCACCCCTCTGGATTGAAAAAGGTGTTTCTCCAGCCGAAATCGTGTCTGCTCCAAGAATTGGCATATCTTCTGCTATTGATTATCCTTGGCGTTTTTATATAAAAAATTGTAAATGGGTATCAAAAAAATAGCACTGATTATTTACTTTATTACTTGGATTTTCTACAATATAGCTATGAGAGTATAGAAAGGAGAATTTCTCTATGATTACAAAAATGAAAGATATTAAAACAACATTCACAGGCGTTGATTTTGGCAAATATTCCGCTAAAATTTCTGAGTTTGTAAAAGAATTTGCATCACGTGCAAATATGCCCGGACAGTTCTTAAATTGGGTTAATCTGCCGCAAGAACAGTTAAAAAGAGTTGATGAACTCTACACTATGGCTGAAAATTTTAAAAAACAAACAGGTGTTAAAAAATTAAGCGTTCTTGGTATTGGCGGTTCAAAACATACAGTTGAACACATGCTTTCAATTAACGGATTAAATGTCCGTAAAGATGTTGCTGCTTTCTATTCTGATGTTGATTCTGCAAGTCTTGAAAGATTTTTATACCAGCTTGGCGATGTTACAAGCTCAAATTATATGATAGCTTCCAAATCAGGCTCCACTTTTGAAACAAAAGACGGCTTTTTACGAATACAAAAAATGCTTGAAGATGCTTATATTACTAAAGGGCAATCTTTAGATGAAGCTAAAAAATCAGCAAGCAGGCACTTTATAGCTGTTACTGATAAAAACCCTGAAAAAAGTGAACTGAGAAGAACTTCAAACGAAAATGGCTGGATTGGTGATTTATATATCCATGACGATGTGGGCGGAAGATTTTCAGCGTTTGATGACCACGCAATATTTACACTCATTTGGGCTGGTATGAAAAAAGAAGACCTTAAAGCACTTTTAAATGCGGCGCAAGAAATGTCTGAATTGTCTCTGTCTGAAGATTTGGAATTGAATGATGCGCTTAAGCAAGGTATTTTCTGGGCAGATGCAAAATTAAACGGAATTTCTGCCTCTGTTCACCAATATATGGGTTCGATATTTGAAAATACAGTTTACTGGCATGCTCAAATGCAAAATGAATCGGTTAAAGATACTTTAAAGCAAATTGCAAAAGTGCCTGACGCAATGCATCATAGTGCAGAAGCTCATTTTAATCCTGCAAATAAGCTTGTCTTTGCGCTCACTGTTCCTAACGATAACGGTGTGTGCAGTGAAAATGCCCATGCCTATATTGGTGCATTAAATAAGTCTTACGAATCAACCGGGGCATTCTTTAACGAAACTGTTGAAACAAGCGGCATGGGACTTACCCCGGAAGCTGCCGGTGCAATGACTCAATTAAGAGCGTTTGCTACTGTCTACCAGGAAATTGTTGAAAAAATTATGACAGGAAAACAATTCCCCGAAGTCCTTGATAGTGTACTTCAACCTCACGTTGAGTTTTATAAAAAAAATCTTAAAGGCGGCGTTGTAGTTCCTGGCAGAATTTCTTAGATATTTACGGTATTTATTAGTTAAAAACGAAGCCCGGCATAGCTATAGCTATGCCGGGCTTCGTTGATTAATATAACTGTATAATAAGCATTTTACTATCTTTTTCTGCTTTTACCGTATGTTTTTCATCTTTATGGAACTGCAGAAATTCACCTTTTTTTATTTCAAGTTCATGATTTTCACATTCTGCTATACTGCACCCGCATTCGGTACAAGAAGTTTCTCCGCCGTGATTAATAACAAACTTAATTTTTCCTTCGATTACAAATAATATTGCATCTCCTTGAGCGGTATGTGGTGGAATTTCTTGTCCTTTTTTTAGTGCTGCAAGTTTTACTTTGCCGCCGGAGCTTTCTAGTAAATGCTCAACATTTATTCCGTTGTCATCGTATTTGATGAAGTCTTCAAGTTCGTGTACATGTAAGTGTGTCATTTAAAATTCTCCTTTCTTTTTAATTCAAGATAAAATTATTTGATAGATTTTTGTACTGCCGTGTTGGTAAAATTTCAGGATAATATGCTTTAATGCTTTATCAGATAGCATTGTGTTTTTAATGTAAGAAAATGCATTAAGTCACATTCCATTTTAGTAAGGTTCTGAAATACGCCTTGCGTTAAACGGATACGGCTTTGCTTTGCATCCTCCGTTCGCCTTATTCAGTACGATATTTTATTAAACGGGTCTGCGGACAAAGACTCTCGCTTTGTCCTTCGCCCTCTGCCGCCTCGCGCTTCTTGCTCGGCGGCGTTAAACGGGTCTGCGGACAAAGACTCTCGCTTTGTCCTTCGCCCTCTGCCGCCTCGCGCTTTGTAAATTTTTGTAAAAAGATTGTAAAAATTGGTCAATTAATATTTTCAGCATATTTTAACATAGTATAATAGTATGAAAGTTAAGTGAATGAGGTTAGTATGTTTGAAAACCTGAAAATTAAAGAAAAACTCCGTAAACTATCACCAAAATTTGCATGGCTGAGTTTTACAAAGAAACAACGCTTAACTGATAATGATTTACTCGAATCTCTTAAAAATCAAGAGATTAAAACAATTTCTGACGAACAACGGCTGGAAGCAATGGTCAGACATCAATTGATTGAGGAATTTCCTAATATTGAGAATACTTCCTCTTATGAATTACTCGTTGATGCAGTTATTCATAATATTAAATCAAAACAGCTTCAAGCCATGGATGATGCCGATAAAGATTAGAGATTGATAAAAAAGGCATCTGGTGGACATCTCATTGTCCGTATTTAAAGGGGCGTTTATCGTCCCTTATTTGTTGTTTATAAATTATCTAAATAGTACTTTATTGCAGCCGGAATGTAACTTAATAAATCAGAGGCTAAAACACCGTATTCTGTATAATCTTTTGAGGCAAGCTCCCCAACCAGCCCATGAATATAAACACCTGTCTTTGCCGCTTCAAATGGAACTAAGCCTTGAGCTAAAAGCCCGGTTATTATACCGCATAATACATCTCCGCTGCCGGCTTTTGCCAAAGCACTGTTCCCAGTTTTATTTATATATACTTCACCGTTACTTGCGCAAACTCGCGTATTATGCCCCTTTAGTATCGACACACAATTGTAAGTTTTAGAAAGTTTCTTTACATAAAAATCAGGCTTTGCTGCAACCTTATTTGTTTCAACTTTTAACAACCTTGCAGCTTCAGCAGGATGAGGTGTGATTATAAGTTTTGACGGAAGTTCTGGATTCCTCATCTTTGAAAGTAATGTTAATCCTCCGGCATCAATTACAACTGAGATATCAAGCTTGGAAAGTTCATTTAACACTGATTTGAACATTATTGCTGTTGCTGCCTCAATAGACAACCCGCATCCTACTGAAACTACCGTATAATTTGCAAGCTTATTCTTAATTTCTGTTATAGGGGCATAAACTATATCAGGTGTTAGTGCAGACACGGTACCTATAACCTTTTGAGAAGAGGCAAGGGTAACATATCCTGCTCCAATTCTAAGCGCGGAAATACTTGATAAATAAGCCGCTCCCGTATAATTCTCTGAGCCTGCAATATTTAATACTTTGCCGAAAGTTCCTTTGTGTGAATCTTCTTTTCTTAATGGTAATTTAAATTCCATTCTGCCGTATTGCCTCATATACAGTAATAGCAACTGAGTTTGAAAGATTTAGGCTTCTTTGTCCTTCCTTCATTGGAATAGTTACGGCAGTATCTTTCTTTACATATTCATCAGGAAGTCCTCGTGTTTCCGGACCAAATACTAAAAAATCTCCATCTTTGTATTTAACATCTGTATAGAGTTTTTTTGATTTTGTGGTCAAATAATAAAAAGTACCATTTGGAAATTTTTCAAATAGTTCATCCATACTCTCAAGTTTTTGTATATCAACACTATCCCAGTAATCAAGTCCGGCACGCTTTGTATACTTACTTGATAATGAAAATCCAAGTTTACCGACAAGATACAAAGACGCCCCGCAGCATGCGCAAAGCCGCGCAATATTTCCTGTATTTTGCGGGATTTCAGGTTCAAATAAAACTACATTAATTTTACTCATTTTTTTCAAAAAGATACTTTGATTCAATAACTACAGGAAGTCCGCGTACAACGCAGAATACAATGGCAATAACTGCGAGCCAGTATCCCACAGTAAATACCAACGCAGGCATAGGGCATCCAGGAACTTTTGAGGCGACTATAACAACAAAGGCTGCGACTTTTGCTACTGCATAGCTTATCCTCATAAATTTTGATGATGTGATAAATATACAAACAGGATTGCGCTGCATTGTTGAAGCACCAAAAGCAGTATATCCTTTTTCCATTGCGGCGCTGCGTATTGTATCGGTAATAAAACCTCTGGTTATTGCAATTAAAGGAAAGAGGATTGAAAGCCAGCCCATTACCGCAAACAAAATCCAAAAAGTATTTTCAACAATTCGGTCGCTCATTATATCCAGAAGTGCGCCCAGCTTTGATGCTTCATTAAATTTCCTTGCAATATACCCGTCAAGTCCGTCCAATGCAAAAGCAAGAATAGTTAATATAAGCGCCCATATTCCTGCTGTCTGATTGTTAAGATGCGTGTATATAAGATAGACACCTATAAACATTAATATTACTCTGAATATTGTTATAAAATTTGCCATTTCCGCCCCTTATACTCGTTTTGAATACGCTACTCCTGCAGCGTACTGCCTTATTTCTTCAGTCGTGAAGCAGCAAAAGTTTTTTCTTTTTCATCAAGGATTTTAACTCTTGATCCAAGCATTATTTTTTCAGCTTCTTCAAGAATACTTACTACTACGTATCCGTTTTGACCGTCTGACCTTGGTTCTTGCCCTGTCGCACAGCAATTAAGAAAATGCTGGCATTCCAATTTAAGCGGCTCTATTTCAAGATAATCAAGCGCAATAACCTCGGTTTTGTTTGCTACAAAATTATCATATAATTTAAGTTTGTTCTCAGCTAATGTATCATCAAAAATAGCGGTTTTTTTAGTTCCTCTTACCAGTAAATTAACATGCTTTTGAGGTGTAATCCAACTGTCAGAGATATGTCCCAGCATTCCGCCCTCAAACTCAATACTGATATGGGTAATATCCATAATCTCGTTTCTGTCTGATGAGCAGCCGATTGCAGAAACAACTCTCAGCGGAGTTTTTCCTGTCACATAAGCCATCATAGATACATCGTGCGGGGCTAAATCCCACATAACGCTTCTGTCATTTTTGAAATAGTTGACATTTAGTCTATCGCTCTGGGCATAAACTAAATCACCAAGAACACCTTCTTCTATAAGCATCTTTAACCTATTAACAGCAGGATGATATAAAAGAAGATGCCCAACCATAAGTATTAAGCCTTTATCTTCGGCAAGCTCTGTTAATTCTTTTGCTTCCCTGGCAACTGTAGATATTGGTTTTTCTACATATACGTGTTTCCCTGCGTTAAGCAGCGCCTTAACAATTTTAAAATGCGTGTGGCTTGGAGTTACGACAACAACACCTGTAATATCGGCATCATTTAATATGTCATTCATATCCTTTGTTACTTTTATTGACGGGTAAAGCTCTTTAACGGTCTTTAATGTTTCTTCGTCTAAATCGCATACAGTTGAAAGAGTATTAAGATTGTAAAAATTCCGTACAATATTTTTACCCCATAAACCGTAACCAATTACTGCAATTTTTTGTTCTTTCATACTTATTTCACCCTTTATTAAAAAATTATATATCAACCAAACTTTGTGTACAAGTTTGTAAAATCAAATTATAAGAATGATTTGTATATTTTTGTATTTTAAATATGTTATAATATGTGAGAATAAAGTATGGCTACGACTTTTGTTTTGATTTACTCTTAATTTAAAATATGTTATAATTGTACGATGAACGATTGCGATTGCCTGTCGTTTTGATTTACTCTTAATTTAAAATATGTTATAATTTTTAACGAAAAAACTTGTCCACCATTTAGTTTTGATTTACTCTTAATTTAAAATATGTTATAATTTTTCATCATGAACCTTGTCAAGAATGTTGTTTTGATTTACTCTTAATTTAAAATATGTTATAATCATCAGGAAAGCCGATTTTAGACATCTTCGTTTTGATTTACTCTTAATTTAAAATATGTTATAATGGATTTGTGTTATAATGGTTGTACGGTAGAGTTTTGATTTACTCTTAATTTAAAATATGTTATAATTTAAAAAATATTGACCTATTAAGCACTTGTTTTGATTTACTCTTAATTTAAAATATGTTATAATAGAAAAATACGAAGCCTTAAGACTTGAGTTGTTTTGATTTACTCTTAATTTAAAATATGTTATAATTTCATTTTCTGAGCCATACTCACCGCAACGTTTTGATTTACTCTTAATTTAAAATATGTTATAATAAATGCACAAAACTATAATATACAAATCTTGTTTTGATTTACTCTTAATTTAAAATATGTTATAATCAATTCTTTTGAACATTCTTTAAACTGTCTGTTTTGATTTACTCTTAATTTAAAATATGTTATAATTTTCCAATATCGGTAGGCATATCATCTGCGTTTTGATTTACTCTTAATTTAAAATATGTTATAATAGGATATACAAAATTAAATAAATAGTGTATAATAAAAGAGTAATATATTTCAAATTAAGAGTCCAATCATAATTGACAAGAGAATAGTTTGCTCCTCTGCTATATGGTACGACTGCTATATGGTACGAATAGACTCATTCTCTAACCCTTTCTAAAAACTAAATACACCTGAAAGAGTTGTGAAAAAAATTAGTTTTTTCACAGTCTTATATTGATATTCTACATCATAATTACCAGAATGTCATCTGTTTTGCTATGTTTTCTCCTGCTTTCTTCTTGTATTTAGACTCTTTATATCCGCATTTATCTATACAAACGGATAATCCCCATTGTCGGTCTGTTATATAAAACGCGACTATAGACCCTGTGTCCGGGGCTATAAGCTTTAAATTTCTTATATGCACCTCTGTTTTCTCATACGTGACACATGAACGTGCGTATATCGAATTTTGGAGCATGAAGTAGCCTTGATTTAACAAGGACTTTCTGAATGCATTTGCTTGTCTTTGATACTCTTTTTCTGTTACAGGCAGGTCAAAACATACTACTAGCCATCCCATTCGGTATTTACTCCTCATATTCTCTGTTCCTATGCTTATCTATATGCAGGTATTGTTCTTTAATGTCAGGTAAAAATATATTTGTGCAGTCAAATTTTAAATACGCATCAATAATTCTTTCAATATATATATCTATTGTATCTATAAATTTGTAGCTTATATTGTCTATTTTGATACGATAATTTTTTATACAGTTTGCGAGGTACTTAAACCATTCTTTGTATTCTGCTGCTTTATATTTTTCTTCATTTTCTTTAACAAAACAGTAAAAATAATAGTCAATAAAAGCCCTATACGGTTCCATTAAATCGTATACAAGCGGTGTACTTTTATACTTGCCTTTGTGGTGGATTCCAAGTCCTGCAATTAAACCATGTACTATAATTGATCTGTAAATTAAAGAACTTATAACTGCATAACCATAGTTCAAACAACCGTTTTCAAAGGTTTCTGCATTGAAATGCTCGCGTTTTATAGGATTACCGAGTGTTGTAAAATATTTTTGCCAGTATTGTTTTGCGATATTTGCTTCATTAACTAGAGGTTTGTTTATTAATTTATATAAGTTGTGTTCTGCTGCACCCATTGCATCAAGATTTTTTGCTTGATTAGTGACTTTAGCAATTAGAATATTTTTCCAGAGTTGTTTTTCAAAATCAGGATTTTGTTCGATTTGTTTGTAAAAAACTTGCGGTCTAACAATTCTCTCCAGCGGAACACTCCATCCGACCGGCTTATAGGAATTATTACAATGCAGAATAACAATATTATTTTCCATAAGCTTGGCAATGCAGCTGTTAGTAATTGTCACTCCGTGCGAAGCAATTATTATTGCTCTTATATCGGCGATTGCGATGGAATTCTTTTCACCTGATTTGTATTCGCAGAACAATAACCCTCTATCTGATGATAGAATACAATTAGAAGTTGTAATATGTAAAATGTGATAGCTCATGGCTATCTTTTAATTCTATTTTTATTAAAGTCAAGTTTTATATCTTAAAAATTCTGCATCTACTAAGTTTTTTGCGCTTGTTAATATTTCTATACCATTGTTATTTTCCAATTTTATCTGCCCAGAATCGGACATTATAGTTCTAAGTTTATATACTCCTGCCGGATGTGTATTTGAGCCGGCTTTAAAATCTTTTGGAATACTAACCAGGCAGCCTGAATAGAACGTTTGACCGCCGGCATAGAGCTTTGCACCCATTTGAATAAGTTTATCTTTTACTGACTGAGTTTTTTTATTTGAATATACCGGCATGACCCTTATTGTGCCTTTTTTGTCGTAGTACAAAATTTGACCTTTGTGCCCTTTTGAAGCTTTGAACTGCCCTTTTGTACCTTTTGTGCCAAAGTCACAATATTCACCAATCCGCTCTCGGCCGTTTTCATCTGTTTCAAGTGTGCCTTCTGATACTATTACCATAACTTTTTTAACCAGGGTCTTTTTCTTTGGATGAATATATCCTGTTAAATACGCCCGCCACTGTTCATTAGATGGGTGTTCCTCCAGCTTAGAGAGTAAATCTGTTTTGATAACTTCATCTACTATATTGTTTATTTTCTTTTTATCAGGCTTTATTTCCTCTAAGGTAACTCTTCCTGTAATACAAGCTTTACCGTTTATAATTCTTTTACCGTATATTGTCTCTAGCGGTTTGGTATTTCCTTTGAACATTTTTTTGTTTGTATAAGGAATAGGAATCATTTCATCAATTACTTTTTTGATATTTTCGGGATTAAAGCCTTCTATCATATCTTTTTTACATTCAGGATTGTATTTAAAATCCCGTGAATAACTTATACAAATAGCATCAAGCGCGTGGTGTTTGTCATTTTGTCTGTTTTTTGCATCGCTATTTCCAAGAAAAGCGTTTAATCCATAGCGCTTTCTAATTGCGTAGGTGGATGATCCGTTATTTACAAAAATATGACGCTTTTGCCCCTCTACTTGTAATCCCCATCCAAAGGCAAATGCTGTAATTTGCTGGGCAACTCGTGCGATGTGGCTTGTTTCGGCTAAACCGTTGTAACTGTCTATTAGCTTTTTACAATTTTCGGGGCTGCTTGTTAGAAGTTCAAACTTCTTTTTCCCCAGTTCTTTTTTTATATTGTTTAAACGATTAACATATTCTGCCCACATTTCTTTATTATGCGATAACCACTCGTAGGGTGTCCTGTCTGATTTAATCCTGTTTTCCTCACTAAAACACAGTACTCTGTTATAAATTGCATCATTTCCTCCAAGTGCACGCGGGTAAATATGATCTATGTCACATTTATCAAAGTCTGATATTTCAATCATATTCCCGCTATAAATTGATTTTCCGCCCTGCATTTTAAGAAGTTTTAGTTTTTCAAAGTTCTTGCCGCTTAAGGCATTTACTCCTTCCAATTCTTGTTTAATATTTTCATTTTGTTTTGCCTGGCTTTTTTGATGTGCTTCTATTGCTTTTGCTTTAAGGCTTCCAAATAATGAGTTATCTGCTCCGTCTCGGACAAATTCAAATATTACTTCATCCGGCTTGCCATATTTCTCAGCAAGGTTAAATAATAAATCCCTGAAAATTTGTAAACGGTTCCTTACTATCGGGTTTGATACATCGCCGATTATTAAATCTGTTTTTTCTCGGACATTTTCACCTATAGCAGCATTTTCATTTCTGTTATCAGGGATATAAAGATTATTCCAATCACCTATTTGGGATAACATTGTCCGAATTTCTTCTTCTGTTATACCGTTTTTTGCATCGGGGGCATCAATGTATTTAGTAATATCTATTTGCTGAGGATATAATTCTCCTGACAAAATTATATCTTTTAAGATTTCACAGGATCTTCTGCAAAAAGACGAGCGCCCGCTTATATTTGCTTTTATAGGCGCAATTTTATCTATCAATTTTTCTCCAATAGCTTTTTCAATTTCGGCTTTTGTTATAGTTGTATCCAATTTGTTTCCTTTTTCTTTCATTTTATTTAGCCAAAATTGGTAAATATCATTTAATTGTACAGGTGATAACAGGATTTTATCTCCGTTTTTATTGGTAAGTCTTAAATTCTTTAGCTGCAAAAGAAGCACCAGCGAAACATTTTCAAGTGTATTTGCGCTGCAAACGTTTCTTTTTGGAAGTAATTTGCATTTGGAAATGATTCTGTTATTAAACCTTGGTATTTTCTGCCCTAGAACGCCTTCCCAGTCTTTTTCTTTTCCTAAATACTTGGTATACGAGGGATTAAGATAAGAACCGTACGCTGTCCTATATTCACCATATAAAAATTCATCAGCGCTTATTTTTTTTAGCTCAGGAATTTGTACTTGAGCATTTTGCCATAGTTTACGCAGCTCTTTTTCAACAAGAACTCTCGGCGCAACAAGTCCGTTTGTTCTTACTTTATTAAAATTTTCCTGAGGATTGAACACAAGGAATTTTTCCGGCTCTGCTTCTTTCCACATGCCAAGCCGCAGTGCATCATAATAGCAAGGGTACTTATACTCTTCTGAAATTATTAATTCAACATTATTTTCTTTTGTATATCTTGCTGCAAATTCTTCATTTTCTTTATCGTCATCAGTTTGTGAAGATTTCCAGGGTAAACTGCTGTCATATCCGCGGCGCTGAATAGCATTATGCAGAGCTTTATATACCTGCCATTGCTCAAGCGGTTTATTTTGCAGGAGCATTATTCGTAATATGCATGACGTATAAATAATTCCTTTATTTGATTCTTTAGTAAATCTTTCATCATTTTTGGACAACGGTTCTAATCCGCAATTACGCCATATTTTATCAAAATAATGTTCTCTTGCCTTATGTGCATCAAGTGTTCTTCTAACCCGGCGTCTATCACGTTTGGTTAAAACTTCAGCATGCTCCAATTCAATAATTATCGAATCTGCTTCTTTTATATTGTGATCTTCTCTCACGCAGTATCCGATACTTTTTTTACCTAAATCAAAACTAAAAATTCTTTTTTCCATACGATTATCCTTTTGGGGCTTATAAATTAGAAGCATAGCGTTTGTAATACACGGAGTTCGTAAATTTATTGTTTTCAAGATAGTTAGGATAATTTATTCTTATATAATTATAAATATTATTAATTCGTTTAGCCGCTTTATTGTGTCTCAGGAAAAATGTTCCTCTAACTTCCGGCAATGTTTTACTGTATGCAGTAATTAGCGCAACTGGGTTATAACCGGCACCTGCAAGATAATCAACAGCGTCTCTGTCAAACTGCAGTTCATTCTTTTTGGCCCAATAATTTAGCGGGAAAGTCCCGTTTTTTGAAATCATAATTTGTCCATTCATTATACCTTTATAGCTGTGTATACCCTGAGCTATCTCATGTGCCATTATCGCAGCAACTTCATCATCACTCGTAAGTTTTGGATAAATGTTAATCGGTATCGTAACTTCACGGTTATTATGCAGGTTATAATCCTTATAGATATCCGGCTCTATAGAAGATGGAAAAGCCGAAAAATCTTTTAAATCAGTAAATCCGAAAGTAATCCGTTTATTAATATTATTTTTAACCAATAGATTCATCCCTATATTTTCTATTCTATGGACATCTTCCTTTTCTATCAGATAAGAAAATGCCGGTGTTGTTGATATTAACAGGGCTGCCGCTATACATAAAATAATCTTTTTCTTCATAAATACCCCCTTTTTTATAAACAATTATTAATTGGATTATATAAAATATAGTAAAATATTACAAGTATAAATACAGATTTATATTAACTTTTGTAATTTTTTTGTATTTATTTGTCAAAAAATATTATTCAGCGGTTTAAAACAAAAAAAGGTTAAAATAAAATGGACGTTAATTTTACTGGAATAAGCAATCCTCAAATTTATGCAAGGTACAAAGGTTTTTTAGTCCGCACGCCTGAGCCGTATGCAAATATGGTATTACAAAATTTGAAATTAGTGTGCGGAATTAATGATATCGGTAAAAATAAAGATTATAGTTATTTTAGACACTTATTATCTAAAAATGCTTCTTTAAATAAAAACGAACTTAATAATATAAGAGAAGATGAAGTTATTTTTTTAGATTTTGAAAAATCAAACAATCTTGATATTCCTGAGTTTAATATCAAATTAAATGAGCAGGAAATACCCAAATCTGACAGAGCAATTTTTGGAGTATGTACTCTTGCCTGCTCTATAACAAGGCAGATAATGGAAAATATTGCAGAAAATAACCAAGTAAGAAAATATGCAAAATTTATAAATTCTATTGCTGATAAAATTGCCAGAGAAGCTTTAAATTTATTGTAATGAGATTTAATCGTTTTCTATACTCAGGTTCATAAACTCAATATCATCATAGTCAATATAAGATGTTTGAAGCATATTTCTGCCAGTTTTAATTGTGATTTCGTTTTTAGAATTTTTTCGTATTAGATTTTTAGGCAGTTTTATTTTTTGGTTGTCTCCGTTAAGTTCTATTTCTGCGATTTTATTTCCGTTAAAATAAACCTCCGGCGGGCTTGCGTAGGAATTTGTAATTTGGTTTTGCCCCAGGCTCCTTGCAAGAGCTGTATCGATTCCTATAATTGACCCTATAACAAAGTACACTGCTTTATTTACATCTATATTTTTTAAGTCAAATATTTTTGTATAAAAAGGACCCGCTGCTTTCATTGTAAATTGACCTGCATTTGCGGATAAATCTGAATAATTATCATCGCCGAGATGATACATGTCTGTATCTATAACAATGTCATTGGCGTTGGTTTTTTCTATACCCAATGTCAGCGGAGCGGATAAAGAATTACTGTCAATGGTCATAGAAAATGGACGATAGTTTTTCTTTTCTACAGAAAGTATAGATGTTCCATCTACGTAAGTATTAAGCTGGAAAACTCCGTTTTCGTCTGTATAAGTTGAATAGTTTTGCTTTGGCAGTGATACTTTGGCGCCGCTTATGCCTTGATTGGTATTTTTATCTATTACTACGTTGGAATCCCCGCGCCCGATTTCTGATACACCGCCTTCAAAAGTGGCTGCTTTTACTTGGAAACAGCAAATTGTACATAATATAATAAATAGTATTTTCTTCATAATAATTATATTTTCTTTGTGAAAACATTTTATAAAATACCTGCCCCGCTAATACAATCCGGCAAATAAAAAACTTTTAAAATAATAGTTGAGATTTCATTATGCTTATGATAATATCCTATAAGCAAGGATATTATGCCGATGTGATGAAATTGGTAGACGTGTCGGACTCAAAATCCGATGAGGTTCACCCCTCGTGCCGGTTCGACTCCG
>CALVFU010000027.1 GCA_944326905.1 Candidatus Gastranaerophilales bacterium
TCTTGTTACCGTTGTTATAGTCATGCCAGTATGCTTTGGCTTGTGAAGGACTTAAACTGTTTACGTCAATACCCATATCAAAGACTCCTTTAATATTCTTATTATGTATTACGGCTTTTTTTTCAAAAACTTTAGTCTTTTTAATAAAGATTTTACAAAAATTTACATTTGAGTATAGGTGAATTTGTACAATAGTATTGGTGAGATTTATAAGGGCTAAAAGGTGAAGAAGATTAAATAACATATTTAATGTGAAAAATGGATTGAGTAAGGCAGGAGGCAGTATTATTTAAATTTATTTCTGGCGGGTGCGATGTAAAGAAAATATTAATTGTAAATAAAACACTTGCAAAAACATGTTATTCGCGCTATAATTAAATCGTGAATAAAATCACGAAATAGGAGAATGAAAGTATGACAACAAAGACTAAAAAAACAGTTGAAAAGCTCGAAGAGGCTCTCAATCAACCTACAGTTGTTGAGACTGTTGAACAGCTCGAAAGTTTGATTTCAAGAGTTAAAAGAGCTCAAAAAATCTTTTCTACTTTTTCTCAAGAAAAAGTAGACGCAATATTTAAAGCAGCTGCAACCGCTGCAGACAAAGCTCGTATTCCGCTGGCAAGGATGGCGGTTGAAGAAACCGGCATGGGGGTTATGGAAGATAAAATTATTAAAAACCACTTTGCGTCAGAATACATTTATAACAAGCACAAAGAGGCAAAAACCTGTGGTATAATTAGAGAAGACAAAACCAACGGTATTAAAATTGTTGCAGAGCCTTTAGGAGTTCTTGCAGGGATTGTTCCTACAACTAACCCTACTTCTACAGCAATTTTTAAATCATTAATTTCTTTAAAAACAAGAAACGGGATTATTTTCTCACCCCACCCGAGAGCAAAAAAATCAACAATTGCTGCAGCAAAATTAGTTTTAGATGCAGCAGTCGCAGCAGGTGCGCCGGCTGATATTATAGGATGGATTGATGTTCCGTCTGTAGAACTTTCTGCAGCGTTAATGAAGCACCCCTCAGTTGATTGTATTTTAGCAACCGGCGGTCCTGGCATGGTTATGGCAGCTTATTCATCTGGTAAGCCGGCTTTAGGTGTAGGACCGGGCAATGTTCCTGCTATTATTGATGAAACTGCTGATATTCAAACAGCCGTATCTTCTATCATTATGTCAAAAACTTTTGACAACGGTATGATTTGTGCTTCTGAACAATCTGTTATAATAGTTTCTGATGTATATGAGCAAGTTAAAAAAGAATTCCAATACAGAGGCGCTTATATTCTAAGTAAGGAAGAAGCGGACAAAGTTGCTTCAATTATTCTTACTCCTGCTGGAAGTGTTAATCCAAAAATAGTAGGTCAGCCGGCACATACAATTGCTGAACTTGCAGGAATAAAAGTGCCTGAAAATACAAAAGTCCTTATCGGTGAAGAAAAAGAAGTTGCAGTAGAGAACCCATTCGCACACGAAAAACTTTCTCCGCTGCTTGCAATGTACAAAGCAAAGAACTTTGAAGATGCAGTAGAAAAGGCGCATGACCTTGTAATGCTAGGCGGCGCAGGTCACTCAGCAGCTCTTTACACAGATGCAAGAGTTCAAGATAGAATTGATTATTTTGCAGAAAAAATTCCCACCTGCAGATTATTAATTAACTCTCCATCATCTCAAGGCGGTATTGGTGACTTATATAACTTCAAGCTTGAACCGTCATTAACCCTCGGCTGCGGCTCTTGGGGCGGGAACTCCGTAAGCGGCAACGTTGGTGTTGAGAACTTATTGAACTATAAAACAGTAGCTGAAAGGAGAGAAAATATGCTTTGGTTTAAAGTTCCGCCGAAAGTTTACTTCAAGAGAGGCGCTGTTGATTTAGCCCTTAAAGAACTTCAAGGCAGAAAACGTGCATTTATTGTTACAGACCGTTTCTTATTCAATTCAGGTGCTGTATATAATATTACTAATGTACTTGATTCTATCGGTATTGATTACCAAATCTTCTTTGATGTAAAACCAGACCCAACTCTTTCTACAATCAATGAAGCAATGGCAATGATTAAACCTTATGAACCTGATATATTTATTGCTTTAGGCGGCGGATCTCCAATGGATGCTGCAAAGATTATGTGGTTAATGTATGAGCAGCCTGATACAGTATTTGAAGATATATCTATGAGATTTATGGATATCAGAAAGAGAATCTGTCATATTCCTGAATTAGGTAAGAAGGCTACAATGGTAGCAATTCCTACAACATCAGGTACTGGTTCAGAAGTTACACCATTTGCAATTATTACAGACGATGAAACTCATGTTAAGTATGCAATCGCAGACTACGCATTAACACCTAACATGGCAATTATTGATCCGAACTTTGTTGACGGTATGCCGAAAGGATTAACAGCAGCATCAGGTATTGACGCGCTAGTTCACTCAATTGAAGCGTATGTTTCATCAATGGCAACTAACTTTACAAACTCTAATGCTTTAGAGGCTTGTAAACTGGTATTTAAGTACCTTGAACGTTCATATAACGAAGGAGCAAAGGATCCTATTGCAAGAGAAAAAATGCACTATGCTGCAACAATCGCAGGTATGGCTTTTGCAAATGCATTTTTAGGACTCTGCCACTCTATGGCTCACAAACTCGGTGCTATGTTTAACGTTCCTCACGGTGTAGCAAATGCATTGTTAATCAGACAGGTAATTAAGTACAACTCTACAGACTGTCCGCATAAACAATGTATCTTCCCTCAATACAAATATCCGTCAGCAAAATTAAGATATAGTCAAATTGCTGATGAATTAGGTCTTGGCGGAAAGAACGAAGATGAGAAAGTTCAACTTCTTATCAATGCGGTTGACAATCTGATGAGCAGTATTAATCTTCCTAAGTCTATTAAAGACTTCGGCGTTTCAGAAGAGGACTTCTACGCAAAACTGGATAATATGGTTGAATTAGCATTTGATGACCAATGTACTGGTGCTAACCCGGCTTATCCTCTGATGGAAGATATTAAGAAAATCTACATTGACGCATTCAATGGTGTTGTGTAGAAAATGCAATTAAAAAGCGGCGGGGATTTTTCCCCGCCCTTTTAATTTAGCAGACAAAAAGCTGTTTCAGGAAAGTTAAAAAAGGTAAATTGAATGGCAAAAATTTCTGATAAAACAATTAACAGATTAACACTCTACCACTGCATTTTAACAGATTGCCTTAGAAAGGGGATAGATAGCATTTCATCTACAACTATAGCCGGATTATTGAGAATTGATGATTCCCAAGTCAGGAAAGATATTGCAATGGTTGATAACAGCGGAAAATCCCGTGTTGGATATGATGTAAAGGAATTAAAATCGGCAATTGAGCACAATTTGGGATTTAGTAAAGTCAAAAATGTGTTTATTGTCGGGGCTGGAAATTTAGGATTTGCGCTTGCAAAGTACAATAATTTCTCGAATTACGGATTAAATATTTTAGCACTTTTTGACAATAATCCTCTAAAACACGAAGTCGAGGTTGGCGGTAAGAAAGTTTATCCGATAGAAGACTTAAAAGGTCAGGCCAAAAAAATGGATGTAGATATTGCGATTCTTACAGTTCCTTACAATGCAGCACAATCTGTTACCAATTATATGGTTGATGCAGGAATAAAATATATTTGGAATTTTACGCCTGTTGTACTCTCTGTACCTGATGATGTGCAAGTTTGGAATGAAAATTTAATGGGAAATTTTTTGCGCTTTACGTATAACAAAGAAAATTAACTGCTTGAATATTTTTATGTGCTATTATGTAAATAATGGAGGGGAGTAAGACAGTTATGTATAATCCTAAATCTGCAAGAGCAGAAGAGTTTATTTCGCATGAAGAAATTTTAGACACTTTAGAGTTGGCTGAGAAGAATAAAAATAATGAGGAATTGATTGATAAAGTTCTTGACAAAGCACGCTTAAGAAAAGGCTTAGACCATAGAGAGGCGTCTTTGCTGCTTGCTTGTGAGCTGGAAGATAAGAATCAAGAATTGTATACACTTGCAAAAGAGATAAAAGAGGATTATTACGGTAACAGGATTGTTTTATTTGCACCGTTATATTTGTCAAATTACTGTGTAAACGGTTGTATTTATTGCCCATATCATAAGAAAAATACGCATATTCCGAGAAAAAAAATGACCCAAGAGGAAATCAGGCGTGAAGTTATTGCTTTGCAGGATATGGGACATAAACGGCTAGCTATTGAAGCTGGTGAAGATCCGATTAATAACCCCATTGAGTATATTTTAGAATCTATAAATACAATATATAAAACAAAACATAAAAACGGCAGTATTAGGCGTATCAATGTAAATATTGCGGCAACGACAGTAGAAAATTACAGGCGGCTAAAAGAAGCTCAAATAGGGACTTATGTACTGTTTCAGGAAACCTATCACAAAGAAAGCTATGAAAGATTGCATCCGACTGGACCAAAGCATAACTATGCCTATCATACGGAAGCAATGGACAGGGCAATGCAAGGCGGAATCGATGATGTAAGCCTTGGAGTTTTGTTTGGACTGGAACGTTACAAGTATGAATTTGCAGGATTATTAATGCATGCAGAACACCTGGAGGCAGTTTATGGCGTCGGACCGCACGCAATAAGTGTTCCTAGAATTAAGAAAGCTGATGACATAGATCCGAGTGCGTTCGAAAATGGTATTGATGATGATACGTTTGCTAAGATTGTAGCTTGTATACGAGTTTCTACGCCATATACCGGCATGATAATATCAACAAGAGAGAGCCAAAAGAGCCGAGAGAGAGTATTGGAGCTTGGTGTTTCACAAATAAGCGGCGGGTCGAGAACGAGTGTCGGCGGATATACTGAGCCTGAGTATGAGGAAGATACGGCGCAGTTTGATATAAGCGACAGGCGTTCGCTTGATGAGGTTGTTGCATGGCTGTTAAAACTTGGTCATATTCCGAGTTTTTGTACGGCATGCTACTCTTCGCACAGGACAGGTGAGAGTTTTATGGCTGTATGTAAGAATGAGCAAATTCATAATTTTTGTACGCCCAATGGACTTATGACATTAAAAGAATATTTACTTGACTATGCGTCACCAGAGACAAAGGCACTTGGTTTTGAGGCAATCGACAGAGAATTAAAGAAATTTCCTGATGGAAATATGAAAAATGCTTTATTAAAAAATCTTGATTTAATATCTAAAGGTGGAAGAAATTACAAATTTTAATTTTTGTGATAGAATTAGAATATGAATTGCGGGAGTAATTCAGTGGTAGAATGTTTGCTTCCCAAGCAAAATGCCGCGGGTTCGAGTCCCGTCTCCCGCTAATAAAATAAAGCGCTTAGGCGCTTTTTTTTTACGGAACGAGCCTTCTGCAATGCGCAGCATTGTAAAAAAGTTCAAGCGTGAGCACCTTTTTTCAGAATATCTGCGCGGAAAAGATAAATATATTTAATTGACAAAGTTGTTAATTTCAGTGCATATATCGATTTTATGAAGTCAGAAATTGTCTGTGTCAAACTACCGAAAGTCCGTCCAAAGTCTTAAAAATTCCAAGAAACTATGTAGACCCGTTTAGCGCGGGTGAACAAGTAGTCCCGTCTCAAGCCAAGAAAGCGGTACGACTAAAATGCACGTAATTGTTTGGAGTAGAAGCTTATTCATCGTTACTTCTTTGCATAAATCAATGCGGCATTAGTTTTTAAGGATATTTCTTTTCCTGTTAAATATCTTTCAACATCTTTAATGTATTTTTTGACCGTACTTTCCGGGAAGTACATAAGAAACCTCTCTTTTGTACACTTAGCAGATGGGGAGGGCGGAGTGACAAACCATGTTTCAACCATGCCCGGCTGTACAACGTATTTAGATTGAACAGTTTGTAAGTGTATTTCAGGCTTTTCAAAACCGGCTTCTTCAAGATTTTGCTTTAGAGTTTTTTCATCAAAATTAAACAGCGGATCCATCGGGTCTTTCGAAAATTCTTCCTCAGCAGCTTTAAATTCATCATATTTGTCAATAAATGATGGGTGTAGAAGCTCCCAATACTTAGTATTTGTACGGATAATCGGTTCAAAAGCACAAAAAGCTCCGCCGTGTCTTAACACACGATATATTTCATTAATTGCGGCTTGTTTATTTACAATATGCACAAGTACTGAACGCATTAATGCTTTTGTTACAGTACATTCATTGAGCGCAATATGCTCGCACTCTGAAAGTAAAAACTCATAACCTTCTGTAATACCGTTATTTTCCAGAAATTCCTTACAGCTGTCTAAACAATCCTGAAACTTATCAGAAAAAATAACTTTTCCTTTACCCTGCTGCATTTCAAGCGCTTTCATTCCAAGAAGTCCAGTACCCGTTCCGATATCTAAAATGACATCATTTGGTGTTATTTGGGCAAAAGTTAGAATTACATCCCTTACAGCCTCGAGCCATTTCATATTTTGTGCTTTCATTTCATCAGTAAGAGCGGCAAATCTTGTTTCATTTAGCCATTGAGACCAGTTTTGGCAAATTGGATTCATAATTTTAATTCCTCTTGATTGTTACAGGCGGCGGCTGGATGTATAGCGGCTTAACATACTGCCATATATCATGCTGACCGGGAGTTTTTTCCGATATTATTTCAAATAGAACTTTTCCGAGCGGAAAATTTTCTTCTTGATAAGATAATACCTTATTTCCGATATTTTTGTATCGTTCAAATAATGTGTTATCAGTAATAATATTACGTTTTTCAGCAAGCCTATCAATTTCTTCAAGTACTAAAGCCCCTATTAATTGGTTATCCCAAGTATAGCCCATATTTTTGCGGGCATCAAGAACAACCAGTGGATTCTCAAGATTAGATGCGCGGGCAAGAATTTCTAAGGATGATATTCCAAAAACGTTTGCCCCTGTTTCTTGAGCGAAAACTCTTGCAGTTGTAACGCCGGCTCTTATTCCTGTAAAACTGCCGGGACCTATGTTTACGCCAATAACTTTTACATCTTCTGGCGTCTTGTTATTCCGTTTTAAAATCTCTGCTATCATTGAAATTAAGTAAGCAGAGTGATAATTTTTTTCGTTTGATAAAATTTCTTTTGATTCAATAATCTTTTTATCTTCGCCTAGAACTATGTAAGTTTTATCAAGACTTGTATCAAAACTAAGTGTCAGCACTGTTTAATTCCTCAATAATATTTTTATAAGTGTCACCTTTGCAAGAAAATTCGTAGCATCTTGTATCATCGTCCGAATAAGTTACATTTATTTCAATTCTGTCAAACGGAAGTGCTCCTGAGTCAAACTCTGCCCATTCAACCAGTGTGATTTTGTTTCCTGAAGTGTATTCTCTAAGTTCGTCTTCTATTGTTGAGATACCTGCATTTTCTAACCTGTATAAATCAAAATGGTATAAAGGGAGTTTTGAGGTATGGTATTCATTAAGTATCACAAAACTCGGGCTGGTAACTTTTTCCTTTATACCGAGCGCAGCCGCAAGTTTCTTTACAAAAGCTGTTTTCCCTGAACCGATTTCACCATAAAGACACACAAAGACCCCGTTTTTATAAATGTGTTTTGCAAAGTCTTCTGCTAATTTTGCCGTATCATCTAGTGTTTTACAAATCCGTTTATACGTTTTCATTTATTTCAACCTTATTCCTTCCGTTGCGTTTTGCTTTATAGAGAGCATCATCGGCTTTAATATATAATTCTTCAGGGCGCGTCCCCGGAGTGTATTGAGCAACACCGATACTTACAGTGATTTTTAGAACGTGTTCTTTTTCATCAATTATAACTGAAACTTCATTTTTTTCAATTTCCAGACGTACACGTTCTGCAACTTGCGCTGCCTGAGCTAAATCGGTAAATGGCAAAAGTGCGCAAATTTCTTCACCGCCGTATCTTGCAGCTATATCAGATTCTCTTAAAGTCTTTTTAACCGTATCGGCAACTTCTTTAAGAACTAAATCTCCGACTGCGTGCCCGTATGTATCATTAAAGGATTTAAAGAAGTCAATATCAAGCATAATTACAGAGAGCGGATGTTTTTGTCTCTCTGCTTGCGATGTTTCTTGTTTTAGCCGGACTTCAAGCTGTCTGCGGTTATTTAAAGATGTGAGAGCATCCAGCGTTGCATATTGTAAAACTTCAGAATATGAGTTTGCGCGGCTGATAGTGATAGATGCCTGTTTGGTTAATTGTTCAAGGTAATCAATTTCTCGCGGCTTTAAGCGTTCTGACAAGCTTTTTGCAATAATACAGCCTAAAAGATTGTTTTCCGTTGTCATTGCAAATGCTCCGAGTTTTCCGTCATCTGACAGCAAATAGGAGGTTTCACTGTCAAGCTGCTGCATTAAAATCTTAGCACGCTCATCGTTACAAGACTTTGGCCAGATTAAATCAAATTTATCGTTATTTCTTAAGAATATATAGATAAGGTGGTCTTCTATAAACCTATCCAGCATTTCTCCAATTAGGGGGATGATATACGTTAGTTCATATTGAGTTTCTATGATTTTTGCTATACTCTTCATTGAGTCATAAAATTCAACATTTGTATGCATTTTTTCATCAAGAACTGTGTTTTGGATTTTTAGAGCAATAATAGATGAAAATATTTTCATAATATGCAAAAATGATAATTGGATTAATGTTTCGGTCTTAAACACCACCTCTATAATTCCGCAGATATCTTCACCTTTGTAAATCGGAAAGGCAAGGTTTTTTATTTTTATCCCAATTTCCTCCATTTTTTGCGGTAGTTTATAGGCTTTGTTGTTTATTATAAAATCATTAAACCAAAATTCATCAATCATATTGTTATAAATAACAGCTGTTTCATCTGGGTAAAGTTCTTGAAGCGGCTTCATTTCATTAAAGCAGTCACGCAGTACTTTTGTGTTTGTATCAAGAAGAAATATATGTAAATGCTCTAAGTCCCCATATACATTGAATTCATTTTTTATATTTTGTTCAATAGAATTTAATTGTTTATCGGAATTAACAATAGCAGTTATATTTTCTAAAAAATTTATATAATTAGTCATTGTCTTTCTCCAAGAATACTATTTTGCCGGCACATTCTTTGAAATTATTTAGAATAGCTTTATCTAATTCTTCAGTTGGAACGATTTTCCCGCCGACATAGGTATAACTGTATGAATACATAGGTTCATCTGTCAAATGTTCAATAACGTTTTCTTCACTGAATATCAGCAGCCGAGTAGCTTCATTCAGCAGATTAAAAACATATAGTGATTGATTTACTGCATTTGGGTCTTCAGAAATTATCAGTGCTGCTTTTTGAAATTCGTCCAATGATTCTCGGTAATAATGCAGCTGCCTTAAAAGGACAGCAAGATTGTAATGTGCTTCAAAGCTCATAGGAGAGTATTCTATGGCTTTGCAGTAATTTTTTGCGGCATTTGTATAATCGCCGTTGACGTGATATGCAAGTCCCATATTATAGCTGTTTGCGTAATCTTTTTTAAGATATTTTTGTGCTTTTTTGTAGGATTCAATGGCTTTTTCTACGAACTCTCCTGCCAGGTGCCGTTTTTCATCCGGCAGATATATAGACTTAAGCCGATAAGCAAGTCCGCGGTTGTAATAGGCAACTCCCATATTTTCTTTTGTACTTTTTCGGTTGTTATAAACCTTTGGGATGTATAAAGTTCTGTATTTATTATTAATAATTGCGTCATATTGTTTTATTGCTGCGTCAAAATCTCCAAGGTCTTCTGAGTATACAATCCCTAAATTCATTCTTGCTAAAATATATTTCGGATTATTTTTTATAGCATTTTCGTACGCTTCAATCGCTGCAAAATAGTCTTCGTGTACGGCATAAATATTCCCGAGGTTGAACCATGCTTCATAGTGTTCAGGGTAGAGGGCGAGTCCTTTTTTATAATAGTACAGGGTTTTATTCATATTATTTTTAAAATATGCTTTATCCCCTTTATAAATGTAATAAACTCCCTGGGCGTGATGGAACTGTTCTTCTATAAATCCCCAGCCGAAAAAGCATGCAATTATTAAAAGTAATAAAATAACTATTGATAGTATAATTCTGCCGCCGCGTTTCATAACTAATATTATACCAGAATTATACTGTTTAGTTAATTATTTTAACTATTTGAACATGGAGAAACTCCCCAAAAGAGTTTTTCTCTTAAAACATTATAAAAATTGTTGTTTTCAAGAAACGCGAGTTTTATTTTTGAAGCAGATTTTTTAATAGCAACCGAATTAGAATTAATTTCCAGGTTACAGCCATCGGCAGCAACTGAGAGAGGGCACTCGGCAGAAGTAACAGTTAAGGTTTCATTTACAGGAACAACCAGCGGACGTGCGGTCAGAGTATGCGGACAGATAGGAACAATTATAAACGCATCTATGGTTGGTGCAAGTATCGGTCCGCCGGCTGAGAGGCAATAGGCAGTAGAGCCAGTGGGAGTAGAAATTATAAGTCCGTCTGATATATATTCACAAACAGGGAGTCCGTTTATTTTTAATTCAAATTTTGCAGATCTTGTGTTTTGGCAGCTCTTTATCACAAAATCGTTTAAGGCAATATTATTATCATATTCAAGTGCAGTACGTTCTTCAATTTTATAATTATTATTAAGTACGTCTTTTAAAATCAAAGGGAACATATAAAGATCGGATTGCGAGAGAAAGCCGAGCCTGCCAAGATTTACTCCCATAACAGGAATATTTAAGCGGGCATAGAATTTTGAAACATTAAGAATTGTCCCGTCTCCGCCTATTGCAAAAACAAAATTAAATCCTTCGGATAAATTGTCTGTATCAAGAATTGTGTAGTTAGTGTTACTGTTTTTTAATGCAGTTTCAAGAATATGAACTATTTCTTGTGTATTATTAATGTATTTGTTATAGACTACGCCGATTTTCATAAACCAATTTTAGCACAAAAATCAAATAACGAATATCTAGAATTTAATGAGAACTCCAACTATCGCGGCAGACATATAGCAGGTTAAAGTTCCGCAAATAAGGGCTCTAAGAGCAAGTCTTGCGAGGTTTTTTCTTTGGTTTGGGGCAAGCTCGCCAATACCTCCGATTTGAATAGCTATAGAGCCGAAGTTACCAAAACTGCATAGTGCAAAGCTTGCCAGCATAAAACTTTTAGCGGATAAAGTATCTGCAATATGAGTTAAGTCAACAAAGGCAACCATTTCATTCAATACAATTTTAGTTCCCATAAGAGCTCCGACTGTAGAGCATTCATTTATTGGTGTTCCAATAATCCAGGCAAATATTGCAAATATTTTACCTAAAATCATATTTAAAGACAGGTGTTGAAAGTCAAATCCTAGTACAGGAGCGGACAAGTGAAAAATTTTATAAATAAGCAGTCCAAATCCGCCTAAAATATAGTCAATCATAGCAACAAGCGCAACTAAGGCTAAAATCATTGCAGTAACACTTATTGCAACCTTCATGCCCTCGGAAGCCCCGCTTGAGATTGCGTCAAAAACGTTAATATGAGTTCTTCGCTTGCTAATTCTAATGGCGTCTTTTGTAAGCGGTATTCCTGTTTCAGGATAAACAATTTTAGAAATAATCATCGCACCGGGCGCCGCCATTAGAGAGGAGGCTAAAATATAAGGAGCAGGAATGCCCATTCCTATATAAATCGGCATCATAGCTCCTGAAATACAAGCCATAGAGCCAGCCATTGAAGCTAGGATTTCAGAACGTGTCATTTTTTCAAGATAGGGTTTAATCATAATCTGTGCCACAATTTGTCCGACAAAAGAGCTTGCTACGTTAGAAAGAGCCTCAGCACCTGAAACTTCCATGACTTTATTCATTGCTCTGCCAAGGAAAGATACTACCCGCTGCATTATATTGTAGTAATAAAGTATATTAACAAGTATCATCATAAAGATATTTGAAGCAATTAACTGCAGTGCAAAAATTCTGTTTTTACTGCCGAATAAATGGTCAAAAATTTCTGTATCCATAAGTCCGCCAAATACAAAATGCCCGCCTATGTATGCAAAATCAAGAATTTTTTGGATACAATGACCAAAAAACATAAATATTTGCTGCCCAATCGGAACTTTAAAAATAAATATGGCAAGTAAGATTTGAAGAACAAATCCTGTAATTACAGTTTTATAATTAATTGCTTTTCTATTATTGGATAGAGCAAATGCGATTGCAAAAATTATAATTATCCCAATTATTCCAAAAAATCTTTCCATAACACCGCCTTAAAATTATATGTATTATGTGTATAAGTTTATCATGAATATATATAAACTAAATCGATGGAATTTAGTAAAATCTTGGGATTACAGTTATTAAAGGAAATATTTACATTTACAAAACTTAATTTCGCGCTCTAAAAAGTTAAAAAAGAGGTGATTGTGGTATATAATTAATATATATGTATATCGTCAAAAATTTAAAGGATTATAAGCTGTCGGAGAAACAAAAGATTTTCGCCGGGTACTTAAAAGATCGCGTAGACACCTATGTTTGTAATGAAAAGATTACAAACCGCGCCGCTATGCGAAAGTACTTTTTGCGTGATAATGATTTTGTTATTTATTCAACCGCTGTTGCTGACCCTGCTTTATTAGTTCCAAGGTATAAAGCAGGTTAGGCTATTATTTTTTATTGATTAAACTGTCTAAAATATGCTATAATTTACACATCCTATGTTTGATAAAGAAAAAGTATTAGAAACTATTGATATGATAAGGCTTCACAATTTCGATATACGAACTGTGACGCTTGCTGTCAGTCTCCGCGATTGCATAAGCGAAGATATTAACAAAGTTTGTGATAAAATATCATTTAAATTAAAATCTTATGCCGAAAATCTGGTCAAATTTGCTTCTGTTATTGAGGATAATTATTCAATCCCAATAGTAAATAAAAGGATATCCGTAACCCCTGTTTCAATATTGGCAGAGAGTGCTTTGAAAAAAGATTATTTAAAAATTGCAAAAACTCTGGATAAGGTAGCAGAAGATTTAAATATAGATTTTATCGGCGGGTATTCTGCTCTTGTAGAGAAAGGTTTTACATCAGGGGATAGAGAATTAATTCATTCTATTCCGGAGGCATTGAGCAGCACTTCAAGATTGTGCTCATCTGTAAATGCTGCTTCTTCTAAAGCAGGTATAAATATGGAAGCAGTTATAGAAGTTAGCAGAGTAATCAAAGAAGCTGCGGAATTAACTTCTGATAAAGACGGGCTTGGGGCGGCAAAATTTGTTTGTTTCTGTAATTCAGTAAGCGACAATCCGTTTATGGCAGGCGCGTACTGCGGGTATGGCGAACCTGAATGTGCTTTAAATGTAGGGGTCTCAGGTCCGGGAGTTGTAAAAAATGCTATTTCTCAATTACCCAAAGACGCGGATTTATCAGAATTAGCTGTTAGAATAAAGCAAACTGCATATAAAATTACAACAACCGGGGAATTAGTAGGAAGAGAATTAGCTCAGATGCTCGGTGTTCCATTTGGAATAGTAGATTTATCATTGGCGCCGACGCCTAAAGTGGGTGACAGTGTTGCAGAAATATTTCAAGCTATGGGGCTTGAGCATGTCGGAGCTCACGGTACAACTGCAGCCCTTGCAATGCTTAATGATGCAGTTAAAAAAGGCGGAATTATGGCAAGTTCTAATGTTGGAGGGTTGTCCGGGGCTTTTATTCCTGTATCTGAAGATGCTGGCATGATTGAAGCTGCTGATAAAGGCTTTCTTACTTTTGACAAATTAGAAGCAATGACCTCTGTCTGCTCTGTAGGACTTGACATGATAGCTATTCCGGGGGATATACCTGAGACGACAATTGCAGGTATAATTGCTGATGAGATGGCTATTGGAATGATTAATAAGAAGACAACAGCAGTCCGCATTATCCCGGTTCCCGGTAAAACGGTTGGCGATAAAGCGGTGTTTGGCGGGCTGCTTGGTGAAGCGCCTATTATGAATATCGGCAGTTTAGATTCTTCGGGTTTTATAATTAGGGCAGGGCACATACCACCCCCTATACATAGTTTGAATAATTAGGAGATTATATGGCAAGTTTCAGAGAGTTGGAAAGTAACTTAAAAACGTTTTTAATTGATATGCAATCAGACGCTCACAACATTAAAACAATGGCTGCATCAAGATATAATAATATTACTATCTCTATGGATCCTAAAAAAAATAAAGACCCTCATTTTACTATTAAAATGGGGATGTCTGAAGCTACATTTGATTTGAATTCTTGTGAAAAACTCAGTGGAGGATTAGGGTTCGAAGAAAGATTTGTCCGCAGATGGTATGACAGAGTAGGTATTAAACAAAGACTTCAAGAGTGCTGGGATGTTGAAATGCTGAAAGCGTAGCTAATAATTAAAGCAGCTGACGTAATGAAGAGGCGCAGCTTCTGTAAGCCTCGGTGCTGCGGCAGTGCATTTGTCTTTCAAACACTTTTCACATCTTGGATTAAATCGGCAGCCTGAAATATTTTCATATATAGAAGGCGGTGCTCCTTTTATAGTATAAAGATGTCCAGTACTTTTATCGGGCAGAGCTTTTAATAAAGCTTTTGAATAAGGGTGGAGTGTGTTATTAAAAAATTCTAAATTTTGTGCGTTTTCAACAATACTGCCTGCATACATTACTGATACTTCATCAGCATATTGTCCTATTAAATTTAAATCGTGTGTAATTATTAATATGCTGGTGTTAAATTCATTTTTTATCTCTTCTAAAAGTGACATTATCTGAGCCTGTATTGTAACATCAAGCGCGGTTGTTGGTTCATCGGCAATAATAACTCCTGCATTTAGTGCCAGCGCTGTTGCAATTATTACACGCTGCTTCATTCCGCCGGAAAGTTCATGGGGGTAAAGCTGCATTTTTTTTTCTGCCTCAGGAATTTTAACCAAGTCAAGAAAGTTAATCGCTTTATTAATAGCTTCTTGCTTAGATAAATTTGTATGAGCTAAAACTGTTTCTGTAATTTGATCGCCGATTGTAAATAACGGATTTAAAGAAGTCATTGGATCCTGTGGGATTAAAGCTATTCTTGCTCCGCGGATTTTACGCAGCTCTTGTTCTTGTAATTCAAGAAGGTTTTTATTTTCAAAAATAATTTCTCCGCTTTTTATAACCGCATTTTTAGGTAAAAGTTTAATAATACTCATTGCCGTCATTGTTTTACCGCAGCCGGATTCTCCAACTATTGCGTGCATTTGACCGGGTTTTAATTTTAATGTCACATCAAATAAAGCCTGACGAAAGCCTTCTTCTGTAATAAAGCCTAAATTCAAATTTCTGATTTCTACACTGTTCATTTTTTATTATTATATTTTAACCTTTGTTTAGTGTAATCCCTCTTTTATGCGGTTTATTTTTTCACAAACCTTTTTTATTGTATCATCCCATTCATCTTGGTTTTTATTTTGAATAACTTCTACGCTGCTGTACCAATTTGTACACTGTCCGTCTTTAATATCACACCAGCGGTAGTCTGGGTATAAATTAAATAAACCAAATGTTTTTTTACCAAGAGCACCGGCAAGATTTAGTATAACATTGTCTGTTGAAATGATAATATCCAGCCCCATTATTGCCTTCGCTGTATCTGAAAGGTTTTTAAAATCCGTGCCTAAGTAAATTATTCTGTTATCTGTATTATTTGTTTCACCATATTGAAGAGAATAAAAGGATATATCTTTTATGTTTAATAAGTCGTCAAGCATTTCAAATGGAATATCTCTGGCGGTCTCCTTCAGCTTTAAGTCACCATGCCAGGCAAGACCAATTTTTAATTTTTTATTGGTTGGAAAATCTTTGACCATGGATTTTAGATATCCGCTATTATAAGGCAAATTGTCCGGCGATGGTTCTAAAAACAGCGGCAAATCAACTGTTGTTGTAAAGTAGTCATAATCAAGTTTATATAAGCCGAATTTAGTATTATAAATTTCGGCGCCAAGATTAGAGTTGTTAATGAGCTCAAACAGCTCATCCTGAACAATGAAATAAACTTTTGCAGCACGTTTAGCGAGGTCTTTTATAAAGCGTGAGTACATAATTGTATCACCAAGTCCCTGCTCGCAGTGCACAAGTAGTTTTTTATGCACAAGCTCTTCGCCCTGCCAATACTTTGATTTGTCAAGTACGGCAGGTATTATTGATTTATCTCCGTCCTCCTTTTCAAACCTGTGTCTTAAAAACTGATATCCTTCTTTAAAACGCTTTTGGCTGATTAAAAAACACCCATAATAATAGTAATCTGCATGCGATGGAGATAATTTAAAAAGTTTTTTGTAATATTTTTCAACCTCTGAGTATTCACCAAGCCTAAACAGTGTAAATATAATGTTTCTAATATAAATCCTTGTATTTTTCTTAATGTTGTGTGCGGCTAAAAAATATTCTTTTTGTTTAGCAAGCTGTTTATTTTTATAATATAGAGAATATAAATGTCCAAGGGTATTGTATACTTCATCATCCTCTGTGCAATTTTTTGTAAATTTTTCTAAGTATTTTATAGCTTGTTGTATATCATTTAATTTATAAAAATAAATAAAACCAATATCTTTTAAAGCAAGAAGTTTGTTTTCTGCTTCTTGTTCGTAGAAATTAAGGAATTGTTTGGCTGTTTCAGGCTGATTAAGTTCAATAAGGCAGATGGCTGCTTTTTTATATTCCTCAGGAGAAAGTTTTGTATTTTTAAACAAATCCAAATATTGAAGAACTGCATTGTTATAGTTTTTGTTTTCAAAATCATTACAGGCATGCTTTTTTACATATTCTGTATAATTTTTTTTAAGATTTTCGTCAGGAATAACAGAGCGGCGCATAATTTCATCATATAAATTAAGAGTATTTTCTTTATTTCCACTCAAAGCTAATCCAAGTGCAATACCTATATTTATGCCCCAAAGTACATCTTCAATATTCCTCATAAATAAAATTATATTCCAGCAGTTGAATTAATTCAAAATGTAAACAAATTTTTATAAATGTAAAACTCATGATATACTTATAATTGTTTGGGAGGAAAAGTTTTGAGAGCGGAAGAATATTACAATCAAGGTTATTCTTGTTCAGAAAGTCTAGTAAAAGAGGGGATAGATAACGGTTTTTGCAAGCCGGAGCTTCTTCCGGCGGCTACTGCTTTTTCAGGCGGATTAAGTTCAGGCTGTCTTTGCGGGGCGGTTGCAGGTTCACAAATTGTTATAGGCGCAATTTATGGAAGGAGTAACGCCAAGGAAAATATCCAAATTGCAAAGGATAAAGCAAAAGAATTTGTTACAGCCTTTAAAGATAAGTACAAATTTACATGCTGCAGAACTTTATGCAAAGGGTTAGAAGGTGCGGAGCGCAAGGCACATTGCTCGGAGATGATACGATTTTGCTCCCAAAAATTAAACGAATTAGTCGAAGTAAAAGTACATGGATAACAAGTTAGAGTATAAAAAACGAATACTATTTGTTGGCATTCCTGATATGGCTTATGTCGGCTTAGACGGGCTTTTGATGTCTGGTATAAATGTAGTTGGAGTTCTTGGACCTAAAAAACGGCATCCAATGTACTATAATTTTAAACGTTTTGTTGTTGCAAGAGGTTTAAATTTTATTGAATATGATGAGCTTGATGAGACAGAACTTATTGAAACAATCCGGGGCTTGAATGTTGATCTTGCGGTTGTGTGTTCATTTAATTATAAAATACCCAAAGTTCTCTTAGAATCAACAAAAGACGGGTTTATTAATGTGCATCCGTCACTGTTGCCTCTATATCGGGGAGGCAATCCTTATACAAATGTACTGTTAAATGGAGAAACGGAAACGGGTGTTACAATCCATTTTATGGATGAAGGTTTTGATACCGGGGATATTATTATACAAAAAAAATATCCTGTCCACCCCAAATCCACTATGGGTACATTATTTAATGAATTAAATGTTCTTGGAGTAGAGCTGCTTTTATTGGTATTAAAAGAGTATGAAAAAAGGGAGCTTCCGCGAAAAAAACAACCTGAGGGACGTTTTGTAAAAGGGAATACACTCTCTGAAGAAGCATTATATATTGACTATAATAAAACAGCAGAAGAGATTGAGCGATTTGTAAGGGCTCTCAATCCATTTATTCTTGCATCTACTATGTTTAGAGGCAACTTGATGAAAATAAGCAAAGTAGAAGTTGCAAGTGATACCTTATGTATGCCCCATCCGCCTGGTTGTGTTTCTAAGATTGAAGATAACAAATTTTTTATTGCAACAACCCGCGGTTTGATTGTTCCTACTGTTTTGCAGTTTGGAAATTTTTTCATTGGCGATTCGGCTGATTTTATCAGAATAGTTAATCCCAAAATTGGTGAGGAATTTAAATAATGGATAAACTTAATTTTCTTACTGCCGGCATGCCGTTGCGCACTGGTACGAAAGGGTATGAGCGAGCGTTTGAAATTCTCGACGAAATGGGGTTAGACGGATTGGAGCTTGAATTTGTCCGCGGAGTCAGGATTAGTGAAAAAAGCAAAGCGAGTGTAAAAAAAACAAATAAATTAATAACTGCACATGCTCCGTTTTATGTAAACTTAAATGCTGCAGAGCCTGAAAAAGTGGAGGCTAGTGTTCAAAGAATTATTGAAACGGCGGAAGTTGCAAACGAGCTTGGCGGATACAGTATTACTTTCCATGCCGGATACTATCTTGGGCAGGATAGTAGAGAGGTTTATGAAAATATTTCATCCCGGATAAAAATAATAACAGAGACTCTTGAAAAAAACGGAAATAAAATTTTTATACGCCCTGAAACAACCGGCAAAGCAACCCAGTGGGGTGATGTTGATGAGATTATAAGACTATCAAAAGAGTATGAAACCGTTTATCCGTGTGTAGATTTTTCACACTTGCATGCAAGATATGCAGGTATAATGAATACTTATGACGAGTTTTGCAGTGTATTTGAAAAAATAGGGAGTGAATTAGGTGAATTTGCTCTTAACAATTTTCATGCACATATTGCAGGCATTGAGTATACTCAAAAGGGTGAGAGGCAGCATCTTAATTTGGAAGAGTCTGATATGAACTATAAGGATTTATTAAAGGCGTTTAAAGCGTTTGATATAAAAGGTGCGGTAGTTTGCGAAAGTCCAAATATTGAAGATGACTGCAAACTTTTAAAAGAGTATTATTTAAGCCTATAAACTTAAATTTTACATTTAAATAATCAAATATTAAGAAATATAAAGAAATCCTATAAACCTGAAATTATAACCTTTTTAAATACTTTATATATATAAAGAGGGTAAAACATGTCAGGAATAACACCAACTACATATAATGTTTCAAATGTACATACTTCCAAAAGTAAAGATGCAACAAAGCAGGATATAATTCTTTTTGATTTTAACTATGCCCCATCAAATGCAAGAAAAGAAAAAAAATACAGTAAGCATGCAAAAAATTTACTACTAAATATGATAGAAGTATTTTTAAAAAAGCGTGAAGAACAGAATAAAATCTATGATACCCGCACGGTAATTGCTAGTATTATGAAAAATGAAAAAAACGCTGTACTTTCTAACGAAGATTTAAATTATTGGACTGATTTAATAAAAAATAATTCTGATCTTTCAAACATTGATCCAATTGTGCTTGCTGGGATTATTGTGAGAGAATCTGCTTGTGAAAAAAATATTTTATCAGTGAATGGCGTCGGACCAATGCAGGTTACAACAATAACTTTGCAGGATATGTTTTCTGACACTGGCGGCGGGAGAAAGCGGTTATACGAATTAATTGATAAAAATATGTTAGAACAAATTCTTTATAAGACCGATTCAGAAGGTAAACTTATTCTGGATTCTAGCGGCAAGCCTATAAGAAGATGTAATACGCCGGGAGAGCTGCGTATTGAGTGTTCCAAAGATGATGATTTAGGTATAAAGGCAGGAATAATGTGTTTGAAGATGAAATTTGCTCAAGCGGTTTCAAAAAAGAAAGGTATTTCCCTTAATGAAGCCATTAAACAACTGGCAAGCGGCAATATAAAATTGACGAATACGGAAGTAGAAGCAGTGATAGAAACATCTTTAAGAAACTATAATGCGGTTTTTGATGAATACGCTCCAGCAATAATAGATTCAATAAAAGCTGTTTCAAAAACGCCTTATGAAGATATGAATATTTATAAAAAAATGTAAGGCGATGAAGTTATAGCATTTGTGCACGCAGTTCTTCGCCGGATTTAGCGCTTAGGTAAGCAGGAGCTATATCAAACACTGTTTTGCAGCCGAAAGAACCTTCTTTATTTAACCTATATGCAGCTCTAGCGTATGCAGCCAGAACGCTTGATGTAAATTCAGGATTAGAATCAAGCTTTAGACTATATTCTATAATATGACTGTTTTCATTGCTCCAGCCTGTTTTGCCGGAACGCAAAACAAATCCGCCGTGCGGTATTTTGTTGTGGTTTTTAATTAATTCATCTTCTGATATAAAATGTACGGTTGTATCATAGTCTGCAAAATAGTTTGGCATAGTTTTAATTTCTTTTTCAACTTCTTTTGGGTCTGCTCCCTCATCTAAAACAACAAAACATTCCCTGGTATGTTTTTCTCTTGTTGTCAAATCAGGATTTTCACCGCGGCGTACTTTTTCCAATGCTGCATCAATAGGAATAGTGTATTGTTTAGCATCTTTTACACCCTTAATCCGTCTTATAGCATCAGAATGTCCTTGGCTTACACCTTTCCCCCAGAAAGTATAATCTTTACCATTCGGTAGAATAGCATTTGCATACATTCTGTTAAGTGAAAATAACCCGGGATCCCACCCTACTGAAATAATAGCAGTTTTATTTCCATATTTAGCGGCTTTGTCAACATTGTTAAAGTGTTCAGGAATTTTTGCGTGTGTATCAAAACTGTCAATAACATTAAACATTTCTGCAAATTTTGGGGTCTGCTCCGGCAAATCTGTGGCGGAGCCGCCGCATAGAATCATTACATCAATTTTATCAATCCAGTTTTTGGCTTCATTTATATTTATAACAGGGATGTTGGTAGTCTTAGGCTTTATACTTTCCGGCGCTCTTCTTGTAAATATTGCGGCAAGTTCCATATCACTATTATGTTTTATCGCGCACTCAACACCTTTACCTAAGTTGCCATAGCCTAAAATTCCAATTTTAATTCCCATAACATATCCCCTTTTTGTTTTAATATTATCACATTATTATTTTATATTCCATTGTAAATTTTTGTAAAAAAAAATATTATATGATAGCAATTATTATAATTCATAATTGTTACAGTATTTGACTAGGAGAAAATTATGCCGCAAGTAAATAATGTATCATTGCCAACCGCGTCTAAAAGTCAAGTTAAAAGTAATTCTCAGTCTCAAAACTCGATGTATTTCTTTTCTGCTAACCCAATTTATGACTCATTAATATGGGGAGGTATAGGAGCTGCAGCCGGCGCAGGGTTTGGGGGGTACAAGCAGCATAAACTCCTTAAAGATCAATCAAAAATAGATAACGCAATTAAAAGTATAACCGAAGAGATTAAGGAATATGAGAAAAAGAATAAAAGCACAAAAAAGCTTGAATATTCTCTAAAATGTTTAAGAAATAAAAAATTTAATTTTAATTCAGTAAAAAATTGGGCAATAGGGCTGGGGCTTGTTACTCTAATACCGCAATTAATTTGTAATATTTTAATGTGGGTGGGCAAAAAAGGCTATGATAAGATAACAAAAGATTAAATGCTTAAGCCGCTTTAATGTCATTGTAAGTGAAGCGAAGTAATCCAGTCTTTTTTGCGTCATTATGAGATTTGTCGGTTGGGCATACCTGCCAAACGAATATATACAAGGTTGGGGCAGGTCGGTTGGGCGTACTGGTCCAGCAAATATTTACAAGGGGGTTGGGCTGGTCGGCTGGAAACAGGAACTTCACGCTGGTAAGATGCTGAAACAAGTTCAGCATGACATAATATATTGTCGTCCTGAATTTATTTCAGGACCTTACCGATGTAGAATGCCACATAAAACGTGTCACTTATTGTTATTTGGACTTGTCGGTTGGGCACGCCTGCACAACCTGTTTTTTTAGCCCAGTTATAAACAGAAATCTCACGCTGGTAAGATGCTGAAACAAGTTCAGCATGACAGCACGCTTGTAGTTTCGCTCGCACGTCGCCCTGCCGAAAATCCGCTCTCTTGGATTATTCGGGGTGTCGGAAAATTCATCATTTACCGGCACCTTACGGGTTTCGCTTCGCTTCGCCCTGCCGAAAATCCGCTTGATACACGACGTTGGGCAGGTATGCCCTCCGCCTGCCCCTGAACAGTGAAAGAAAACTATAGAAATGTAACAAAAACTTAACAAAACACAAAATGTAACAAAATGTAAAGATGAATTTACACACCCCTCAAACCCAGTTATAAT
>CALVFU010000028.1 GCA_944326905.1 Candidatus Gastranaerophilales bacterium
ATTCGTGAAACGGAGGTTACGTTTATGGCAATTACTGTCAGCGGAAAGAAAAAACAAGTAAGAAAAACATTCACCGAGTTACTTGCTGATTTGAGAACTAGCAGTTCCGAAAAAGTTAGATATAATGCCGCCAGAGTATTAGGCGAATTAGGTGACTTAAAAGCAGTTGAACCGTTAATTGATGTATTAAAAAATGATAAAAACGGCTCTGTAAGATTATATGCCGCACGTGCATTAGGTGAGTTAGGCGATTCTAAAGCTACCAAATATCTTATTGAATCCCTTAGAGAAGATAGAAACGTAGATGTTCGTGTACGCGCTGCAAGAGCACTCGGACGCTTAGGCGGTAAAATAGTTGTTGAACCGCTAGTTGAAGCTTTAAATGATGAAAATTCACAAGTTTGTATCACAGCAACAGATGCGTTAATAGAAATAGGTGATGTTGCAACTGATGCTCTAATGAAATCATTAGACCACGAAAAAGTTAATGTTCGCTGTGATGCCACAAGAGCGTTGGGCGAAATCGGCAACAAAAAAGCAGTCGATAAAATTATTAAAATGCTATATGACGAATGGGTAAATGTTAGAATTTACGCTGTTACTTCTTTAGGTAAATTAAATGATACAAAAGCTGTTCCGGCGCTTATTGATGTTATGAAAAACAAAAATGAAAATGACCTAGTTAGAGCAGGCGCTGCTGCTGCATTAGGTGTTTTAAGAGATCAGCGCGCTCTTCTTCCTTTAAGAGAACTTATTATGGAAGCTGAAGAGCTAGGCGAGCTTGAAGATACTGCACTTAAATCATTTAAGAAAATTATGGCAGCAAACTGGCAGTCAATTCCGGGAGCTGCTCCGCAAAAGAAACCGGCAACTACTGGTATGACTTACTAATTTAATTCAATAAAAAAACTCCCGCTATTTTAGCGGGAGTTTTTTTATTCAAGTATAAAAGTTACAGGTCCGTCATTTACTAAAGAAACCTCCATCATAGCCCCAAAAACTCCTGTTTTAACCTCAATTTCTCTTTCTCGTAGATTTTGCACAAAATGCTCATATAATATTTTTGCACTCTCAGAAGGGGCTGATTTATCAAAACTAGGGCGTGTCCCTTTTTTACAATCTGCTGCAAGTGTAAATTGTGATATTGCTAATACTTCACCATTTATATCTTTTATAGACAAATTCATTTTATCATTTTCATCTGCAAATATTCTTAATTTAGATATTTTTTCTGCATAATACTCTACTACTTTTTTATCATCACCTTTTTCTATGCAGATTAGGACAAGTATACCTTTTAAAATCTCAGAATAAACGTCCCCTGAAATTTTAACAGACGCGCATTTAACCCTTTGCAGTACAAGCTTCATTCGCAGACTCCTTTATCTTTAATTCAGCAATAACATCATTTATAATATTATTTACTTCATTAATGTTTTCAACTGCGCTATCTAAAAACTGCATTTGCAGTTGCGCAATTTTTAAAGCAGCTTCTATGTTTATATTTTCAGAACTACTTAAATACGCTTCAAAAGTCATTTGTTCTTTCTTTGTTATAAAATCAAAAATATGTATTTTTTTATCCGCCTCAACACATAAATTTGTGTAATTTTGAATGATTTTTTTCAGCGTCAGGAGCATATCTTTATTTAATGTCCTGCCTCGTTTGTATTCCATATTGAAATGAGAGAGCAATTTTTTGTTTGTATTAATAGGTCCTAAACATTCATTCAACTGTTCTTTCATTTTTTCTAAATTTGCCGCAATTTTTTCTGAAGAATTAATAATATTATCAGGCAGGATTGATTTATTAATCGGTGTAGTATTTTTTAGCACAGTTTCAAGTGGAATATTTTCAAAGCCGTCAAGCTGTGCCCCTTTCATTGAAGTATTTATATATTTTTTACCCGGATGATTTTTAGTAAATTCAGTAATTGCCAGAGCAAAAGTCGCATAAACAGATTCAGTAGGTATATACTCACCTGTAATACTCTTTATTGTTGTTATTGTTTCATTGTACCTGGCAATTCTTCTTCTGGCTATTTTAAGAGGATCCGGGCTATCCGGCTTTAGAGCCAGCGCATATTTTTCCAAGTCATCAACTGTTACTTCATATTTATTTTTTTCTTCTCTAAATACAAGTTTTAAATCGCCATACACCGAATCTTTACTATAAAGCTGTTTATCAATATATCCTAAATCCTGTCCGATAAGAATTATAGGGTTGCAGCCCAAAATTCTTGCACTATTAAGCGCACAATATGAAACGGTTCCCCGTGAATTATATTCCTTTAAATTTGCACCTGATAAATCAGACCACAGTTTATTAATCGGCATATTTTTTGAAATATGTAAAAAAGTTTTTTTAGATGGCAGTTTATGAAAATTAATATGTGTATAAGGTTCAAGAATTATATTCACATCATTAGTTTCAATCCCTTTAACCTGACCTGCACAGTTTCTTGTTTCTATTACACACAAAAAATCAGGTTTAATCCCAGCATTAACCAGTGCTTTATATGCCGGACCCACGCATATTATAACCACATTATTTTGGTATTTTTTTAGTATTCCTATATTCTCATGCAGCGTAGGTCCTGCAGAAACAACAACTGCAGGTTTATCTTGGTAAATATTTTGAATATTACATAAAGGCTCCTCATTTAACATATATGGAATATTATTAAGTACAGAACATGTGATAGGATAAAACTTGTTTTTTGTATAGCTGCAGTCTAAAATTATACCACCTATCATTACATTAAGCTGCTTTTGTGCATTTTCTATCTGGTCTTTAAAAATTTTTTTATAAGAAGGAAGGCAATTAATTGAAGGATAATTATCAAATCCCATAAATCTTCTTAACAAGTCGCCTAATCCTCTTTGTGTAACTGCCACATAGACATTAGGTTTAGTCAACTCTTTCGAAAAATCTACAAGAGAAAACGCTGTTTTTAAAATATCAATATTCGGTTCGTATAAAATAACTATCCCTTTTGAATTTATTGCTGTGTATTGAAATAAGTATCCCAAACCTATTCCGTAAATAATGTGTATAGAATTTGTCTGATTAGAAAGATTTTCAAAAATATTTTTTGCTTCTCCATAAGGGGAGTTTGCATTATGCAGTAAAATACCGTTGTATTCAAGATTAAAACCATTAGTGTTTTTTATTTTAAATTCAGACTTAACAGCACAGGCAGCAATGATTTTTTTCAAAGCATTATTTTTCAGAGAATTAAGATTAATATCAAGTAAAGATTGCTGCATAGACTAACCTTTCTTATTTTTTAATTTACCGCTCAATTGTCCGCAAGCAGCGTCAATATCTGCCCCGCGCTCCAGCCTTACTGTAACTTTTTTCCCTGAATGTTCCAGAACGTACTTAAATTTCATAATATCATTTTTAAGCGGTTTTTTATAGCAGGTTTCTGTTACCGGGTTATAGGGTATAAGATTAACATTGCATTTTATATCTTTTAATAAAAATGCAAGCTCTTTTGCTGCATCGAAAGTATCATTTAATTTATGTATTAAAATATACTCTATTGTTACACGGTTATTAGTTTTATCTACATAATTGATTAATGATTTTTTTAATTCATCAATCGGATATTTTTTTTCAATCGGCATAATTTGCTCACGGAGTTTGTGATTTGCTGCATGCAAAGATATTGCAAGTGTTGACTGCAAATTCAAGTCTGCCAGTTTGTTAATTTGCGGAATTATGCCGCTTGTTGAAATAGTAATTCTTCTTGCTCCAATATGAAAATCGTTATTAAAAATTTCAAGCGCCTTAAGTACGTTATCAAGGTTTAAAAGAGGTTCTCCCTGCCCCATAAAAACAATATTTGTAACCTTAAGCTTAGTATCTCTTTGGATTGTCAAAACCTGCTCAATAATCTCTTTATAATTAAGGTTTCTTTTAAATCCCTGCCGACCTGTCGCACAAAATGAACAGTTTACAGCGCATCCCACTTGTGAACTTACACATGCCGTAAGATTTGCCCTATTATCAAACCGCATAAGCACGGTCTCGACTCGTTCACCATCCGGGTACTCAATCAAATACTTTATTGTACCATCTGTACTTACCTGTTTAGAAACAACTTTAATATTTGTAACAAGAAAATTTTCTTTTAATGTCTGCCGAAAATCTTTCGCTAAATCTGTCATTTCATCGAAATTAGAGACTGATTTAGTATAAATCCAATTGTGGATTTGTTTAGCGCGATACCTAGATGCGCCAAACCCGTTTGTTATATTCTCAATTTCTTCTAACGATAATCCTGAGAGGACTTCCATAACTAACTCAATTTATTCTTATAAAATTCTATTAAATCCATTTTAGCATGAATCAGCATTGCAAGTTTATTAGCTTCTTCACGCCATTTATAATACCCGCAGGTAGAAGGAAGAATTTTAAGCGGATTATACGGAAACTGCTTACATATATCAGGACGATTTTCATAATCTCCGCATAAATTATTGTCTAAAAGTTTTGGACAATAATAAAAATAAACTTTTTTATTTTCTGCTAAAGAATCTAAGAGTTCAAAGTATTCAGGCAGTGCAGAGCGGGCTTGGATTTCTGCAGGATATGGAACAAAAACAGATGTAAACTGTATTGCAAACTTATCCCCGCGGTTTGCCATTTTTTTTAATTCCTCAAAAGAATGTTCTGATACTGCAAGCTTACAGCAAGCACCGCATTGTGAGCAGCTGTATTCGTTCTTTTTTAGCATAATACTTTTTTGCATGTTCTTTAGCGATTGTTTGTAATCGCCATTCAGAAATGCTATGAATTTTAACTGCCAGTCTCTATAAGGGCATTTTGCAGGATAGCTGTCAAAAATTGTGAATTTTAAAGGTTTTTCTTTGCAATTTATTGTACAGGAATTACAAGAAACAGAGGGCTTCATTTTATCAGCTTCTGCTCTTATACTTTCTGCCGCCTGGATAAAAATTTTTCTATAATTTTCTTTTAAATCATTATATTGCGCATTTATTGCTTTATTAAAACTAAACTCTTCCATATAGCTAATATGCTATCATAAATACCCCTAAAGGGCAATGAATATAATATTACTACTATTTATACTAACGAAGAAAACAGGAGGTGAGATTTGATTAGTGAAAGAATTATTAACATCATCAACGAGCAGATTAACAGGGAATTTTATTCAGGCTATTTATATTTGTCAATCTCTGCTTATTTTAGGGAAATCGGTTTATTCGGTTTTGCACACCGAACAAAGGAGCAGGCAGCAGAGGAGATGGAACATGGAATGAAATTGTTTGGGTTTATTATAGACAGAAATGGTAAAGTCGAATTAAAACAAATAGCCACTCCGCAATTTGAAATGGGCACACCGATTGAAATATATCAAAAAATCTATGAGCATGAAAAATCAATCACCGCTGCTATTATGGACGTAGCAAGATTTGCAGAAGAAGAATGTGACAGAACGACTCTTTCCTTTATTGATTGGTATATTGATGAACAAATTGAAGAAGAGAGAAACGCACTTGATATAATAAAGCGGCTTAAAGCCTTCGGTGACGACTGTGCATCGCTTTTTCTTATGGATAATGAATTAAGCAAATACTCAAGAAATTAGTTACTGCTCAACAACCTCACGTTCTTTATAGCGTGCACGTTTCGCATTTACAGCTGAACATACTCTGTTGAGTTTTTGTGAGAGCATAAACATATTTCTTTGCACAGTTGCAATATCATTCATCGTCTCTAGCATTTTATTTGGATCTACCATAGATGTAATATTATTGTGATTGTCTACTTGCTCATTAGCATATTTTTTAACAAGCAGCTTGTCAATATAATCTCTTGCACCAATAGACATATTTTTATTCCTCTTTAAAATTCCCCTGTACATATATAAAAAGCAATTTTGTGTTTCAAAATTGCTTTTTATTTACAAAAATTTACATGACGTTTTGGGTGAATTCAAGAAAAAATAACGGCAATACCAGCTAAATTGAACATAAATGCTGATTTGCATAATCTATTCTGCCGATAAGCTTATTAAGATTTACCATAACTTCTCTAAATTGAGGTATAGAAAGGCTCTGCGCGCCATCAGAATAAGCTCTGTCAGGATCATGGTGAACTTCCATCATTATACCGTGTGCACCGGCAACAAGAGCAGCTTTACTCATCGGTTCTATTAAAAATCTTTTTCCTGTTCCATGTGATGGATCTACAATAATTGGCAGATGTGATAATTTTTTTATCAAAGGAACAGCAGCAATATCTAAAACATTCCTTGTATAAGTTGAATCAAATCCTTTAATACCGCGTTCACATAGGATTACCTGCTCGTTTCCGTTTGCAAGTATATGTTCTGCTGCAAGAAGAAATTCTTTAATACTTGCAGCCCCGCCTCGTTTCAGCATAACTGGTTTCCTGCATTTCCCAACCGCCTTAAGCAGTTTAAAGTTTTGCATATTTCTTGCTCCAATCTGAATTATATCAGCGTATTCCATTACAAGCGGCAAATCAAGAGTATCCATTACTTCTGTAACAACAAGCAGACCAGTTTTCGCTCTTGCCTCTGCTAAATACTGCAAGCCTTTTTCTTCCATTCCTTGAAAATCATAAGGTGATGTTCTTGGTTTAAACGCTCCGCCCCTAAGGATTTTAGCCCCCATTTCCTTTGCAGCATACGCAACCTCAAGCAATCCATCAATTTCACGTTCAACGCTGCATGGTCCGGCAATAATTACAGGACGCTCGTTACCTCCTATTTTTAGACCATTTGAAAACTCAATAACAGTATCTTCTTCTTTTGTCTCTCGGCTCGCTAGTTTAAAAGGGTCTTGTATAATCTTTACCTCTTTAACTCCGTCTAATGATGATATCGACTGAGGCTGAATTAATCTTTTGTCGCCCAATGCCGCTATAACAGTATATACTTCGCCATGGTTTAAATTTATCCTAAAGCCGAGATTTTCCAAATGAGTGCATACCGACTGTATCTGTTGTTCGGTTGCATTCTTCTCCATAATTATAATCATATTTTATAACCTCACCATAATACTTCTGTATCTTAATAATAATACAGAGTATTATAGTGTCAAAGAATTTTCTTAAGAAATAATACTTTTACTTATTCATTGCATCAGCAGCTTCGCTGTTAAGCTCGTTTCTTGTTGCGCCGACAACTTGAACAGTTTTATCTTTTTTAGCTGAATTAATAAAACCTGAAGTAATGTTGCTCCAATTGTTGTATACAAAATAGCAAGCGCCTGCAAGAATTACTATAATAATTAATCTAATCATATTTATGCCCTCCGTCTTTTATTAAATAGTACATTTATTTTTTGTTTTATGCAAGAGTTTTTTGATATAATTAAAATAAAATTTGGAGCTTTAATGAAAAAATTAATATTATTTTTATTTGTAATAATAACGCTGTGCGGCTGTACTAACATAAAAAATAACGATACGAAAGAACATATTACTGTATGGACGCTCCAGATGGGTGATTTTGCGGATTATATGAACGGAATCATCGAGGAGTATGAAAAGAAAAATCCAGAAGTGGTTATAGAGTGGGTAGATGTACCCTTCTCAGAAGGTGAAAAAAGGACTCTTGCCGCTGTATTAGGAAATAATCCGCCTGATTTAATTAATCTAAACCCGGATTTTTCAGCACTTTTGGCACAAAGAGGAGCTTTACAGGAAGTTCCCTTGAATAAAATGTCCAATTATAACTCACAAGTTATTGAAGCGCTAAAATACAACAACAAACTTTATTCTATTCCATGGTATGCAACCTCTTCTGTCACTTTTGTAAATAAAGAACTTTTAAACAAAACGGATATCGGTAAAGAAAAAATTATTACAAAAAAAACTTGGAAAAGAATCTCCCGCCGCCGATACGGCTGGGTTACAGAAAAAGAAACATTGACCCCTCAGCCATTTCCTATCTCCTACACTCAAATGAACAATAACGCTAAAAAAGTTAAAAAACTTACAGACGCATATATATATACTCCTAATCTTGTTGATAATGACTCTATGCTTAGGATTTTAAACAAGTATGGTATTAATTCGCCGGATAAAGTTAATTCTGAAGAAGCAGTTAATCTCTTTAACCAATTCAGAGAACTTTACCAATCAGGATATCTGCCGAGAGAAACAGTATCAATAACACATAGAGAAGCATTTGAGCAGTATATGTCAAACAAAAGTGTATTCTTTCAAGCCGGTGCAAATTTCCTAAACATGCTTAAAGAAAATGCTCCCTCTGTATATGCCGTAACAGATATCCACCCTCAACTTATAGGCAGCCGGGGGCAATATGATTTTTCTTTAATGAATTTTGTTATTCCAATAAAAGCAGCAAATAAAGAACACGCTCTTGATTTTGCCTTATTTGTAACAAATACTGAAAACCAACTTAATCTTGCAAAAAAAACAAATGTACTTGCAACGACTAAAAGAGCTCTTTCCTCCGGGTTTTATAATGATTACTCCACGAAAGAAGGGAAAGCCCGCTCTTATGGGGCTAAACAGTTAAATAAATTAGAACCTGTATTAAAACAATATAGAAACCAAAAAGAATTAAATACTATTGTTAATACTGCAGTCCAAAAGATTTTAACCGATAAAAACACATCCGTACAAGTGATTCTTGATAAACTATCTAAAGACTGGACAGAACTTATCAAAGAATCCTAGCAGAAATAACTCTTTCAATACCTGCTAAATCCTTATCAATTTCTATATCTATAAAATTATTTACTGCCAATATTTTTTTTATCTTCTGTGCCTGCCCCTGTCCGCACTCAAAAAGTATATATCCGCCGGGATTTAAAACATCCGCTGCACCCTCTGCAATTTTCGTATAAAATTCCAAACCTTCAGCATCCTTAGTAAAAAGTGCAAGCTTCGGGTCAAATTCAACCTCTTTTTGCAACGGTGTTCCTTCAGGTATATATGGAGGATTTGAAATAATCATGTCAAATTTTTCATTAGGATTAATTTTACTGTATATATCAGATTTTCTAAAAACAGCTTTATTATTAAGATTAAGCGTGGATGCATTCTCAAGTGCAATTCTAAGAGCATCTGACGAAATGTCAACCCCCAAAACATACGTTTCCGAATTAGCTGCTATAGAACAAGCAATACACCCGCTTCCTGTACCTATATCGAGTATCGTCTTGGACTGATTAGCAAATATAATCCTCAACGCCTTTTCAACAAGGAGTTCTGTTTCATCTCTAGGAATAAGCACATCCTCTGTTACCCTGTATCTTTTTCCGTAAAAATTGGCAAACCCAAGTATCTGCTGAATAGGACGTCCTGTCTGAGCACGCCTTTTAGCATATTCATTTACTGTATCAAGTTTAGATGTATCCAGCGGACGTTCCAGTATAATATCAATAGGACTCCAGTTACAAATCTCTCGTACCATTAATTTTACTTCTGCTTCTGCTTCATTTGGCTCTATGCCCGCATCAGTTAATATTTTTATAATCTCCTGAATGTTCATCCAATATTCTCTCTATTTCATTCCTCAAATCCAAACGGCTTGACACCTCTGTATCAATACCTTCTATATTATACCGCTTACAAAGTTTTTCATAATAATAAAGCTGCTTCTTTGTAGGTTTTTCCTTTGACATTTTAACATCCTGTAAAAACTTCCGCTTCTTTTTTTCAAACTCCTTATTTGCAGCTATAATAGGTGCTTGTGCTTTTTTATATTCATAATACTTTTTGCATTCGCTTAAATAAAGTTTTGTATCACGCACAAAATCATCTTCGCAAAGCATATCAGCTAAAAATTCAAATTTTGATACTCCAAGTTCCTCATAGTACCTCTCATTTTCAATAAATTTATTAAATATTTCATCAGTGGATAATTCTAAATTCTGTTTAACAAATGCACGCAGGAAATTACAGAGTCCTGTTTTTTGAACCCTGTTTAATTTTCCGTAAATTCTGCTCTTCACTTCATACATATTATATTAAATCTTTCGGCGCCATTTTTTTTGCCTGTCTAAACTCTAAAAACTTTTCCAGCATAGGATTAGTTTGGTGCCTTGATGTTCGAATCCTGTTTTCGGACTCTATTCGTTCTTTATTTTCTATTACTCTATACTCAAACTTTGTTAAATCTTTTTCCATTTTTCACCTCGTGTATATATAAAGTATATAAATGTTAAAAAATTGCCTTTTTTGTTTGAGTTTTCTTAACATCTCTTAACATTTTAAACCATATATACCTAAAATTCAATAAATAGGTACGATTGTGTAAAAAAATATTTACAATAAAGCAATTTTTTTTATTAAACTGTTTTAATAATAGTATGATAAGGTTTGAAAATATTAATTCACCGATAAATATTAAATCGGAATTAAATAATGATGTAAATAAATTAATTCCGGCGAATATAGATAATAATTCAGCGCCTGCCGCAATGCTGCCGGATATTAAACTGCCGCTTGCCGTAAATATACCTGCAGGATATACGAAATTAGGCGTTAATAAACTTTATAATGGGCAGGAAATCCACAATTATAAATTGTCAAACGGTCTAAGAGTATCCATAGTACCTATGGATACAAACTTTACTATGATAAAAACTTTTGTCAACACAGGTGCTGTAAATGAATACGATAATCAGAGAGGTATAAGTCATTTTCTTGAGCATATGGCTTTTAACGGAACTTTAGGCGCTGACGGGTATAAAAAACTATCCACCGGCGATGTATTTAGAATTGTAGGAAATATAGGAGGTGATACTAATGCTTCTACAAACTTTGCTCTCACTGATTATTATATACAAGCCCCAATTTTCTATGATAGCGATTTGGAAGAAATAATCAGTATTCAGGGCGCAATGATGAATAACCTTGCTCTCCCTGATAATATGATTGAAAAAGAACGTGGTCCGATTATTTCTGAAATAAACATGTACACAGATTATCCAGATTCAACTGCGTATAATTTGGCTTTAAAAAACTTGTACAATATTAAGACTACATCTGACGATTATGTCGCTGGACGAGTAGAAAATATTAAAAACTTCTCTAGAGATGATGTACTTAAATATTATAGAAATAACTACTATCCTGCAAATATGTATACGACTTTAGCCGGAGATGTAGACCCAGACGAAGCAATAAAGCTTATTGCAAAACATTTTCATACTAAAATAGAAAACCCGCCTCAAAGAACTGTCGATAAGCTAACACCTATTGATAAAACTATACGGAGAGATTTTTACTCCGCCAAAACAAAAGAAATGAGCGGGTACATTATTTTTAACGGTCCTGCGAATAATAATCTTAAAGATGCTATTATAATGCAGTTTATATCTGAACTATTAGTGGGAAATTCTAATGCCTTAATAACTGAACATTTTGTAAACAAACATATCTTAATAGACTTAAACTCTGAAAAGGTAAGTACAAACCCAAATGATGGAGCGGCTGTATTCTTTGGATTTACGGGAAATGATGAAAAAACCGAATTTATTTTACAAACCATATATGATGAAATAGCGAACTTTAAAAAGCCTTCAAATGAACAAGTTGAAATTATTAAAAGGAAACTGCTAACCTTGTTAGATAAACGTCTGCAAAGCAGAGGCGGAATATTATCAATTTTAGGAAATTCTCACTTTACCTACGGTGACAACTCTATATGCAGATATAGAGAAACTATACAAAGTATTACAGCAGAAGATATAGAACGCTGCGTAAAACAATATTTAGACTTAAACAAAGCTTCTATTGCAATTGTCCACCCGCAGGATAAAATTCCTGCTGATGTTAATCTCAGCTTCACAGGACTAAAAGAAAAGCGAATAATCATTCCAGATAACCTGCACATTTATAATTTGTCAAACAATTATGAAGCTGCTGCTTATGATACAAACAGCGATTACAGGTATTTAAATCTGGAAATTACCAGTGAAATAGAAACTAAAACAAAGCCAGGGACGGCAACATTGCTTGATTTTATGCTAAGTAATGGAACAGCAAATCTTTCCAGAAAGGAATTAAAATCTCTGTTTATATCAAATTTAATCTCAAATAGCGTTTTAGCTTCCTCAAATAAAATAAATATATACACACACGCTGATAAAAAGGATATGAAACTTGCCGTAAAACTGCTCAAAGAACAGCTGCTGCACCCAAATTTTACAGAAGAAAATTTACAACTTGCAAAAAAAACAATCAAAGAAGCAACTGAAGGATACGAAATAGATTCAGAAGATTTAATTGTCGATTACATGTTTAAAAATGATCCATTCTACCATTCAAGAGACGAAATTTTACAAAATATTGATAGTATTACACTTGATGATATAAAAAATTTATATAAAGAAATAATTACAAACGGAACAGGAAATATATCGTTTACAACCTCCCAAAATGAGCCTGCGTATACTGAAAACATATTAAAAGAATTCAGTACACTTCCTAAAGCAAAACACAAGACATATAAACTTGAGCGCAGCTATTATCAAAATGAAACGCCTATAATACTTACTTCCGAAAATAACAATTCACAAGCTGATTTAAGAATCGGTTACAAATTTAAACATAACCAAAATCTTCGAGATACTGTTATCTTTAACCTGCTCTCATCGCTTTTAAGCAAAAATGCTTTTAATGACCTGCGAGAGAAACAGCAGCTTGCATATCATGTGAATAGTTATTTAGGGGGTGTAAATGATGCCGGCATTCTGTATTGCAGCATTTCAACGACAACTGAAGATGAAGAAACAGGAGAAAAAATGTATGATAATGTTCAAAAATCTTTTGATGGTTTTCAAAATTTAATTAACGATTTAAAAAACGGAAATTTTACAGATGAAGAACTTGAAGCTGTTAAAAGAGAATATAAAGGCATAATACTTGCTGTTACTGATAACGATAGCGGCAAGCTGGATACAATTTCCTCTGACTTATGTTCACCATATGGCGCACTTACATCAAATCTTGAGTACTCAATAATTGATACAATAAGCAGAGAAGAAATTATAAAAGCAGCAAATTATGTATTTAACAATCCGCCTGTATACGGTATTACAGCTACAAAAGACACAATTGAAAACAACAAACATTACTTTGACAAATTATGTAATACTAAAAAATAATCTGTGTTAGTATTCGTCTTCTTCCTCTTCTTCCTGCTTTTTTGTAAGAGCTTTCTGGTGAGCTGTATTAACTTTTTTAATCTCATCCATTCGTTTTTGAGAAGCGTAAGAAAGCATATTAATTGCATCCTGAATATTATTAACTCTTGGATCTATTGTTTCTAAATCTGTCTTATAAAATACACCTAAATAGTTATCTACAAGACAGAATTTATTACAATTTTCTAGAACAAACTTAGTATAAATATCTTTATCGGAATCAGCATCTAATGCAACTTTTCCATCTAATGCCGTTTTCAATGACAGACCTCTATTTGTTACAAATACTATATTGTAATCATAGGATTGATCTTGATAACTATATAAAGCTTTCCTTAAATTTTCAACAAATTTTGTACTATGAGCCCCATCAAAGACTATTATTTGAATACCCTTCTTGGTAAATACTGTTTTAAACGGATCTAAAATAAGAGTATCTTCTAATTTATTTTTAAGACGAACAGGTATTGGTATTAAGTTATATTCTGGCAAAGCCTTCGTTTCTCTTTTTTCTTTAAGTGAAAAACTTGCAGGAAGAATTAAACAAAATACAAATAATGTCAATAATGTTATAAAAAATATGACTATAAACGAAGGATTTTCTAGTGATAATCGTGTGAATGTTGTATCATACTCAACCTTTGTAAACTTTTTAATCCATTCGAGAACTTCTCTAAATTTAGCAACGTCATTTGTTTCATAATATACTGTTCTTGCTCTTTTTCCTTTTTCAGAAATAAAAATTTCCATCATACAAGAGCGAGATGTACGGGTAAAGGATCTTTTAACATTAACCTGAGTAATTAAAGAAGCAGGAAAAGATGAACCGTCTATTACGAAGTACTTTTGACGTTTGTTTATTTCAAAATCTTGATTTTCTGAATAAATTGGCGCAACACATATAAAAGTCAGTATTCCAGCTAATAATATTAGAAGCGGCTTGTAAAAATCAGCAGGCGAGGAATGTACAATAAACATTACCATTGCTACAAGAGAACATGCCCCAAATACCCATGCCCCCAGTGTCAATGCTTTTTCTTCATATAGTATATTTGTCAATTTTAATACAAGCCAAAGAGCCGGCACTCCCAAAAATACTAACAAAAACAGCTGGAAATGACCGCTTATTTGTATAATTAAGAATTGTATATAAGAAAGCAATACTTCAAACACTATTTCATTTTACAATAAAATAAAAAATATGTAAATAATATATTACCAAATGATATATTGCCGCTACATTTCTTCAGGAACATAAACAACTGAATCCTCTAACGCAGAGCGTATTTCCGTACTGGTTTGACAGTTATATGTTATATTTTGATATTCTCTTACTATACTGATTATATCATCAGATGATAATTTTATTATTTTTCGTTTCCCTTCTGTATTTTCTATTATTCTTGCCATCTTTTTCATCCTTTCATTTTTATTTACGGCTAAAATAAAGAAAACTTTAATAATATCCTCTTTCAGGCTTAAAAATCAGTTTTTTAATGATATAATAGATTAGAAAATAAGGAGCAAATTGTATGAAAATTAAATATTTGGGGCATAGTGCTTTTCTATTTAGCACAACACGAGACAATATCTTAGTTGACCCGTTTTTTGCCGCTAATCCTTCATATAAACCTGAAAATATTAAAAACATATTTTTAACACACGGGCATGGTGATCACGTAGGTGATGCGGTAAAAATTTCAAAAGCGCAAAACTCAATAATTACCGCGATTTTTGAATTGGCAAATTACTGTCAGTCAAAAGGAGCATTTGCTAACGGTGTTTCCTTTGGCGGTAAGCTTAATTACCCTTGGGGCTGGGCTGTTTTTACTCCGGCATTTCACTCTTCAAGCACTCCCGATGGACAGTACGCCGGTATGCCTGCAAGTATTGTTCTTGAAATTGGCGGAGTAACTATTTACCATGCCGGCGATACTTGCCTTAATTCAGAAATGTCATTGATAAAAGAACTCTATAGCCCTAAAATTGCGTTACTGCCTATTGGTGGACACTTCACAATGGATATAGAACATGCTGCAATTGCAGCTAAAAAACTGGGTGTTGAAACGGCTATTCCTATGCACTACAATACTTTCCCGCCTATAAATGCTAATCCAGCAGATTTTAAAGCTCTTGTTGAAAGAAATGGACAAAACGTTGTAATCTTAAATATTAATCAAGAACTTACTATTCAATAAATTAATATGACGGCTGTCCTAACATTACAAATTTGCTCTTTTCGTTTTTTATACTTACTGTTTTATAATAATCTTTTATCAAAAATATATCCGTTTGAGAGAGCAGAAATTTGTTATCCGTAAAAAACTCTTCATAAACAGAGCCAGATTGAGCATATTTTTTAGATTTTACAAAAAGCGAAAAATTCAAGTTTCGCTTCTTAATTTCAGCACATGCAAATGCAATTATATCATTAAGAGGTGCCGCATACCACGAAGTCTGAACTATATCTAATATATAATTTTCATTATCAATAGAAGATATTGAAATATATGCCAAAATATTTTTTGAGTCTGGTTCTTCTACTATATATTTATACTCAACACCGTGCACAATTCCTGGACAGAGCGGCTCCTTAAAAGTTTTTGCAGTTAAAGAAAGTGATGAACGGAAATGAGACACTAATGACTCGTTGTACATAACAGCAACAGATGCGGAATCACTATTTCTAAATGTTCGTGCATTTAACTTATATTCATATTCCTCATACTTTCTTCGGCTCACTTTCCAAAGCCGTTCATAAGAACACTGCCTAAAGTTATACTGCGTAACAAGTAAGTTTAGAAGTTCTGAATACACATCACTAACTTTAAATAAAAATGCCTCTGCTCCTTTTGCACCGTAATATGATATTACAAATTCTAATAACTGCTTGGCTATATCATAATTATCCTCTGCAAAAAGTAATTCATTAATTATTATTTTTCCGGGCACACCTTTTAGAAAGCTTACTGTAACACTTCCCAAAATTGTTTTATTATCGCAAGCTAAAAATTCTTCTTTCCTAAATTTATACTTAAGAGGCAGCAGGCTGTGTAAAAAGGCAAGTATACTAAACCTGTATGATCGCACTGTATAGATATTTGTTTTTAATTGTTTATTTTTTTTCTTGCAATAATATTTTCTAATCTGTGCCATATAAGAATTATATCGTTTAATAAAAATATGTTCAAGCTATTGTTACAAAGGAACTGTTCTAAAAATAGTATAGTATTTAAAACTTCCCCAATACAAGATTAACTGTACAAAATTATTATTCAAATCATTTACTTCTAGATAAGACTGTTTTTCTTTTTTACGTTTAGAACTTTTAAACAATCCTGCAAACCCAGTTACTGCATTACGCACTTTTTGACCGGCAGTTAATTTTGGCTGAGGAAGATTTTCATCATAAAATCCTTCAGGCGTATAATCTCGGTTATATACTGGAATTATATGCTTGACTTTTCCTGCTTCTTTAAACAAAATATACCATTCATCATTATTTTTACGAGGGGTTAGTAAATAATATCCCGGTTCAATTACAATATTTTTAAAATATAATGCCGAATTTAAACGTAAAAGCGGGTATGGAGACCAGGTCGTATCCTTCATATCATAATACTGATCAGGATCTACATCATGCTGGTATGAAAAATCAGGAACAGACAACTCTCTATAAACTTCTTCCAATTTTGACTGCTCTGCAGATGAAATACCAGATACGTGATTTTGCTGAGATGCAACTGTGTATTCTAACTCCTCGGCTGCAAACACTGGAGATAGTAAGATAACAAATAAATATGTCAAAAAAAATATACGCATACTATTATTTTAATGCTAATTTTACTACAATCAACTTCTAAACACCTGATTTAGGAAGTTCAACATTTTTTAATCGCTGTTCAATACGTCTGTACCATTTTAACTTTTGTTGAAATAACGTATCATACCCCTTAAAACGTGCGTGCCTTATATCATCAAACTGGCTGTCACACAGTTTTTCAAGCTCAGATGCCAAATAATGTGTGTAATCTTTTCTATCAAAAGCAGAATTATCTAAATATATACTTTTTCCTATTTCTACCATTACTTCTGGACGATTATCCCTTAAGAAAAAATAATTAACAGCAATCGGTATTAAATTAACAGCGCCATAACGTTTAACAACTTTTTGTGCAATATATGCCAAACCCGTTTGAAACTCTATTGGACGATAATTCGGCGGATTTATTATCCCTTGAGGGAAAATATATAATATATTATTTAAATCTGAAAGAATATCTATTGCATAATTAAGAGCTTTCATGGATGCCTGCGGCGATTTTTTATTTACAGAAAATGCACCGCCGCGCCTCAATAAAGGAAACCTATTTAATTCCTCTACCATTAGCCTTATTTCTTTATGAAAAATCCTGCGGCATACATGATATGCAACAATACCATCCCACCAATTGCTATGCGGTGCAAACATTATTGTAGGTATATCCTGCTTTCTGTTATAAAAATTTTCCGCCCCCTTATACCTAAAAGCATAAAATCTATTCTCCAGCATGCCATAAAAAAATCTATCCGCTACCCACAACCAAAATGGCGATGTCATTGCAGGACGAAATTTTTCATTTATTTTCCTGCGTTTTGTTGGTTCAACATCTGCATACAATTTATCTAATTCAATCATAGTTTATATGGTACACTTTAAATCTAATTTTGTGAATAACTTAACCTGGTATTTTAATAAAACTTTACTTTTTTTCTGACTTTATCAGCTTTAATATTTCAGATCGCAGTTTTTTTGCCGGAAAATACCCTGGCAAAACGGACAGGCACCATTCTATTGAAGAAAGAGCCTTTTCGTAGTTTTTCTGTATAATATAATACTTAGCATAAATAAAATGAAGCTCAGGATCATAGTATACACTATCTTTATATAAGTCTAAATAATAAACAGCCAAAGAATATAATTTATCGTTAAATAATATCCGTCCAATCAATTTATATGTTTCCTTATTTACAACGGCAAGTTCTTTTGCGTAATTTAAAAGTTTAGTTAAATAGTCATTTTTTCTAGAGGATATAAAAAGATCAATATCCAGCTCTAAAAAATTTCTTATCTGAAAATATGTAGGAGAAATCATCTTATAATCTACCATAAGATTAATTAATTCTAGCAGCCAATTTGCTCTTGTAGAATTTATAGATGAAAGAACTTTGCGTGCTTCAAGAAAATTTCCTGACAAAAACAGCGAGTACGCGACTTCCAGCGGGTGCCTTTTAACGTCTAAAATTTTTTGTGCAGAAATGTAATCACCTTTTAACAGTAATTCAAGCGCAAAACTATCGGTCATTGCTTTCATTTAGTTTCTTTATGATAATTCTTTTATTTGGCTGCTTATCAGCAATAAATTCTTCGTCCGAATGACGAACGATTGACTTATTAACTTTACCATCAGGATTCTTTAATATTGCATCTACTTGAGCGACCAAATCATCTGTAGTATTTTGTCCAACCATATTTGCAAGTTTTATTTGCATATAAACTTCTTCGCGATATATTTTTACATCTAAAGGCGCCTTTATTGCCAGTCTGCAAGAACCAGGTTTTGTCTCTATTACAGTAACTTCAATATTATCATTAATAATAATTTTTTGTCCGTTTTTTCTAGCTATAACAAGCATTATTCAGCCTCCCCTTTATCAAAAATAGGGCAGCTGACTTCATAGCCCGACCCGGATAGAATTATTTGCCCTGCAAGTTTATTCTTAATATTAAAAATAAGCGGCGCAAGTAAATTGATTGTAGCTCCTGACGGGTCAGACGATGGAATCGATGCAATATTTAAAACAAGCAAATCATCAACATCTTCTACTTGCAATGCGTCCACTGCATTATCAGGCAAATCAATAACATAATCCATAGATAAATTTGCACAAGATACTACAGGAAACGCTAAAAGCGGGTTTTCTGTAGACTGTAGCCATTTAAACATGGAACCATCATTGTGCTCTAATAGAACAAACTTGGATAATTCATCAAAACCAATTATTGGCATAACAAAACTAAATAATTTTTCTTCACTTATGACTATTTTACCAAAACGGCTTGTTTCTATATCCATATAAATAGCCTCTTAATTATAATCCCATCATTTGAGTAGTCATTATCGACTGCAATACTCGCGGATCAATTTTCTCATTTTTTGCAGAAGATGAATATCCTGAAATCATATCTAAAAGATTATTAACAGAGCTGTTTCCTGGAACACTTCCTGAATAAATAGCACTCAAATCACCATACGATGGAACTTGAGGTGCTGCAAAACCTGCACGCTGCAATGTGCGTAGAGCCGCAACTATTTCATCATTTGTTGGAACAGGCTCAGCGTTTGAAAATTGTTTATACTGTTTGAAGCGTTCAGGCGTAATCTCCTTATTATTGTTAATATCTCTTCTTATGCTCTCTAACTTTTGAGTTTCAATCTCATTTTTTACCGAATTAGTAATATCAAATCCTTTTTGACTGCGTATAAAATCATCCAATGATTCTGCAGCATTACACTGATCCGGGTTTTGGAGACATAACTTTCCTTTTGTTGCATACTTAACAAGAGATACCTGTGTATTGAGCTGAATTACAGTATCATAATGGCTGATGGCGTCTTCCACGCGTCCTGCTTGCGCGCTTGCCAATGCCATATAATAATGAGCGACCGCATTTGATGGATCTTTTTCTAAGAATGGCTCAAGAGCTTGTATACAGCCTGAATAATTACCGGCTTTATACATGCTTATTATACTATTTAAATTTGTGCCTTGTTTTGCCTGTACGTCTAAAAAACTTGTACCTGCTAAAACTACTGCTAATCCTAATAAAAAAATATGCTTTCTCATATCTACCTTTTAATTAAATATAATACTTAGTCAACTCTTCTTACATGATAGTATATATTTTTAATAAGAATATACACTATATAGGTGAATTATACTACATTTTTGACTCTCAAACAAGTATTTACCAAATGAACTTCTATAGCGAATTTCACTAATACCGGCTAAAATTGCTACCAGAACTCGTTCCCGCCGCTGACCAGGGTAATTTTGTGTATAAAGCAAAGAAATGATTAAAGATATGTATTGAGACCAAAAAGAATATAGAATAGACAATAAATTATAATATTATTCTGAGCTTATTTTAGAACTTTACCGTTGTGGAGTGTAGCATAAGCCGTGTCACTTATATTATTGCTATTTGGAAAATACTGAACTAATCTTGGATTATTCGGGGTGTTGGTTGGGCTACCTGCCAAACAAATATTTATAATGAGGCTGGGCTATAAGTCTAACATGCTTTCTAGTCCTGCTGAAAACAGAAGCTTCATGCTGATAAGATGCTGAAACGAGTTCAGCATGACAGCATTCTTATAGTTCCGTCCTGCTCTGCCCTACCGAAAATCCGCTTCTTGTATTATTCGGGGTGTCGGAAAATTCACCATTTACCGACACCATACGGGCTGGGCTCGCTTCGCTCGCGCGGCGCCCTACCGAAAATCCGCTTCTTGGATTATTCGGGGTGTCGGAAAATTCACCATTTACCGACACCATACGGGCTGGGCTCGCTTCGCTCGCGCGGCGCCCTA
>CALVFU010000029.1 GCA_944326905.1 Candidatus Gastranaerophilales bacterium
ATTATAACTGGGTTTGAGGGGTGTGTAAATTCATCTTTACATTTTGTTACATTTTGTGTTTTGTTAAGTTTTTGTTATAGTTTTTCTCTTTTTTACACGAGTATGAATAACCATTTAGGCATATAGCCAGCAATATTACTTTCAGTATCTCATCTAATAACAAGTGCATTGAGTGTTTCTTTTTGTAAATATTTGTTAAGATTTCACTATAATATGTCAATTTTTTTTAATCACAAACGTTTAAATACACGTTAGTGTTAAAGAAAGGATTTTATATGACTCAAATACCACAAGTTCCAATTTGTCCATGCCCGCAGTGCTGCAACAGAGGGGGCGGCAGCTACAACGGAGTAAAAATTGATATTACAAATCCAACCGTAAATATTCCGCCGGCACCGATTACAGCTCCTATTTATGATATTCCGCAAGCAAGTATTTACGATGTTAATACTCCAGCGCCGCAAGTTGAAGAATTACCAGCAGACACAAAAAATAATGTATAAGGAATAATATAAAAAAGCAATTTTTAAAAACAAATTTACTTTATAATAAAGTAAAGGGAAAGGTGAAAAAATGGCAGGAATAGATAATATAGGTAAAAATACATACGTAACAAACCAAAATTACAATGGAGTAAAAATTGACATACATAATCCCGTTGTAAATGCGCCTCAACAAGGAGTTACACAGCCGCAGACTGTACCTGTAAAAATATACAGATACCCTGAAGGTTCCATCCCTGCCGAATATTACCAACAAATGATACAAAATCAAAAACCTGTTCCTCCAGCAGCACTCCCTGAGCCAAAACCGGCAGTAGAACTGCCAAAATCTGTTCTGGAAAACAAAACAATACCTGTACCAGCGCCTGTTTACATAGATTTAAAACAAGATAAAAAAGCAGATACAGAATCCGCAGAGGAGGAAATTCAAGAAGCAGCTAAAACTGAATTACCGCCGGTCAAAGAAAATATACAACTAGAAACTGTACAATTAAATGAAGGCAGTAATGCTCAAACAAAAACTGCTATCTCCGATAATATAAAACTTAACAACGAAAATCAAACATCAACAGAAAGAGCAATTAAAGATCCTGATGAAACAATACAACGCCAAATCTCCAAAGTTGAAATTGTTCCACCGGGAAATACGTCTCCAATAGTTGATTATATAAAAATTACAGAAGATCTTAATTCGCCAAATTATGATATACAAGCTTTGCAGTTAAAAGAAATTGTTGATGCCGGAAGGAGCGGAGACCCGGAGGCGCTGCGTCCATACCTTGTAGAACCTGTTTTTCATGGTGTAATTGATATTGTAAATAAAGATACAACAAATCTTGCAGGTCCGACAGAGGCTCAAAACCAAATACGAGAGCAGTTAATTGCAAATTATCAGGCTTATAAGCAGCAAGAACAGCAAAATATACCTGAAGATAAAATGGTTTTCCCATATACAATTTCAGAGCAGGATAAAAACTATGCAAACACACTGTCAGAACTTGAATTAGCAGAACGCAACAAAGAATATGGTATAGCAACACTTGCAATGCTTTCTGATGCATTTTTAAATCGGGTCAAAGAAGAAAGCGGTACACCAGTAGCAATCACCGATGTACCGGGACTTTCTGCAATAGTAAATGCCCTTAAAAGTGATAATCATTTAATCAGGTTAAATGCACTAGACGCGTTAATATTCTTGCAAAGAGAAGAATATGCAAGAGAATTAACACCGATATATCAAGCATTGGTGAACACTGATCCAAATGAAACAGTAAGAGCCGGGGCACAAATGGCACTTGATAACTTAAAAGCAAAAAGCGCTTCCGACGAAGTTAAACCTAATATAGCCGCATAATAAAACATAAAAAAAAGAGCCTTTCGACTCTTGGAATTAAGAATAGTTGGAAGTATGAAAAAGATTTAATTATATTAAATCCTATTTACAAAGTATATACAATGCCCCAATAGGGCTATAAATCCAGCTATGCTAAATGACATTACTTCGTCACTTCGTTTCTCGTACTGACGTAAAAAGGTACATTACTTCACTTCTCAATAACATTATGCTTGCAATATTACAGTGTTTATCAACAGTCTGTACTTGCTGCAAAAGGTACACTTTATGTATCCGTTCAGTATAATAAATTTTTATGCTACAATCATCCGCGGGAGAATATAAAATGTTTGCAAATTATCATGCACATACCTCTTTTAGTGATGACTGTTCAATGCCCATGGAAACTTGTATTAAGGCTGCTATAAATGAAAGGCTTGACGAAATATGCTTTACTGAACACATAGATATTGGTGTTTATAGTATGCACGATTGTGATTGTAAAACTTACTTAAGCGAGTTTAAACGCACGCAAAAATTATACGGGGAGCGTATAAAGTTAAAATTCGGCATGGAATTTGGCATGCAGTCCCATACAATCCCACAGTATGAAAAGATTTTTCACTCTTATGATTTTGATTTTATACTCTTGTCTCTTCACCAGATTAATAACAAAGAATTTTGGTCACAAGCTTTTCAAAGCGGCAAAACTCAAAAGCAATATATTGAAGAGTATTATGAAGAATTAGATAAAATAGTCTCAAATTACAATAACTACAGTGTGCTAGGGCATATGGATGTCATAAGACGGTATGACAGAAACGGCGCATATCCATTTTATAAAATCAAAGATAAAATTGAAACCATCTTAAAAAAAGTAATTAAAAACGGTAGAGGTATCGAAGTAAACACCTCTTGTTACAGATACAACATCGGCGACTTAACGCCCTCTACCGAGATTATCAAGTTTTATAAGGAACTTGGAGGTGAAATAATTACAATAGGCGCCGATTCGCATTACCCGGAGCATGTCGCATATAAAATAAAAGAAACAGAAAAAAGTTTAAAAGAACTTGGATTTAAGTATATTTGTACTTTTGATAAAATGCAGCCTATATTTCACACAATCTAGTGAATTATATCCAAACACATGTTTTCAAAAACATTTTGAACATTCATATTTAAGACTATTTGCCGCTTAGCACGCTCAACTGTTTCGATATCGCGGATAAAACGTATATTTGCCGGGTTATTTTTAAGAAGTTGAATCATATAATTCTGGATATTGCCCAAAATATCAAGCGGAGGATGTTCTTTTGTAAGGTTAATCAGGTTTTCAGCAGCATTAAAAGTATCTTTGCGCTTAAATTCATAATACCCGGTAAACACCCCGTCAATTAAAGCATATCCCTCTTCCGGGCGTTCGTAGGATGGAACATAAAAACATTGGGAGCGGCTTATTATTGTCTGGAGCAAATCTTCTTTATACCGTGCAAGGAATATAAACATAACACGTGCTGATGGCTCTTCTATTATTTTCAAGAGTGAATTTGCAGTTTCTTCCTGAAAGTTTTGTTGATTAAGCCCGCAAAAATTACCATCCTCATCTCTATCACAAAAAATAAATACTCTGTAAAAATCTGATGATGTCATAAGCGAAGATTTAATTTCATTAGCCTGCTTAATTGAAATAACGGTTTTTGATTCATCGTCTGACGGCTTATTATCAACTCTGGATATTATTTGTACAGCAGGATGCGCATTATCTCGAATCCAGTTACAGTTAATACAAGAACAGCTGTCACTTTTATCGCCTGTGCAATTTAAAAGCCTTGCTATTTCGCGGCTTAGTATAAACTGCGACTCAAAATCACTGCCCCAGAAAATTATACTCTGCGGAGCTCTCAAGGGAATTGTATTAAACATTTGATTAAAATAGTTTGTCAAAAACGGGTATTTATCTGATAATAGCATTTTCTACCTCAAATTCTACATCATAACTCATACCGTTTTTTATCCTATATTCTGCATTTATCAAATTTTGCTTAAATTTAACCATCTCTCTTAATGACGTATTTTTAAGCTTGGCAAGGGTTTGTTTTACAACAAATTCGTGCATGCCAACGAGTTTTGATATTTCAAACGTACTTTTTGACGCTGCATTAAGTTTAATGATAATCCACTTTCTTAACATTGTCTGAATAGCAGATAATATTTCAAGCGGGTGTTTTTTATCAGTCAACAGTCTGAATTCCATAAGCGCTTTATCTTTTTCATTTTTCATTATATAATCAGTCAAATTAAACAAATCCTGGTTAGAAGTACAGTTTTCACGCACGAGCTTTTCATTAATTTTTTTTTCAGGATACACAAGCAGTTTAAGTTTTTCTAATTCTGCTTCAAATTCTCTCAAATTATTTCCGATTTGTTCAATCAAAGCATTACACGCAGCATTATCAAGAGAAATGTCTTTTTCTTTAGCCATACTCTTAATTCTTGCGGTTAATTCTGCTGTCTGGTAGGTTTTCAAGGCATCAAAAGCTCTGCTGTCGGTTTTAGATAAAATTTTAAACAATTTACGTCTTGTATCAGGCTTTTTACCTTCTCCGCGCGGAAGTTTCCAGAGAAAAACAATATCAACATTTTCAGGAGAATCAGTTACCAGAGTTTCAATTTCAGATAGCTGCTTATCATCAAATCCACTGCCTTTATCCGTAAAATATCCGCCGCAATTAATAATAATGAGCATACTGCCAAACATCATAGGCTGAGTTCTGAGTATTTGGGTTAAATCTGTAAATACAGGGTTGGTATATACGCGGTAATTCATTGCGGCAAAGTTTTTATCAAGCTTAGCACGCATTATATCAATTGTTTTATCAATATCGTAATCTTCTTCCCCGTAAAAAAAGTGTACTGTCATATTTAAATTTTATCACAAAAAACTTTCAAATGAAAATTAAGTTATAGCTTGTTTTTGCGGGACAATTGTAAATTTTTGTAAAATTTTATCGAAAAATGTTAAAGTTTTTAGAAAAACTGCCGATATATATTATATACAATTGTATATCGAGGTGTGTATCATGACAATCACAGCAGTAAACGGAATCTATGATTATGGAGCTACGTATCAGCGCCAGTTTTTTGGCAGCACGATTTCCGATAAAAAGCTGAATGATTTAATGAAGGAGTACCACATTCGTCAAACGGGCGACCCGTACACCGATATAAAAGAACTATATAAGGCAATGTACGGGGATTACTCCCAACAAGCGAAATCGGAGATTGCAAGACAAGAATCAGGGACTGCCCAGCCTCAATATCCCTGGGAAAGCGTCATGGCAAAAATAGGATTAGCAGCAACCGGGAATATTGATGAAGACAGAGCTTCATTTGATTCTGCTCTCAGACAACTGACCAATATTGCACAAGGAGACCAACAGGCTTACCTTGCACAACTTAAATACGAAGGGCAAAAAGCGTTCGCAGCAACACTGCCCCAAGAGGCAGCACCTCAAACAGTTAGTGCGTACGATATTATGTCAGAAGTCAACCGAGCATTTATTAATTACTAGCTGAAATCTGAAGAGTCCCCTTATTAAAGGGGGCTTTTTAGTATTAAATTATGTAACAATTTTTTGATATAATTTGAAAAATACCAAAGTTTTATAAAAATATACCGTTATAGTTCATATAAGGAAATATTTTTAATATGAGTGATTTTGTTTTTGATAACGGACAAAAATTTAATTTTGCTAATATTAAAGCGGGCGTTACTATTGATTCACAGAATGCTTTTTTAAAAAAGTATGATGAAAATGGTAACAGTATTTTTGATGATAACGAACTTGAAAATCTTAAGAAAGACCTGGAAAAATACAGCGGGGATAATATTTTAGACAAACAAGAAGCAATCTCTTTCTTTGCACATGTTATGAATATTTCCACAACCAAAGTAAAAGAACTATTTCATAAAAACGGAGAAAATTTAGTATACGCATCAATTTCTGATTTGTTTGAAATGCGGACAAAAGAAACCGCAATCGAGCAAATACGCGCAGACGCCAGAGACGGAATGAAAATATATGACAAAGCTATAGGCGGAGTTATTTCTAAAGGGTGGAACAGTATTAAAGAGTTATTTAATACACAATATGCCGGAGATAAAATATACAGGCAGATTGCCGTAAAAATGACTGCCGGCATGCTTCTTGAGAAAAGCAAAACTAACGGTATAACAAAAAAGATTACGTAGAAACAAAGGTTGAAATTTTAAAATGTTTACTTGGTATTGATTCTCTGCCGGAAGCAGAGCAGCAAGCAATCGAAAAATATATATCTAAACTTACTGTAGGAGAAGCAGATACACTTATTACAAAATTAAAAAATGCCGAAAACTCTGAGTATCCTAATTTAATAAATGAAATTATAGGTGAATTAGGTAAGAAATATTTGCAGACAGAAATAGACACTTGGTTAGTTTCTAATACCAATAGTATAGAAAGTATATTGCAGTCTGCCGAAGCAGATGAGGTTCTGGAATTTGAAGATGTATTCCACCTGGAGACTAATGTTACCTTTAATCAAGAAGCAATTAAAGAATATAATCAGAAGCAAATGGCAGCTAACGCTGCAGTTGAAATTAACAATCGGGTTGTTGAAATTAATCAGCTTATCAATGAACCTTTTAAAACACTTGATTACCTTAATAAATTCAGCGGCACAGATGAACAAATAGAACTTGCTTATAAAAATTTAAGTACAGGAGTATTATCAGCATTACAAAAAATGTACGGAAACGATGAAGCGGCTGTTAATTCTTTCTTACAATCACATGGTGCCGAATTAAAAAACGGCGTTATTGATTTCGGCGCAAAAAGTATAAACATTTTTTCACTTATTAATATGGCTAAAGAAATTAAAACAACCATTAACTCTTCTCTTGAAAAAGTACTTGACGGTAAAACACTTGAAGATATCAACCAAGAATTACAAAACAGCTATAAACATGCATACGGAACAAAAAACAGCATAGATTTAGCAAATAAATTCAGAGAAAGCCAAGAAGCCGGCGTCGGATACGCAAAAATGCTTACAGGCGGAGCCGGAATTGCATTAGTTCTATTAAGCGGAGGAAGTCTTATCCCTGTAGCTGCAGGTATTGGAGTTTCAACATTTGGCTCTTCTGCAATTTCATATATTGAAGCTAAAACCAAAACAGAAACAGGCAGCCTGTCACCAGAGGATAAAGCAGCTATAATAAAAGAACTTAAAGAATCTGTCCTTCTTACCGCTGCAGGCATGGGAATTGGAAAAACTTCAGCAGCACTTGGTAAAGAACTTTTAAAACGCTGCCCGAAATTTATAGCTTTTGTTGGTGAATACGGTTCCGATGCCGCTATGAGTTTAATCACAGATATGGCAATTACAGGGAATGTCGATTTATCAGGTGAAGGTATTGCACAATTAATTAATATTGCAACCGGTATTAGAGCAGGCAAAACCAGCGGCAGCCGTACAAACACCGCAAGCAGCAAAACAATAACTGAAGAAAGGGCTCAAGAAACATTACAAGTTAAATTTAACGAAGATACAGATTTAGCAGAATCAAGACCTCAAACTGAGGATGTAGATTTTATTGAATATATGGACACAGTAAATAAAGCCGCAGAAACAGCAGAGTACTATAATTGTGATAAGTTATTTAATGAAGTTATCCTGCCATCTTCACTTATAGATACCATTCCAGCCTCTGAATTAATGGAAAGAGCTAAAATTTTCAATAATATTTTAATCAATTCGAAGCTTTCTACATTTACTCTTAACGATATGTTAAATTCTATACCACAGGAATATATACTTAAAAATTTACGGCTTATTGAAAAAAACATGGATAAATCATCCGATGACGTTCTTCAGATATTTTTAAAAGAAAATTATTGTAAAGACAACTCCGGCAATATAAATAAAAATAAAGAAAAACTACTTGATTATCTCTATAAAACAATGAAAGAAATTCACTCAAATGATAGTGGCGCTCTTTGTTACATGATGAAAAATATACCAGATATTACAGATTTTAAAGATTATATGTTTAGTTACCAAAATAACAAGAAGGACGCCTTTGAACTGGCTGCAAGAATGTGTAAAAATGATATAACTTTTACAAAAGATAAAGCTTACTTTTTTATTAGTGTCGAAAATATTTTAAATAACAACCACATTAATCTGCGGCAAAGTGATATGGAAAAACTGGATATTATATACTCTAATAAGAGCTTAAGAAATAATACAACAGATGCAAACGCATTTGAGTACATTAATAATAATTATTCAAAAGAAAGCCTTGAATATATTGCAGAACAATTAAAAAATATAAATCCAAATCTTAAATGTAAAAACATTACAACTTTAGCCCAGCTTTATGACAGAGATAAAAATAAAATTTCTGAAATAATACAATTTTTATCAAAAAATAACTTCAAATCACCTGAAATTATACTTGACGGAGATACATTAAAAGTTATAGAAGCAGATACAAGCCGGGGCGCAAGTATGGTTCTCTTAAAAAAAGAAAATCAAAATGTTATAGTGAAAGCTTTTGATATAAATAAGCAGTTTGCATTATTGTATACAAAAAAACAAGACAGAGAACGCCTTTACAATCACATCGGTGGAAAAGTTATGTTAAAAGAGGATACATATATTGAAGAAACTAACCTTAGAGACAATACGCGTGCACAAATAAGCCTATTCCATTCTGGATTTAATCTTAACTACACGTTGAAATCACAGCGTATTGAGCATTTTAATCCAGATGGTACAATTGCGTTTACAGAAGTTTGGGAGCCTTCCCAAACTAAAAAAGGTGCATATGAAATTTATCAGGAATACCCTAATGGGCAAAAAATACTAATTTCAACTGCGGAACAAAACAGTAAAGGCGATATTATAATAGAAAAGGTTTTAGAATCATCTTCCGGCACAAAAACCAGTTATGTCTGTATCCAATCAGCCAAAGATATCGGCAGTTTTCATGATTCAATGCGGGTATATCAAATAAAAGACCGCGGCGGCAATGTTTTATTAAACAGAAAACAAAAAATAAAATACAAAGATGAAAACAATTATACAACACAAACTGATAACAGAGTTTTCAATGTAAAATATGAGAACGAAACATTTCATATCACAGACAAAGACGGGAAAGAATTTAATATAAATCTTTCAGATATAATAGACGGAGGCAGCAGTGCAAAAGAATTTTACCTGCCGATATTAAAACAAATTCCGGCAGAAGATTTAATATACCTGAAGAAAGCAGGAATAAAATTAAAATGGTCGCGAAAAGAAATCCAAAACGCGCATGCACAGCTTGATAAAAACGGCGAAACATCAATAATAATGGGTATAGGTATAAAACCAGAAGACCGCTTATTTACATTCTTGCATGAACTTAATCACACAAAGGATTACCGATTAAACCAAACAAATAGTATCGTAGATATAGCATCTTATCTACATTCTGATACAACTTTTCAAAAGATATACAAGGAAGAACTGGAAGCACTTAAAGCAAATACTAATTCCTCTAATGAATATTTGTTGAATTATTTTATAAACAACAATGGAGGCAAAAGCGAGCCTCTTAATGAGACAATAGCAGAAGCAGGAGCCATTAATAATACGGATATAGCTTCAGCAATAAGCTATCGTGCGCAATCTCTTCAACAGCATTTTCCAAGAACACTTGCGTATATTTCGCAAAAAATATCAGAATTACAATTTGATTTTATATATAATGAGCAATAATAATATTTTGATTAAGAAATATTAACCAATTTTAATATGGATGTAAAGATTATATTAAAAAATCCGAGATACGTAATTTTTTACTTTATAATAAAATTGCTAAAAGAGATAAAAAAGGAGAAGGACATGCAATCCATAGAAGAAATGCTTAAGAAATTAGAAAATGCTGATAATAAAATTAAGAACGAAATAGAAAACGAGTTAGTAAGCATAGGCTCTAAAGCAGTTCCGGAGCTTGTAAACCAATTACAAGTTGTAAGAGGCATCAAGAGAGGTGTTGTTGCAATGACTTTAATCAGAATCGGCGATGCAAGTATTGAATATCTTAAAAAAGCAGCCGGCAGCAATAAAGATTTTGAATGGGTTGCAAAATATCTAATCTCTGAAATTACTGGTGTTGCAGCATAAGAAAAATGCCGGATAATAAAATTAAAGTAGAAATTTATACAGATGGCGCGTGCAGCGGAAACCCGGGGCGGGGAGGCTACGGCGCCATTCTTGTGTATAAAGACTCAACGGGCAAAATTCACGAAAAAGAGTTTTCTCAAGGATATAACAACACAACAAATAACCAAATGGAGCTTTTAGCGGCAATTGCTGCCTTAGAAGCACTTAAAAAACCGTGCAAAGTAACATTAACGTCAGACAGCAAGTATTTAACCGATGCGATAAACCAAAAATGGCTGGAGGGCTGGGCAAGAAACGGATGGCGCACGGCATCCAAAACGCCTGTTAAAAATGTTGAATTATGGAAAAGGCTGATTGATGCCATGAAACCGCACGAAATAGAATTCATCTGGGTAAAAGGGCATGCCGGACATCCTTATAATGAGCGCTGCGACAAACTTGCAGTTGCAGCTATACAAGCAGAAATATTGCTTGATTTGAATTAAACCCTCATCACTAAATACAAATACAGCGTGCACGGTATATTGTCCGCCCGTTTTATAGCAAAAAGAAAAGCTATGTACTTATATTGTCCATAGCTGTTGATTAGGGATATGTGTATCGTCGTTTTTTTTAAGGAGTATAGTTATATACTATCAATATATGCCCTATATAAAATCATACGTTTTTACGATTTTTATAATAAAACACATGATTTTAAACAAAAGTCGCACATACCGAAAACCATAGCACCCTAGAGCTATCAGAAGCCAATTATCAAGAGTTGCATGCGGCATGATTTGGCATGTTTTGCCATGCCGGTACAGATACACTTACAATGCTTGCGCATGACTAAAAAAACTGTTACAATTTTACCAGCAAGGATTATTACATGAAAAAAATTTTTACGATTATCACTATATTATGCTCATTAATACTTATTTGCCAGGGGATGGAAATTTATGCCGCAAGTATAAGCAATGAATCATTTGAAGAAGTTCAAGCAGACATAAACAAATCCCATGCCCGCAGGGTACCTAAAAGATACAGATACAGTATTAAGTGCCCAAAATGCAAAGTAAAAAACTACTATTCCTCAAGCAAACTTCGCAAAAGAAAAGTATACTGTTCAAATTGCGGATTCTGGTTTAGACCTGGTATAATAACTAACCGCGGACAAAGAATAAGACCGCTTAAAAAATCAAAATTCAACGGCGCATATATCAAGAAAAAATAGAGTGAGATTTTTCACTTCCTCATATTGTAAAGGGGGTATTAGCTTTGGCAGATTACCTAACCGACTAATTGTCATTGCGAGAGGCGTTAGCCTCGCAGCAATCCAGATTATGTCTTCCCGGAATACTTCGTGGCTTTTCTACTCGTAATGACGCCTTATTTACTACTAGTTTCTTGCTGCATTAAAAAAATAACTGGATAACTTTGAAAAAAACATTCTACACTTTTCGCTTAAGCTTAATTCCTCCTGTACAGGCTCCTCATAATCGCCTGATGCAAAAATATCTATCGGATGCTCTTCCTGCATTGATTGTTTTTTAATCTCTCTTGGCGGGCGTTTTACCCGTTTTTTCTTACCTTTCGGTCTATACCACTTTTTATCACTCTCATCTATTGTATAAATTGCCTCCTGTTGATACTTTTCTCTAACCGATGTATCAATAAAAGGTTTTTCCTCCTGCACAGTTTCTTTATTACTTTTAAATATCCGTGAACGAAATTTGGAAAATTTACTTTCAGAGTGATTTAAATCAGTAACACTATTTTGTTCCTCAAAATTTTCAGGAGCAGGCTGCGGGGTTACTTTTATTTTCTTATTCTCTTTGTCAGTATCTTTTTTAAAAAAGTGATACCATTTTTTTTCTTTTTTTAATTCGTTTCTGCTGTTATTTTCTGGCAAATTGGTAATATTCCCGGACTTTTCCGGGCTTATTTTAGAATTTGCATAAGAAACTATACCCGCACATATGCTGTCAGCCGATTTTTGTACAAAATTATCGGCTTTGTAAATAGATGTGTCATCAGGGTTGACCATATTACACAAATTTATACTTACCCCAAGGTATTCAGTAGGTAGTAGTATTTCTTTATCAGAACGTGATATACCAGCATCAATTGTGGAAAGTTTGTTTGTAACAGAAGACTGTATGACTGACGCAAGTTTTTTTGCGCTTTCGTTATAATACTCAACTGACGTGCCCTTCTCCAGGAGAGGATTACTACCCTGCGGGGTTGATGCCATATGAATACTTACTAAAATATTTGCGTCATTTGCCTTTGCAAGTTTAACCCTCTCATAAACAGGCACATCGTAATCTGTTGAGCGGGTTAAAAAAACCGCCGCACCCTTTGCTTCAAGTGAAGATTTTAATGCTTGTGCGATTTTTAAGTTTATGTCTTTCTCATAATCTCTAAATATACCTAACCCGCCGTTATCTTGCCCGCCATGCCCTGCGTCAATTACAATATTAAACCCGCTTAACGGAAGTCCTGGACGGCGTTTACAACCTTTCATTAAAAGCGTAAAATCTCCATTTGAAAACCCTGTACTGTACTTAACGAGTTCATGCTTTGATACTTTTAAAATAAGAGTCTCATCATTCATATTTGCGACATTAAATATATTGATAATTAACTCATCTGGAGTGTCAATTAATTCATATGGAAGATTTTCCGAAAAAGCAACCCTGTATAACGAAAGATCTGGAACTGTTTTGTCATCAACATTATAAAAAGCAGCCAGATTTGTATCCAGAGGATATCCTGAAGAATCATAAGCCATACGAACATCTGTTTTTTTTATCCAAGCAAACCTGGACGGCGTTAAATATACTCTGAGAAAATCACCTTGGCGTCCGTCAATAATAAGCCGTGTATCTTCTGATAAACGTGAAAGAACATTAAACTCATCAATATTTGGCGTGTTATAAAGATTAACCTCGTCCTTATTGGTCTTAAAGGCTGTTTTTGATAACGGAACAAACTCATATACCTGTTGTGCCGGTGTCTTTTTAACTTCTTTAGTGACATAAAATTGTTTGATGTTATAATGTCCGTCTTTTAGTATACTTAAAAATACCGGGTTCCGTCCCTGTCTGAGCGGTACATTAACTACAAAAGCTCCGTTAGACGGAGTTTTAACTTTTTCATTACGAAAAAATAATGATTCGCCTTTTTGAAGTACTCCCATAAAATATACGCTGTCATGCGAAGTTTTATTGTACTTACCTTGTGGATAAACAATGTCTGCAGCCTGTGTTGACAAACAGTAAACAGCTGAAATAACAGCTAAAGCTAATATCTTCTTCATAGTGGGATTATAATATAAAAAAGTATATCAGGCAATTAATTGTAAATATTCGTATACATTTTTTTAATGCTTATAATTTATTCTCATAGTAATTCTTATTTAATCATAAGCTACTAGAAGATTCGGTTTATATAATTTGCGTAGTCAGAAGTTTCGTTTTTTGAATTTCTGGTCAAAAAATAACGCAGATATTTATATAATTTTTCTTGCATACTATTTATCAGCTTTGTATCAAAAGAATTTTTAAGATCAGCGCTCTTTGTTATTACACTCCCATACTCCGTTTTCTTTTCCTGTTGATAAATAATATTATCATTTGCCATTTGTTTGTTTACAAATAACCTGTCAATAATATCATTTTTCTCCATTTCAAGCATAAAATCATTTTCACGATTGTTCGGAATTGTTTTTAAAGTAATATTTCCATCCGCATTTGATTTTGTTTTATAAACAGGCTCTAATGGAAACATTTTCTTTTTCCGCATCTTCGCACGTGTCTCATTTATCATATTGCGTATATTATTAAAAAGTCTTGCAAGACGCGCCTCTTTTGCTTCTGTTGAAAGCAGCTCAAACATTTCTCTTTTAGTTATATTTTGACTTTTAAACGTGGTCGAATTTACTGTGTTTAGGGTATTCTGTCTCTTTGTTTGTGTATGATTTGGTGCTGTTGGATAGATGCTTAACATTTTATTTCTATTCTCCTTTTTTTGACTATAAATCTCCTGAATTTTATTTTTTGCCGGCTTGTTTACAAAAATTAACAATCAGCCTTTTTATACTTGAGATTAATTAATAAATTCGCCAATATTTTTATGGAATTACTTTGTTTTTAGACATTAGAGGTATGGCATTTTTTTATTTTATGATATATAATAATAATTAAAACTACCAATAATCAATGTAAAATTCAGGATTATTACATGAAAAAAAAGACTTTGATGATAGATTTAGACGGAGTATTGAATACTTACAGCGGTTTGTATGACAAAAATTATATTTCACCAATAAGAGATGGCGCTGTTGATTTCCTTGAAAAACTTTCTAAGGAATTTTTACTAATTTTGTTTACCTCAAGAAGTAAAGAACACGCCCAAAAATGGATTAAAAAATATAATATTGAAAAATATTTTTCTAAAATAACAAATATAAAAGAACCTTCCTACCTGATGGTTGATGACAGATGTGTAAGATTTAACGGAGATTTTAATTCATTAATTAATGATATCAATAATTTTAAAGTCTGGTATAAAAACAGCGAAATTTAATAATCCATTTCAAGCTCAGGATTTCGCCGAAACCATGTAAGCTGCCGCTTTGCATATCTTCTTGTATTTTGCTTTATTTTTTCAATTGCAATATCAAGCGGGATTTTTCCGTCAAGATATTGCAAAATCTCACAATAACCAATTGTATTTACAAAATTTTTAATCCGTCCATGTTTTTTTAGTAATACTTTCGTCTCTTCAACTAAACCACGCTCTATCATATTGTCAACACGTTTATTAATTCTCTCATACAGTTCTTCTCTTGACATTATAGCAGGCGAAACCCATTCAACATCGTATTCGGTGTCTTTTTTACCTGCCGCTTGATAAAATGGCATATTTAAAGTCCGTATAATTTCAAGCACACGGACAATACGCACCTTGTTATTTATATGAACTTTATCCGCGGTTATTGGATCTTTTAATTTAAGTTCATCATATAATATTTCGATGGGAGTAGCTTCAAGCTCAGCACGCAGCTTAGGGTTAGGCGGGATTTGCGGCAGATTAAAATCCTCTAAGAGTATACGAAAGTACAAACCAGTTCCGCCACACACAATGGGTGTTTTCCCGCGTTCTACTATATCTTCAATAATCGGTTTTGCATCACGGTAAAAATCTCCGGCTGAATAATCAACTTCCGGCTCAACAATATCTATTAAATAATGCGGAATTCCTTCTCGCTCGCTCAATGACGGCTTAGCTGCAGCAATATCAAAACCTTTATATACAAGCCTTGAATCTGCCGATATAATTTCACCATTATTCTCATGTGCAAGCTTTATTGCAAGTGTCGTTTTTCCGCTAGCTGTCGGTCCCGCTACAGCAATAATATGTAGTTTTGTCATAAATTCCTTTTCCGCTGAAAATTACATTACAAATTATACCATTTCTCGCAGCTTTTTTAGCTGATCGCGAATTTCTGCCGCCCGCTCAAAGTCAAGAATTTTGGCACACTTATGCATATCTTTCTCAAGTTTCGTAATAAGTTTTGCCAAATCTTTCTTCTCAATTCCTCTTTCAACCATTTCCTCGGCAACTATATCTTCAAGGTTACGATAACTTTCAACCAATGACAAGAGGTTATTCTCTATCGGCTTTTTGATTGTTTGTGGAATTATACCATGTTCTTGGTTATACTTAAGCTGAATTTCGCGCCGTCTGTTTGTCTCATCTATCGCAGCCTTCATTGAATCAGTTATTCTATCCGCGTACATGATAACTTCGCCGCAAACATTCCGCGCCGCTCGTCCGATTGTTTGCACCAGACTCGTCTCAGAACGCAGAAAGCCTTCTTTATCAGCATCCATTATAGCAACGAGCGAGACTTCTGGAATATCAAGCCCTTCTCTTAAAAGATTTACACCTATTAAGACGTCAAATTCTCCTAAACGCAAATCTCTAAGTATCTCTACCCGCTCTATTGACTGAATCCCGCTATGTAAATATCTTACACGTATTCCAGCTTGAACAAAGTAATCGCATAAATCTTCTGCCATCCGTTTTGTAAGCGTAGTGATTAATACACGTTCGGTTTTTTTTGCACGAATATTTATTTCTTTAATCAAGTCTTCAATCTGTGTTTCAATTGGCCGGACAGATATCTTGGGATCAACAAGCCCGGTAGGTCGTATAATCTGTTCCACCAGCTGAGATGATGTTTCCTTTTCAAATTCAGCCGGAGTCGCTGAAATATAAATTTTTTGATGAACTTTTGCAAAAAATTCTTCCTCTTTAAGCGGACGGTTGTCTTTTGCACAGGGGAGTCTAAATCCGTAGTTTATTAAGGTTTCTTTCCTTGATTTGTCTCCAAAATACATCCCTTTAAGCTGCGGAAGTGTGACATGAGATTCATCTACTACGGTTAAAAAATCTCCCCTGAAATAGTCTAATAAAGTTGCAGGAGCACTGCCGGGAGGTCTGCGTTCCAATATCCGCGAATAATTTTCAATCCCTGAACAATACCCCATTTCTTTTATCATTTCGATATCATATTTTACACGCTGTTCTAGCCGTGCGGCCTCAAGAATTTTGTTTTCATTATTTAGCTCTGCCAGTCTGTTTTTTAACTCCATACGAATTAATTTTATAGTTTCTTCTTCATTTTCATCTGATGTAATATAGTGCACAGCTGGATATATTACAACACTTTCAGGACTCTCTAGAATTTCCCCTGTAACATTATCAATTTTAACAATGCGCTCAATCTCATCTCCAAAGAAATAAATTCGAGTAATAATTTTTTCATATGAAGGCATAATCTCCACAATATCACCGCGGGCGCGAAAAGTTGAACGCTCTAATTCTACATCATTCCTGCTATATTGAATGCTGACCAGATATTTTAAAAGTTCATTTCGCTCCATTTCATCACCAACATTTATGGTCATTGCGCCTTTAAAATAATTTTCAGGCAAACCCAAACCATAGATACAGCTTACAGAGGCAACAATTATAACATCGTTTCTCTCATACAAGCTACGCGTAGTGTTGTGACGTAAACGATCAATCTCATCATTTATACTGGCAGATTTTTCAATATAAGTATCAGTACGCGGGATATATGCTTCCGGCTGGTAATAATCGTAATAAGAAATAAAGTATTCTACGGCGTTTTCAGGAAAAAGTTCTTTAAATTCATTATATAATTGAGCGGCAAGAGTTTTATTGTGCGCAATAATTAACGTTGGCTTCTGGATTTGCTCAATTACATTTGCAATAGTAAAAGTCTTACCAGAGCCTGTTATCCCTAATAACGTTTGTGAATCATAACCTTTATTAAGCCCTTCAATAAGTTCTTTGATTGCTTTGGGTTGATCACCAGACGGGCGGTATTTAGAGTGTATTTTAAAAGGTTTTTCCATATCAGAATTATACCGCCAATTAAAATATCTTCAAATACCCCTTTACAACGGAGTAAGTTTCATATAGAATACAAATATCTGATTACCTTTGGAGGAGTGCCAGAGCGGTTTATCGGAGCGGTCTTGAAAACCGTCGTACGTGACGAGCGTACCGTGGGTTCGAATCCCACCTCCTCCTCCATTTTGAAAGAGCCTCAAAAGGCTCTTTTTTAGTGTGTTTTGGACATATAAACATTTCCGTAAATATACATCTAATATCCCTCTTGGGGACTACGTGGGGACTGAAAAGTTTTTAGCTGCATATTCAAATCTTAATTTTTGATTAAATAATTTAAAATTTAAGACAGAGATAGTTTATAATCAGGCAATAGAGGTTTGAAATTATGCCAAAACAGAAGAAACAACATTATGTTCCTCAATGTTATTTAAAAAATTTTGCTATTGATAAAAGTATCTGTATATACAATCATAATTTGGATAAAATAATAGAAAATGCCCCATATAAAGCACAATGCCAAAGCCCATATTTTTATGGTCAAGATCTAATTTGGGAAAATAAATTACAAGAATACGAAACAAAATGGGGAGAAATTTTTCCTAAGATCATAAAAAATCAAATTTTAACTGATGATGACATAAAAAAACTAAAACTATTTGCATTATATCAACGATTACGAACAAAAGCAGAGAACAATCATATTAACAAACTATCAAATCAGACAGTAAATTATATAAATAGTATTAATTCTAAATACTCCGAATCTAAATATTTTATAAATGAGGGTATGAAACCTTCTGAATATTTAAATAATGCCATTGAACATGAAAACGATATAGATGATTTAGATATTGTTATAATTACATATAATACTCAAACGACATTAATTTCTTCGGATTCTCCTATAATATTTATTAATCCTTTTTATAATAGTATCGGCTTAGCTGTAATAGGACTTGTAATATATTTCCCAATTTCAAGTAATAAATTAGTAGTAATTTACGATAGTAAAGTATACCCTAATTTAAAAGGGAAAACGTATGTTGTATCTACGAACGAAAAAGAAGTTCAACATTTGAATAATACGCAGTTTATAATGTCTGAAGAAATAATTTTCGCAAAAACGACTTCCCAATTAATTGGTATTGGAGGTAAAAATAAAGTTTTAAGGCAGAGGAATGTAGAAAATAATAAAATACATATTCTTGGAGGAGAGAAAAATAGTATGATTCATCATTCGGCAAGAAAATTGTTTTATGATTATGAATTTTCCTTTGCTAAACTGCCTAAAAAACTAAAACAAATCCCTTTTAATTGTAGAGATATGTTACCAAGAAAATTTGATAAAGAATGGGCAGAGAGAATCTTTATTGGAAAACCTCGTAGCTTAGTTACATTATTTGAAATAGACAATCGTAAAATTCCGGGTATAAAAAGTAAAAAACAACTTTTAAAAGGAATTGAAGATATGACAAAATTTATTTGCTTTTATTGGAATATTAAAGTTCTCTAATGCAAAAGCCCTTTCAAAATCTTATGAACCATTAGGATTTCTTCTTCGCTTGCGGTTTTGAGCATTGTGTAAATGTCGGATAATAGTTCATCTGTTGTTTTAATATGCATTATGTCTAACATCTCCGCGACATCAACACCGAAAACTTTTGCATAATTTTCAACCAGTTCGGCTGACGGATAGTTCTTGCCAGTTTCAATACAACTCTGGTG
>CALVFU010000030.1 GCA_944326905.1 Candidatus Gastranaerophilales bacterium
ATTTTATACCAAAAACATTAAAGTTTTTCTAGTTTGTGCCGATATATACAACATACTGCATAAAACGGTTGCATAAACAGCTAAACCAGAGACCAATCCCGGATTTCACCAGGATTGGTCTGTGGTTTGACTGTTTATTTTAAATTTTGATTAACCCGCTGAATGAGCTTCTTCTGTTTCAGCTCCTTCTTTTTGTTTTTTCTCAAATACTATTTTTTCATCAACAAGCTTTAAAACAATAACATCACCCGGTTGATAGGCGTTTGTTAAAATTTCTTCTGCAAGCGGATCTTCTATTTTTCTTTGTATCAAACGTCTTAAAGGTCTTGCCCCATAAGCTTCAGAGTATCCGTCTTTGGCTAAGAAATCCTTTACTTCGTCTGTAACTTCTACAGATAATTCTCGTTCCGCAAGACGTTTAAATAAGTCTTTCATCATCAAGTCTACTATTTGTCTTATTTCTTCCTTGCTTAAGTGTGCAAATACGATAATATCGTCAATACGGTTTAGAAACTCAGGTCTGAATGCTTTTTTTAGTTCTTCATTAACTGTTTCTTTTAGCTTATCATATTTGTCTTTCTTTGCATCTTCGCCTGTTGTAAAACCTAGCTTGCCTTGGGTTGCAATCATACTTGCACCGACATTTGACGTCATAATTATAATTGTATTTTTAAAGTTAATATGTCTGCCTTTTGCATCTGTCAAACGCCCGTCATCAAGGATTTGGAGCATTATATTAAATACATCCGGATGGGCTTTTTCTATTTCATCAAAAAGAATTACTGAGTAAGGTTTCTTTCTTACTATTTCTGACAAATGCCCGCCGTCATCGTATCCTACATAACCGGGAGGAGAACCGATTAATTTAGCGGTTGAGTGTTTTTCCATAAACTCGGACATATCAACACGAATCATGTTATCTTCAGAGCCAAAAACTGCTTCTGCAAGGGCTTTTGCAAGCTCTGTTTTACCTACACCGGTTGGACCTGAGAATATAAAGCTTCCGATTGGTCTGTTTGGGCTCTTTAATCCTACTCTTGCGCGCCTTATTGCTTTTGATATAGCTGTTACCGCTTCGCTTTGACCAATTACACGAGCGTGCAATGTATCTTCTAGTTTAAGCAGTCTTTCTGTTTCGCCTTCTGTTAATTTGGTAACAGGAACCCCTGTCATTGTTGCAATAACTTCTGCTACATCTTCCTCTGTTACTGTTGGTTTGTTCATGTCATTATCGCGTTTCCAAGCTTCTGTAGCTTCACGAATACGGTCTTTCATGCTTGCTTCGTCATCACGGAGAGAGGAAGCAAGCTCAAATTCCTGGTTTCTTATTGCGTCTTCTTTATCTTTGATAATTTTACGGAGTTCTTTATCAAGTTCTTTACCTTCAGGAGAAAGAGAGCTTACTTTAAGTCTTACTTTTGAACTTGCTTCATCAATTACATCTATTGCTTTATCTGGTAAAAATCTGTCATTTATGTATTTACTTGACAGCTTTGTTGCTGCAACAATTGCTTCATCGGAAATAATGAGATTGTGATGTTCTTCGTATTTGAATTTCAACCCGCGGATTATTTCAATAGTTTCATCAATAGAAGGTTCTTCTATTATAACTGGTTGAAAACGTCTTTCCAAGGCAGAGTCTTTTTCTATATATTTTCTGTACTCATCAGAGGTTGTTGCGCCGATAACCTGAATTTCACCTCTAGAGAGTGCAGGTTTAAGGATATTAGCCGCGTCAATTGCGCCTTCTGCAGCTCCTGCACCGATGAGGGTGTGCATTTCGTCTATTACTAAGATTATATTACCCGCTTGACGGATTTCATCCATGATTTTCTTGAGACGTTCTTCAAACTCGCCTCTGTATTTTGTTCCGGCAATTAACAATCCCATATCAAGCTGAATTATTTTTTTGCCATCAAGTATATCAGGCACTTCTGCATTAACGATTCTTATTGCAAGCCCTTCTGCTACGGCTGTTTTACCTACGCCGGGCTCTCCAAGTAATACAGGGTTATTTTTTGTTCTTCTTGCAAGGATTTGTATAACACGTTCAATTTCTTTTTCACGTCCTACAACTGGATCAAGACGCATTTCTGCAGCGGCTAATGTTAAATCTGTGCCGTATTCATCAAGACTAGGAGTTTTAACTTTTGATACTTGTGATGAGGAAGAAATATTTCCTGAAGCTGTTGTTTGAGGTTTAGTATCGCCAAGCATTTTTACTACATTGCTGCGGATTTTATTTAAATCAACACCTAAATTTTCAAGAACACGTGCGGCAACACCCTCTCCTTCTCTTATAAGTCCTAATAGCAGGTGTTCCGTACCAATATAATTATGTCCAAGCTGTCTTGCTTCATCCCAGGAGAGTTCAAGTACACGTTTTGCGCGCGGAGTGAACGGGATTTCTACTGCTACAAACCCTGAGCCTCTGCCTATTATCTTTTCGACTTCTATTCTTGCATCTTTAAGGTTTACACCCATAGATTTAAGGGTTTTTGCGGCAATACCTGTACCTTCACCAATAAGACCAAGCAATACTTGTTCTGTACCGACAAAATTATGCCCAAGCCGTCTTGCTTCTTCCTGAGCCAGCATTATTACTTTAATTGCTTTTTCGGTAAAACGTTCAAACATGTGTTTCTCCTCTATTAAACAGCTAATATAATGTTACAAAAAATAACGCAAAACTTCAAGTGGGCTGGGCATTATTTACACTAATAAGTCTATTAATTGTTTATTTTTTATAGCTCAATTTAATAATTTTTGTTGTTAGTTTAAGGTGTAATTTATTGCATTTTAAAAGGTTATATTTAAGTATAGTAATCTAGTATTTTTACATGTCATCTTGAACTTTATTTTGGAATCTTGTCAGAAAACAAGTATACTACGCAGGTATATCAGTTGGGCATACTTGCCTTAACAAATATTTACAAGAGAGTTGGGATATAAACCTGCTTTCTAGCCCAGTTGGAAACAGAAACTTCACACAGGTAAGATGCTGAAACAAGTTCCAGCATGACATAATATATTGTCGTCCTGAATTTATTTCAGGACCTTACCGATGTAGAATGCCACATAAAACGTGTCACTTATTGCTATTTGGACTTGTCAGTTGGCAAGTATACCCAACCTGTTTATTAGCCCAGTTATAAACAGAAATCTCACACAGGTAAGATGCTGAAACAAGTTCAGCATGACAGCACGCTTATAGTTCGCTCGCACGGCGCCCTACCGAAAATCCGCTTCTTGGATTATTCGGGGTGCCGGAAAATTCATCATTTACCGGCACCTTACGGGCTGGACTCGCTTCGCTCGTACGGCGCCCTACCGAAAATCCGCGTCTTGGATTATTCGGGGTGCCGGAAAATTCATCATTTACCGACACCTTACGGGCTGGGCTCGTTGCACTCGCACGGCGCCCTACCGAAAATCCGCTGTTCAGCATTGCAGTGCACTAAAATCGCGTATAAAAACCAGTAATTAATGGTAGTGCGGTGTATACAAAAAACACCTTTTTAAAAAGGTGTTTTTTGTGTGTGGATGAATCTATTATCTATCTGTGTCTAGCCGGTTGACGGTGTTTCATTTTATTATTTTTAAATTTTTGCGGTCCGCGGTTAAAGCTTTTTTGTCCGTTTTTTATGCCTTTATTGTATCCGGCGTTATGATACTTGTGATCATTTTTACGATTTTTAATGTTTTGTTTTTGTTGTTTTTTTACCGCTTTAATATCTTTTTTTTGTTGTTTTGCTTTAAACTTATTCCCCGGAGTTTGTTTTAGGTTAAAATCAGGACGTCCCGGTTTACCTTTAACAACATGTTTAGGTGATTCTTTACGGAAATGTCCGCCGTTGTTATAAACTTTTTCATGCGGAGCCTTATCGCCTCTGTGATGATCTGCTGCCAATGTTTGGGTATTAAATCCAAGACCTGTCAATAATATACTTGCAGCTAAAATTGTGAGAATTTTTTTATTCATACTTTTTCCTTTCTTTTTAACTTCCTTTTTTGCGCGCTACAATTCTATAACGAGTATGAAAAAAAAAAGTTCATTTTTTATTCTTTTAAATTTTAGTGAGAGTGTAAAGTAAATAATTCAGGATAATCTTTAGGCAGAATTTCTTTTTTACCAATAAAAAGCCGGTCGCCGTCTGCAATGAATATTTTTCTAAAGCACGTTAAAAGTTCTTTTAGCGAAGCAGCAGCTTTAAGTCTTGCTTCTGCATCCTTGCGGTAGAGCGTGCAGATATTCCAGGTGTCGTCTTTAAGCGAGTATTGAAAATGTGTTTCAGCGTTTTCAAAAGTATGGGTTTGAAAATAAGATATATCTTTAATTCTTTTTGAAAACTCATATTTAAGCTTTTTAAAATGCGGAAGCGAATAAATGTTCAAATCTAAATCTTTACTGCCGATAAGGAGTCCCCGCTGTGGATTTTTTACAAATCGGAACATTGAATTAATTATAACCGGCAGATTCTTATTATTAATTTTGTCATCCCATAAGTGAAACCCTTCTGCCTCAATCCCAGGACTAACCAACCCTCCGCCAGTGCATGTTCTTATTCCTTCCGTGTAAAATTCATCAGCTTTTAGAATATTGGGTGCATTATGGCGAAAATCAATATAGTTTTTCTTAGCAAGCATTTTATAGTATGCGCTGTTTACAAATCTGATATTAGAAGTAAAGGATGGGGAATTATTATTCATAATTTGTTTAAAACAAAATATAAAACAAATTGCTATATTACAGAGTTAATTTAACAATTTGTTACAATAACCGTGTAAGAATAATAAAAAGAGGTTGATAAACAACCTCAAATATAAGTACATATCCCAATCAACAATCAAAAAATTAAAAACTAGATTAACTGAGTAGCAATAGCAGGCATTTGGTTAGCAGTTGCCAGCAGAGTTGCTGCTGCAGTTTGCAGGATTTGTGCAGAAATATAGTTTGTAGATTCTTCTGCGACATCTGCATCTCTCATTGTACTTCTGGAGTTAGTCAGCTGAGTAATGTTTGTATCAACAGCTGACATTGCAGATTCTAACCTGTTTTGAGCGGCACCCAGATTAGTTATACGTGTTGCAATATTTGTAATAGCACCGTCAATTACTGATAAGAACTCCCAAGGATTAACACCTGCTTGAACAGCTCCTGTGTCATCAACACCTGTAAAGTTTTCAGCCATTTCTGCTATATCGGCACCGCCTGAAGTACCGCCTTTACTTTCCATAATATCCTCAACCATAGCTGAAGCAAACAATGATATACCAAGCGTAATACCGCTGGCATCATCTCCGTTAATACCGGCTTGAATACGTATCCCATCCGGCTTACCAGCTTCCAATGTACCATCCATTAAAAACATACCGTTGTATTCAGCAGTTGCAGAAATACGGTTTATTTCTTCAAGTCTTTGGGTAATTTCTCGGTTAATTGCAAGGAGGGAGTCTTCACTATAAGTACCGTTTGATGCCTGCTCGGTCAAGTCTCTGATACGCTGTAAGTGGGTAGTGATTAATGCATAGTTTTCTTCGGTTGTCATTAACATATCGAGACCTATTTGAGAATTGTCACTTGCTACATCAAACGACCCAATCTTCGCAGTCATAGTATCTATAATATTGTAACCAGCTGCGTCATCTTTTGCGCTGTTGACTTTAAAACCGGTGGTCATCCGTTCAATTGCCTGCGTCATCGAGTCAGTCGCACTATTCAGGTTAAATCTAACCGTCATGGCTGATGTGTTAGTGACAATACTTAATGGCATAACTTCTCCTTATTTTCCCTAATCACACACATATTACTTTTTGACACTGGATTAATCTCCCAATCCCTAATCCAACTAATATGTGTCAGACTAATATTTAATTATCCCTAATACCGGCTACATGCCGACATGCTTATCCTATAACATTTATGTATAAATGTCAAGTACATATTATATAAAATTTACATATCAATATATACTTAATATTTTAAATATCTTTTCAAATTATTTATTTTATAATTACTCTTTCTATCCAATAATAAATTGTTTTTATAAAAATAATAATTTTTGTAAATACAGTTTCGTGCATATAATAATTATCTACACTATATGGATGAAATATGTTTAAATAATTTTAGCAGAAAAAATTCCGATTGCCGTACTTAAAATACATAAAACTATACTTAATAGTATATATATAATAGCGCTCTTTACAGAAGTACTGAACATTTGCAACCCCTCCAGCGCAAATGTTGAAAAAGTTGACAGTCCGCCGCAAAATCCGCAGGTAAGTGTTAATTTTATATGTGGCGGTATATTTGTACGTGTTGAAAAGTATTCAAAACAAAACCCAAGGATAAAACTTGCAATAATATTTACACACAATGTACCGGCAGGAGCGCCATACTTTGCACCACTAAATATCAGCCCTGTCAGATATCTTGCCGAAGCTCCAATTCCACCGCCTATAAATACTGCTATAATATTTATCATACTATTCTGTTTATAATGTCTCGGTTTGTTTATGCATTAATTACTTGCCGGTTGAGCCGAAACCGCCGGTACCGCGGGCAGTTCCTGTTAATTCTGATAAGACTTCTATCTTTGCGCGCTCCGTTTTTGCTATAACCATTTGTGCAATTCTTTCCTGCGGTTGAATTGTATAGGCTTCGTTACTTATATTTACGATTGGTACACAAACTTCGCCGCGGTAGTCTTCATCTATTGTACCTACACAATTAATCAGTGTAATTCCATGTTTAATACTCATGCCGGAGCGTGGTCTTACTTGTGCTTCAAATCCATGTTCAAGTTCTATCTTAATCCCTGTAGGTATGAGCTTCCGTTCTAACGGCTGGAGTGTTACAGGCTCATCAATTGCCGCACATAAATCCATGCCGGCAGCGCCTTCTGTTTTATATTCAGGTAAAAATTTGTTATGTTCAAGCCGCTCTATCTTAAGTGTAGTTGTATACTTTTCCATATTTCTCCTTTAACTATGCAAGAAAATTAAGTGACATTAGACTGTTTTCTCTTTCTAATGCTTTTGTAAAGCAATCATCAGACTTTGCAGCCTGATTTGAGGTGTATGATTTGTTGCTGTATTTTATAAAAGCTATTTTTCTTGGTCTGCATTCTGTGGATAATAAATTAACTTTTTCTATTTTCATATTTACACCTTTTTGTGATAGTTACTTACTAAGTATTTTCTTATTAACATGAATAAGAGTCAATGGGCTAAAAGTTTTTTGCTAAACAGTTATTGCAAGAGGCGACAGGTCTATCTCTTGTAACGACACAATACAGCCTTCATTAAAAAGAATTAACAGTATCGTCTATATTTATTTCTCTTAGTCTTGGCTTTACAGGCAAATAATTACTTTCTTCTCTGTAATTTGTCGGCTGGGTATAAATTAATGCATCAATCGGAAGCTCTTCTTTATTTATAGATGATTTGTTATTTATTTTGTTAATATTTTTGTTTTGAATACTCTTTGATTTTGTAACATTTACTGCTGGTTTTTCAGCATTATTTGGCAAAGAAAGAGTTTGTTCTTTACTCTGTATCGACGCCGGTGTATTTTTAGATGACGTAGCAGGCTCTGGTGTTAAATCGTTTTGTACCTGAGGAGTTGTTTTTATTGGTTTATCAGACACGGATTTTACAGGAACTGTTTGCGGTTTTGACAGGTCTTGCTCTGTAACCTGCGGCTGCAGGCTTTGTGGTGAAGAAACAGGCGTTTGTTCTTTATCTGAATTTTCGTCCGATTGTTTTTTCTCTTCATTAGATGATACAGGAACCAAAATATCTGCAGGCTTATTTTCCGATGGTATCATTTCCTCTTCTGCCTGTTTATTTTTAAACCAAAGGAAGTTTATAGGTTCTATATTTTTTTGTTTTTTAGGTGTATTTTGTTTTTCTAAAGCTTTTTGGGCTTGACGTTCTTCCCACTGTTCTTTTAAATCAAGATATTGAGCACGTGCCTTGCCATATCCCGCACGTGTTTTTGCTGCAGGTACTACTGTTGCGTCTTTAATTTCTTTTCTTAACGTGCGGTATTTTTTTGTAAATACATTATCAATTGTACCGTAATCTGTATGTATCATATTAGGCTCAGCCAATTTTTGACCGGCAGTAAGCAGTGTATCCTGAAGGCTCTGTGCAACTCTGGGGGCAAGGTATACCGAGTAATCTTTAAAGTGCTGTAATTGTTCGGTTTGCGGAGTATAACCCACAGGAACAATCCTGTTTTCAACTGTACTTATTGTTTTTTGATACGTCTTTGACCAGATAATAATATTCTGCTCTGTATCTATTAAAACACTATAAATATTAATTTTTAATGCCGGATCAAGAGCTGATGACCCAGGAATTTCAAAAAAAGTCCACCATGTACGCCTCATTACATAGTTATTAGCATCGATTGAAGATGTAAGAAGCAAAACAAGGTTTGTATTATATAAATCGCCGATTTTTTTTGCAAAATTAAAATCCAGCGTATAATAACGCCTAAAATTGTCCATGGCTTTAGCTGCTGATTTAGTCAGCCAATAATCTCTTTTAATTTTATTTCGTACATCATTAACTGTTGGGGCTTGCATATAATGAGTTTTGTTAATCTCATTAACGATGTATGGCGTAAAAAATTCTGCCGTGTTAGTATATACAGCCTGATCCAACGGAGTAGGCGCAACAATAGTATCAGGTACAGGTACTATTAAATAACCATCACCTGCACAGCAGACAGTACAAGTTAAAGCAAAACAAACAGCAATCCCTATATACTTCAATCCCTTTAGCATAACAGAATTATAACATAGCATTCAATCTTTGGCACTAATATATTTTAAGGATTTTTACAGAAAGCACAGAGTTGGAAAATAAACTAGATAGCTTCTCCTGAAAAGCTGTCAAAGAAATACAAATCCTTAGTATTAATCCCTGCACTGTAATCAGTTGATCCAGCCGGAACAATACTCATACAATCTGCTCCGTTAAGTTTAAAGTATACATTCTTGCTGCTTCCTGTAAGTTCTGTTATCTCTGGAGTAATTTTAATCCGATATTCACTTCCATTCATAGCTTCCGGTCGAATACCAACAATAACTTCATGCATTCCTTCCAGCCGCTCTTTAACAGAATGACTAAGATTTATTTTGCACCCGTTAATTTCTATTCCATTATCATCAACTTTTGATGTAATAAAGTTCATCTGTCCTAAAAATCCTGCAACAAATTTATTTTTAGGGTGAGTATAGATATTTTCCGGGGTATCAAATTGTTGTATTACTCCTTTATCTAAAACCATAATTCTATCTGCCATTGTAAGGGCTTCTGTCTGGTCATGAGTTACATAAATAAACGTTGTTTCAAGTTTTTTGTGAAGTTTTTTTATCTCAGAGCGCATTTTAACACGAAGGTTAGCATCTAGGTTTGACAAAGGTTCATCCATAAGAAATACTTTAGGATTTCTTACAATTGCACGTCCTAAAGCAACACGCTGCCGCTGCCCGCCGGATAATTGTTTGGGTTTCCTGTTCAAGTAGGGCTTTAATCCTAATATATCAGCAGCTTCTTCAACTTTTTGTTTTATTTCTGACTTCTTGTATTTTCGCATTTTTAATCCGAATGCCATATTATCATATACACTCATATGCGGATAAAGTGCGTAGTTTTGAAATACAAATGCAATATCTCTATCTTTGGGCGGCAGTTTATTAACAACTTTGTCATTAATAATAATTTCTCCGCTCGTGATATCTTCAAGCCCGGCTATCATTCTTAATACGGTAGATTTTCCGCACCCTGAAGAGCCTACTATTACTATAAATTCTTTATCTTTTATTATTGCATCTGCGCCGTCAATTACGTTATGCCTGCCGTCATAACTCTTCTTTATATTCTTAAGTTCAACACCTGCCATCTTATTCTCTCTCATTTATAGGTATTAAAATATTGAATGTTGTATTTTTCAGAATCTCTGATGTAACCCACATTTTACCTGACATACTGTTTACAACATTTTTAACACTTGTAAGCGCAATAGAGCGTGAAATAAATCGCCGCGGTACACCATCCGTAGTTGAGTATGGATTAAATATAGTATTCTGCTCTGCTTCTGACAAGCTAAATCCGCTGCAAACTATTGATATTAACAACCCATTATTCATTGCAGCCTCTTCTAATATTGATGTGGATGGGATCGATAAAATTACACTTATACTTCCAAGCTCCATATATCTTAATACTGCTTCAATTGTATTTTTTACTGTGTATTTAATCCCGTGTTCATCGGCATAAAATGTTTTTCTTATTGCGGGATCTGTTTCAAATTTTATTTCCACAGCTTCATCCTTGTGTAATTGTTCTACATATTTTACTACCGATAAGACAAGGTTTGACACATCCAATACTTTGTAGTCTTTTTCAATTAATCCTGTTTCTGATTTTGAGAGTTCAGTGAATTTATCAGTTAAATAAAGAAGCTCATCTGAGTTTTTGTATATAATTTTTGTGTATTTTTCTTGTTTTTCACTCATTTCTCCGCCTAATCCGTCAAGCAGAGATTGAGAAAAACCAATAATTGACTGCAAAGGTGCTTTTATATCATTTGAGACTTTAATTATAAGCTCGTTTTTATTTTTGTTTGAAGTGTCATCAATATTTGTAAACACAGCCCCTGTTACTTTTCCTGCGTTTTTTCTTATATCGGTGACATAGCCGTATTCGGTTTCTTTAGCCAACACCTCAAAATTTTCTTTTGAAATGTCGTTTTTTATAAATTCTTTGGTTTTTGAGTGTGCAGAGCGCTGAATTGCTTCAAATCCGTCTTCAAAAAAGATATTTATATGCGACCCGATTACAATATCTTTTTCGGTTTTTAAATCTGATATAAACTGTTCATTAACCCAGGAAATCATACCCTCAAAGGTTACTATTATCAGCCCGTATGGCAGGCACGCGGCAATATCTATTGAGTTGTTTCTGGATAAAAGTTTTCTAAAGTCCATTATTTAAGTCCTTATTAATACAAGTATTTTATCATGAAAAATTTTGAAAATACTACATGTTTAGAGAATAAGGAACAGTGTCTCCCAAATTACATTTTTTACATATTCAAATTAATATAAAGAACATCGGACTATATGAGTTTCTGAAATTTTTTTAATTTCTGGATTAATACTGCAGCGCTCTAAATTACATCTTGGGCAGCGAGGGATGAAAGAACACCCGCCGTTATTATCCTTTTCAGGCTCTTTGTTTATTAATTGCGGTTTTTTCTTGTTTATGTACGGGATGGAATCTATCAGAATTTTTGTATAAGGATGTTTAGTGTCATCAAAAATTTCTTTTACGGTTCCAAGCTCTTCTAATTCGCCAAGATACATTATGCTTACTCTGTCTGATAAGTATCTTATTACCCGCAAATCATGCGAAATAAAAACAATAGTTAAATTGTACTTGTGTTTTAAGTCATTTAACAGATTTAAAATTTGTGCCTGAATACTGGCATCTAATGCGCTCACCGGTTCATCAGCAATAACGACTTCCGGGTCTGAAATAAGCGCCCTTGCTATTGCAATCCGCTGGCGCTGCCCGCCGGAGAACTCATGAGGATAATTGTCTAATGTTTCACAGTCTAAACCAACATCGCTTATTACTTTTTCTATTTTTTCACGTTTTTCTGATTTTGAATAATTTGTATTAATATCCAGCGGCTCTTTTAAAGTATCATAAATTTTCATTTTGGGGTTAAGACTGTTATAGGGGTTTTGGAAAACCATCTGTACCGATTTTGTAAACTCTTTTTTTTCTAATTTAGATAAATTATTTATATTTCTGCCTTTAAATAGTATCTGCCCGGATTCAGGTTTTAGCAGTCCTATAAGGCTCTTTGCGAGTGTTGATTTTCCGCATCCTGATTCTCCCGCTATAGCAAAAACTTCTCCCTTTTTAATATTAAAACTCACACCTTTTACCGCACGCACAATCTCCCCGGCGGATTTTCCAGCCGGAGTATAATTAACGGATATATTACAGGCTTCAATAATGTTTTCAACCATAAGAACATAATTTCATATTTTATTACGAAATACAAGCCCAAAAAGATGAAATTTATGTATAAGTTGTACTAGATTTTTATAACTCTATTAAACTTAATTGTAAATCAGATAATTCTTTAGACTGATATTTATTACAAACATCATCCATAAATTCAGATACTGCGTCTTTGTGATTAGCTAAAAACCATTTTACATGGTTTTGTATATATTCAGCCCGCATATTATCATCATTTAAATCATTTGGGCATCTTTTCATTCTTGTGTCTATAGAATCAAATCCTTTAAATGGTTCTCTTAAACGCTGTTTTATTAACTCTACATAATTTTCATTGATTTCTATTCCAATACCTTGTCTGTTAGTCTGTTGGCAGACTCTTAACAAAGTACCGCTGCCTAAAAACGGATCTAAGACTATATCTCCAGCATTAGAACTCGCTAAAATCATCCTTTCATAAAGTCCTTCAGGCTTTTGAGTCGGATGCTTACACCTGTTGTTATTACAATAATGTACATGGCTAAACTCCCATACATTTCCGGGGTTAGCACCTCTCATATTATTTATACTTCTATAATACTTTTGTGGAATTCTTACATCATCTAAATTAAATGTATAGTCTTTTTCATCTTTTGTAAACATAAGAATATTATTGTGCCGCGGAGAAAACTTTTTGTTACATTCAGCGGCTTATGCTCTGATTATTTTTTACAACAGTATAGGCAGTAAAAAATTACTGCCTGAGTAAAATGAATACCAACATAGATTTAATATAAACTTTTATATATTTCAGCTTCCTGCTTATAATTTATAACTGAAACTTCTTTGGATTTGACCGTCTGCAGCGCCGTTTAAGGATTGCAGTTCAGTATTAACCATATTAAGCTTGTTTTGATACTCCTGCATCCGCATATCAATTTTCTTTTCCATCAACTCTAATTTCTCACGCCGCGCCTTAAGTCTTTTTACGACCGGGCTGTTATCATCCAAATCCTGCCCCGCATCAATATAATCAGTAACAGAGCTGGCAAGTTCCATCTTGGCTTCTGCAAGATCTGAAATGAACGCCTCTAAGTCGTGCTGCCTTGCGACCAAAAGCTGCGTCCTGAAAATCGTCGATACTACACCCATAACACACTTCCTTATCTTAGCTGGTTCAAATTTCTTCCTTTCAAAAATGTGTGCTCATTACTTTCTGCTATTAGTGCTTCCATTTTACTGAGTTTATGTTTGTTGTAATTAACTCTGTATTTTGCCATTTTCAGTTTTTGTCTTACCTGGAGCATGTCTTTGAAGGAAGTAAACAGACTGTTAAATAACATTACAAACGGATTGTTTCTTGCGAAAAAATTCCTTGTGAAGTTCATAAAGTTTATTAATCGTCTGATTGTTGTCTTTAAAGTATCGTTCATTACAGAATTTTCCTACTTTAATAGACCTTCTATTATATTTAAAACATGTAATTAAAAAAAATTGCTATAATTACGGGTGTAGCTTAACATGTTTTAACATTCATACAGTCTATTTTTTGTATCGCTGATTTTATAACAGAAAATTATTATCCTCTGCCACATTATTTAACGGCACATTTTGGGAAAACTTTAGTAAAATTTTGCTATTTTATATTGATTGTTACAAAAATTTACAAAAAGAGCTGTAAAATCAATAATACTAAGAAATATTTTGTACTTCCTGGCTGTTGCCTTCAATATCATCTTTAAGCATTTTTCTTACGATATCTGATTGAGTATCAAGCATTTTACAAACTGTTTCAATATTTGTAACTTTTTGTGAAAGGATAGTATCAGCATTAGTAAGTATATTTTGAGCAACTCCTTGTACAGCGGAAATTGCGGCAGAACCTGTACCTGAGAGCAGATTTCCGCATAGAATGGCGGGTAAACCCCATTCTCCCATATAAGGCGCCATATTTTGGAGAATGCCGCCCCAGCCTGAAATAATGCCTCCTAATTGTGTAACAAAAGTTTGTCCTATGCCGTAACCCGACGCCATGCCGGCTCCGTAGCCTGCAGCAGATGCAATATCCGCAATAGAACCTATACTTGATGCAAAACCAGTTGCATAACCGTTTTGAGAGCCTACACCGTTAATTAAACCGGCAGGAGCCGCGCCGCCTGTAGCATATCCGCTTAATCCCGCATAGACCGGGGCGGCACCATTTGGAAACCCCGAATAATTATATAGCGAATTTAGCCCAAATGAACTATATTGGGCACTTGCAGACCCATTAGCCCCTGAATACGCCGACCAATATGACGTACCAGGAATGTTCATTGTATCAGTACCGCCCAATGTTGTCATAAATGCGGATGGAGAAAACAAACTTGCAAGCTGATATAAAAATCCTCCGGTTGCTCCAAAACCGCTGCCGGTTGCTGTACTGCCGGATACCGTCAAATCTCTTAAACGGTCATACGTTTCGTACATCAGGGCTTTTGCGTTGCCTGAAGCTGCACCGTATCTATTTGCTATTACTAAATATCCATCATTTTTATAAGCCATATTATCCTCTTAATGATTTTTATCAGAAAATCAAGACTAATCACCGAAAGTTTTGTAAGTTCTTTCAATGTTGTCACTAAGTACTTTTTGTACCGCTTCCATTTCAGTGTTCAGTGCGTTACGCTCAGTGTCAAGCTGTTCCAGTCTCAATTCCAGAGTTCTATCCTGCTGCTGAATAATAGAAGTTTTTGCGTTAATATCTGCAATAACCTTTTGATATTGAGCCGTATCGTAATAATACTGGTTCATAGCATCGGTATATGCAGCTTCATCTGTTATTGTTTCTGCATTCAGAGTATATTTAACAGAATCGTTTTCAAGTCTTATTGACACAAATCTGCCGCTTGAATCGGTTTCTAACAACGCTTTTTCAGTTGTTTCAACTTTTGTATCAACGTAGGTTGCACTATAATATGGCAGTGATAGCTGACGGTCAATCCCGTTATTTGAATCGGAGGAGGTGTCTACAGACTTATAGGATTCGTATAAATCATCATAAGTTGTATAGTACGTTTGACCGTACATTTCAAACGCAAATACTCCGCCGCTGTAATTTCCGTTAGCATCAAAACAAGAGGCAAGGTTTGATTCTATACCTTCCTGTGCCAAATCATATATTACCTGCTGTAATTCTGTTCTCTGGTCTTCTGTCATTGTTCCGACAGGAATTTCTGTTAATTCGCAATTCCCTATATATGTAGGGTGTGTTGAATTATTATAGGTATTTAATAAAGTTTGGTAATTGTTATAAGCATTTGTTACTTCGTTATCAAAATAGTTTTGTGCTGCATCAAGTGCATCATTATACGTTTGCAGCGCGATATCATAATCATTTACTGCCTGCAGTGTATCAGGGTCGCTCATGTCTATGGAATAACCGGTCAAGCTTGTGGCAGCACCGTTTACATATTTTTCCATATCTGTTAAAGACAGATAATTTGTTTTTCCTGATGCGTCCTGATAACTGTAATAAGTATCACCTTCACTCATTACTCCAGCTTTAATAAGAGATTCTATATCAGCATTTGAAGCAGTTTCTGTAAGCTGATACTGACCTCCGGCGTTATCTGTAACTGTATATGTACCGCCTATAGGATCGTATGAGAGGTTGGTTTCTGTTGTTTTACCTATTTGATTAAGTAATCCTACTTGTTTTTCTTCTACATCACTCAAAAGAGCTTCTGCATCATCCTGCATTTTATTATATTCAGCAAGCTCTGATTCATACTGCGCGTAGCTTCTATAGATAGCTTCCTGCACAGTAGCGTACGCTTCCGGCGTCAATAAATCCGCTGTGCTTGAAAACTGTACCTGCGGATCGGATAAGTGTTTCATAGATCCTGTATAGCGTTCTACAGTATATGAGTGTGTTACAACGTAGTTATAATCAGAATCAGGAGTTCCGATTTGATAATAATTGTCAAGAACCTGATCGTTAGACCCGTCCGAAAATGTATATTGAACTGTGGTAAAGTCATTGGAGGACGGCACTACAGGTACTTGCATTACCAGCATTTGATTAAATAAATTTGCACTTTCATTGGCAAGTATTGTGCGTTGTTGATTTATCTGCTGACCTTCATACTCACAGTTTGACATTCTTGCACTAAGCTGAAGGTATCTGGCTTGTGAGGCTGCCATTCCCATAATAGTATTCTCCTATATTCTGATTGTTGATTGTATATACTTCTTGACTTTAGTTTAATAATTTTTTTTACAAAGTCAATGATTATAACATTATTATATTGTATATATACTTATGTTTATAGGGTTTTAAAGAAAAAATCATACTTTAGTATGGTAAATTTGGTTATAAGGTATACCTGAGATAAAATTATCAAGTAAATAGTTGATGTTGCAAAAATAAATTTTTGGTAAGATTTTCTTATTATGAAAAGAACGTTAATATCAACTTTATTTATTTTATTTTTAGGTACATACGCTGCAGCTTCGCCGTATGACAATATCCATATTGATCCGTATAAAATGCAGGAAATAGTTGCAAACTCTTACATAAGAGGTGTAATTGCGCAGGGTGATGTAACACGATGGAATAAGAACTCTTTTCCGCTCAAAGTATACGTTCAGCAGGAAGGTGTTCCTGATTATTATGTTGTACAAATTAAAAAAGCGTACTCTAAATGGCAGAATGTTACAGGGGGAGAAATTTCATTTACTTATGTATCTTCGAGAGAAAATGCTGATATGAAATGTTATTTTCTTAACAGCCTGCCAAATACTTCTGAAGATACTGCCGGTTTCCACCAGTTTAGGTACTACGGCAATAAAATAGCGGATTCAGTTATTAGGTTTAGAATTAAGGATAAGTATGGTAATTACTTAAATGAAGATTTAATATACAATGTAGCATTACATGAAATTGGTCACTCGCTAGGACTTGCAGGACACAGTTCACAAAAGTCGGATTTGATGTATCCGATATCAATGAACAGAAATTATGATATCTCTTTAAGGGACCTAACCACGCTTAAGTTGTTATACTCAATGGTGCCGGATGTAACAGACACTCCCTTAAGTTCGGAGGAAGAGAGCCGGTTATTAACTAAAGTTCAGGTTGTGGGCGGCGAAGAAAGGTTAAAACAAGACGCAGAAACTGCTGCAAAGATTAATACAAAGATTACGCCTGGAGATCCGAGTTCAAAATTGAGGCTTGCAGAAGCATACAAAGCAAACGGCAATTATACCGCAGCGATAAATGAGTATAAAAGTATTGTTCCGCTTGTAGACTCTTCTGAGTTGAAATCAGCTCTATATGCAGAAGTTGCAAACTGCTATATAAAACTTAAAAACTATACCGCTGCTCAAAATTGTGCAAACTACGTCAATACAAATTATCCTACTCAAGTATCAAGGGTTTTAACTCCCAAAATAATGTATTCAAAAGGTGCAAAGTCCGAAGCGGTAAATCAGCTTGCCTCAATACTCAGAAACGATAACCGAAACGAACATGCCGTGGTTTTATTAAAACAAATTTACAATAGAGAAAAAAATAATCAAACTCTGAGAAAAGAAATAATTAAAATCCTAAAATCAGAAGGTAAATTATAATTCCTCCTCTAAATGTATGATTTTTGTAACATAACTTGCCAAGTATTTAATTTTATGATAAGTATAGGTTATATAATTACTTGGTGTGAGGTTTAATGAAAGGATCAACTCTTAGACGTTCTAATCTGACCAAAGAAAAAATGGATATGATGCGTTCTATTAACAATTATAGTGCAAGGCATCAAGACAGCAGTTTTTACAGAGATCAGACTAAAGAACGTGAATTAGATGTACTTTGGCAGAATTTTAAGGTTTCACATCGTACAGCAGACAAATCCCCGCAGGTTTATTTTGTTCTTGGACTCGTAGTAGGAGCAGTAATTACTCTTATTATGACTACAATGGTGTCTATACTGATTAACTGTACTGCGCCAAGAGAAGCTAAAATTCAAACACCTAAAGCAGCAGCTGAAGAAGCTAAGTTTACATTTATACCGGCAGACTCTGCTGCAGTTGTGGAAACTTCATCCATCCCAGTTTCACAAACTTATACTGTTCAGTCTGGTGATACTTTAGAAAGTATTATTATCAGATTTTATGGCTCTTTTGACATGAAAAAAGTCAATTTGATTAAAGAAGCAAATAATATGTCTAATCCTAATGCTCTTTCAATAGGGCAAAAACTCACTATTCCTATGATTAAGTAATAGAAAGGTGGATCTGCATTCCGATAGCTTTGCACTGAGAAGTACAGAGGGTGGTCGGTTGGGCTACCTGCCCAATAAATATTTACAAGGGGCTGTGCTATAAGCCTAACTTGCTTTCTAGCTCAGTTGGAAACAGAAAGCTCACGCTGGTAAGATGCTGAAACCGTCTTGGATTATTCGGGGTGTCGGAAAATTCATCATTTACCGACACCAAACGGGCTGGGCTCGCTTCACTCGCACGGCGCCCTTCCGAAAATCCGCTTCTTGGATTATTCGGGGTGTCGGCAAAATTCATCATTTTCCGACACCTTACGGGCTGGGCTCGTTGCACTCGCACGGCGCCCTACCGAAAATCCGCTTCTTGGATTATTCGGGGTGTCGGCAAAATTCATCATTTTCCGACACCTTACGGGCTGGGCTCGT
>CALVFU010000031.1 GCA_944326905.1 Candidatus Gastranaerophilales bacterium
ACTGAATTTTTTGAAGAAACAGTCGAAGCGACTAATGAAGAAAATTTATACACTCTTACTCCTGAGTATGCAACTCCGACTTCCTCTTCTCCTACAGGTGAAGAAAGCGGTACAAGCAGCGGCGGAGCACCCCCTCAAGGAGGAACGAGTCCTGCTCCAGGAGGCGATGGAACATCGTCACCCGCAGCAGGAAGTGATGATAAAGATAAAGACAAGGGCGGCAAGTAATTATGTGAGGAATAAAACAGACAGGGCGGGCAAGAAATCTTGCCCGCCCTGTCTGTTTTATATATATATTTTATTTTTTGCCTAAATATTTAATTTTCCAGTCTTCATCTTCAACTCGGCCGGCGCAACCATAGCCTGATGAATTCTTATCACATTTATATTCATCACTGCCGCCTTCCCAACCGTAACCGCTGTCTGCATCACCTGACGCCCCTGCTGATTCAAACAGCGCAACATCTCTGCCTCCTACAGGATAAAGCCGTCCGTCTTGCGCCAAATAATACTTATAAACATCATATCCAAGCTGATTTGGTTTAACGTAACCATTAACATCAATATAGACTTCTGCTACACGTCTCAAAATATTACCGCCGTTTTGTTTTATTAAAGCTCCGCCTGTTGTTGTTTTATCTTGATTAAAATTAGTTATATATATAAAAGCATTAGTATTTATCTGACGTATATCAGATGCCGCCCAGGTTGCAGCAGTACTTCCATCATTTAATTTGCGGATTACATGATCCTCATTAACTCTAGATAGTGCCAGGTACTTACTTAAACCTTTATAAAGCGCAGATAAATCTTCGCCTGCAGTTACAAAAGGCTTTAAGTCACGAATATTAGACACATCTTCTAATGCCATTGCCGCATCAAGTTTATCAGAAATAGTTGCCTGTGATGTTCTTAATACCGATGCAAATTGCGTAGTTGTAACATTATATGATAATGTCGGAAGTGTTAAGACCGCGATAACACTTATAATACCAAGAGTTATTAAAATTTCTGCCATTGTAAAGGCTGCTTTTTTAATCATGCTTTATGTTCTCCTCTTATTTCTACAAGTTTAGGGTAGCATATTTTAGCGAAGAAATCAAATTAACAGGTTGTTTTTTTTTAGAAAAAAAGGTACAATTTCGCTATGGATAAGGCAGAAGAACTATATAAACAAGGTTTTAATTTCCATCAGCAGGGCAATCTTGATGAGGCTGAAATTTTTTATTTAAAAGCGCTTAAGCTAAACCCTCAAAATTTAAACACACTTTTTATGATGGCTAACCTTAAATATCAGCAATGCAGATTTCCTGAGGCTGAAAAATTTATAACAAAAGCAATGGAAATTACTTCTAATGTTCGTTTTTATGACTTGCTTACAAGAATAAAAATAGAACAAAAAAAATATAAAAGTGCAATTGAAACCGCAATTCAAGGATTAAGAATTGAGCCTGAAAATTTTGAGCTTAACTTTAATATTGCACTTGCTTTTAAAAACCACGGGGATTATGATTTATCTCTTAAATTCTACAAAAGAGCTGAAAAGCTGCGACCTGATTTATTTATAATTCCTTATAATATGTCCTCAGTGCTTTTCTTTTTAGGAGACCCGCACGCGTCTACTCTTGCAATGAAAAAAGCATTGACTTTAGCTCCTGATAACGAAGAACTCAAGTATTTTTTATCTATTTCGCTATTTAGAGAACGGAATTACAACGAAGGACTTCCTCTCTTTGAAAACCGACTCTGTAAAAAAACAGCAATTTTATCTCAGGCTAAATTTTTTAAAGAACAATTTAAGCAGGCGAAAGAGTGGACTGGTGAAGATATTTCTGATAAGACAGTTTTTACTTTTTACGAAGCAGGATTTGGCGATGTTATAGAGTATTCCAGGTATTTTCCGCTTCTTAAACAAAAATGCAAAAAACTTTTATTCAAGCCCCAGCAGGAATTAATTGAACTATTCAGAGAAAACCCGCTTGGGGTTGATGAAATTATAACTTATGAAACAGAGCCTAGTGATTTAGACTTCCAAATCTACGTTCCGATGCTGAGTATTCCTTATCTGCTTGGATTAGATGAGACAAATATGTTTATATCACCAAACGGTTACATGAAGTCTAATCCTGATAAAAAAGAGGTTTACAAGCAGAAATTTTTTAATAATAACAAGATTAAAATCGGCATAAAATGGCAGGGCAATACCGCTTCTGATACCGACCGGGTTATAAATGTTGAGGCATTTGATCCTTTATTTAAACTTCCAAATGTTCAGTATTATTCATTCCAAACAGGTGACGGAGCTGAGGAAGTGGAAAAATTAAGTAAAAATTATCCCATTATTGACTTGGGTAAAGAGTTTAGTAATTTTTCAGATACAGCAGCCGCATTAGATAACTTGGATTTTGTTATTTGTAATGACACGTCGCTCATACATCTTGCTGGTTCACTGGGTAAAAAAGGATATATACTCCTCCCGCTGGATTACAACTGGAGATGGCATTTAGACCTTAAGCATAACGACTGGTACAGCGGCATAAAAATGTTTAAGCAGCAAAAAAACGGCGATTGGTCAATGCCAATAAATGAGCTTTACAACGAGCTAAGGCAAACATTAAATTAAATTTTGTTTTATAATTATAAAAGAGGTAAAAATGAAAATTGCTATATATCCCGGGAGTTTTGATCCCATTACATACGGACATTTAGACGTTCTGGAGAGAGGCGCGGAAATTTTTGACAAAGTAATCATTGCTGTATCATATAACTGCAATAAATCAGGGTTTTTACCCCCGGAAATCAGAACAGAGCTTGTGCAAAAAAGTATTTCCCATCTAAAAAACGTTGAAGTTGACTCTTTTAAAGGCTTAACTATCGAATACGCCCGCAAACGAGGAGCCTGTGTTTTATTAAGAGGTCTCAGAGCTGTTTCAGATTTTGAGTATGAAATGCAGTTATCCCAAACAAACAGCGCTCTTGCAGATGATATTAAAACTGTTTTCTTAATAACCAAACCTGAGTACACCTTTATATCTTCAAGCTCAGTAAGAGAAATTCTACTAAATAAAGGCTCTATATCTAAATTTGTGCCGCCGCCTGTTGAAAAATACTTGACTAATATGCAAGATAACTGCTAAACTAAAAATATTGAGGTAGGTTTTTAATTATGTCAGAAAGTGAAGCTTTTATAAAAAAAATAAAACAAGTTCCTAACAGAATTCTAAGAAGCAAAGTTTTTGGTTTGGGTTCTCTTATCTTGGTTGAAACAAAAGATATTACAGACTATCTTGCGCTTGCTTATAAAGATATGCCTGAAGCGCTGCGATATGCACGTAAAAATGGAATGAGAGCGTCTTTTCAATCCTTAAAAATGCTTGAAAATCTTGACAAACTGTTTATAAGCAAAACATTCTTAAATAGTATGGGTCTGGCATATATTAGTCAAAAAAAGCTAAAAGAGCTTGTAGATGAAATCTGCGCCACAATCAAGAGCGACGAAGAAAAAATAAAAACAATTATGGAAAGCCGCGGTAAATAAAGTTGACTTTTATATCTTATTTATCGTAAAATTCATGGTATAGATATCATGGAGATTTATTTTAATGAATACGCAACAGGACTTAATTTTTAATTTAATGAAAGAACTTGAAGAAGTTTTGGATAATGGTATGCCTCTTATAGGCAACTTTCTTGTTGTAGTAAAAAAAGAAACCGCAAATAACCTAATGGATAAAATATATGCTGCCCTGCCCGACGAGATTCGGGATGCACGCGCTCTTCTGAGAAGAAAAGATGAAGTCCTCTTTGATGCACAGCAAAAAGCTGAAAAAATAATTACTGATGCTCAGGCTGAAGCTGCTCGATTACTTAGCGAATCAGACTTACTAAGAGCTGTACAAAAAGAAGCTGAAAAAATTAAAGAAAGTGTTATTGCTGACTGCGAAAATATAAGACGAAAAGCACTTGATGAAGCAGAAAATATTCGTCTTCAAGCACTAGATGATGCAGCCAGAACGAAAGAAGGCGCTAATATATACGCTGAACAAGTATTAGTTAATCTTGAACAAAACATAACACAAATTCATGAAGTAGTTAAAAACGGACAAGTTACTTTAGAAAGAAAACGCGCAGAAGCCGGCAGTTATGATAATGTTCAAGACAACTATCCTAACAAAGGTCAAAATTATTCAACTAATTTTAAAATCAACTAGTTATTTTAAACAAACAAAAAGCGGTCACAAAAGTGAACTGACTCCTAAAAACTGGACAAAGTAAAAAAAAGTCAGTTTTAGGGTTTTAGTTCAAAGTAACCGCTTTTTGTTTAAAGGTATTACTTACTAATAACAGGTTCTTTATCAAGTTTTACTGCTGCTTGTGTTTTATATTCATCTCCAGGTTCAAATCCCGTAAACTCACAAATCTGCAGCACCCACTGCCGGACTATTTCGTCTTCGGGTAGTTCATAAGATATTGGTTTACCCACCTTCATTGTAAGATGTTTTTCAAAAAGCTTCTTGGCATACCCATCATAACCGCATATTGCCACAGGAATAATATCAGCCTTGAACTTCTTTGCAAACAAAACAAACCCTTTATGAATATTCTCAATTTTAGTAGTATCTTTTCTTATTCCGCCCTGCGGGAAAATACCTAACGCCCAGTCTTTTGTATTAAATATTGCTTTTACAGTCTTAAAGGTTGCAATCTCCGGCTTATCACGATTAACTGCAAATGCGCCAAGCCATCTGACAAGTGTCCTTAACAAAATATTCTTTGCCTCAAATAACTCCTGCTTAGCCATATAAGCAATAAACCTGCCGCCAACTGCATAAGTCAATAACGGTGGATCTAAGTATGAAACGTGATTACCTGCATATATATAGTGAGAACCTTTCGGTACATTTTCTCTGCCTTCTATCTTGATATTGTACATTAACTTAGCTACCGGCACGACAACCCCATATAAGAACGCTAAATAAAATGCTTTTCTTAATAAGCCGTAATCTTTTTCAGTCCGTCGGTTGTAATTTTTTGCCATACTTTATCTATCCTTAAGTTTTAATTATTACTAGTGTTTAATTGATCCTTTATACTCAAAGCCGGTTAATTTTTCTATTGCAGCCCCCCACTTATTAACCATATCATCAACATCATCAGAATATGGTATAACTTCGCCTATTTTCACAATAATTTTCCCTGAAAAAGGCAGCCTTTTAACCTGTTCCGTGCCTGTTATTCCTACCGGCAATATATCACATTTTGTAGCTTTAGCAAGCGAAGCAAATCCTTTTGTTATATCTTTTATTTCTCCAGGCTCCTGTCTTGTCCCTTGAGGAAAAATTCCAAGTACCCAATTCGTATCTTTTATACCCATTACTGTCCGTATTGTTGATACTCCGAGTTTTTCTCTATCTACTGCGAAAGCGCCAAGCCAATTCAGCCACCACCTCATAAAAGGATTGTCAAATAATTCTTTCTTTGCCATATACGCTACACCGCGCTTCATAACCGAACACACAAGGGGCGGATCTAATGTTGATAAATGATTTGCGGCTACAATATACTTATTATCTTTTGGTATATTTTCTTTTCCATAAACTTTTAAACGATATACCAATTTAAAACGTATCATATAAAATACATTAGCTACCAAAAATAAAAACAAGCGCCGCCACCTGTTATAAAACTTAACACTCCGCATTGCATATTTTTGATTCTGATGTTTATTAATGTTAGACATGCTTTTACCCATTTTTTTTATCTTAACAAAAAAGTAAATTTTCAATCAATTAATAACTTTTGCTATTTAAACCTTTTTTTTAATTAACGACTTTCGCCGCAAGAGCATTCCATATCACCATTGCAACTTCCGAAGAAGAATTCTTTTCAGAAAGTTTATAACGGACATTCTCCAATTCTCTTATTTGTTGTTCACGGTATTTTTTATCATACAAAAGACGTTCAGTTTCAAATATGACATTATTCAGTGTTGCCTTAGGCTGAATAAGCTCAGGTACAATCAATTTATCACAGATAATATTAGGAAGCGACACCATATCTATACACCTGACAACAAGATAAATCAAATAAAACAGCCACGGCGCCCTATAAGCTATAATAAATGGCGTCTTATACAAAGCAGCTTCTAATGCAACCGTTCCGGAGGCTAAAATAAGTGCATCAGCTGCAGACAACAGCGCTTGATTATCCCCTTTAATAACATCAAATTCACAGTTTTTATAGTATTTATAATACAAACTTTCACTTAGGTTTGGCGCCATAGAAAAACAAACTTGCAAGTCCGGGTGTTTTCGCTTCAAATTTTTAGCCGCAAGAATAAATAATTTCATTAAATATTTCAGCTCAAATTTCCGTGAGCCAGGGAAAACAGCAACAAGAGGTTTTTCAGGATTAAACCCATGTTTTTCAAAAAAAACATCACGCTCTTCTTTTTCAGGCAGCTGAGATATCAACGGATGACCGCAATAGTGAACATCTATACCGTATTCCTTATACATATCTTCCTCAAACGGAAATATACAAAGAACTTTATCTACATATTTTTTTACTGTTTTAATTCTATATTTACGTGAGGCCCAAATCTGGGGAGGTATGTAATAAAAAATTTTACCTTCATATTTTTTTTTCTTTAAGAATTGTGCAACCTTAAGATTAAACCCGCCATAATCAACAAGAAGAACCAAATCAGGCTTAAACTCATTAAGAATATAATCAACCACCTGTTTACCAAGCTTAATATGGTCAATTAGTATTTGAGGAGAAATTCCAACCGCACCCATTTTATTATGGTTTCTAAACAGCTTAACACCTTCTGCCTCCATCTGTGCACCGCCAACCCCTTCTATTATTATATTAGAAGACGCCTCTCTCAATTTTCTTGCAACAACAGCCGCATGCGTATCTCCTGAATATTCACCCGTTATAATAAAAACTTTTTTCATACTATACCGCCATTATTACAATATTATGTTTATTTGCATAATCTACAACTTTTTCTTGGTCAACAATAATTGTTTCATTAGCCTCAACAGCAAGTAAGTCTGCCTTATATTTATGCATTGTTTTTATTGTTTTAAGTCCAACCGCCGGAATATCAAACCTCTTATCTTGATTTGGCTTGGAAACTTTAATAACTCTGCCTTTTCTCTTTGCTATTTTGCACCCGCGTTTAATACACGCATCGGTGCCTTCAATTGCTTCTACTGCCATTATCATTTTATCCCGGATAACTACCGATTGTCCTATATCAAGCTTGCCTGTTTCTTTAGCAAGCCAATAACCGTAATTTACATCATCAATCTGTGACTGCGTCGGTTGAACTTTTCCTAATACTCCTGATGGTATCATTAACTCTTTTATAAAAATTGTCTGGTCTAAGATTGTAATACCTTCTTTTTCGAACTCTTCAATAATCATAAGCATTACTTTGTCATCATTAAGCCTGATTGCCTGTTTTATAAATTCCAAAGCCCTTTTATCAAATTTAGGACGTTTTAAAAGTACCTTTTTACTCACTTTACCTAAAAAAGTTAGTTGTTTAATCCCTTCATCTTTAAGAATTTTTTCTATCTTAAAAGTTTCTCCCGGACAGCAGGAATATACCTTTGAACAATACTTTTTCAACTGCGCATAATTATCATTAGATAAGGATACAGCAACAACATCAAACCCGTTTTCTTTTGCTGCTTTTGCCATCTTTACAGGCAAAAGTCCGTCGCCTGCTATCAAACCTTGTTTTTGCTCTAGAACCAATGACATTTTATACCTCCAATAAAATTATTGCATGAAAAACTCTTAAAAACACCATATTGTATATAATTGTTAAATTATTGTATTATTTAAAATATGATACCTAAAAAATACAGACTAAAAAGCAATGCAGCATTTAACGCAACATACCGGGTGAACAATTCTCACCGCAAAAATGGTATTACTCTTATTGCCGGATTAAAAAAGACAAAAGATATTCCGACCAAAGCAGGATTCGTTGTGAGCAAAAAAACGCATAAGCGCGCAGTAAAACGCAATCGGCTAAAACGACTAATGAGAGAAAGCTACAGACAGCTGCTAAAAGAAGGCAAACTTGGAAATTCTACAAAATACTTGTCTCTTATATTTTTAGGAAGTACAAAGGCTCTTGAAAATAATTTTCGTTTAACTAAACAAACAATATACGAACTTTTATCGGAGTTATAGTTTTGGATTTTGACTACGCAGTAAAACCTAATTTAAGAAACGTTGAAGGAACTATTCCTTATAGTTTTTCACAATCAGGCCTTTTTGCCGGGCAGGACAGTATTTACAGGTATTCTCTTCCAAGCACCCCAGAGCCGGTTTTAACAATTGTAGATTATATTCCGGATTACAACGGAAATTTTATAAAACCCGGACATTATATTCTTGCCCTTTCTGATGATAAAGAATTTCTCCTTTTGATTGAGGCTCATAAACTTATCGCCGTTATTCCTGTATTTAAAATCGCGGAAAACAAAGAAGAATTACAAAAAATGTATAAAAAAATGGAAGAAGAAAAAAGCGGTAAAAATAAAAAGAAAAAGTTCAGAGAGACAAAACACGAACAAATCAGGCGGTTAATAGATACAACAAAGGACTTAAGAGGCGAAGCCCCAATTGAAGATTTTACATATAGAAATGCATCAATTGAGTACGTAAAAGACGGCGCATATTATTTAATTACGTATGAGAACGGGTATATAAGAGCTTTTGGTGCAATTAAATGTAAAGAATAGTGTATAAATACTTGCATTCATATTTTTAGTATGCTAAATTAGTCATAGCCGAAGTATAGTGCGTTGGTATGCCTCGCTCGGTTTTAGTACAACTTTGAAAAAGGAGATGTAAAATGCCAAAAATGAAAACTCACAAAGCTGCTGCAAAACGTTATCAAATAACAGGCAGCGGCAAGATTGAAAGACGTCATGCCGGAATAGGCCACTTGCTTCAACACAAGTCCGAATCTAGAAAGCGTAAAATATTTAAAAACGCTGTAGTGTCTGAAACTCACACAAAACTAGTTTCAAAAGAGTTACCGTACAAGAAGTATGCAAGATAGGAGTGTTGAACAATGAGAATTAAACGTGGAAATGTAAGCCGTAACAGGCATAAAAAAATACTTAAGTTAGCTAAAGGCTTCAAAGGCGCAAGAAGCAGAATTTTTAAGGTCGCTAATATCGCTGTTATGAAAGCGCTTAAATACGCTTACAGAGATAGAAAAGCTACAAAACGCAATATGCGCAGACTCTGGATTATCAGAATTAATGCCGCTGTAAGAGCAAATGGTATCAGCTATTCCAGATTTGTTAATGCCTGCAAAAAAGCTAACATTGTAGTGAACAGAAAAATGCTTGCTGAATTAGCTGTAAATGAGCCGGAAGCTTTTCAAATTATTGTTGATACGGCAAAGGCAGCATTATAATTTTGAATAAAAATTAAATTTTAAGAGCGGCGGGATTTCAAATCCCGCCGCTCTTAATTATTCGTACCGCAACGCATCTATTGGATTTAGAAGCGACGCCTTGTATGCAGGATAATATCCAAACGCTATTCCTATAAAGCCCGAAAATCCCAATGAAAGTATTATTGAAAACATTGAAATAACAATGTTCATATTAGAGAATATATCAACGATTTTAGCTCCGGCTATTCCAACCAATACTCCGACTATCCCCCCGAAAATTGATAGAATAAAAGATTCTATTAAAAATTGAAGTCTTATATCAGAAGCTTTTGCTCCAATTGCCATTCTTATACCTATTTCTTTAGTTCTCTCAGTCACAGAAACCAGCATTATATTCATAATTCCTATTCCGCCAACAATCAACGAAACAGATGCTATTGAAAAAAGAAGTGCTGCAAACGTCTGTGCAGAAGATTTTAACCGTTCCTGAAAGTCAGCTGAATTTCTGATTTCAAAATCATCAGTTTTATACTTTGTTATATGATGACGCATTCTTAGAATTTCACGTATATCTTTTTCTGCCTGTTCCATATCTTCTGCATTTTTTGTCTTAACCATAATCATTTTTACAGAGCCGGGGAAATATGTACCGAATACTTTCTTTTGAGCAGTTGTAATTGGTATAAATACCAAATCATCATTATCCATAGGACCTGTCTGACCTTTAGTTTTCAATACGCCTATTACTTTAAATGGAATACCTCCGATTCTTATAATTTTGTTTATAGGGTCTAAATCGCCAAATAGCTCAGAGGCAACAGTCGCTCCGAGAATTGCAGATTTTGCACTGTTTTGAATATCATCTCTAGTAAATTTTCTGCCGTAGTCTATGTCATAGCTTTTAATATACAAATATGCTGAGGTGGTTCCATATACAGTTGTCGACCAATTTTGATTACCATATGTAACCTGTTTTGTCTCGCTTAAAACGGGTGCAACAGCAGTCACACCAGAAGCATTTTTCCTTATAGCCTCTGCATCCTTTGTAGTCAATGTTGGTCTTGAGCCGGAGCCTAAGCTTACACCGCCAGTTCTAGCCGCTGATGAGCGGATTGTAAACATATTACTGCCCATGGCTTCCATGTCTTTTGTTATTTTAGTGCTTGTGCCGGTCCCAACCGCCAGCATTATAATAACCGCGCTTACACCAATAATAATTCCAAGACTTGTTAATCCTGAGCGGAGTTTATTTACTTTTAATGATATTAATGCCATTTTTACAATTGATTTAAAATCTATCATAAAGTAACCCTCTTTGGTGTATTTGGAACATCAGAAATTATTTTTCCGTCTTTAAAAGTTACAATCCTGCGGGTGTATTCTGCGATATCATTTTCATGTGTTACAAGAACAATTGTTTTTTTCATTTCTTCATTAAGTTTTACAAAAAAATTCATTACTTCAATACTTGTACGAGTATCTAAGTTTCCTGTCGGCTCATCTGCAAGTATAAGCGGTGCATCATTAACTATAGCACGGGCTATTGCTACTCTTTGCTGCTGCCCGCCGGACATTTGGTTTGGCAGATGAAACTCACGGTTTTCAAGTCCTACAATTCTTAATGCTTCTTTTGCACGTTTGTGACGTTCTGCTTCAGGAATCCCCTTATAAATCATAGGCAGCTCCACATTATCAAGCGCGGTAGTTCTTGATATCAAGTTAAAGCCTTGAAATACAAAACCAATCTTTATATTTCTTATGGTGCTTAATTCATCCGGTGATAACTTAAATACATCAACACCATCAAGATGATAACTCCCGGAGGTAGGTTTATCTAATGTTCCCAGCATATTCATGAAGGTAGACTTGCCGGAGCCGGAAGTTCCCATAATAGCTACAAATTCATTTTCTTCAATAAATAAGGATACGTCATTTAAAGCGTTAAGTGTTTCTTCACCCATTTTATATGTTTTTATTGCGTGTTCTACTTCAATCAGCGCCATTTAAAACATCCTTGGCGGTCTACCGCCTGTTTTCTTTTTTATAGTACTTCCGCTGCCTGTTGCAACCATATCACCTTCTTTTATACCAGAAACTATTTCAGTAAACGAATCATCGCTGGCACCTGTTACTACTTCCTTCCTTACAAGTTTACCCTTCTCGGAGACCCACAAACCTTGTTTTTCATACCTCTTTGTATTGTCAGCAGGAGAAAATTTTAGTGCAAAATTCGGCACCGCAAGAACATCTTTGCTTTCTGAAACAATAATTGAAACATTCGCAGTCATGCCCGGCTTGATTTTTAAATCACTATTATCGACGCTCACAATAACCGTATATGTAACAACATTTGAGGTGGTTGTTGAATCAATCCTTACCTGTGTTACAACCCCATAGAATACATCGTTTGGATACCCGTCCAACACGTATTTTACCTTCTGCCCTTCTTTTACCTTTCCTATATCCGCCTCTGATACTGCAACTTCTATTTGCATTTTTTCAATATCCTGAGCAATTGTAAAGAGTTCCGGAGCATTAAGTGTAGCCGCTACCGGCTGCCCCATATCAATATCACGGCTGATTATAATACCGTCAACAGGAGCAGTTATTTTGGTATAACCGAGATTAACAAGCGAACTGTTATAAACCGCCTCTGCTCGCTCAATTTGGTATTTAGCGGCTTCTACCTGTGCTAACGATGCCTTATAATCACTTTCTGCCTGGTCAACTTCAGATAGCGGAACATACTGCTTCTCATATAGTTTTTTATAACGTTCATACATTTTTTTATCAAGCTCTAATTTTGCCTGCCGTTCAAGTAAAGTTGCTTTTGCATTATAAAGTGAGGCTTGGTTTTGATCAACAGTAGCCTGAAAAGTTCTTGGATCTATTTCTGCCAGCAGCTGCCCTTTTTTGACTTTAGAGTTAAAGTCTGCATATAAACCGCTTATTAATCCTGAAACTGTTGAACCCACACTTACAGTATTTACAGGATTAATTGTTCCTGATGCTTCTACGACTTGTGTAATATCTCGCCTTTTTGCAGGCTGTAAACGGTAGTTATCGTCTGTTTTTTTTGATTTTAGCAAACAAATCCCGGTTATTACTGCAATTATTAGTATTATTAAAAGAAGTAATTTTTTCTTCATTTATTTTTTCCTTTGTTTTTTTCTTTCTTTGTAATGCTGTCACAATTATAATGGTGCATACACATTTTTCTTTCTAAATCTGCTCTTGCCAAATTATAATTATATACCAAGGTTACATACTCATTGCAAGCATTGTTATAATTAACTTTAGCGTTTTGAAGTTCTATAAAATCACTTATGCCGACTTCATAGCGTCCTTCTGAAAGTTCAAGGTTTTCCAAGGCTTGGCGGACTTTTACTTCCATTAGCGGAATCTTTTTTTCAAGCTGTACTGCTGTTATATAAGCATCCTGCACCTGGCAGAATATATCAAGTTTTAATGTGCCAATCTGGCTTTCAACATAGTCAACCTGGAGTTTTGCATTATCTATTTCGTGCTTAATTTGTTTAATATTAAAATTGGTATTAAGATTTACCCCTATTGAATAGTTATTATTTGAGTAATTTTTTGTATTAGCAAAGGTATACCCAATTTGACCGGTAAGTGAAGGATAATATTGCCTTTTAATGTATTTTAATTCTTCTTCCATTGCTTTTTTTGAAGCTTCTAGTGCTCTTAAATCGTGCCGGTGCTCATACGCATAATTGATTGCTTCTTCAAAAGTATACGGGCATTTTTCATATTTGTAAGAGCCTATCACATCGGTCTTTTCAACCGCAGATTTGAATGCTACATCAATATTTGCATCCGTTGCTTCTTTTTCATCTGATGATGAGAGAAAACTTGTAGGGTAATAATTATCAGAGAGGTTAAAAGTTTCAGTATTTTCAATACTATATTCTGGCGGATTTAAAACAGAAATGCTGTCATTTAGAGCCACCCAGGAGGTTTGGTAATTAGTTTCTGCCTCTATCAATGCAATCCGCGCTTGTGCAAGGTTATACTCAGAGTTTACAATATCAACCTTAGAGCGGATACCTTCATCAAAAAATGCTTTTGTCCTATTATAATCACGCAGGTTAATCTGTACATTTGCTTTTTCTACATCTACATAAGCTTTTGTTGCAAGAACATTGTAATATGCGCTTTGCACAGCAAAAACAATATCATGCATAGCATCTTCGTATTGCAGCTGGGCAATAATTCTATTAAATTTGTACATCCTGATATAGGCGCTTGTTTTCCCAAAATCCCATATCAACTGTTGAATAGAAGCCGTCACTGAAGGAAAATTTCTTGAGGTTCCGCCGCCTGCTCGTGTATCTTCGGAGCCGGTAAGCCCCACACCTGCGGATATTGTCGGAATGTATGCTGACTTTGCAATCCCTACATTATTAATTGCCGTTTGAAGGTTCATATATGCGCGTCTTACATCGCCATTATTATGGATTCCTATATCAATACAATTGTCCAGAGTAAGAGAGTCATTTTTATTAATAGTAATACTTTCCCAAACTTGTGCAGTTTGGGCATTGTGCCCGTTTAAAAGAATAAACAGCAAGCACAAAAGTGCTGTAAAACGTTTCAATGAAACCTCCCTCAGGGTATATTTTATGATATATTTTTTTTATTTAAATCATATTATCGGAGGATTTTATGTTAGTATAAATAATATGAGGATAAAGAACGTATGAAGAAAAATATTATATTGCTAACTTTATCATTTTGCGGAATGTGTACAGTTATTTTTTTAAGTGTATTTTTAACAGCTGTAGATTCACCATTTTGGCTGACAATAGCAGCGGCTGTATCTTTAATTTTTAAAATCTTATTTTTTGTAATCGCCGTTTATACTTTAATATCGGTATCAAAAATTAAAAGCAGCAGGGGTGTAATTGTTTTTAAATTTATCAATTGGGTTTATGTAATTTTACTATCCTTTATGTTTGTATTTATGATTTATATCGGGATAAATATGCTGGCTGATAATTACAAATATTTTAATACAAGCGAATTAAAAGTAATTCCTGATACGGCAGTAAAAGCAAAAATCAATCCGCTTATTGATTATAACGGCTTGTCTAAGGATTTTATATTAGCACTTCGGAGCGGAAATATAGATTCAAACTTTACTAAAATGATAAACTATTCTCCAAAGCCTGACGTATGGGCAAATATGGAAGATAAGGGCTCTTGGTTTGCATTGGATAAGTCCGTATGTTTTAACAATAAGACTGATTGCAGGCGTAAAGCGAAAGGATTATCTGCAATGAGCAGAATTATCAACAATCCTATGATACTTATAGCGCCTGTTATGATTGCAACTTATCATTTGGATGAGACTCTGCCTGTATGTTCTGATGAAGGTCTGCGGCTTATTCCTCAAAAATTATATCTGGATGCGGTTAATAATAAAATTATTGCAGTATACAAAGGCACAAAAGCACTTACAAAGTGTAAGTATTTACAATTATCCGGGCTAAATGCACGTGATATCGGCTACGAGTGGGCTAAAGTATATAAAAAACAAAATATAAGTTTCCCCTATCCTGATAATATCTCAAAAAAAGTATATCAATTTAAAGATTCAATTACGGTCGGAAGTTTTTGCGAAGACAAAAACAAGCCCGGCGTAAAGTGCAATGTTTTATCACCCGTTGATGATAAAGTTGTATTTAGAGTAACCTCTTATCCCGCAAATATAGAATTAAAATTGTGGAATAAAAAGCCGGTTTCAAGATATACCGCTGCTGATATAAAATTTGAAATACGCTTTGTAGAAGAACTGCCGGCAGAAAAATAAACCCAATGATATTTTGTTTATTTTATGTTAAAATTTATCGGTAAACTGTATTTTTAGAGGAATTGTAATGGAAAAATATTATTGTACAACGGCAATTGATTATGTAAACGGAGCCCCGCACATTGGACACGCGTATGAAAAAATATTAACAGATGTTATTAACCGTCATTATTCTCAAAGAGCTGATATAGCTTTTATGCTTACAGGAACCGATGAACACGGAATAAAAATTCAAAAAACATCTGCCTCAAATGGAATGACGCCAAAAGAATTATGCGATACTAATGCACAAAAGTTTAAAGACGCCTGGAAGGCTCTTGGTATTGATTACACAAGGTTTATAAGAACAACTGATGAAAATCACGAACGTGTTGTACAAAAAATATTTAAAAAACTTGTAGAAAAGGGAGACATCTATAAACATTCATATACTGGACTTTACTGCAGCGGTTGTGAATGTTTTTTAAATGAAAAAGACCTAACAGAAGACGGGCTTTGTCCTGACCATATGAAAAAACCGGAATTAGTTGAAGAGGAAAATTATTTCTTTAAGCTTACAAAATATAAAGATGCTATAATTAAGCATATCAAAACAAATCCCGATTTTATTGTGCCGTCATTCAGAGCAAATGAAGTAATTAACCAGCTTGAAGATATTCAAGATATATCGGTTTCACGAGCAAAGTCTAATGTATCATGGGGAATTGACGTTCTGGATGACCCTGAACAAGTTATTTATGTCTGGATAGATGCTCTTTCTAATTATATAACAGCAATAGGGTACGATGTAGATTCTCAAACTGACGAATTTAAAAAATTATGGCCGGTTGACGTACATGTAATAGGAAAAGATATTCTTAAATTCCACAGTATATATTGGATAGCAATTCTTATGGCGCTGGAACTCCCTCTGCCTAAGCATATTTTTGCGCACGGGTGGATTACAATTGACGAAACCAAAATGTCTAAATCATTAGGTAATGTTGTATCGCCAACTTCCGTTCTTGAAAGTTTTAATCTTGAATACCCTGATGCCTTTAGGTACTATATGGCATCAGCAGCTCCCTGCGGCAAGGACGGAAACTATTCCGATGATGATTTTAAAGAAAAAGTTAATGCACACCTTGCGAACTCTATGGGCAATCTTCTTAACAGAACCTTATCTATGCTTGTAAAATATTTTGACGGAGAGATTAAATCGGAGTTTAAAAAAGTTTCTCCGCTTTATGACAAATCCCTGGAAACCGTAAAAGCTGTAAAGCATCACTTTGATTACTTTGAAATACAAGAAGCAGCACAAAAAATTATGGAATTAGTTGATGCTGCAAACAAATATGTTACAGACAGTGCGCCCTGGACACTTGCTAAAGAAGGTAAAATGGAAGAATGCGGAACTGTTCTTAACACAGTATTAGAGGTAATGTGCGTAATCTCCTCGCTGATTTATCCATACTGCCCTAATATTGCAAGACTGATGTCTGACCAATTATCTTATGATATAAATACTAAGCTCGATAATATAACGTGTAACAATATTAAGCCTGGAAAATTAATATCAAAAGATGAAATTAAGCCGGTATTTTTACGTGTAGACAGTGAATTTGCAGATAAGGGCAAAAAATAAATTTAGGCTAAAACTTCTTGTATTTGCTTAATTTTTTCAGGTTTTATAGTCTTCAAAAGAATTGTTTTTTCTTTTGAAGTATCACCTTTAAGAATAATAATTGATGTTTTTGGAAGCTTAAAATACTTAGATAAGTATTCTATAACAGCTTTATTTGCTTTGTTTTCAACAGCAGGAGCTGTTACTTTAAGCTTAACCGGCACTGTTTTATCATCACTAAATACAAAACCATTAACTGATGAATTTGGCAGGATTTTTAAAACAACAATTACTCCGTCATTAGTAAGTGTAAGCATGCTAAACTTTCTTAAACACCATAATATACTCGTGCTTAAAAATATAAAACCCGCCTGCAAGCGCCCTGTAACGCCACAAATTAGCAGTTTTTCCTTTTGCGCGTTCATTACCTTGAACATCTTTAATTATTATAGCTTTTGTAATAAATCCAAGCTTATTCATTCTAGACATGCACTCAAAACCAAGCGGTATGTGCTGCGAATTTGCATATTTGTCCCCAATGATTAAAGCCGCGAATCTGTCTTTCTCCAATAAATCATATCCGTTTTTAGCAACTTTTTCAAATTGTTCATAGAATTCCTCTGTAGTTGCACAATTAGAAAGATCTTCTTTTTTGTTAGAAAAATGTATAATATCATCATAAGGCGGGTGAAGAATTAAAAATTGAGCTTTTTTCCGCCCCATAATATCAAGCCTTGCCTGAACCTTATCTACTGCAACGCTTGAAGTTGAATCCGCACAAATAATGTTTACATCAGTAACAAGCTGCTTAGGAGTAAATTTTTTAGATACTTCTTCCGCTAATTCATCTTTTAACTCAACTCCAATACACCTGCGGTGCATATTAATTGCCTCAATACCAGAAGTCCCTGAGCCAAAAAACAAATCAAGAACAATATCATTCTCTTTTGTAAAGCGTTCATAAAGCTGCTGAGCTATTTGCGGAATATAATTTCCGTGATATTCATTTGAATGCCCGTGTTCTCTATCTCGAGACGGAAATTCCCAAAGCGTATCTGTTTTTATATGTCCGTATTCTCTCCAGGCTTTTAAATTGATATCATTATAAGCAGTTGTCTTAACTGCATTCTTATCAACGACTTTTAATCCCTCAGCACGTTTTTGTGCTTCTTTTATATTAATAACTCTTCCCATATTTAAAGTTTACAAAATTTTAAGTATTTTAAAATCAGATATATGAATGAATTTTTTAATGATAAATTAGTACAAGGTGTTGTAGGTAAGCCCAAACCTCTTTTACTGTCATTACGAGAAGCTGTACGACGAAGCAACCCAGTCTTTTTACATGCCATTATGCACTTGTTTTGCGATCTTCAAGCAAACAAAAGTATAACACTAGGCTGGTTGGTTGGGCATACCTGCTAGCAAATATTTACAAGGGGCTGGGCTATAAACCTGCTTTCTGACCCGGTTGGAAACAGAAACTTCACGCTGGTAAGATGCTGAAACGAGATTCTGTTGAAAAAGTCAAGTACTTTTTTAAATTTTTCTTGGGGAAAAATGTATATTAATTTGAGCC
>CALVFU010000032.1 GCA_944326905.1 Candidatus Gastranaerophilales bacterium
ATGACACCTTGTGAATTTAGACAATATTTAAATTCGTCCTACTGATTGATTACTGTTTTTAGGGGACAGTTCATACTTACCCAACGCCGTGTCCTACGCGGATTTTCGGAAGGGTGAAGCGAAGCGAAACTATAAGCGTACTGTCATGCTGAACTCGTTTCAGCATCTTACCAGCGTGAAGTTTCTGTTTCCAGCTGGGCTAGAAAGCAGATTGCCCCTTGTAAATATCGTTAAGGCAGGTATGCCCAACCGACCAGCTCCAGCCCCCCGGGGGAAGTACTATAAAAATTTGAAAGTTATATACAGAGTTAGGGATGACATTCTAATATATAATTTGATAACATTATATTTGTATGATACGATAGTAGAGTTAGCAAAGGAGGATGTATGAAAAAGGCATTATCTGTTATGATTTTATCAGGTTTATTATTAACTATGGCTCCGGCAATGGCTGAAGGTACTCACGGAACCAACGGACAAGTTTCATTAAAATCAGTAGGTGCAGGTGCTCTATCTTTACTTATATGGCCCGGCTTAGGACAAATCGTAAACGGTCAGAGCGACGAAAAAGTAATTACTCACGCTCTTTTAGGCTTAACTATTCTTTTTAGATTTTGGTCTTGTTACGACGGTGTTGTTGACAGACAAGGCGGCGTTTGGAAAAACAGAATCTAAAAAGTTTATCAAATTAGTAATGTGTTGAATCAGCCGCTTGGAATGCTTCTGCCTAACAAAAGTACCACGCTGTCATGCTGAAACGAGTTCAGCATGACAGCACGCTTATAGTTTCGCTTCGCTTCACCCTTCCGAAAATCCGCTTCTTGGATTATTCGGGGTGCCGGAAAATTCAACATTTACCGGCACCTTTCGGGTTTCGCTTCGCTTCACCCTTCCGAAAATCCGCTTCTTGGATTATTCGGGGTGCCGGAAAATTCAACATTTACCGGCACCTTTCGGGTTTCGCTTCGCTTCACCCTTCCGAAAATCCGCGTAGGACACGGCGTTAAGGCAGGTATGCCAAACCGACTAGCCCCGCTGTTCAACATACAAAATAATTCTGAATTACTTCGCTTTCGCTCGCAATGACAGTTTTTACGTCGTTACGTGGAGCAAAGCGACGTAGCAATTCAATCTTTTTTAATTTCCTGTATTGCCGCAGCTCTTTCTAACCTCGCAGCGACACTAAAAATGGATTGCAGCGGCTATAATCATAATACCCGGTCAGCCGTTTGTGCCGCGTTATACGAGCTTCTTACCAGAGGTCCTATCTGAAAATGTTTAAATCCGATATCCCGTGCCATTTGTTTAAGCTCTTCATATTCCTCAAGTGTATAAAATTTTGTTACTTCCAAATGCTCTTTTGACGGCTGGATATACTGTCCGATAGTTAAAATATCACAATTTACCGAACGTAAATCTTCAAGTGTTGATTTTATATCCTCCAAATTTTCGCCAAGACCAATCATTAATCCTGATTTTGTCTTTATATTACTGTTATCCTTTATATACTTAAGAACATCTAGCGAGCGTTCATAATTCCCTTGCGGACGCGCGGTTTTAAATATTTTACGTACAGTTTCAATATTATGGTTAAATACATTTGGCAAGGCTTGTATTATTGTATCCAGCGCCGCTTTATCACCTTTAAAATCCGGCGTAAGAATCTCTATTTTTACATCAGAGGTTAGTTTTCTTATCTCATAAATACATTTTGCAAAATGTTCTGCCCCGCCGTCTTTCAGGTCATCGCGAGTAACAGATGTTATAACCGCCCACTTAAGCCCCAAATCCCTTATAGCTTCTGCTATTCGTCCAGGTTCTTCTGTATCAAGCGGAGCCGGCTTTGCTGCAGTGATACTACAGTACCTGCAGTTTCTTGTACATACATTCCCCATAATAAGAAAAGTTGCTGTGTTTTTTTGATAACATTCGTTCTTATTAGGACAGCGGGCATTTTCACATACGGTGTTTAAACATTTGTTTTTTAGTATGCGTCTTACTGTTTTTGTTTTTTCCGTATCAATTATCGGACGTTTCAAGTATTCAGGCAGTCTTGTCATAAACGCATTAATCCTTCAAATATTCCTTCTGAGTATGTCGGATGCGCAAAACAAACTTCTTTCAGCCGGCTAATTGGTATATTGTTCTGCATTGCAATAACAATTTGCTGTATAAGCGCAGAAGCTTCTTTAGAGATTATATGCGCTCCTGCAATTTTATCTCCTTCTGTGAGAATTTTAATAAATCCGTCCTTAGCATTGTCGCACTGAGCTTTGCCAAGTGCAGTTATTGGGAGCAGGACTTTTTTAAACTCTCCGTCCTGTTCGCGTTTGCCAACCCAGGCAATTTCCGGCTCGCCATATACAACCGACGGGATAAGATCTTTATTGTATGGAATACCAAGTATAATCTTTTTTGCCTGGCAGGAAGCATAATGCGCCAATTGGATTTCTCCGGCGCAGTCGCCTATGATTTCTGAATTGTATGTATTCGAAATCTCATTTTTTACCCTCCCTGCCGCTGCAAATAAAATATCTGTCTCCAGTACGTCACCGTTAGAGAGTGTAACTGTTTTTTTAGTTTTATCAGCAGAAATTACACTGCACCCTGTAAAAACTTTAATCCCTGACTGTTTAAATATACGTGCAATTCTTTTTGATACTTCAATATCAGCAATCGGTAAAAGATTTTGTGCTGCTTCAACAATAATTGTATCAACATCAAATGCGGAAAATATTCTTGCCCACTCAATGCCTATTGCGCCAGAGCCAAGAATTACAACCTTTTTCGGTAAAGATTTTAAATTAAGTACTTCATCAGAAGAGAGAATAAATTCATTATCAAACTCTAATCCTTTAATACATTTAGGCTTTGCCCCAATTGCAGTAATTATTTTTGAGCATACATATACTTGAGAGCCGGCTATAATTTTATCCGGGGCAATAATGTCTGCTTCATAAGGTATAACGTTAATTTTCAATGTTTTAAGGATGAGCTCAAGTGCATTTCGCATATTATTACATACACTGTCCTTTTCCTGAGAAATTTTTTCAAAACTAAACCCCAACTCTGGCGCACGATAAAGTTCTTTTTTTACACCTGCTTTAAATTCTTTGTACAAATCAGCCCAATGAATAAAAGTTTTTGTTGGAATACAGCCGCGATTGAGACACGTTCCGCCAATTTTATCTTTTTCAAATAAAACAACGCTTTTACCAATCTTTGCTGCATATATTGCGGCAGAATACCCTGCCGGTCCGCCTCCTATTATTCCGTAATCATAAACGGTCATGATTTGTCTCCTCAAATTATTTATTTTATTTTAAACCAAATAATTTTTAATAATCTGTTTTAACAAACTAATGTAACGTTTTGTAACAAGCATGTATATGGAAGAATTATTTTTCTTTTTTATTTCGTTTCAATTTCTTTTAGATTGTTGTAAAATTTACTTGTATAAATATAACTAACTACGCCGGATAAGCAGATAAAACAGAAATGCTGCGAGTCTCTTCGGTAAAAGTCAAAATATGAGGTTATTAAAATGGGATTAACAGGAAAAGCTTTTAAATTCGGTGATAATATATCTACAGACCATATCGCTCCGGGACGATTATTTCACTTGCGTTCTGATTTAAACGAGTTTGCAAAACACGTTTTGGAAGATGCTGATGAAAATTTTGCAAAAACCATGAAAAAAGGAGATTTTGTAGTCGCCGGGTCAAATTTCGGTTTAGGCTCATCAAGAGAGCATGCCCCGCAAATAATCAAAATAGCAGGTGTTGGCGCGGTGCTTGCTAAGAGTTTTGCTCGGATATTTTACAGAAACGCTATTAACATCGGACTTTTGGCTATAGAATGCGATACAGACGGAATTGATGCCGGTGATGAGCTGGATTTAGATATAAAATCAGGTATTATTAATAACCTTACTAAAGGCACTATTATTCAAATTCAGCCTTTGCCTGATGTTATGGTGAAGCTCCTAAATGACGGCGGACTCATTGAACATATTAAAAAACACGGAGACTTTGCTCTTTAGGCTATTAAAGTTTTAAGCGCTGTAAATAAGTAATATCCGCTAAGAAGAATCATGGATAATATTATTATATTTTCAATTACAGGCATGTCTTTGATTAAATCACACAATTCGCATACAAGAATTATGAATACAGGTATCAAAAATATAGCTGTCATTGGGCTCAGCGGATAAATATGCAGATAAGATGAAACTAAAAGAACTGCAAACAGCACGGTTATAATAATCCCTGTTTTAGTATCCCTAAAGTAAGAAACAAGAAGTCCTGCTGCTAATATACTTATCGAAATAATTGGAAGAATAAAAATATTAAAACTGTTTTTAATTAAAAGAGTTGTCAGTGTGACTAAATTTTTTGTATTAATAAAATAAGCAGCCCAATAAGTATCAAGGGCTTCGCCGTTAATTTCCATAACTCCCCAAAGATGATATACAAAATAAAAAATCAGCACTAAAATAAACGCCGTTAGCGCTGTAAAAAACTTTTTGTAATCTTTAAATAAAATATTAACAATTCCTCCCGCAAGTACAAAGCCTGCCGGATAAGATAAAAATATCAGACCCGATAAGCAGAGTATTTGAAAAAATTGTTTGTTATAAGATTCCGGGTTGTATTTTGTAAAATAAATAATTAATAAAATCGAAATAAAAATATCAGTAGAAAATGGATTCAGCCGATATGCATTATATATAAGCCATGGATTCAATACAAATAATACCAGCCCTGTAACTTGAACGTATTTACTTGGAAATATATTTTTTAGCAGATACAAGAAAGCAAATATTGATAAAATGCTTGAAATAAACGGTACAAGTCTTATCATAAAATCAATTAGATTTTGCATAGGATATATTACAGAAAGCTTAACTGCCGAAAGGAATAACGGCGGAGCCGCCTGTATACTGCTTAAAGCATTAAACAACCCCCAATACTCCCTGGTTAATATATCTGATTTGAGCAGTATTTCAGAGTTTGATAATTCAGGAAATAAAAATACGGGCAAAATCCTTAAAACTATTCCTATTGTTATTACAATGCAGATAATCTTATCATAATAAGAGAAAGATTTTTTTGAGGATTTATTGCCGATTTTTTTGCTCTTCTTTTTTGCCATAATGTTTTTTGCTCAAACAATTTATATTTCAACCGCTGTATTATTAAACATTTCGGCAGTTTTAACCGCTTCATTTGCAATATCTTTCAGGTTGTTGTTACTTAAAATTTCATTCAATTTTTCTTCAAACCTACCCGGCTCATATAGAAATCCGTTTACTCCGTCTTTTATCAATCCGCAGGAATTTACGCCTGCAATAATACACCCGCTGCTCATTGCATCAAGACAAATTTCTTCATCCTCTACAGGTAAAATAAATATATCAGAAGCCCGCATTCTCTCAAGTATTCTATCTTTTGATAGGTTTTCCAGAAAAACTATATCGAAAGACATTTTCATTTGTTTGTGCTTCTCGATTGCGCCAATGATTGTAAGCTGGATATACTCTGTGTTTTTACAAATGTTTATTATTTTATCTAGTTCTTTTCTTTTAAATAGATTAGAATAAATAAGAACACGTTTATAATCGGATTTTATACCGTCCATATATCTGGGTTTTTGCTTTATTTCAACTGCTTTGGCTGCAGTCTCGGATAATACGGCTGAGGTTTTTGAAATGTACATAGGATATTTTTTTATAAACTTGTTTTTCAAAACCTGAGAGCTGCAGATTACAGAAGAGACCTTTTTATAAACCATATCCAATTTATTTTTAGACAGCAGGTTCAAAATCGGATTTTCAATAGTATCAAAATCAGAATTAATAATTCCGGCAGTGAAATCAACCTCCAGGTTAAGAGCAAGAAGCTTTCCTAATTCGGTATATGCAATAATTTTGTCATAAGATTCAAAATTAATATCTTTTAATTTTTCTTTGGGATTAAAATAAAATGGCGTGAAGTAATTAACATTATATACATTTTCGTACCACCCGGTCTTATATTTTATACCAGATAAGAAAAATAAATTCGGTTTAATAATATCTACACTATGCCCCTGGAGTTCCCAGGATTTTACAATATTATAAAACGTTTTGGGCGCTGATTTGTCATTAAGTATAGGATAATCCTCAGTAATTAATAATATTTTCATCACACATCTCCATATTTATTTTTCTCAAAACACAAAATATTAATTAATGAAAAAATCATTACAACTATCAACAACACTACAGATAGAGCAGAAGCATAACCTAAATCCAAATTTTCAAACGCTCTTTCATAAATATAGTATACAATGGTTTTGCTTGAATTTAAAGGTCCGCCTTTAGTCATTACGTATATTTCGGCAAAAACTTTCATTGCAGATATGGAACTGATTGTAGTAACAAGAGCAATAACAGGCATGATATGGGGAATCGTTACTGTAAAATGCTTGCTGAAAAATCCAGCACCATCAACATCGCATGCTTCGTATAGTTCCTGTGGAACAGACATAAGTGCTGCAAGGTATATCATCATATAATACCCTATACCTTTCCAGATTGTTACCAGAGCAACTGACAGTAGTGAAAAACGTGTATCTGTTAGCCAGCCTATAGGATTAAAGCCGGCTAGAGAGATAATATAGTTTAAAATTCCTTCTTGTGCGTATAACCATTTGAACGCGATAGCTGCAACTACTATTGATACAATTACCGGGAAATATATAAGCAGCTTGTATAAGGTTATCATTCTAAGTTTTTGGTTGATAATAATGGCTAAAAACAGCGGAAAAATAACCAGTATCGGTACCGCAATAATTAGATACAAAAATGTATTTAAAAGCACCTGATAAAATAGAGGAGAATGAAAAAGCTTTATATAATTATAAAAACCTACCCACCGGGGATTATAGATAGAGCTTGAATAATCCTGAAACCCCAGGATAATGGTTTGCACAAACGGGATAAAAAAGAACACTGCAAGAATGGCAAGTGCCGGAAACAGTAAAAGATATGGAGAATATTTTGCGTAAAACTTCATTGTAAAAAATCCCGCTAGTACAATTGTATCAATGAAGAGAAAAAATACAATACAACTGGTAAAGGAGTTTTAATAAAATAAAAAACTGTCTTGGAACTGGCAATTAAGTATAATTACAAAACCAAAATTCCAAGACAGTTTTTATTAATCAGTTTTTAAAACTATTCAACTTCAATAGCTGAAACAGGACAAGAATCAGCTGCTTCTTTAACAGCATCTTCGTTTCCGGCAATTCCATCTTCATTAACTTTTGCTACGTCTTCTACGCTGAATACTGCATCGCAGATTGATTCGCAAGCGCCGCAGCCTATACAAGAATCATTAACTTTTACGTTCATTTTATTTCTCCTTTTTGTATATTTACATACGGTTTATTCAACCAACTATATTATAAAAAACAAAAAACAAAATTACAATAGATGAAGGGCAACAGAAAGAGCTATAAATTTAAACCCAGTCATTTCGCCAAAATTAACAGGATTAATTCCATTTTTGTAAAGTAATACCGGGACTTTTTCTCTGGTGTGGTCTGTTCCAGGCACTGTCGGATCACATCCGTGGTCTGCTGTTATAATTAACAAATCGTCATCTAGTAATTCATTAATTATTTTACCTAAATAAGTGTCGATTTCTTCAAGAGCACTACCATAACCCTTGTAATCATTCCTGTGCCCGTATAGCATATCTGTGTCAACCAGGTTTGTAAAAATTATACCTATATCTTTGTTTGTAATTTTAGTATCCGGGTAAGCTATTTTATCAAGCGCCAGCTCTCCTTTAACCGCTTTAAGCGTCAGTTCAAGTCCTTCTCTATTTGAGCCGGTATGAACCGCATGGGTGATACCTGATTTTGCAAAAATATCCTCAATTTTACCTATTCCGATAACTTCTGCACCAAGCTTTTTTACTCTGTTTAAGATGGTATCTGCCGGGGGCACCATAGAATAATCACGCCGGTCAGCTGATATTCTTGTTGGTTTACCGTCTTTCACTTTGTAGGGGCGCGCAATTACTCTTGCAACGAAAAACCCCATTTCATCTAATACACTTCTTGCCGTCCTGCACCAGCTATATAATGTATCAAGCGGAATTAAGTCCGTATCAACTGCAATTTGAAAAACACTGTCGGCGCTTGTATATACAATAGGAAATTTTGTTTTATGATGTTCGTCGTTAAGCTGTTCAATAATTGCAGTACCGCTTGCCGGGATATTAGCAAGTACGCCGCCGCAATTTGTACGTTTTACAAACTCGTCAATAAGCTCTTTTGGAAAACCGTTTGGAAAAGTTTCAAACTTCTTTTCAGACACAAGCCCTGCAATTTCCCAGTGCCCGGTTGTTGTATCTTTACCCTTTGATTCTTCCTTTAAAACAACCGTCGTTCCGCGGGGATTTGGCGTCGGCTTTACGCCTTCTAAATCGCAAAGATTACCAAGTCCGAGACTTTCCATTACGGGAAGTTTAAGACCTCCGTTTGCCCTGCATACGTTTTTAAGAGTGTTGCATTCCGGGATATCTCCGTACTCTTTACAATCAGGCATTGCGCCGATCCCCATAGAGTCAATAACAATAATAACTGCTCGCTTCATGCATCCCCCGCCATTTAAATTCTGAGCATAGAAACAACTTCTACGCCGGTGTCTTCAATTTTTTTTCTGCCGTTGAGTTCATCAAGCTCAATAATAAAAGCAGATGAAACAACATCTCCGCCGGTCTTTTTAATTAGTTTGCACGCAGCAGCAGCCGTTCCGCCGGTTGCAAGCAGATCATCAACTATAAGGACTCTTTTTCCTGGCTCAATTGCGTCCTCATGTATTTCTATAGAGTCTGTGCCGTATTCAAGCTCGTAGCTCTCACTTATAGTTTTTGCCGGGAGTTTGTTAGGTTTTCTAACAGGAATAAACCCTGCGTTAAGTTTACACGCTAAAGGAGCACCGAATATAAATCCGCGTGACTCTATACCTGCAACGTAATCAATGTTTTTATCTTTAAATGTGTCATATAAAAAATCAACCATTTTATTTAGAGTTTCAGCATCTTTTATTGCTGTTGTTATATCAAAAAACAGTATACCTTTTTTAGGGTAATCAGGGATTGTTCTTATTTTTTCTTTTACTGATATCAGCATTTTTTATACCACCTCTTGTAATTCTTTTTTTATCTTTTTTAATCTTTCCAATATTTTTTGTTCTTTTTCCATAACAAGACCGTGAGCGGTTTTGCCCCACTTCATGTCTTTTTTAAGAAAAACTATTTTACCGAGGATAAATAATACCATCGGAAACCATATTATTAGCATATAAATAGTTGTTTCGCAAGCTTCTTTTGCCGCTCTCATTCTTGGAAGGTTATCATACCGTCTCAAACTATATCTTATAGCACAGAAAAAACCAATAGCCATTACAACTGCAATAACGCCGGAGGATAGGAATTCATTAGGACCGACTTTACCCATAAGAAATTTTACAGTTCTAAAACAAACTTCCAGCAAAAACCAGAGCGGCATAATAAATTGCAGAATAAATATAAACATATCAGTCTGAGCCTTAAGTGACATTTTTTTAGAATTAAAAGCATCCCAGAAGTATTCTAAATATCTTCTTATACTGCCTTCAAGCCATCTCCGGCGCTGCCTGAAGAGTGGAATTAAGTAAATAACCCCTTCTTCATATACTATTGCATCAGAGCAAAAACGTACATCCCAGCCTTTTATATGGAGTCTTGTAGACATATCTAAATCATCAGTGATTGTTTCGTTATTCCAGCCTCCGATATCATCAAGCGCTGAGCGTTTAATGAGTTCACCGTTTCCACGGAGTTCTACTGCTCCTTTAACAGAGTCTCTGCCTGTTTGAATATTACAGTCAAAGGTGTATTCGTTGTTCTGGCATCTTGTAAGTATATTTGTATCTTTGTTTCTGATAACTTTTCTGGCTTGTACTGCTCCAACGTCTGCAGGTTCAAGCTCAGGGAGTAATTTTTTTAGAAAATCACGGTTGACTGTGGCATCGGCGTCAAACACCAAAACAGCTTCACCTTTTGCGTATTTCATTGCATCGTTCAGTACTGCTGATTTACCCGGAAACGCGTCATGCGGTCTTATTAGGGCGTGTACCTGAGGATATGTTTCTTCAAGACGCTTTATAACAAGCGGGGTGTTGTCAGAACTTCTGTCATCAATAACAATTACTTCAAAATTTTCATAATCCATTGCAAGGATATTTTTAACAGTGTCGGTTATAACACCTTCTTCGTTATGAGCCGGGATTAAAACAGAGATAAAAGGCTTGTAGTTTTCATTAATGACAGGGGGCTGTTTTTCGAGTTTACGTTTTTTGTGTTTGGCGGCAAGATTCATGTACGTGCCGTATACAACCATAAAAGCACATAAAATAATAAAACCTATCCCGGTATTAACGTGATATTGGAATACGTAAAGAAAAATACTTAAAAATGCTACTATTGTTAATAGGAGTATCCGTTCTCTCATAACTTCCCCATACAAAAGATAGTATAGCAGAAACATTAAAAAATAAGTAATTATGTAAATTTTTTTTAAGAAAATGCGAGCCGAGCAGAGCGCCCGCTTTGCAGAGGGTGAAAGCGCAAGCGTACCCGTTTAATGCAATGCGGGCAAGACAGGGAGAGCGAAGCGAGAGACGCAGCACGCGCCGGCAGAAACGGTGAGTTTCCGGCGCAAGTGCAAGCGGTGCCGTTTATCGCGAGGCGAGCAAGAGCCGAGCAGAGCGCCCGCTTTGCAGAGGGTGAAAGCGCAAGCGTACCCGTTTAATGCAATGCGGGCAAGACAGGGAGAGCGAAGCGAGAGACGCAGCACGCGCCGGCAGAAACGGTGAGTTTCCGGCGCAAGTGCAAGCGGTGCCGTTTATCGCGAGGCGAGCAAGAGCCGAGCAGAGCGCCCGCTTTGCGGAGGGTGAAAGCGCAAGCGTACCCGTTTAACGCAATGCGGGCAAGACAGGGAGAGCGAAGAATGTAAAAAATGTATTATTACGGACGATAGTGAGCAATATAACTCTTTATCCCGGTACAAAAACATAATTTTCCACACCCATCATGTTGTAATCGGAGTTTTTTTGTTGTACGTTACAAGAGTACGGTTTTAATTTTTAGAAGGAGACTCAACATGAGCGAAAGAAAACTCGTAGGAACAGAAGAAATGTTCAAAAAAGCACTTGCAGGCAAATATGCAATTGGTGCTTACAATGTAAACAATATGGAAATTTTGCAAGGTATTGCTGAAGCAGCAGATGAAACACGTTCACCAATCATTCTTCAAGTATCAGCAGGAGCAAGAAAGTATGCAAACCAAACTTATTTAATCAAACTGGTTCAAGCAGCATTAGAAACAACCACTGTACCTATTGCTCTACACTTAGACCACGGTGCAGATTTTGATATTTGCAAAGCATGTATTGACGGCGGATTTTCATCAGTAATGATTGACGGAAGCCGTTTTCCATTAGAAGAGAATATTGCTTTAACAAAGCAAGTTGTTGAATACGCACACCAAAGAGGTGTTTCAGTAGAAGCAGAACTCGGTAAATTAGCAGGTGTAGAAGATGATGTTAAGGTTGACAAAAAACATGCAACATACACCGATCCTGAAGAAGCAGCAAGATTTGTTAAAGAAACAGGATGTGATTCTTTAGCAATTGCAATTGGAACTTCACACGGCGCATACAAGTTCAAAGGCGAAGCAAAATTAGACTTTGAAAGACTTGCAGAATGTAAAGCAGCAATCAATGCTGTAACAGGCTATGATTTCCCAATTGTACTTCACGGCTCATCATCAGTACCTAAATACTTAGTTGACAAGTGCAACCAATTTGGCGGAAACCTGCCTGATGCACAGGGTGTGCCGGAAGAAATGTTAGCATATGCAGCTAAAAACGGTGTTGCAAAAATCAACATTGACACAGACCTAAGACTTGCAATGACTTCTACAATCAGAGAATTTTTTGTAGAACATCCTGAAAAGTTTGATCCTCGTGAATATATGGGACCGGGCAGAACTGCAGTTAAAGAACTTGTTAAACACAAAATGCAGGTATTAGGAACAGCAGGACACGCTGATGACTAATAATCTCAGCATATACGCTTAAATTAAAAATCCCTTTTTGTAAAAACAAAAAGGGATTTTTAATCTCATATAAGCAGGCGAGGTGTATATAAGAAAAATCATTTATACTGATAAAGAGGTGTACAATGGACTTCATCCCAAACAGTATTAATCAGATAAATGAACTGACGCAAGGGCTGCAAACTGGCAGCGCGGGCGGGCAGTTTAATCTTGGCGACGACACCTTTGCCAATTTGCTCAACTCAAAACTTGACGGGCTGGCAGGTCAGGGTATGGAAGTGTATACTGAACTTATGGGACCGCTTGGCATGCCAGCCGGGCTTAATATTGAAGGCTTGAGTGATCCGTTTAAAGTAAATGCTGTTGATAATAACACACTTTCGGAGCTTTCACTTAATCAATCAGAGGCAGGCGGAGAGGATGAAAATATTTTAAAATCAGCAGGGAATAAAATTGAAAGCTTATTTGATAAATTTGATTTTAGGGGCGGCGGTAGTATAGACATTGCTGATTTAATGAACACAAAATCAATAAACCAAAATATGACAGCAGTAAAAAGCACACAATCCGGGGGTGCATCAGCGGGGTTCGAAAAATTCCTGCATAAACAAGCAGCCGGGATATATAATCATATGGGAAAAACTATTGCCCATAACCTTGGGGATATTTTATCTGCAATATAATAAGATCCGAACAGTTGGGCAGGTATGAAATGTACCCCTAAAAAACGTAAACAATCAGTAGGCAGGTTTTCGAATATAATAAATAATAAAAAGGAGGACCAATGGGCTGGTCGGTTGGTCATGCCTGCCCAACAAATATTTACAATGTGTTGAACTGACCAGTTAAGCAGGGTGCAATTTATTGCACCGAACTGTTTTTTATTTAAGCAGGCATGCCCAACCGACCAGCCCCGCGTCTTGGATTATTCGGGGTATCAGAAAATTCAACATTTACCGACACTTTACGGGCTCTTGCTCGCTGCGCTCGCACGGCGCCCTTCCGAAAATCCAGCAGACATAATAATTCGGGATTGCTCCGCTTGATATAACGTATTGCGCGCTTCGGATTAATGCAGCAGTACTATTAGTATCCCACACTTAGTCCGGCACAAAGGTTTATTGACTGTCCTGTTATTCCCCGTGCACTATCAGATATCAAATACTCTGCCAAATCTGCTATCTCTTTTGGAGTAACAAACCTCTTCTGCGGTATAGTTTCAAGAATTTCTTCACGCCCAAACCCGCTTTCTTCCATAGAACCTTTTCCAAGTTCAGTTTCAACCCACCCGGGGTTAATGGTATTTATTGTTATATTATATTCTGCAAGTTCAAGCGCAAGCGCTTTTGTCATACCTATTAGTCCGGCTTTTGATGCACTATATGCGCTTGCGCCTGCTTCTCCCATAACTCCGCTTATTGAGCCAATATTCACTATCCGCCCAAAACGACGCTCTTTCATCCCTTTCACTCCGCGGTTTATCAGATACAAAGGGGCGGTTAAATTTGCAGCTATTATATCTTGTATTTGGTTTAAGGTCATATCTCCAGCCTGAGACCATATATATCCGCCGGCATTGTTTATAATTACATCAATTTTATTCATTTCGATATAATCACCAAGCTGTATCAGCTCTTTTTCATTTGTTAAATCTGCCCGGCAATAGTTTTTGTAATGCCTTAGAGCCTCTAAATTCCGCCCGGACGCGTAAATTTCACCTTCAATTGTCTCAGCAATTACTTTTCCTATTCCTTTTGTTGCCCCTGTTACGAGTACTTTCATTTATTACCTGCTTTTTATAAAATTTTTTGTACTATTAGTTTCAAAAATTGTGCGGTCGATATCTTCAAAACTTTTTATAACACAATCTAATCCATCGATTTTTTTGTAATATTCAACAGGTTCAACAGAAGAAATGGCAATGATTTTTCCGGCATGTGCCGATTTTGCAGAATCTATCCCGGATACAGCATCTTCTACAATAACACATTCTTCCGGTCTCAGCCCCAAATTTTTTGCAGCAGCAATATATATATCAGGGGCGGGCTTTCCGGGAATTTCTCCGTTAGAATATACAATCTTTTTTAAATCAAACCATTTTTCAAGCCGGAATTTATCTATATAAAATTCTACATTATCCCATTCAGACATAGTTGCAATTGTTCTTGGAATATTATTTTCAGAAAGCCAGTCCAGAAAATCTTCCGCACCGGGCGCCAGTTTAAGTATTTCCGGGTGGTTAATACATTCTCTGCGGTAGAGTGATTCTTTTTCCTTCGCAAGTCTTGTAACCATATCAGAGGAAGGTTTTCTACCAATCGCGTATTCTATAATATCAGCATTTGTTCTGCCAAACATATATTTTTGCATTTCTTCATCGCTAAATGGGTATCCGCGCAAGTGTTTCGAAAAAATCCTCCAGGCTTCGTAATGCAGATTGGAGTCAAAAAAGAGTGTTCCGTTAAAATCAAAAATGATACCTTTCATATTATTTGTCCTATATCATATAGCGTACAAGAAAAGTGTATTTATTGTACAAAACGCTTTTTTCTTTTGGTGAAAAGTAGTATTTCCGTGCACGTTTCGGGGTGAATATACAGTTAAACTGTTCGTTAGAGGTGTCAAGGTTTTCAAAATAATAGTTATAAAACATGGTGTTTGTATCATTCATTATTAAGAATTTCTTGTCTTTAAAGAGCGGGCGTTTTATTTTTATTGTGTTATTATTAAAATTTGATACTCGTATGATTTTACATTCAGGAAAGATTTCCTGGAGCTCTTTTTCATTAAGTTTTTCAGTTTTTAATTCGCCATCTTCAAAATACAATCTGTAGAATTTTAAGGTATTTTGATTGTAACCGATTAAATCACCTTTATAAAAGAATTCTTTAGTGGAATCAGGGTCATAATTAAGTCCGTTTGAGCAATAAGCAGAAAATTTATTATTTCCTTCTGTAAGAGTTTTGGTAAAACTTATACATTTACCGTGCGGACAGTTTTTTGCCCAGGTTTCAGTTTCCGGGTTGAAATATACAGTTGAATTTACCGGGATATCATTATATATTTGAGTATCTGCTATACATACACTCGGTATCAGCAGTAAAATAAGCAATAACATTTTTTTCATACAAATCCCACCTGACAATATTTTACAAAAATAACTGAGTCAAAGTCAATCTATAAATTTGAAGTTATAAGGAATAGGACTTGCTGCTCTCACGGCATGACACTGTAAGCAATAACGCAGCAATTCAGAGAACATGTATTATGCAAAAACCTGATAACTTACAATAAAACCGCCCTAAATATTTAGGGCGGTTGTTGTATATTAACAGCAAGTTTACATTATTTCTTGTTATATATATACCTTGTAGCCATAGAGCCTGGATAAGCGCCTATGCCATAGAGGTATAACGGGTATTGGTCACGAGCGTTGAAATTATCTTTATTACAGGTAGCACTCTCAGTCGATAAATTACCCTCTGTATCATATTTGATATCAAAAGCGTCACTCCCCGCTTCAAGATCTTTTGCCTTACCCTCTAAACCAAGACAATTAGCTAATGCGTTAGGCTTTTTTGTACCATTAACATCATATATTACTTTGAAACAATTTCTTTGCACCCCTTGTGTATCATAACAATCTGTATGAGTTTCGATTTTATCAGCATCATTAAATATTAATGCAGACCCATCTCTGAAAAACATTGCATGTGAAAATGTACTAGCAGGTGCACTATAATCTAAACAATTAGCGGTACCAGAGGTTGCTCCATCGGCACAAACATCGGCAGTACCCATATTGCCAAGTTTTTCAGTTTGCATTCTGGTAGCTAAAAATGCATACAAAGATGCATTTTCTGTTGAAAAACCACTATCACCGTCACTTGACGCGTCGATCATCTCATCAAAACTAACATTTTCTAAAGCGACTTGCATTTGAACGCTTTCAGTCAAGGAGCTGATAGCTTTTTTAATAGCGGTAGAATACTCTCTTTCAGCGGTATTAGACATTAAAGTAGGGAGTGTTAAAGTCGCGATAACACCAATGATACCCAGCGTTATAAGTACTTCCGCCAATGTGAAACCTAATTTTCTCATCTGATATGTTCCTTTCTCTTCTCGGTTAGAAAACGAATAAAGTAGATATAAATGTTGCTTATATGTGATATAAACAACGTGCCGCGGGTTGGAGATGGAGCGAAAAAGTAAAACACAATTCAGCATGACATAATATGTTGTCGTCCTGAATTTATTTCAGGACCTTACCAATGTAGAATGCCGCATAAGACGTGTCACTTATTGCTATTCGGACTTGTCGGTCGGGCATGCCTGTCTTAACAAATATTTGCCAACTTAAAATGCCCGCTTCACTAGAGTGAAGCGGGCATTAAAATAAATATTGTTAATTATTATTTCTTAGTAAAGATGTATTCAGCAGCTGTAGAGCCTGGATAAGCACCTATGCCATAGAGGTATAACGGGTATTGGTCACGAGCGTTGAAATTATCTTTTGTACAAGTAGCCCCGGTAGTTCCTTCTTGTTCTTCATCAGATTCACCTGTATCACTTGTATCTCCAGAGCCGGAACCTCCAGAACCTACATTTAAGTCAAATGCAAAGTCTTTACTAGATTTGCCAGTTGCACCTAAACAGTTAGCAACCATGTTTGGTTTTTGTACACCGTTTGTATCATAAATAACTCTGAAACAATTAACAGTAACACCTTCGGAGTTTAAACATTTCTTATCAGAAACTATAGCACCACTGTTAAACATAAGGGCAGAGCCATCACGGAATAACATAGCATAATTAATACCATCTTTAGAGTTAGCACCGCCGTAACTTAAGCAGCCTGCGGTACCTGCAGCTGAACCCGGCAGACATTCACCTGTGCCGCTGCCAACTTGTACTAATTTTTCTGTCTGCATACGTCTGCATAAGAAAGCATATAATGAGTTGTTATCTTTGCTGTCAACACCAGAGTCGATCATCTCATCAAAACTAACATTTTCTAAAGCGACTTGCATTTGAACGCTTTCAGTCAAGGAGCTGATAGCTTTTTTAATAGCGGTAGAATACTCTCTTTCAGCGGTATTAGACATTAAAGTAGGGAGTGTTAAAGTCGCGATAACACCAATGATACCCAGCGTTATAAGTACTTCCGCCAATGTGAAACCTAATTTTCTCATCTGATATGTTCCTTTCTCTTCTCGGTTAGAAAACGAATAAAGTAGATATAAATGTTGCTTATATGTGATATAAACAACGTGCCTATGTTCAGATTATATTAAATTTTATTAATTTAGTCAACAACTTAATAAATAAAATCTTCTATAATACATGAATTACCACATATTCCACAACGATATCATTTTCGTTAAGTTTTGTATATTTCAAGTGCAGACTTCCCGGAATACTGAAAGCGGACTTGTCGGTTGGGCAAACTTGAACTGTCCCCCTAAAAACGTAATCAATCAGTAGGCAAGTTTTCGAATATAATAAAAAAAAGGAGGATCAATG
>CALVFU010000033.1 GCA_944326905.1 Candidatus Gastranaerophilales bacterium
CACAGTTTCTTCTTTTCGCTATTTATTCACTGCGTCGCTTCCGGCTTCCGTTTCTCTTAGTAAACTTCTCGTTTACCTCGCTGGACTTATGGTATGTCCAACTCTTCCATATTACATGGTTAATCTTCTTTGTCAATATGTTTTTATTTCTTATTGTAATATTTGTTTACACTTGATACTTTAGAGTATTTTTCCGGGCTGCACGGCAAGCCGTGTGCCGGAAAATCTCCTAAAGTAAAGCTTATTTTATATTTCGGTTTAGTGTAAATAAGCGGGCAATCCCGCAAATTACGCGCTACAGATTAGCTTTTACCGCGCAATTAATATACTAGCATGGGTATTTTTTATTGTCAACTCCTTTTTATTTTTTAAGTCTTAATTTTAAAAAACCAATAAGAACCGTAAGCAAAATTCCTGCGCCTACCGCTTTTACAGCCGCGGGTGTTTTGTCTCTGTTTTTATATTTTCTGCTTTCTAAAGTCATACGAATATTATTTTCCATATCCCGCATGCGTCTCTTTGCGTCTTCACTTCTTATATTATTTGGATAAAGCTTTACTTCTGGACCGCTTACTACAAAAGGTTTTACAATACTCGGTTTTATTGGCTCCATATTTTTCTCCTGTTAAAATAAATGCCCATACCTTAAAAGCTTTTGTACATGACCTTTGGGCAGATACATGTATCCCGGAGGCATGCGAAACTCGATTATATTTTTATCTATATACTGTTTTAGCTCAGTATTATAATCACCATTTACATATCTAAAACCTAACTTATAAAAGAATTTTGGACACGTATCTTCCGGCGACAGCTGCGCCATATAAAGAATTACTCGTCCGCCTGTATCATCATCCAAAAGACTCTTTTCGACAAGTGTCTGCATTGCTTCTGTACCAGCTCCCTCATATGGTACAGGACTCTCAATATAAGAAAGCAGGTAACAATTATTAAAGTACTTAGGAGACTGTTTTTCACCGTCAACAACACCTGACAAGAAAAAGTTTCCTTCTTGCTTCTTATCAGGAATTATATTTAAATACTGTTTTACATTCTTTATTATAGATTTTTTCAAACCGCCGTCCAATGTATAATACTCTTCCGGCAGACCGTCCGGCGCGGTTATACAATCATATGATTTTATTTTTCTATACTTAATTTTTGCTTTTTGTTTCTTTTTTTCCTGTACTATACTTGCATACCCAGAGACTTCTCTAGTGCCCAATGTGGATATTTTTTGAGGCACCAGCTCCTGATAGCTCGTTACAGGAATATTTCCTGACACTAACATATACCTTTACCTACAATATTAAACTAACCTTATATATATAAAGTATAATTTCTGCTATAAATTGCTTTTTACTTAATATGTCGCTTAATATATCTTAATAAACAAGCAAAATTTTTTTTCACCGTTTTATACTATTAGAGGTGTTTATATTACTCAGGAGGTTTAAATGAGACTACAGCCGATAGGTGCTATTAGCAGCAGTGCGCCAATTAACAGACAAAAAAGTGCAAAGAATATTAATCCGCTAAATGTTATTTCTAAAACAAACACTGTAAGTTTTCAGGGACGCGCAGACCATATTATATTTTACGGAGCAGAATTTCCTGATTACAATAAAAAAGGCGGAGTTGCTAATGTTATGGGATATTATGAAAAATTACCCGGAGTAGAAACTGTAATTGTTCAGCCATACTATATCGGACAGAAAGACTACAACATCAGAGGCGAATACACAGGGCGCGTCCGTCCGTGGCAGTTCAGCGCAAGCTGCCCTTATGAGGGTTTAAGAGGACAATACTTCTACGTCAAATTTGACACAGACAAGAAAAATATAAATACCGAAATCTCATCAAGTAATCTCGATAAAAATATTGAGGGTAAAAATATAATTATCCTAAAAAAAATTACGGATAAAACCGTAAAATACGGCAAGCAAAATGAGCAAACTATTGCATTGTTTAAAGCTATGCAAGCAGTTCCTATTAAAGACAGTACTGGTAAAATTGTTGATTACAGGATAGAAGAACTACCCAAACACCCTGAAACAGGAAAACCGAGAAACCATTTCTTTGTATTTACGAAAGGAACAGCTGAATTTAATGAGCCTTATGCAGACGGCTCATACAGTTCAGATAAAGAAGTAAACCCTGAAGCTTTTAGTAAGTACAAACCACATCCATACCCTGAAAATAATAGAGCATTTGTGGAGTTTAAAAACGATATATGTAATGAGACTATAACCTCCGACGGCAGTAAGTTTGACGCAGGAACGGTTGTATGTTCTGATTCACAGACAGCATATACAATTTCTTTTATGAGAGATGAAGCTATAAAGGGCACCCCGGGATTTAGCCCTGAAGAAATCACTGCAGCATATGGTATCCACAACGCAAGATCAGGATACACAGGTGAATGCGGCGGGCTTGACATGGCTCTCAACCTTGGACTCACAGAAGATGAAATTATCACAATGAAAAAAGATCCTGAGTACATTGCAGCCGAAGAAAACGGAACTTTAGACAGCTATTTTGAAAAGTATATCCCTGAATTACGTGATGCGCTCGGTTCATTTAACCCAACAATGATTGCATTAAAATTGCGCGAGAAGGGGTATATGAACGGGTTGTTTACTGTTTCTGCCGGATACGCTTATGACATAGCTTACAACACTAATATGCCGACTTCTTTCAGAAAGGATTGGAAGGTCCTATATGACAACGGAGAAGCTGTTGGTATCATGAATCCGTTTGCAGACCCTGGATTTCATATTTTTAAAGGCGTAACAGGTATGGACGGATACCTTGAAGCCGGTGTAAATTCCGCAAAAGAAAAACTCGCTCAATACGGCGGCGAATTTGCACAACTTGCGGGTGAACTTCACCCATTTGCAAAAGTTGATGAAACTAAATTCCCTAAAAATGGTGATAAATATACCGTAACAGAGGAAGCTTATGACCATTATCTTGAAATTAAAAATATAAATAAAAAGGAATTCTTAAACAGGCTGACATCAAAATTTGATGTACTTAAAGACAAAGATAAAGACTTATACAACACACTTATTGCAGGCAGACCAAATTGGAATGTAAACTTAATCGGACGTATTGATGAAAATCTGCTCACACCTGAAAACATCGGAAATTTAAAAGTGTATGTTTCCTGGGGCAGGCTGGATGAACAAAAATCTCTGGATATTGTTATGAACAGTTTCGACATGTATTGTACAAGCCACCCTGAAGAAGCAAAAAATTGCATCTTAATACTCGGCGGTGAGGCTCCAGGTACAGACTATTCTAAAAAAATACTCGCCCAGGCTGAAAAAATGGCTAATAAACATAGCGGACGGTTAGTATTTATGGAGGCGTTCGCCCCGGGAAAAATCCTGGCATCTGTTGCAGAAATGGCACTTCTCCCGTCAAGAGAAGCTCCATGCGAACTTACAGACCTTGAGACTATGCAATTCTTAACAATGCTTACAGTTACAAACACCCAAGGTATGGCAGACAAAAACTTTGATCCTGATATTGACAAAGAAAAAGATATTGCAACCAGTTTCAAAACCGCCTCTGGCTACTATTTGTCTAAAGAAGATATAGCTAATTTTAAAGAGCAGGGCATCGGCGAACAGTGGGCGAAAGAATATGGAAAGTTTATTGACGAAGTTACCACTGAGAAAAACAACCGAAAAGCTTCCGCTTACGAATCCGAATGGGGTAAGGATGAACCTATAGAGTATTATATTGGTGCTAACCCTGAGCATCAGAAAAAGTTAAATCAACTAATCGACAAATATCGATCACTTATTCTTGCCGCCGGCGTTGCTGCTTGTATCGGAAGAGAAGCTGTTATTACTAAAGCTCAAAAAATTAAGATGGCTGAAAATGAATTAAACTTAAAAACCGGCTGGGAAAATAACCAACAATTAACAAAATCTGAACAGTCCTCTGCTGAAATGTACAGAAGTATCTTCCACACAAAGGCTAAGGATATAAAGAATTATTCAGAATCCTTCCTTCATAAGTTAAGAGAACATTTAAAAACAATTCAGCCGCCAAAAAATGAAATTGAGTCTGTTGTTAAGAAAAAAGGGTTCTTAGGTAAGTACGGCAGTGTAATCGGCTGGTCTGCCGCCTCTGCAATTCTTGTAGGCAGCAGCGTTTATGCCATTATGTCTAACAGAAATGATAATAATACCACACCCTTTAAAAGAAAACATCCAGGAGGAAATATTCATAAACCCCAGCCTAAGCATAAGATGAATATTAATGCATAACACTAAGCGGGCATTGCTTTAAAAGCAATGCCCGCTTTAAAAAACCATCTTACTATGCTATCGCATTGTATTCCGAGCGCAATTGCTCAATTCTATCATTAACCTGTTTTAGCGCTTCATCTACTTGAGTGTTATATAATCTTTCTCCATAAGTAGCCAGTACTGATTGGGGATAAACCATTCTATCAATTGTTGTTGTACTCAGTACTGCCGGATTAGCAAGCACTCCAACTGTGCCGGAAGCCATATTTTTAGCCCCTTTTAATTTACTTGATTTCCAATTGTTCCAAATAGTCCAGCCCGAACGATTGGTTTCTTTTAATTTCAAATTATTAATAACACCATCAACTGAAGAGATATAAGCTTCGTCATTAATTTTCGAACCCGAATATCTTTCAATAAATGCTCTTGCTCTTGCCTTATCTGCTGCAGTTGCACAATCATCACCAAGTATTTTTGCAGCTCTGTTTAAATCAACTGAACGTGCTTTAACTATTGTACCTGCGCCGGCGGCTTGTTCTTGTATCATAACAGCCAAATCATTATACGCTTTCATTGTCTCTGCGGAAGTGTTTGGATTATTCCTTGCAGAATGCATTTGTCTAAATACTTCCTCCTTAATTTGATTAAACCACTTTAATGCAAGTTTTTGTCTTTTCGGAGTATTTGCCTGATATAATCTCTTGTGTGCAGTTTTCAACTTGCTAAGAATTTGAAGTTCAAATTTTTGTTCAGGAGTTGCCGCATTACCAAGAGCCTTTAACCTGCTTATCTTTGCGTCCAAATCTGCTATTTTACCTGAGAAATCACTCATTTTAAATTTCGATGCCCTTATAGCATAAGCGTTCTTAGGTGCAACAGATTCCGAAAGTCTTATCATATCATCAAACGCTTGAGCCGCTTCAGGGGAAAGTCCTGAGTTATTTGCTCTGTAAGCTTTCGCTCCTCGAGTGAGGAAGTACAGTTCATCAACAGCTTGAGTGTATTCCGCTTTGGATTGTGCGCCGTATACTCTTTCATAAGCTGCTGCTATATCATCTGCATATTGCCTGTACTCTGGACCGGCTCCGGGAATATCTGTTTTTAATTTATTAAGATTATTTTCATATTTACGTTCATAGTATGTTTTATTAAATATTCTACTAGTTACATTTTTATCAAGACTAACTTTTAAATTATTGTAGTTTTGTCCAATAGCTTTAGACATTCCGCCTGCAGCGCTGACCTCAGCTCGTGCTGAACGTATACCCAATTTTATTGACTGATCAGGACGCCAGATTTTAGGTGCTTTAACCCCCAATTTAGCAGCAGAACTTGCGCCAATCTGCTTAAGTCCAATCAATGACAATATAGTTTGAGCAGTACCTGAACCTATATTTTGCCATGCTTTTTCGGCTGATTCATCTGTCTCTGCCATACCTGCTTGAACAGCACCAACTCCCAAAGTTATAGCTCCAGACGCAAGCGCAAATCCCGCAAGCGCCAGACCTGCTCCAGGAATAATAAGCGCTGCAGCACCAAGTACACCACCGATAGCTAATGAGGTTAGTGTCTTTTTAAGGCTTGGACGACCATTTTCATCACAGAACATATCTGTGACAAGATTTGCAATACCTTTGCCTAAATTTTTTATCTTTGACCATGCAGAAATTTTACCATCATTATCACCGTCTTCTGCTATATATCCTGTTTCTTCTGAAAATGCAGAACGCGACACCTGCTGAGCTCCATTTGGAGTATTAACTATAACTATATCAGCAAGCTCCGCCCGTTTAGCATATAGCTCTTTTAATTCTTTATTTATTTCTTCTTTCTTTTGTTCTCTTATCTCTGCCGGAGTTTGAGTCGTTTGAGCTCCTGCCCCGCCCCCTGCAGCGGATGCACCGGGAGTACTTCCCAATCCCATAAATGAAGGCATCCCAAAAGGACTATAACCAAAGCCCCCCAAATAAGGCATTTGCAATGCTGAATACTGATTCATAAAATTAGAATAGTTCCACATCGACGGCAAATAATAGGTTCTCATTAAATCTCCGGACATATATCTCCTTTTATCCTTAATATATATTTAAAAAGTTTTTCTTCTCGAAAAAATTGACTATTTGTAAATTTTTATTAAGCTAAAAATCAATACAACAGCCGATAAAATAAAAATAATTAAAGATATAAATGCAGGAAAAGGAAGTCTAAAAATATGAACAGAAGCATCAATTCTTATCAATTCTACGCAAAAACGGATTGCTGAATACCCTAAAAGATAGCTTAATGCAGTTAATCCCGGATATTTTTTACCAGAAGTCTTAAGAATAAATAACAACACAAAAAATAGAACAATATCAGCTATGCTTTCATACAAAAAAGCCGGGTGAAAATAAGAATAGTCTGCAAAAATATAAGGACGATCACTTGGCGGAATATACAATTTTAAAAGGCCGTCATAGGGCAGTCCAAACGCTTCATTGTTAAAAAAATTGCCCCACCTGCCTATTGATTGTCCTAAAATAAGTCCTGGCGCCGCATAATCGCACAAAGTTTTTATATTTATTTTTTTCTGAGCTGAATAAATAAGTAAATACACAATCCCTGCAAGAAGCGCGCCATGAATTGAAATTCCGCCCGTTCTCAGATTTAAAATCTCAAGCGGCTCTGTAATATAAACTTGATAATTAAGAATGCAATACCATAATCTTGCGCCCAAAATCCCGCTTATGATTAACATTGGAGAAATATCTATAAAGATATTTTTAGGCAGAACATTAGATTTATCAGATAAAAAAGCAGAAGTATAAACCCCCGCTAAAATTGCAAGAGCAATAACTACACCGTAATTATAAATATCATAACCGCCAATACTAAGAAATACCCTGCCTGGAGAGCTTAAAACAAGCTCATTTAACATGCTAACCTTCTTTCGATGGTATCGGAGCAGGATTTTGTTTTTTATCAGCCTGTGGAAGCTGCGGTTTCAATTTTACAAGTTTTTCTTGTATTGAACTCAGCTGTACTTGTGCTGCAACTTTAGAATCCTGAGATAAATCATCAAAAGATAAGTATTTTTCAATTGACCTAAGAGCGTCAACATATAACTTCGCCGCCTTTATTTTATCATCAGGGGTGACTTCTTTGGGCGCAGCCGCGTTTGTAGTTTCTGCTTCACTTAAAACTTTTTCTGCCTTATCCTCGTCATCCTCAGTTTTACCAGCTAGTATATCTTCTGCCGAATTATACTGTGCAACGGCTAGTGAATAATATACATCCGGCTGGTTGGGATTAATAGATGCCGCATTCTCTAAAACTTCAACCGCATCGTCATATTTCTCTGCATTAATATATGCAACACCTAAATTATAATTTGTTTCAAAAATTGTCGGATCAATATCAAGACTTGCTTCTAATCTGCCTATTGCAGCATCGTAGTCACCCTTTGACAAATATTCTTGCGCTTTGTTGTTTAATTCTTGAACAGCAAAATTATTTATACACGCAGTAGACATAATCGCCGCAAATAAAATTGTTACTATAAATAAAGCATTTTTCATTATTACAAATCCTCAAATCAAACTTTTTGTATATTTTAATACAACAAATAATTTTTGGCAAGAGGGCAGCAATATACCCTCAGCAGAATAAAAACGGGCATTTCAAAGGTTTAATCCCTTGTACATCCCTTTAATAAATAAACTTACCCCGTCTAAACTTTCTTAATCCTTAAGATAATCATACATTTAATTGAGGTAAATTTTTAAATTTTATTATTATAATTAAGTATAGTAACGTCAGATTTTAGGTGAGTATATGAAGAAGTTTATAATATTATCTTTAGTTGGTATAGTTCTAGCCTCTGTTTTTTGTATAGACGCACAAGCTGCAAGAAAAAGCAAAGCTAAATCAAAAATATCACAAGAATTCCTTACTGAAACAGAAACAGAAATAAACCGGCTTACAACCAAGATATATGGAAAAGCCCTGCTATCACCGCAAGACAATGAAAGTCTCATTACCATTAAAATTAAGCTGGACTCCCAGCTGGTGCAAGGCAGTGCCCCGGAACTCGCCCCGCTTTATTACAAAACCGGAAATATCTTAAGAATGCGTGAAATGAAAAAAGATGCCATAGAGTGTTATCAAACCGTTCTCGAAAATTTTCCCAATACCGCATTCGCGCCAAAAGCTAAAGCCGAACTAAAAGAAATGGGAATTGAAGTAAAAGAAATCGAAAACCAGGAAGAAGACCTTTCTGATAAAATTCAATAGCCGCAAAGCTAATATCGAATTACCCTGTTAAACTATAATAAAATCAACTATTCAGAGGATATTGAACCACCTACCCGGCTAGTAGTTATTTGTAAAAAATAATTTTAAATTATTAGTGTAAGAAACAGGGAGAGTCGAATGAAACTGAGAGTCAGAGATTATATGAGCCAAGGCTTTATAGAATCCGATATAACTGTCTATCCGCAAAATGATATTACAGAAATTGCAAACATAATGTCTAATACCAATACAACACTTGTTAAAGTAGCTCTAAGTCCTTGGAATAAAACTTGCATCGGAATTTTAGACTTTAACAGAATTAAAGAATTTGCCATGCCCGGATAAAAACTTTTCTAGACTTTAAATATCTATTTTTATTTAATACAAACACGCCATACGCCATAAATGACAGATATTTGTGGAATATAATTTTATGTAAATTTTTGTAAAAAATCACAAAAAAAATAACAAAATAATATATTTAGAGGTTTTAAAATAGTACAAAAATGTATAAACTCTAAGTAAGAGGATATTCATTAAGGGTTTGTACAAAATTGTGAGGTTGTTTTTATATGGTAGATAACAGGTCAGCAGGATTTTTCGGCATCGGCGGCGCTTTTAATTTTAAAAGCGGTGATATCTCCGGCACTGCCGCAAAAACTAATGATGAAAAATACGGTCCCGGAAGTGAATATGGTATAATCTACCAAGGCGACGAAGAAGAGCCGCAAAGTGCTAATGAACCATACACTGACAGAAGTGCTCAATTAAAAGCTACCTTAAATTCTCTTGCTATGATGAATGTTGCAGCAGTTATTAACTCAAAAAAACCTAAAAAACACGAGCAGCTCAATTTTAATGACTTAGAAAACGAAACCGAGGAAATAATAAAAGAAAATTCTAAACACGCCCAAAGCAATAATCAAGAAGAAAATAATACCAATGATGACGATGACAATCTGCTTGATAACGATGAGCAAAATATTGATTTATTCCCTGATGATACGGAATACTTTGACGAAGATAAAGTCTAAAAACTATTTCTACCCCGCGTTATAAAAGTTTACATATATATGAAAATCTCCACTGTTTATATTAAAATTTCTCCAGGGAGGTCTCATTAATGAATAAAAAAATTTTTACATTAGCCATTTTAACCTGTTTGTGCTTTTCTCAAGCTGTTATTCCAGCATACCCGCGGCTTTTAAAAGCAGATAATAGCATTAATGCCCCCCTTGCCGTCCAATCAGGCGACTCAGAACAAAGTATAGCACCTAAACTACTTTCTAAAAAAACAGAAAAGGAACTTAAAACTGCAATATCTAAAGTTTATGGTCTTGAGCAAACTGATGAAATATACTCAAAAGTACTTGAAATAGCACAAAAAGCAAAGGAGAACCGCTCGCAAGAATTAAAAAAACAAGACGCCGCAAGACCCGCCGACTGGTACAAAGATGAAATTATTTACATGTTCTATACAGACCGCTTCGGCGTGACTTCTTCTGATAAACCAAACCAATTCAAAGATACCGCGAAAATGCTTGATTATCTTGAAGACTTGGGCGTAACAACTCTGTATATATTACCTTTTGCAGAATCCCCCATGTCCGATGCAGGATTTGATATAAACAACCCGGACAATGTAAGAGAAGACTTAGGCGGAATGAAGCAGTTTGAAGAATTTGTAAAAGCCGCAAAAGCTAAAGGATTTAAAATAAAAGCAGACCTTATTTACAACCATTTCTCAGACAAACACGAATGGTTTCAGCAAGCTTTAAAAGGTGACTTGGATAAAATAAATTACTTTGTAGTAAAAGAAGAAATGCCTGAGTATCGAAAATACAATGATGAGAAAAAAGGCGTTATTGTTGAATACACAGAAAGCAGCGGCAAAATATCAAAACGCCGGTTAATTTTTCCTGAAATAACCGAAAACCATTACAGAAAAGTCACTATTCAGGGCAAAGACTACTATTTCTATCACACATTTTATCCATTCCAGCTTGATATCAACTGGAAAAATCCCAACGTCTTGTACTATTGCCTAGAAACTCTAAGCAATTGGGCAAACCGCGGAATTGATATCTTTAGAATGGACGCAGTACCTTACCTGATTAAAGAAGACGGAACTGATGCAGAAAATTTACCGCTGACCCATCAAGTATTAAAAATATTAAGCATCTATCTGCAAATGACTGCTCCAAGCTCAGTAATGATAGCGGAAGCCTGTCAAACCCCTAAAGATATCCTTCCATACTTCGGTACAGAGCGAAAAACCTCTTCATTCCCGGAAGATAACGAATTAGACTTCAAACGCACAGACGAATTTCAAATGGCATACCATTTCCCATATATGCCTGCATTATGGGCAACAATTATTACTGAAGACAGCAAACACTTTGCAGATGCCAACAAAAATACCCCTCAAATTCCACAATCCTGTACATGGGCTATTTTCTTAAGACTTCATGACGAATTAACTCTAGAAATGATATCACCTGAAACCCGTGAAATTATTTATAATTCACTTGTAAGAAAAGGGGCAGGTTTTAGAGAGGGTTTAGGTGTAAGCGGAAGAATCGCAGACTTTTTAGACTACAATCCCGAAAAAATATCTATGGCATTCTCGCTGCTTCTTTCACTCCCCGGAACTCCTGTTATTTACTATGGAGACGAAGTGGGTGCTAAAAATGATTTGGAATTTGCACAGGAATTCGCACGCCAGAGAGAATACATACAAAAGAAAAATAAAATTAAACTCCTCAGCTATTTTGACAGCCGTGATATCCACCGCGGAATTATACCGCAAAAACTTTTTTACGGTTCACTTAAAAACTGGTATAAAAATAACAGCGAAATCTACAATAATGTAAAATCTTTAACTGCTATAAGAAAACAATTTCCTGCCATAAGCCGCGGAAGTTTTACTCTGCTTAAATCAAAAAATAAAGAAGCTTTCGGCTATATAAGGGCTGATAAAAATAATAAAATTCTCATTGTTAATAATCTCTCAAACAAAAAGTTAATTGCTGAAATTGATTTACCTGTTAATGCGGTTATAAAGCAAGGAAGCAAGTCAATATTATTTAAAAACCTAATGAATAACCGCAGATACAGAGCCAATATAAGCATAACAAACAGAAAACTATACATTCCGCTTCAGCCTTATGAGTATCTATGGCTTAGCGCAGAAAATGAAGTTTTGTAAAGATTTTTCCTAAATAAAGCAATTATTATTTTTACGCACTTTAATAATAATACAAAAAATAGGAGAAATTGGAATGAAAGGTTTAAGTATAAAACACCCAATAAGTATTATCGGAGCTAGAATAAGAAATACAAGACTGGAACGCCATCAAGCAAAACTAAATGAGCTTGTAAGTATTGAACATGGCAGAAATAAAGATGCGTACAATAAAATTTTCGACGCCCAGGAAATACTTGCTAACTATGCTAAAGCTAAAAATGTTAGAATTAATATTAATGATGCAGCCAATTCTGAAGGTAAATTAATTAATATTAAAGTTAAAAAAGATAACATAATATTAGGTGAGTTTGTAAGCTCAGATACAAGCAGAATAGTTACAGCAGAATGTGATAATAAAAGATTTTTAGAAAATAAAGACGGTCTTAATTATTTTTCAGATGGTAAATTTACATCAGAAGACACTTTCTTAAAAAATATATACAGAGTTGTAGAAAATTTAACAAAAGTATTATACTCTTTTAACGTATCGGGCTCTATAAAGAAGTAATAAACCTTGTTGTGAGAAGCGCCAGATTTGCAGCACCCGCGTTTTAACTGTCATTGCTAGAGTCACGACAGTCTAGGTTTATATATTCTTAGATTGCTTCGCTCACAATAAGCTTTCAGCAAAATACAATCATTAATTTATCCGATCAGTCTTAAAACAGCCTGCCCAAAAAGTATTACTCCTATTGAAATACTTAAAAAACTGGCAACCATTACAGCACCTGCTGAAATATCTTTAGCCATTCCGACAAGAATACTGTATTTATTTCTAAATGTTGCATCCAGCGCAAATTCTATTGCAGTATTCATCATCTCCGAAATTATAACCATTCCGATAGTTAACAGCAACACACAAATTTCCAGCGGTTTAAAACTCAAAAGCAGCGAAAAAAATAACACAATAACCGCCGCTGTCATATGTAATCGAATATTCCTCTCACTCTTCAATACAAGCCGCATCCCTTTACGTGCGTGTTTAAATGAGCTATTTAAACTTTTTGTTTTAAATTTTGTCATACTCCACAACTTTCAAGGCTTCATTTTGCATATCCACAACAAAATTGTAATCCTCTTCTGTTTGATGGTCAAATCCTAAAAGATGCATTATTCCATGTGATATAAGAAAATACAATTCCTCTTCAAAACTTTTATTCTTCTTTTTGCTCTCCTCTTCAACCTTATCCAAAGCTATTATAAACTCACCAAGATTAATTTCGCCGTCAAAAATAAACTTATCTTCATCATCAGCAAATATTGCAAAAGTTATTATATCTGCAGGATAATCTTTTCCGCGGTATTCTTTGTTTAATTCATGAGTCTTTTCAGAGTCGCAATAAAGTATATCAAAGGTTACAGTATTATACTTAAAACCGGCAAGCGCAGATTTACTGCCAATATTAGCCATGTAATATTCAAAAACCTGTTTTGCAATATTAATTGCGCTTGCTTCATCAATTTTATAGTTATCACAAATATTTTCACTAAAAATATTAATGTTCATCGCGCTTGCTCTCAAGTTCCTGAATTTTTGCTTCTAAGTCCTTATCAATAGATTGAGCTGCATTTTTATTTCTATCCAGTTCATTAACCAAATCTTGCTGATATTTAATCCGTTCATGATGAATACCGCGCAAAATTCGACTCATTACAGAGGCAATTGTTGATAAATCCTTCAAAGTAACAGGTGCCTCAGATAACTGTCCGTCATTTAGTCTGTCTTTGATAATTCTATTAATTATCGCATCTATTTCTTCAGCAGAAGATGATTTGTTAGCCCTTACGGATGATTCCACTGCATCAGCTATCATTAAAATTGCAGTTTCTTTTGAGTTTGGTTTTGGGCCCGGGTAGCGGAATTGCTCTTCAGGAACATTTTCTACCCCTTCTTGGGCTACTGCCTGGTTATAGAAATAACTAACAAGACCTGTTCCATGGTGCTGGAGTATAAAGTTATTTATTACTGCCGGCAAGCCATTATCCTTGGCAAGTTCTACACCGTCTTTTGGATGGGCAGTTATAAGCATTTTGGAAAATTTAGGCGAGCAATTATTATGAGGGTTCTCAATACCATAACTTGATTGGTTTTCAACAAAAAACATCGGACGTTTCAGTTTTCCTACATCATGATAGATTGCGCCAACTTTTGCAAGCAAAGGATTAGCCCCTATAGCTTCTGCTGCTGCTTCGCACAGATATGCGACCATCATACTATGGTTATAAGTTCCCGGAGCTTTTAATTGCAAATCTTTTAACAATTGCTGGTTTTGGTCAGCAAGCTCAACAAGCCCGTACGGAGATATCATTTGGAACAATTTTTCTAAAACCGGGAGAAATCCAAGTGTAAGCAGACCGCCGATTACAAAACTATTCAGCATTATATAGCTTATGTCGGTTAGTATAAGCGTATTATCAATATTCATCAGGAATTTTTCAAGTAAACAAATACAAGCAAGTATTACACCACCTGCCATTGCTATTTTAAAACCTATTAGAATCATATCATTCCGTCTGGTAAAATTATGATTATCAACCGTAATCATTGCAAATGTATTTAACAAAAGAAAAGCCGCAACCATTTCTACACCGTAATGCATGCTTACTGCGATATTAATAAGCAAAAGATTAGCCCCAAACAATGCAACACGCGGGTTTGTAAAAATTGACATGATTATCATAAATGCCGGAAAAGGTATAATATACGGTGAAAATCCTGTAGGAAAAATAACAGGGAATAAGCACAAGAACAAAGCCATAAATGCAAAGAGTCTTAAATAATTAGGCTCCATATATTTTTTTTCAAATCCCTTTATATAAGATAAAAACAACACTGTTGAAAGTGCTATAAGAAAGAAAATTCCGGCAATGCCAATATAATTTATTTCAAGTACGTTGTAACCTGCCTCTCTTAATGCGTCACTTTTTACTTTAGTAATTTGCTCTCCGGCAAATACTATTGTATCTCCCTGTTTAAAAGTAACTTCATACGGCTTAACAGAGTTTTGTGCATTTCTGCGTGCTATTTCTGTTGCAAATTCATCCACAATAAGATTTGGCACAATTACCTGATTAAGCAGCATTGTAATCATTTTTGACTGCCCGCGCGGAATTGACTGATACATTCCTTTTTCAATAATGCTTGTAATATTATTTTTCTCAAAGTCATCTGCTGTAATTCCTATATTAAGCACCGTATCAAGCGTGCTTTGCGCACGACTAAATAGTTTATTAAATGAATCTAAGTCCGAATAAAGCAAAAACTCAACAAGTGAACTCTTTTGAGATGACCTTGGTGTATCAAAAAGTACTGATATTTCATTAAACTTTTTATCATTTGAAACTTGTGAATCACGTATTTTTATAATTGTGTTTCTTAAAGTTGTAAGATTGACTCTTATAAAATCATCATTTGCCTGAGTGAGAATAGGCTCTACTTTACGAGCAACATCTTTTTTATGCTGCTCAGTTCTAATAGTATCAATTACTGTAATATTTTTAGGCGCAACAATATCTTGTTTGCTTACACCGTTTTCTATAATTTGCTGGAAAAAAAAGTTTTGCGAAGATAACACTACTGTCATTGCTATTGTAAAAAGCATAAACAGAAGAAAACTTTTAAATGCACTCGATTTCAAAAAATTGATAATCTTTTCTTTATAACTCATAAATTATCCTCATTCTGGCTATCATTCATATTTACTACAAATCCGCACTTAACACAAGCCAATACCGTGCCGGTACTGTCCACGGGTCTAAAAATATGTTCACACTTTTCATCCGTAAAATCTGTATCCCCGCCGGTTTGCAAATAATTAATATCAGTTTTTTTCCTGTATTTATTAATCAATTTTATAATTAATTCTATAATATACATGATTAAATTTTAAAGCCAAACGGCAAAAGTTCAGACAGCTTATCTACTTTAGGTTCACCGTTTTTTTCTGTGATAATTTCTGTATCAGTATCACCTTTGAACTCACAAATAACCTGCCTGCAAGCCCCGCAAGGATAACACTCCTCAGAATCAGGGGAATATATTGCAACCGCAAGAATTTGCTTCTCCCCGCTAGAGACCGCATGGCCTATCGCGCAGCGCTCCGCACAAATAGTTAAACCTAAACTTGAGTTTTCAAAATTACAGCCCTTATATAGATTCCCGCTTGCCCCCATTACGCACGCTCCCACGCGAAACTTAGAAAACGGAGCGTATGAGTTTTGAGAAACATTTTTTGCAATCTCTAACATTTGTTTATAATCCATAACTTTAAATTTATGATTTTTTTTAACAAAAGAAATCAGCCAATTGTATGATTATTATTTGTTAAGTAAGTATAAAAAAAAGACCTTGTATTATAAATAAAATCAAGGTCTGTCCGTTTAAATAAGAAGAGAGAGCTTTATATTTGTGTTAAATCCTGTGAAAAAAAATTTTTGCTATATTTTGATTAAAAAAGTCAAAAAATTTACAAAAATTTACATACTACATGTAAGACGGCTATAAAATAAAAAAAACACAAAAACCAAGAAAGTCACTTTAATTGATTAAGGTTCAAAAATACAAGTAAATCCGGGGTAACCCCCCGGATTTACTTGTATTGCACGATTTATGCAACCGTTTTATGCAGTATGTTGTATATATCGGCACAAACTAGAAAAACTTTAATGTTTT
>CALVFU010000034.1 GCA_944326905.1 Candidatus Gastranaerophilales bacterium
CGATTGAAACAATCTTTTCTGTTAATTTTTGTATTGATAAACTTTACTATTTATACAGTACGAGTTCAGCATGACAGCACTCTTGTATTTCACTCGTACGGCGACCTTCCTCAATACGGTGTTGGGTAAGTGTGAACTGTCCCCCTAAAAACGTAATCAATCAGTCATAAGCTAAGAGTATCATAGGAGATAAAAAATTCTACAGAGGAGTTTGAAGATTAACAAAATTAAACAATTTGTCTATAATAAAGGTTTGGGCTATGATAAGAATATGAAGGACGGGATGATTGTTGTAGTCGATGATGAAAAAATAGTAACTTCTGCCTTTAAAACTCTATTAATGGTAGAAGGATATACAAATGCGCATTTTTTTAATAATCCAGTAGAAGCACTTGAGTTTTTAAAAGATAATCAGCCGGACTTGGTAATTTCAGATTTTCTTATGCCGCAGATGAACGGACTTGAATTTCTTATCAAGGTTAAAGAGCTTTATCCAGAAGTTAGTAAAATTATACTTACAGGCTACGCGGATAAAGAGAACGCCATTAATGCAATTAATGATGCAGGGATTTACAAGTATCTTGAAAAGCCCTGGAATAACGATGACTTGTTAATCAATATCAGAAACGGGATAGAGCGCAGTTACTTAATTTCCGAACTGCAAAAAAATATTACAGAGCTTAATAAAGCAAAAAAAGAACTTGAAAAATATTCACATTCATTAGAAAAACTGGTTGAGGAAAAGACATCTGACATTATTTCAACTAATGCAAAACTTTCAGGAATAATAACTCACTGCGCCGACGGAATTATTATAATAAACAAAGCCGGCGTTATAGAACAAGTAAACCCGGCATTTGAAAATCTTACAGGTCTTAATTCAGATAAAATATGCGGAAGAGAAATATCAGAGCTTGTGCATTGCGAAAAGGGGGATTTGATTTCTTTTCTTAATACTGAAAAGAATGAAATATTGGTCAGAGACTGTTATACTGTACATCCTTTAAGTAATGCCAAAACCCCTGTAGAAATAAGTTTTGCAAAATTCAGCCAGGATAAAAAGAAAGAAACGCATTATGTATGCGTATTGCGGGATGTAAGCGAGCAAAAGAAAGCTGATAGGCTGAGGGATGATTTTATGGCTACACTTACTCATGATTTAAGAACCCCTTTGCTTGCTGCAATTCAAACACTTAAATTTTTCCTTGACGGGAGTCTGGGACCGATTACGGACAGACAGACACTGCTTTTATCAACAATGCTTAAGAGCAATGAAGATTTATTGGGGCTTGTAAATGCACTCCTTGAAGTATTTAAGTACGATGCAGAAAAATTAATATTGCAAAAAACAAACTTTGTTTTTAACGAATTAGTCACCCAGATTTATAACGAACTTAAACCGCTTGCTGTTAAAAAGGAACTGGAGTTTAATTTAGAGGACACAGACGAAGATATAGTAATAAATGCGGACAAAACAGAGTTACGGCGTGTAATCTGCAACTTATGCGGCAATGCAATCAATTATACCCAGCCAGGCGGCAGAGTCAGCCTTATAATAAAAGCCGAGGAAAAGGACTTAATATTTTCAGTAGCTGATAATGGAGGCGGGATTCCGCAGGAGGATGTTCCAAATCTTTTCCAAAGATTTTCACAGGGAACCAGCACAAAACGTTCGACCGGGACAGGACTTGGGCTTTATCTGTCAAGACAGATTATAGAAGCTCATAATGGAAAAATATGGCTGGATACAATGTTAAATAAAGGCAGTGAATTTTCTTTTCTACTCACAGATGTTATCACTAAACGAACCAAGAAAAAGACAGGAGTCAGCAAATGATAAGAGTTTTGCTTGTTGAAGATCATATACTTGTAAGAATGGGGCTTTCGCTGCTGTTAGAAAAGAGCAGCAATATTTCTTTGATAGGCGAAGCAGAAGACGGCATGCAGGGTGTAAATTTGGCAAAAGAACTTAACCCGGATGTAATATTAATGGATATAGGACTCCCGGGCATAGATGGAATAAGAGCTACACGTAAAATTAAGGAGACAAATCCGAATATAAAAATTCTTATTTTTACTTCAAGAGACAGTGAAAAAGATGTATTTGAAGCTTTTGGAGCCGGAGCAGACGGATATATTATGAAAGGAGCCTCTCAAGAGCAGACAATTGCAGCTATTGAGACGGTTAATTCTGGCGCTGCATGGCTTGACAGTGCAATAGCAAAACTTGTTTTAAATAATATTAATAACCCGCATAATCAATTATCAAAAAGCGGGATAACAGAAATTTCTTCTAACGCCGGAAAAAATCAGTACGGGCTAACCGAGCGTGAAATGGATGTACTTTCATTAATGGTAGCTGGGCAGTCTAACAATCAGATAGCGGAAACCCTTGTTATTACAAAAGCTACCGCCAAGGCACATGTACATAATATCTTGCAGAAATTATGCGTTGCAACACGCACTCAGGCTACAATAACAGCTATGAAAGAAGGGCTTGTATAATGCTGCCAGAGTACGCTGCATCATATTATATGATGATGAAGTTAAGACTTCAAAATGCGGAAATCCCTGGGTTGCGCGAAAAACCTCCGATTGCAAAAGAGTATGAATATCAGCACAAAGCCGATAAAGAGGAATTAAAAGAAGAGTATGAAAAATCTAAAATGCCAGAATCTGGTTTTATGCTGCGCTCTGAGTATGAAGAAAGGTCACTAAGCAAGGATAAAAACACAATAGAAGTAAAGCCGGCTGAGCGGGTAGAAGAATACGGGATGAAATATGTTCCTGTTCCTAAGTACAAACTTGTTAAATACAATCTTGCACCGGGTTTTACGGAACTTCAAATACCGCGGAGATTAAACTTCGACCGAGAAGTAAACGGGCAGGGGATTGTATCATCGGATTTTACCTTTATGGTTTATCCGTCTATTCATTATTATGCCTCTGCTGATTGTACAACAACTGATTTATACGTGATTCCGCTTGATACTTCGTTATCAGAAATAGAACGTGTTAAACAGGCAAATGTAATAAGACGCGAAGCGAAACCGATTTTATCGACACCAAAAGATATTGATACACCGTATGTTTTCAGAACCTTAACCCCTGTAGATTTTACAGAAGATAACAAAAAACTCTTAATCAAAGAAAAAACAGGATATAGGTTTGATGGCATCTGGAAAACAGACTTGTGGATATACGATTTTGAAGCAAAAAAAGCAACAAGCCTGCCGGAGGTAAGAGAGGCAATAACTGCTTATTGGGCACAAGCTAACGGAGCAAACCTTGATGAAAGCCGGTGGGATATTTATCCAATGGGATTTGACGAAAATGATAACAACAGAATCATCGTATGTGCATATGCTTTTACGGGCAGAGCTCCTGTATTTTTAGGCACATGGAGCATTGACACAAAAGGGGATACCAGTAAACTACAAGCATTAAGCGGCTCCTCTCTTCCAATCAGTATTGTAGGGTATAAACTCGAATATGACGGAAATATCTCAAGAGAGTTTACGGAAGAAGAGGAAAAGAAACTCAATAAAGAGGAAAAAGAAAAGAAAAAACACGAAAAAAAATTGAGACGTGAAAAAGAAAAAGCTCTGGAGCAGCAGTATAAATTAAAACTATACCAGCAAGAGATGGAGTATTTATATAAGCAACAGCAGCTTATGAAAGAGTATAAGGGCGGAAGTTACTCTGCCGAACCGAACGTTGATTCAATATAGAACTCAAACAGTTTGGTTAATAGAACATTTTTAGTCTTATGTACTATCTTGCATGCAACTCTATTTTACGCCGCTTTTCAGAAGTTGCGGAAAATTTTTAATTTTTATACCTCCTCTATTTGCTCTAAGTTTTTTTATGGAGTACTATATCAGTATGATGGATAAAATAGTTATAAAAGGCGCAAGAGAACACAATTTAAAAAATGTATCACTAGAAATTCCAAAGAATGAACTTGTTGTAATGACAGGAGTATCAGGCTCGGGGAAAAGCTCGCTTGCGTTTGATACAATCTTTGCTGAGGGGCAGCGGCGGTATGTTGAGAGCTTGTCAACGTATGCAAGACAATTTTTAGGTCAGATGGATAAACCTGATGTAGATTACATTGACGGATTAACACCTGCAATTTCTATAGACCAAAAATCTACCAGCAACAATCCCCGCTCAACCGTTGGAACAGTTACAGAGATTTACGATTACTTAAGACTTCTGTACGCGCGTGTTGGAACACCATTTTGCCCAGTCTGCGGCGAAGAAATTAAGCCCCAGACTATTGATGAGATTGTAAATAGCATCCTTGCTCTTGGTGAGGGTACAAAAATTCAAATCCTTGCACCAATTGTAAATGGTAAAAAAGGTGAATTTCAATCACTTTTTGAAGAACTGCGCCAAGAAGGTTTTGTCCGCGTTAAAGTTGATGACTCCATCTACAACCTTGAAGAGGATGAAATTACACTTGCCAAAACAAAAAAACATTCAATTTCTGTAGTAATAGACCGTGTTGTTGTAAAAGAGAGCGCGCGCTCCAGAATAACGGATTCTGTACAAATAGCGCTTGAGAAAGCGGATGGTATTACTGCAATTGATATTCAAGGAGGAGAAGAAAAACTTTACAGTGAAAAACTTGCCTGCAAGAACTGTAATATAAGTTTTGAAGAACTTGCCCCCCGGATTTTTTCTTTCAACAACCCTTACGGCGCTTGTGACAAATGCTCAGGGATTGGGGTTGATTATAAAATTGATCCTGACTTGATTATTCCTGATAAAACAAAATCACTTGATGACGGCGCAATTTATCCTTGGAGCAAAACTTCAAACGACTATTATAAAGACCTTATAGATTGTGTTGCAGAACATCACGGGATTAATACAAAAATTCCATTTAAGGATTTGCCAGGCGTTCAGCAGAATATAATTCTATACGGCTCACCTGATTATATACAGATAAGAGTAAAAGAGTTTGGCACAAAACGATACAGAACAAGAATGGCAAAATATCCGGGCGTCATTCCGTATTTAATGAAGCGGTATCATGAAACAGACGGAGATTATTGGCGCTCTGAAATTGAAAAATACATGATAATGGTTCCATGCCCGGCTTGCGGAGGCGCGCGGCTTAAACCGTTTCCGCTTGCAGTTAAAATCCATGGTAAAAATATTCACGAATTTTGTTTAATGTCTATTGATGAAGCCTTTGAATTTATTTCGTTGCTTTACCTTGAATTAACCGATTTTCAAATGAAGATTGCAAAACAAATTCTTGATGAAATAAGGAACAGATTGAAGTTTTTAAAAGATGTCGGATTAAATTATCTTAACCTTGCTCGCATGGCAGGAACCCTTTCAGGCGGAGAAGCACAGCGGATAAGACTGGCAACTCAGATAGGCAGCGGGCTTGCAGGAGTTTTATATGTATTAGATGAACCTTCTATTGGGCTTCATCAGCGGGATAATGACAGACTTATTAAAACTCTGATTAAACTCCGCAACCTTGGCAATTCATTAATTGTAGTAGAGCACGACGAAGATACAATCAGAAACGCGGATTACATTGTAGATATCGGACCTAAAGCAGGGATTAACGGTGGAAATATTATTGCCTGCGGCTCCGTTGATGATATTATTGCTAATGAAGAATCAATTACGGGAAAGTATCTTTCAGGCAAATACAGGATACCAATACCTGATAAAACCAGAGAGGGCAATGGAAACTTTTTACAAGTAAGGAATGCTCATTTAAATAACCTCAAAAATGTTGATATAGACATTCCTTTAGGCAAGATAGTAGTATTAACCGGCGTTTCCGGCTCCGGGAAATCAACGCTTATGCAGAGCCTGATATTTGAATACGCAGCGCACAAACTGCGGAAAAATCGTCCAAAACCTCAAGGAGTTGATGAGATTTTAGGTTTTGAGTATTTAGATAAAGTAATTGATATTGACCAGTCTCCGATTGGCAGAACTCCACGTTCAAACCCTGCCACTTATACGGATGTATTTACACCGATAAGAGAACTTTTTGCCAGGACAAACGAAGCAAAAATGCGCGGATATAAACCAGGCAGGTTTAGTTTTAACGTTAAAGGCGGTAGATGCGAAGCTTGCAGCGGCGATGGTGTGTTAAAAATTGAAATGAACTTCTTATCTGATGTGTATGTAAAATGCGATGTCTGCAAAGGTAAACGCTACAATCGTGAGACTTTAGAAGTAAAATATAAAGGCAAGACTATTTCAGACGTTTTAGAGATGAGTGTTAAAGAAGCACTTGAGTTTTTTGAGAATGTGCCGCAGATAAAAAACAAGCTGGAAACACTTAATGATGTCGGACTTGATTACATTAAACTAGGACAGAGTGCAACAACATTATCAGGCGGCGAAGCTCAGCGGATAAAGCTTGCCGCGGAATTAAACAAACGCGCGACCGGCAAAACGCTCTATCTGCTGGATGAGCCCTCGGTCGGTCTGCACTGGTACGATTTGGATAAATTGATTAAAATTCTCCAAAGGCTTGCAGATAACGGTAATACAATATTAATAATCGAGCATAATCTTGATTTAATAAAGATTGCAGATTATATAATAGATTTGGGACCTGAGGGCGGAGAAGGCGGCGGTGAAATCGTAGCGTGCGGTACGCCAAAAGAGGTTTCACGCTGCAAAAACTCTTATACTGGACAGTATTTAAAACCATTTTTTGATAATAAAAATTCTGATTTAATGCTTAGCGGCATATAGTGAGCGTGGTAAATTTAATTACATATTTGTGAATTATTTTTCTGCCGCTTCAAGTTTCTGCTCTTCTTTTTTCATTATTGTCTTTTTAAACCCAAGCCAGCCTAATGTAGAAACAGCACCACAGGCAGCAGCACCTATAGCCGACCATTTACCGATTGTTTTTATCGGAGCCCTGCCAAGACCTTTATTTAAGTCTTTGCCTGCTTGTACTATTGTATTGCGGAAGTTTTCAAGCGGATACTTAATCCAGCTTGCATCCTGAGCCATTTCTTTCATAACAGCAACAATTGCTTTAGAGTTTTTAACAAGTTTGTTATTTTCAAGCTCTACTCCAATTTGACTGCAAACTCTTCCCCAAGCTTCACGCTGCTCCGGGGTAAAGTTTTGGATATTAACCACAGCTTGAGTAATTCCTTCTGCCGCGTGACCCGTAATATCTCCAACTATTTTACTCGTTTTCTTGTTAAATCCAAGAATTTTTAAAACAGCAAGTCCAACTGGCGATTCAATAGTATGTTTTACCCCGCCGCTAATATAGCTGCGGAAGTTTTTCTTGACAGATAATGCGTTTACAAACGGATCAATAACACTATCAATAACTGAAGCTGCGGCAGCATCATCTTTAAATGCAGTATGTAATCTTTCTGAAAGTGTTCCTGCAATCTGTATTAAGCTTTCTGCCGCCTCAGGGGTTTTAATACTATGAAATGTCTGGGCAAAATCTTTAGCAAGTTTTGAATCCTTAATTCCTGTTTTTAAACCTTTCAAAGAATTTACAATAATTTCTTCATATTTTTGTCCTGCAATAGTTGATAACAGCTCACCAGGGAGTTTACAGAGTCCCACCAGTCCGCCTAAAACTGCGCCTCCAACCATGCCCGATGTTCCGGCAATAACACCTGCCGCATTTGCTGCCCGGTCAGGGGTTTTAGAAACGTACACAATTTTAGTTTTTTCTTTCGTATTTACTTCCGGCTGTGCATTATTTACTTTAGCCGAAGTTGGTGCATTTACACTTAAACTCATATTACTAACCTTTCTTCTTATTATAAAACCAACGTTATAAAAAAAATTGCTGTTTTATAAGCAATGCCGTAATATTTTTTTACATTACTTAATCTTTTTTCTAAATTTGTAAGAAAAATAGAAATAATTTCTATTGTTATAAAAATATCTTTATAGTATAGTATAATTTAGTCAGCCGAAAGTGAGAGGATTTAAAAATGACAAGAGCAGCGTCTTGTGAATTAGAAAACGAGTTGTTTAAAAGCGTATACGACAAAACTCCTGATTATGTTAAAAATCTAAACCTTATAGACTTTAATAACGAAGGAGAGCTTGTGTTTACGCTCAAACGCGAGTATTTAAATCCTTACGATGCAAAGAAAAATCCAAAGGGACTCGGTTTAAAATCATGGTTTGAAGGATACGCAAAAGAAGCACGAGTCTCAACAGCAGGCATAAGAGGACCTCAAAATATACTATACCCCCAAGATACAAGATTCCCTATTAATTTAGTAGGGATAATCCTTGCTACACTGGCAAAAGGACTTGTATTAAAACAAAAATATCCCGACAAGCAGTTAATAAAGCTTGCCGGGAGCGAGGTAAGGTACAACTCAGCACTTTACCTTGATGCAATTGCAAGAATCCAAGCCGCGCTTGGAATACGAACTCTTACAATGCCTGAGCGCAGGACAATGCCAATATGGCTTGCGTCCTTTTTAGCCTTTAAGCTAGACTTGGCAGGCGGTGAATACATAACTTCAAGCCACGGAATTTCGGTTAAAACAGCTACAAAAGACCTTAATAACCAAGGCAGCCAGTATCTGCCGGAAGAGTCGGAAGAGTTTGTACAAAAAATTCAAGAAATATTTGACGAAGTTGAGAAAAAAGGCTCTTATGAAATAAAAATTGCAGCCCAAAATAACCCGTTGATTGATGAACTTGTATTATCTAAGCTTAACGGCGGGATTGATTTATATATAGAATACCTTAAATCAGGAGCTGCGGCAAATCTTGAACATCTTAAAAAGATGGAAAATAAAATATTGATTGAATGCGTTGGAGGATGTGCCTATAATACTTTAAGCAAAGTTTTAGAAGCGCTTGAGATTGACGATAAATTCGCCTGGAATAATACAGAAGAAGACCCGTTCTTCCATTCAATAGGTAAGTATGACCATGACCCTAAAGGCAATAAAGCGTTTTATGACTATTCAGTTGATGCAACAGTTGTTGCACAAAAGCCGGATGGAACAAATTATTTCCCTGTAATAGAAACTTTACACTACCCGGAATTATTAAAATCCTATCCGCTTGGAACGGTTGTATTAATAACAGACCCCGACCATGACAGGCTTACGGTCTGCCAGATTGAGGCAGAAGGAAATACCCAAACACTTGATGAACTTGGTATTTCTTATATAACACTTGATAAAGACCGAGTTTTAACAGTCTATACGGCAAATCAATCATTCTTAATGCTTATGGAATACCGTATGCGTCAGCTTAAGCACAGCGGAAAGCTTTATGAACATCCAAGATTTATGATAAAAACAACCGCATCTGCTCTTTCCTGGGATGAATGGGGCAGGCACCACGATGTCAGAGTTGTAAATGTACCTGTAGGATTTAAAGAAATTGCAAACGTAATGAAAAAAGTCGAACTCCAGATGAGAGAAAATCCAAATTCTGAAGTTATTATTGAAGATGTCTTTGGTAGAAAAATTAACCTCGGCATTCAGCCTCGTTTAATCTTCGGCGGCGAAGAATCCGGCGGTATGATTATGGGCCCGGAAGAATTAATAGTATCAAAAGCCGGACGGAAAGCAATTGCAATGCGCGAAAAAAGCGCTACCGAAGCAATAATGGTTGCTTCCGCACTTGCTGCCAAGCTTGAAAAAGATAATGAAACTCTGTCGCAATACCTGCAGCATATTTTTGAAGCCGGAAATATTAAATCAATGTACGATGTACGGGAAGATATTTCGTATTATAATGAATCGGAGCCCGATATAGAAAAACTTAAGGCAGATAAGCTTGAAGGTGAAAAACAAAGAACAAAGAACGACCTTTTCTACTTGTCTCTTGCAATTGGGGTAAAAGAAGGCATTGTTACACTGGATAATGTTAAAGATATACTAAATGATGCATTTTTAACGCTGGAATTTGATAATCTTAAGTCAATAAAATTTGTAGGTGACGGTACTTATTTGGAATTTGATAATAAATACATAGAAATCAGACCCTCTGGCACTGATGCTAAAACAAAAGCATACGGCGGAGGTGATAATCTGGAAGAAATTACAAAGTACGCTAAAACCCTTGGTAATTATTCAGGCGAGAGAACTTTACTGCATAAAAAATACATATCTGATGATTTTTATGCAAAATCAAAGGAAACAGCAATGGAATACTATCTGAGTTTTGTTGAAAAAGGTGCTGATAATACGCCTTTTGAAATACCCGGATACGATTTCTAAAAAAGATAAATTAGGAGTTTATAGCCCTGCCGAAATATAAATTATACTAGGCAGGTTTTTTTTGTTTAAAAAATGTATTTTGTGCTAGTATTTTAGTATGAAAAAAGCAATAATAGCAATGAGCGGCGGACTTGATAGTTCTGTAAGCGCGTTTTTATTACAAAAATCAGGGTATGAAGTTATAGGGGTTACAGGATTAATGCTTAACACCCCGGAAGCAGCGCAGATATGTAAAAATGCGCGGCTTGCTGCTGATAATTTAGGAATTGAGCATCATGTTATTGATGTATCTGAGGAATTTAGCAGAGACGTTGTTTCTTATTTTGAAAACGCTTATAAATCGGGCAGAACTCCAAATCCTTGTATACAGTGCAATAAATTTATCAAATGGGGCAGACTATTTGATATATCAATGGAAAAATTTAAAGCAGATGTTTTTGTAACAGGACATTATGCAGAAGTAAGAGCGGTTAATGGAATTTACAAACTATATCCGGCAAAAGATGAAAAGAAAGACCAGCTTTATTTCTTATATAAACTTACACAAAACCAGCTCTCCAAAACATTTTTTCCACTATATGCATATCAAAAAAGTGAAATAAGAGAGCTTGCCGCAAAGTATAATTTGCCCTCAAAATCAGCGAAAGAGAGTCAAGATATATGTTTCATCCAAAAGCCATGTACTACAAAAAAATATTTAACAGAAAAATTTGGAGTTAAAGAAGGACTTTTTATAGAAAAATCGACCGGCAAAGTTTTAGGCAGACATAACGGATTTTACCAGTACACAATAGGACAAAGAAAAGGTATAGGTATAGCATACCCTTATCCGCTTTACGTTCTTGGAATTAATGCCGCCGAAAATATTGTCTATGTAGGACGTGAAGAAGAAAATTATTCTAACAGCCTGCAGCTAAAGGATTTAAATTTATCATACCCTTGCGAAAAAGAATTTAGCGCAATGATAAAAATCAGATACAATATGGAGGCCGTACCTGGTCTGGTAAACACAGAAGCCAAGAACGTTACTTTTGATGCACCAATTAATTCCATTACCCCGGGGCAGGCTTGTGTATTCTATTCAAAAGTAGACGGGCACCTGATAGGAGGGGGAGAGATTATATAAAAATTATTTATTAATCTCAGCTTTTGCACACCTCCAGAGTGTGTCAAATTCCTCATACGAATATTCTTCAAGCGGCTTTACAGCAAGTTCTTCCATTTTTCTAAAACGTGTCATAAATTTTTTATTAGCATGTAAAAGTGCCTGCTCCGCATCAATTTTATGCCACCTTGCAAGATTTACAGTTGCAAAAAATATATCTCCCATCTCATCTTCCATGTGCTCACGGTTACCTTCCGAAACCGCACGGGCAAACTCTCTGTATTCAGATTTAATACAATCTAGCAGCGACTTCTCACAATCCCATTCGAAACCAACTTTAACAGCACGTTTGGAAATTTTCTGTGCGCTCATAAGTGCTGATTGGGATTTAGAAATTCCGTCCATTGCCGATTTCCGCTCAGGTTTTTCTTCTTTTTTTAATGCATCCCAATTATTTAAAATTTCATCCGTTGAACTAACTTTTGTATCCCCAAATACGTGCGGGTGGCGGTGAATAAGCTTTTTAGTTAATTCTTTAGCAACATCTTCAATGTCAAATTCACCGTTATCTTTAGCAATCTGAGCGTGAAGAACAACCTGTAAAAGCACATCCCCCAATTCTTCTTTTAAACCTTTAATATCACCGTCATCAATTGCATCAACTGCCTCATACGCTTCTTCAAGCATATTAGGACGTAATGTTTTATGCGTTTGCTTTCTATCCCATTCACACCCGTTTTCGCTTCTTAAGACTGCAATGACATTTATTAATTTTTCCATATTAGGATAGGACATACTGTGCTCCTTTGTTTGAATAAGTATTGAACAAGCATAGCACTACACCTGTCTTTTTGCAAGTTTGATAACAGGGAGCTTATATACAACTCTACACCAATTATACTCGAAACATAGCTGTAATATCATTGCAAGAGGCGCCAGCCCCGCGGCAATTCGGGTTCATACATTTAAAAATAGAAAAATCTAAACAATTGCGCCTGATTTTGTAGCATGGGAGCTTTCCAATCTTCTTTTCATAGCTCCGGCAGGTTCAAAATACGGTGTAACCGTCATTACTTTTGCTGCTATATCAGGGAAGTAATAAATAAATTTCAATTCACTGTCCGTAAGCGGTTTTTGGGTATGTACGTTGGCGTAACGAACAAGTTCCAAAATATTTCTGGCTTCATGTTCATCCTGGAATTTAAGTTCAAGTTTGTTATATACATTTCTAAACCCCTTAATCCCGCCATACTCACCTGTTGTAATCATTCTTCCTGTTTCAATGATTTCCGGCTCGCCTCTTCCGAGTTCTTCGTAATCGTACAATTCGTAATTTCTACGGTCTTTAAGCGCACCATCAGCATGAATACCAGATTCATGGGCAAACGCATTATCCCCTACAGCAGGCTGGTTAATCGGAATAGGCACCCCAAAAGCGTACGAAGCATATTTAGCAAGTTTCCAAGCCTTAGACAAATCTATTTTTTCATCAAGCTGGTATTTTTTACTAAACCCAGCTGATTTTAATATTGCTAAGACACAAGAAACCAAATCAGCATTTCCGGCACGTTCGCCAAGTCCGTTGACTGCAGTATTAATATATGCATCAACTCCGGCATCAACAGCAGCTTTTGCACCCATTACAGAACAAGCAACACCCATCCCTAAGTCATTATGATAATGCAGCTCTATCGGCATTTGCGTTTCTTTGGCTATTTTAAATATTCTATCATACGTTGTTGACGGGTCTTCGTAACCTAATGTATCACAGTACCTAAATCTGTCTGCTCCGCATCGTTTTGCTTCAAGGGCATATTTTATTAAAAATTCAAGGTCGCTTCTTGACGCGTCTTCAGCATTTACACCTATTATCTCAGCACCTTTTGATTTTGCACATTCAACTGCGTCACAAGTTAATTTTATAATATCGCTATAGTTTTTTTTACCACCATACTTTCCTTCTATCATTTGTTTTGAGGTAGATTGTGACAGATTACAGCATTTCAGCTTTGGAACGTTTCTGAATGATTCTTCAACATCACTTGTAATAGCTCTCATCCAGCCGCTTAATTTTGTCTTTGTTATTGCTTTCCTGTCCACTAATTCAAGATTTGCGTTAAGGTAATTTAATTCATGTTTTGTTGTAGGAAATCCAAACTCCGATTGAGAAATTCCCATATCATCCAGCATCAAATTTATTATTGTTTTTTGAAGTTTTGCCAACCCCAGCCTTGAAGTTTGCACCCCGTCTCTGTTTGTTACATCTAATATATAAATCTTCGCCATATTTTACACCTTTACCCCTTAATTATATGTTGATTATACTATTCCAGTTCTTTCATTGCCAGTTTAAATTCTTCATCATTTGGAGCCTTACCGTGCCACTGTGCTTGATTCTCCATAAATGATACGCCCTTGCCTTTAGTTGTTTTGGCAATTATTGCAAATGGCTTTCGCGATTTTTTTGCCTTTTCCACTGTATTATAAATTTCTTGAAAATTATGTCCGTCAATAGTTTCAGTATCCCAGCCGAAAGCCTTTAATTTTTCATCAAGCGGATTAAGTGCGGTAACATTTTCTGTTAAGCCATCAATTTGAAGCCCGTTCCTATCAATAATAGCAATAATATTATCAAGCTTTCTGTGAGCAGCCTGCATAAAAGCCTCCCAAACGGAGCCTTCCTGTAATTCTCCATCTCCCAGATATACAACCACATTTGCCGGATTATTATTTAACTTAAGACCTAATGCTATTCCAACCCCCATTCCGAGCCCCTGCCCCAGCGAGCCCGTAGAAACTTCTATCCCCGGGAGATAACCTCTTGACGGATGTCCTTGGAGTTTAGCACCTGCTTTTCGGAATGTTTTTAATAATTCTTTGTCAAAAAATCCACGTTCTGCAAGAACTGCATATAAAAGCGCTGAGGCATGTCCTTTTGATAAAATAAATCTGTCGCGGATTTCATATTCTTTGGATTGTTTCCAATCAGCAGGAATTTTTAAAGAAAGATTGTATAAGACTGTTAAAATATCCGCCCCTGACAAGGCTCCGCCAATATGTCCCGATTTTGCAAGATAGACTTCTTCTATAATATCTCTGCGGATTTGTTTTGCAAATTCTTCCAATTTTTTTACTGTATCGGTATCAAGCATAATTAAACTCCAAATTTTTTAGCAATAACTTTCAAAAAGAACGCGGGCATTGCCGGAAAAATTCTTTTCAAGCGTTTTGGTTGTGTTGTCACTCTATAAAGCCACTCAAGCCCGAGTTTTTGGAAGAGAAGCGGCGCACGCTTAATCTCTCCTGACCACACGTCAAAACTTCCGCCAATTCCAATTAAAAGACCGTTTTTTAGGTATTTTTTTGCACCTTTTATAAAAAACTCCTGCTTAGGAGAGCCAAGCGCCGCAAGTACAAGTTTTGGAGCAGCGGTTTGTAAATTTTTATAAATCTCTTCAGGAGTTTCAAAAAATCCATTATGAATATATACAATTTTCAAATCAGGAATTTGGGATTTAATATTTTCAACTGCTTTATTAAGAATTTCTTCACTTGTTCCTATTAAAGCAATCGGCACACTATTTTTTGCACATTCAATAAGCAATTTATAAGCAAAATCAATGCCGGCAATGCGGTTCACTTTTTTACCAAGGAGCTGCAAAGCTATTTTTATGCCCACACCATCCGGTAAAAGAATATCTGCTTCTTGCAGCAAGCCCGCAAATGTATCGTCCTTAAAAGCATAATTAATCATTTCAGGATTAATAGTGACGATTTGAGCAGGTTTATTTCCGTCAATAAGTCTTAACGCTGCATCAATAGCTTCTTTTTCATTAGTATCTGCTATGTCATATTCAAACAATTTTGCAGTTTTCATATTTAAATTATACTTGAAAAATAAAAAAATACGTTTTAAAATGTTTAACAAAGAAAAGGAGGGTTATGTTATGAAAAAAATGTTGACAGCACTATTTGCATTGTGTATTGTTGGTACTTCTGTTGCAGTAGCAGCAGATAATTCTACTTTTACTGAAAGGTGGATTAACAAAAAAGCAAATGAATTAGCAAAACCTGTTGCGGATAAGGAAAGAGAATTACAAGCTAAACAAGAAGCAGCAGAAAAAGCACGTGCAGCAAAAGAGGCAGAATACAGAAAACAACAAAGAGAAGCTGCAAGAGCACAACGCGAAAGACAAAAAGCGCGTGAGGCAAAACAACAACAAGTACAAAATGATGTAAACAATCTGAAAAATTCAATTGACGCATTCAAAAAATATAAGAAATAGAGCCGAGCAGAGGCACGAGCGAAGCGAGAGACGCAGCACGCGTCGACAGAAACGGTGAGTTTCTGGCGCAAGTGCAAGCGGTGCCGTTTAATGCGAGGCGACAGAGCCGAGCAGAGCGCCCGCTTTGCAGAGGGTGAAAGCGCAAGCGTACCCGTTTAGTGCAATGCGGGCAAGACAGGGAGAGCGAAGCGAGAGACGCAGCACGCGTCGCCAGAAACGGTGAGTTTCTGGCGCAAGTGCAAGCGGTGCCGTTTAATGCGAGGCGACAGAGCCGAGCAGAGCGCCCGC
>CALVFU010000035.1 GCA_944326905.1 Candidatus Gastranaerophilales bacterium
GCGAATACGGTGTGATAAAAAAATGCTGCTAAATTGAGATGTTTTTTGATTTTCTTAATGTTTCTTAATATTCGGTGTAAATGTACTATTATTGGGATAAAATTTTTATATCCAACAGAACTACTACTGGAGTACAATATGCGCGTCTTACCAATCTCTCCCAATAAATATTATTATACTAATTATGCCCACAATAAAGAATTGAAGTATAAGTACAGCACAAGCGCACAACCGCAATCTTTTAGCGGAATACGACCATCTTTTTTTAATCTGTCGATTATTGCTCAAGTTGCATTAGTAATTGTAGCAGGATACTTGGGAAAGACTGAAAAAATTGTGCAAATAAACAATAAATTAAGACCGCCAAAAGAACACAATACTGTATGCAGTCCAAATACTATTCAAGAAACAAAAAGCCCGCTTGAAGATTAAGTTAACTATCTATGAAAGTATCATTAAAACCCAATTTTCAATATACAAAATTATCACTTCATCAATTTATTAAAAATAAGCAGCGTTTTCCAAAATTACAGTATAGAAGTGATGAATTTGTTAGTACTGTGAAAAAAAATAAAGTTGTTGGCTCTTCAAATTATATAAAATTGAGAGATGCACTGAAAAAATACAGCGAATACGGTATAAAAACAGCTGAAGATTTGAAAGCCTTAAGTAAATACTGTACGGAAAAAGGTGTTGTTTGCATCCCTGCACTCCTTGCTTTAATTAATTTATTTAACTATATAAAATATAGCGAAAACGAAACGGTTGAAGATTGTTACAATCATGGAGAATTAAATTTTAAAAACTATTCAGACTGCTTAAAGAATAACCGTAAATTTGATAGTGCGAAGATATCTATAGCTGAAAAAATGAATGAACCGTTTAAATTCATTGAGCTTATTTCTACAATCGAAAGCTTAAATATTCATAAAAATAATAAAAATATATTTAAGATAATAAGTGATTGTATAGATAATGGTGCAGACAGTTATTTTTTAATCCAAGCACTTGATATAATGTCGGAAAAAGAAATTAATACAAAAAATCTGCCCGGCGTATTAATGTTATACAACGAATTAAAAAAGAGAGGAACTCATACTTCAGATTTAATTGAAATAGCTTCCGGGTGTTTTAGCAATAAGGAAGCTGCATTAGAGTTTTATACTCCTGAAATATTAAAAACATTAACTTTAATAAAGAATTGTGTATTTATTCCTAAAGATATTGAAACTGCAAAGAAAATAAAAACAGAAGTTATGAAGGCGCTTGAAAAATACGGAGCAGGAACTTTTACTGTATATACTGATAAAGATGGGCTGCATAGTATATTACACACTTTTCAGGACGTATGTACACAAATGATGTTTGTGAATTTAAAAACATATTCTTCTGATGGAAGTGAGGTATCAAGTACAAAGAGTATTTTGAATCCAATATCTGCCAGTGATAAATATAGCGGAAATACATTTCTAGACGAAACATATTACAAAGATTTATTAAAAAATATAGAAATAGAAAGAATTTCAATAAGATACAGCCCATTGGTAAGTAATGTAATTGAACAAAAAATTGTGAGGAAAAATCCAAAAGGGGAAATAATCAGAACTGAATATTACAAACAAAGTCCTGTAAACGGGAGTTATGATATATTTTACAGCTACCCTGATGGGCGCATAGAGGTTGTGTCAAGAGGTCTGGAGGATCCGATAACCGGCGATATAATCAGAAAAGAACATCTTGTATCCGGCGATGGGACTATAAGTGATATAAATTATTGTGAAACGGCATCTGGTAATAGTGAATACACTTATAAAATAACTTTGCCAAACGGTGGCAGAGTAATGGATAGAACTATTAAACTGGAAAAAATTGATGACAGCCGCATAATATCGACTGTAGATGGTAAAAAATATGAAATTGAAATTACTGAAAGCAAAGTTGTAGTTACTGATACCTCGCAAACTCCTATAAAAAAATATTATTTAAATATTGGGCAAAGAGGAAAGAGTTATATAACTAAAGACTTAATACCTCTGATAAAAAAACTGCCCGGGGATGAAATAATAAACTATATAAAACGAAAACTCAAGTTAATAAATAATGATGAAACTTCAGGATATATATCTAATACTATTCATATTAACAATTCTAATATTGACAGTTCTTTTGTTATGCTTCATGAAGGCGGGCATTCTGCTGATGTAAAGCAAATAGGCAAATCATATATTTATAAATATTCGTCAAGCAGAGAATTTAAAAAAGCAATAGATGAGGAGTTAAAAGTTTTAAAGGAAACGCAGCCTGAAATATTATTAACAACTGATATGAATTATTTATTTACACTTCTTAGCAGTAAACGTTCCAGGGGAGAATTTTTTGCGGAAGCAAATGCAATAATTAGTGCGCCTACTGATATAAGGAATTATGCAATCAGATCTTTTGAGCTGCGGCGGAATTTTCCTAAAGCAATTGCTAAATTTGCACAGTTTCGTAATATTTTTACCGATAAGACATAATTTCCTGTATAATTAGGTTATGGAAGAATATGTTAAATCAAAACTTATGCAGTTAAGTGATAAAAAATATCGTGATTTTAGTGCTAAATTAATACCAAATATTAATAACGTTTTAGGAGTAAGACTTCCGGCGCTGAGAAAATTGGCAAAAGAACTTTATCGATGTAAAGAGTTCAGCGTTAATGAATTTATCTTGTTAAAAGATGATACATATATGGAACTAACAATGCTTCAGGGACTTTTAATAGGTCTTAAAAAAAGTACAAAGGAAGAGTTTTTATATGATATAAGTAACTATGTACCAAAAATAAATAACTGGGCTGTTTGTGATACTTTTTGTAATTCGCTTAAACTAACAAATAAATATTTAAGTGAAACTTTTGAATTTTTACAGTCTTATATTACCTCAAAAGATGCATATAAGCTCCGTTTTGGGGTTGTAATGCTGCTAACATACTATATAACAGATGATTATATTGACCGGGTTTTAAAAATATTAACAAATCTCTCAAGTAAGGATTATTATGCACAAATGGGTATCGCCTGGGCTTTGTCAATGTGTTATGTAAACTATTTTGATAAAACACATAAGGCAGTAGCGGCATCTAAATTATCCAAAGAAATACAAAAAAGAACCGTAAGAAAAGTAATAGAATCCCTAAGACCATCAAATGCGCAGAAGGATTTTTTGCGGCAGTACTTAAATACATTTAAGGACTAACAATCAGCTGTCTGCATAGAGTTCATTATTATATCGTACAAGATTTTCAAGAAACTCTTTCTTTTCTGCTATGCGCTCAATATTTTTTTTAATTTCTTCCAGTTCAGCAAGCAGAGTATCCAAATCCTTATGAGCGTATACGGATTTGTCTATGGGCATATCTTCCGAAAAGTTCTGCACCTCAACATCAACCCAGTCGCCGCAAAAGCAGCCATTCATAAAACGTTTTTTATTTTGACTTGCCATATCCCGCCTTTACAAATTATTGTGCTGCCTTTACAAGCCATAGTCTTGCAAGTGTTGCCCATACTCCGTTAATAGCTTCTTCAATTTCTTTTACCTCTCTGAATTCTTCAGAATTAAAATCAAATCCTGCCATTTCGGAATATTCAACCATCATTTCATTTTCGTCTTTTAACATTACACATACCTCACATTCAACAGACTATAACTTTATAAGTTTTTACTTACAAAATTATTAACGGCATTTTTTTGAAAAACTTTAGGGTTTTTTGCAAAATATTAAGTTTTTGTTACAATTAATTATGAAAGGATTAAAAATAGTAAAATATAATTATGCAGATAATAATTGGCTCAGATCACGGCGGATACAGATTAAAAGAGGAAATTGCAGAATACTTGAAGGCAAAAGGCGTTAGTGTTTTTAATGCCGGAGCTTATTCTGCTGATTCTTGTGATTATCCAATAATAGCAAAAGATGTAGCGCGTCGAGTACTTGCTTCAGAAGATAGTAAGGGAATTCTTGTGTGCGGAACTGGAATAGGTATGTCTATTGCTGCTAATAAAATAAAAGGTATACGTGCAGCTCATTGCACAGACACATATACGGCAAGAATGACCGTACAACATAATAATGCAAATATTCTCTGCCTTGGAGAAAGAGTTACGGGTACGGGGCTTGCGCTTGATATTGTTGAAACCTGGCTAAATGCTAAGTTTGAAGGCGGCAGACATAAAAAAAGAATAGATATGATTGAGGAAATATAATGGAAGAGATATCATCATACAAATTTGCTTGTGCTGCAGCAAGAATCTTGGATGAAAATAAAGCCCAGAATATAAAAATATTAAATATCAGCAGTGTATCATCATTTGCGGATTATTTTGTAATAGCGTCCTCTGATACTTCTACACAAATTAAGGCGCTTACTCAAAATACAGCAGATACGATAAAAAAACTTTTTAACAGACTTCCAGCGGGAAGAGAAGATGATGCAAAAAATAAGTGGAATCTGCTTGATTACGGAGATGTTATAATACATATTCTGCAAAATATGGAGCGCGAAAGTTATGCAATTGAAAAATTCTGGTCGCATGCTTATAGTGTTGATAGGGAAGTGTGGCTTGCAGAATCAAAAGAATATTCAAAATATGAAAATTAAAGAGAGCTAAAAATGGAAAAACAAGAAATTGAACAAAAAATACAGCAAACAGTTTTAATGATGGCAAAAGAGCCTAAAAATACTGAGCATTATCATGATTTAGCAAAATATTATGCAATGGAGGGGGTTTTTGATAAGGTTGCTTCAGTGTATGAAAGTCTTCTTGAGATTGACCCCAAAGATGTGCAGGCTTTGCTGAATTTAGGTAATATGTATTTTTATTCAAATGATTTCAAAAAAGCACTTAAATATTATAATCAAGCAATGATTATCCAGCCGGGGAATTATCAGGTTTATTACAATCTGGGGAATGCATATGCAGAGTTAAAAAACTTTGCTAAAGCTCTGCATTTTTATAACAGAACACTGGATTTTTATAACCAATCCCCTGATATTTATAATGCTATTGGAATGCTTTATCATGATTTTGAGGACTATGTTGAAGCAAAAGCATATTATGAAAAAGCCTTGTCGCTTGATCCTGAGAACCTAAGTGCACTTATAGATTTAGGTCATATTAATTTTAAATTATATGATTACAATCAGGCGCTTAAATATTATCTTAAGGTATATAATTTATCAAAAGATAATAAAACAGTTGCACTTTGTGTTGCTAATACTTACGCCTTAACAAAAGAAAAAGAAAATAGTTATAAAACATTTGAAGAGGCTCTAAAATTACCGGGTGATAATTATAAAGCATATATGTGCTACGCAATAGCCTGTTCGGATTTTGGTGATTATGATAAAGCTCTTAACTTTTATAACAGGGCGGCAAAAGAAAATACAGAGGATGCAACGGCGCTTATCCTTGCCGGAAACCTTTGTTCTACGTTAAAAAAATATAATGAAGCCGAAGATTATTACAAAAAAGCTCTTCATATTAACAAAATGGATGCAAATTTATTTGTGCTGATTGGTAATGTTTACTATATAAGGGGAGATATAGAACGTGCTATATACTCATATCGGGCGGCAGTCCATATGAGGCCTGAAAATGATGAGTACAAGCTTGTATTTATCCAAATTCTAAATGACTATATGGAAGAGGCAAGAAAGGATGAAATAGTTTCTGATGTCGCATAATAAACCATATGCAGTGGAGAGAATTATTTCCTGTCTGACCTATATTACTCTTGGCTGGGCTGGTATTGTAGTTTTGGTTATACAGGCTATTACCAAAAAGCAGCCTACCCGTTTTGTTTTGTACCATGTTTTGCAGTCTATATTTCTTTGTTTTGGATTTTTTGTAGTATCGGAGCTTTTTGGATTATTAACTATACTTATTGCAAAAATTCCTATAATCAATATCATACCTGTATTATTAAATATGCCTATAGAGATGTTCTTCGGTTTTTCTTTTATTCAGGCAGTGTGCTATACTGTGATTATTTATCTTTCATTAACTTCACTTATGGGTATGTATAGTTTTCTTCCATGGGTTTCTAATATCATTATTTATTGGATAAAATAATGATGTTTCCAATTTTTTGATATAATGTTCAAAGTGAGGTTGTATGAAAGAAGAATTACTTGCGATATTGGAGAAAAACAGCAGAATTGATTTTAAAGAGCTGGCAGTTTTGTTAGGCGTATCAGAAGAAAAGGTACTTGAAGAAATCAGTGCCTTGGAAAAAGAAGGTATTATATGCGGATATCACACTTTAATCAACTGGGAAAAAACTTCTATAGAAAAGGTTAATGCACTGATAGAGGTTAAAGTAACTCCCCAGCGCGGACAGGGATTTGACAGAATTGCTGAGCGTATATACAATTACCCGGAAGTGCGTGCCGTATACTTAATATCAGGCAGCTATGACCTTTTGGTTACATTGGAAGAAAAAACGCTTAAAGAAATTGCTAATTTTGTATCAGATAAACTTTCTACGCTGGATAGTGTTCTTAGTACTGCAACACACTTTATATTGAAAAAATACAAAGATCACGGAACTATAATTAATCAAAACCGCCAAGATGAGCGCGAGGTTGTCAGCCCATGACAAAACCTCTTTCTGATAAAGTTCTTGGGCTTAAACCTTCGGGGATAAGGAAATTTTTTGACATAGTAAGCGAAATGAAAGACGCTATATCTTTAGGTGTCGGAGAGCCCGATTTTGATACTCCATGGCATATAAGAGATGAAGGGATATATGCCCTTGAAAAGGGGAGAACATTCTATACTTCAAATGCAGGGCTAAGAGAGTTACGGCAGGAAATTTCCGGCTATATATCGAGAACGCAGGGTGTATATTATGTCCCGGATAATGAAATACTTGTAACAGTAGGCGGTTCAGAAGCAATTGATATAGGCTTGAGGGCAATTATTAATCCTGGTGACGAAGTTGTAATACCGCAGCCGTCATACGTTTCGTATGAACCTTGTGCGGTGCTTGCTAATGCAAAACCTGTAATTGTTAATTTAAAAGAAGAAAATGAGTTTAGACTGAAACCTGATGAGCTTTTAAATGCTATAACTGATAAAACTAAAGTTCTTATTTTGCCGTATCCCAATAATCCGACAGGCGCAATTATGGAGAGCAGTGACTTGGCGGCAATTGCAGAAATCATACGTGAAAAGGATTTGTACGTAATCTCCGATGAAATATATTCAGCGCTGACTTATAAGGATAAACACGTCTCAATTATATCATGTGAGGGTATGAAAGAGAGAACAATTTTAATAAACGGCTTTTCAAAAGCTTATGCAATGACGGGCTGGCGTTTAGGATATGCATGCGGATCTTGTGAGATAATCTCGCAGATGACTAAGATACATCAGTACGCAATAATGTGTGCGCCTACAACGAGTCAATATGCGGCGGTAGAAGCGCTTAAAAACGGCGATGATGATGTTGAAATAATGCGTCAAAGCTATAACCAGCGCCGAAGATTTTTAATGAATGCTTTTAAAGAAATGAAACTTGAATGTTTTGAACCATACGGTGCATTTTATGTTTTTCCGTCAATAAAAGAGTTTGGGATGACAAGCGAAGAGTTTGCGACAAAGTTTCTCAGAGAAGAAAAAGTAGCAGTTGTGCCGGGCACAGCTTTTGGCGAAAGCGGAGAAGGTTTTTTAAGGATATCTTATGCATACTCTATCGACAATTTGAAGCAAGCAATGGATAGGCTCCATAGATTTATTACACGATTGCGCGCAGAAAAAGAAAAGCAGTAGAACTGTGAGTTTAAGACTGCTGTACTATTCAATAAGGTAATTCTGCATTAGACAGTCTTTAACGCGCGGAGAGAATTAAGGACTGCAAGAAGCGCAACGCCGGCGTCTGCAAAAACGGCACCCCACATTGTCATTAAGCCTATTGCTCCAAGTCCCAGGAATACAAGCTTTATGCCGATTGTAAAAACTATATTTTGTTTGACAATTTTCATTGTTCTCCGTGCTAATTTTACAGCCAAAGGTATTTTTGAAGGTTTATCATCCATAATAACGATATCTGCAGCTTCAATTGCAGCGTCAGAACCAAGTGCTCCCATTGCAATTCCTATATCTGCTCTTGTTAAAACCGGGGCGTCATTTATTCCGTCTCCTGCGAATATTACTGATTTACCAGGAGTTTTGGTATTTATTATTTCTTCTGTTTTTGAAACCTTATCAGCTGGAAGAAGACTAGAATATATTGTATCAATATTTAACTCTTTACCGGCAGCAAATGCTGCAGATGGAGAATCTCCTGTAAGCATAACTGTTTTAATATTTGATTGCTTAAGTTTTAGTATTGTTTCCTTTGCATCTTCTTTTAGCTTATCGGAGATAACAATATATCCCGCATAATTCATATTTAATGCGATATAAACAATAGTTCCTGCATCATCAGCCTTAGAGTAATTAATACCCTGTTTATTCATCAATTCGGAATTTCCTGCAAGGATTTTTATGTTGTCTGTAACTGCACATACACCTTGTCCGGTGAATTCTTTAATATCCGTTAATTTTGATTGATCGATGTCCTTTGTATACGCTTTTTTAAGAGACAAGGCGATAGGGTGTGAGGAATAATTCTCCGCATACGCTGCATATTTAATCAAGTCATCTTGGGTGTAACCTTTTTGAGGAACGACTTTTGCGACTTCAAAACATCCTTTTGTAAGCGTGCCTGTTTTGTCAAAAATTACAGTTTCAGGATTTGAGAGTAATTCTAAGTAATTACTGCCTTTGATTAAAATTCCTTGCTTAGAAGCCCCGCCAACTCCTGCAAAAAATCCTAGTGGGACGGAAATGACTAATGCACATGGACAGGAAATTACAAGGAAAGTTAAGGCTCTGAACACCCATGTACTTAAAGGCTGCCCGGTGATAATCGGCGGGAGGAAAGCAAGCAGAATAGCCCCAAAAACCACTATTGGCGTGTAATATGAAGCAAATTTAGTGATAAATTTTTCTGATTTTGCTTTATTTGACTGAGCGTGTTCAACGAGTTTCAGAATCTTTGATACGGTTGATTCGCCGTATTCTTTTGTTACTCTGATTTTTAAATATCCGTTTGTGTTAATGCACCCGCTGATTGCAGTACATCCCGGAGTAAGTTCTTTTAATACAGATTCTCCTGTAAGCGCGGAGGTGTCAACGGCGGCTTTACCATCAATAACAGTACCGTCCAGAGGAATTTTTTCACCGCTTTTAACAACTATTTCGCACCCGGCATGAAGCTCTGCCGGAGATTTTTTAACAAGTTGTCCGTCGAGTTCAATATTTGCATAATCAGGTCTTATATCCATTAAATTTGTGATAGAGCGGCGCGATTTTTCAAGCGCCAAATCCTGGAAGTACTCGCCGATTTGATATAAAATCATAACCATAACAGCCTCAGGAAATTCTTTAATTGCAAATGCGCCAAGAGTGGCAATTCCCATAAGGAAGTTTTCGTCAAATATTTTCCCGCGTTTGATATGCAGAAATGCTTTATATAAAACATCCGCGCCGGCAAGCAGATAAGCGGCGGCAAATCCTGTAATTTTAAATACTCCGTCAAGGATAAAAGCTGTAGCAAAAATACAGAGTGCGGCAAGAATTCTAATAATCCGAGTATTGTCTTTTTCTGAACGAGGGTGATGTTCGCACATAAGCTCTCCAATGATTGAATAATTGTTCAACTATACTAATAGTATAATTGAATAGTTGTTCAATTGTCAAGAGGTAAAGTGATATAAGTTAAAAAAAATTTTTTGTAAAAATGCAAACCCTTAAAAATATTTCACTTTAGCATTAATTTAAATTTTACATTTCTTTACACGGTTGAATAGTTATTCATCTGTTGTAAAATATTAAAGAAAGGGGTATTTTATGGAAGATAAAAAATCTGATTGTGAGGCAATAAATTTAGAGCTGGTCAATAAAATAAAGCCTAAAATGCCAAATATGAGTCTTTTGTATGAATTATCCGATTTTTTCAAAGTAATGGGCGATAGTACGCGAATCCAATTATTATGGGCGCTTGAAGAGAGCGAAATGTGCGTTGGAGATTTGGCAGTACTTTTAAATATGACTAAATCTGCAGTATCACACCAATTAAAAGTTTTACGTGCAGCAAAACTGGTGCGGGCAAAAAAAACGGGGAAAAATGTTTATTATGCGCTGAGTGATTATCACGTAAAAACAATATTCGAAAAGGCACTGGAACACCTTTGTGAATAACTTGACGCTTGTATTTTTCTTGCTAAAATTTTCATAGAGGAATAAGCAAATGAGAGTTCAAAAAGCAGCATCTGCTTCAATAGGTTTACACAAGCAAAAACTTAATTTTAATAAAAAAACAGCTCCAAATAATGTCTCTTCATTCAAAGCAGGTTATAAGAATACAAAACTGTATAGCAGTGTTTTAGGCGGGCATATGGCGTACGCTTCATTTTTAAATTCGTCGCTGCTTCTGGGCGAGGGCAGTATAAATTCCATATTTGTAAACGGTATTGTTACTGCGGCATGCGGCGCGGCGCTGGGTTTTTTATTAGACAGATTTAGCAAACCTAAAAAGGATGTACATGAAGATACAAAAAATAACACCGCAGTATCTCAAGCAAACCAATAATCGGCGGCGAAGCGCTATATCATATAAAACAAAGCCACATATTGAAGCTGTGCCGGCTTTTGAGGGAAAAAATAAATATGCCAAAACCCTTGGCGGCTTATTTGCTGCTGCCGGAATGTCAGGTGCGGTTATGTGCGCGGCATTGGGTACGCTAACACTGCCTGTTCTGCTGTTGAGTGCTGCAATTCCGGCATTAAGCGGGGTTATTATAGGACATGAATTTGATAAATATAATAATTCAAAACATTAATATAAGTATAAATTTAATTTTGTTTGAAGTACAATAAAGAAAAATCTGTAAAGAGAGATATTAAGGAGAAATAATCATGGAAACTTACGGAATTGAAAAACTTGGGATAATAGGTCCTAAAGCTGTGTACAGAAACCTTACACCTGCGCAATTAACAGAGGCGGCGCTTCGTCTTGGTGAAGGGAGCTTAAGCGATACAGGCGCACTTGTTGTAACAACCGGCAAGTATACAGGACGTTCGCCAAAAGATAAATTTATTGTTGATACTGATGGTGTTCACAATGAGATTGCCTGGGGCAAGGTTAATCGTCCGATAAGCCGCGAAAACTACAATTCAATAAGAGGAAAAATTGCAGCGTATCTTCAAAATCGTGAAGTCTTTATATTTGACGGTTTTGCAGGCGCAGACAAGAAATATACACAGAAATTTCGTGTAATAAATGAACTGGCAAGCCAAAATTTATTTATTCACCAGTTGTTAATCCGTCCGACGGAAGAAGAGCTTGCAAACTATGGTGAACCCGATTATACAATTCTTTGTGCACCGGGATTTAAATGTGATCCTGAGGTTGATAATGTTAATTCGGAAGCTGCTATAATAATTGACTATGAAGCTCACGAAATTATTATTTGCGGTTCAAGATATGCAGGAGAAATTAAGAAGTCAGTATTCTCTACAATGAATTACATTATGACGAAGAAAAATGTACTTCCAATGCACTGTTCAGCAAATATGGATCCGCATACTGGAGAAACAGCTGTATTCTTCGGCTTATCTGGAACAGGTAAAACAACGCTTTCAGCTGATCCAAACAGAAAATTAATCGGTGATGACGAACACGGATGGTCGCCTGATGGTATATTCAACTTTGAAGGCGGCTGCTATGCTAAGTGTATTAATCTTTCAAAAGAACACGAGCCTGAAATTTATAATGCAATAAAATTTGGGTCATTAGTAGAGAATGTTATTATGGATCCAAATACCAGAGAATTTGACTTTGCAGACGGGTCTCTTACAGAAAATACACGTGTAGGTTATCCTATTAATTACATTGACAATGCACAAATTCCAAGTGTTGGCGGCATCCCAAAAGTTGTTATATTCTTAACGGCTGATGCATTTGGGGTATTGCCTCCAATCAGCAGACTTGATAAGAATGCGGCAATGTACCATTTTGTAACAGGATTTACTTCTAAGCTTGCAGGTACAGAACGCGGCGTAACGGAACCGCAGCCGACATTTTCTACATTGTTTGGTGAGCCGTTTATGCCGATGGATGCTTCTGTGTATGCTCAAATGCTGGGTGATAAATTAGATAAATACGGAACAAAAGTTTATCTTGTTAATACAGGATGGGCTGGCGGTAGTGCGTCATCAGGTGCTAAGCGTATGAAGCTTGCATATACCAGAGCAATGGTAAGTGCTGCATTAAATGGTGATTTTGATAATATTGAATTTAAACATCACGACATATTTAACGTAGATTATCCTGTTTCATGTCCGAATGTTCCATCAGAACAACTTGACGCGCGCGGATTGTGGGCAGATAAGGCAGCATACGATGAACAGGCTAACAAATTAGCACAAATGTTTGTTGATAATTTTGCAGCTAAGTATCCAAATATGCCTGCGGCTATTGTAGAAGCTGGACCAAAACCGAAAAAGTAAGCTTTTATCACATAGCAAAAAGAGGACTGCAAATTGCAGTCCTCTTTTTGCTATGAACTTATAAAACATTATTATAATTCATTTATGATACGTATTTGATATTTTTAGCAAATAAGTCATAATAACAGTATGAATAGTTTTTGTTTATTAAGAATATCATGACAAAAAAAGATTTTTACAAATTACGAATATATTGCAATCTAGCATTAATAGCAACGGCTGTAATTTCCGGGTTGTCTTTTGTTGCACAAAAGCTTGGAATGCTGTATATCGGACCTTTTACCTTTAATACGTTAAGATGTTTTATTGGCTGCATATGTTTGTTTCCTGCAATTTCTTTATTTAGAAGTCTAGAACCGTGTAAACCTGAAAAATACAAAAGAAAGCAGCTTATAAAGGGAGGTTTTACGGCAGGAATGATTATTTTTATTGCATTTACTATCAATCAGTACTGTATGATATACGCTCATGCAGGCAAGGCGGGGTTTATTACATCTTTGTACATATTATTTGTACCTGTTATAGCTGTTTTTATGAAACAAAAATTACATTTGAATGTAAAATTAAGTATAGTGGTGGCGATAGCGGGATTGTACTTATTGTGTGTTAAAGAGGCAATGCGGTATGAAATCTGGGATGTATTTTTACTAATAAGTGCATTTTTCTTTGCTTTGCATATAATGGTAGTTAACCAGTATGCAAATAGAGTACATATAATTAAACTTTCCTGCTTGCAGTTTCTTACGGCAGGAATTTTATCGCTGCCGTTTATGGTAATTTTTGAAAGTCCTGAATTATCATCGATTATTGCTGCGTGGAAACCGGTTTTATTTATAGGGGTAATAGTAACGGGGGTTGCCTATACACTTCAAATTTTTGGGCATAAAGCTACAAAACCGGTAGTTGCTGCATTAATTTTAAGCAGTGAAGCGGTATTTGCAGTTATAGGAGGGATGTTTATACTTGGCGAGACTATGACACTAAGAGAGATTATAGGGTGTATTGTTATGTTTGGAGCGATTTTCTTATCACAAACTCCTGATAAATTGAGATTTAATTTTAATAAACAAATCAGGAAGCAAAGGCAGATTAATTAAATTATTTATAGAACCAATCCAAAAGTGGCTTTTTTTCTCCAAATTTTATATTAAACCCGCGTTCAAAGTCAGGGCTGGTCAAAAATTCGTAACTGATATTAAACCCAAGCGGGGCATTTTTATATCCCAGTTTTTGAACTTTAGTGTCAGAGAGCTGCTTGGTTTTATGGTCGAATACTTTTGAATAATTTAAACCTTTAAAACAGCAGAATGGAGTTTTAACTTTTTTATCTCCGCTTAAGGCAAGGAGTCCGAATGTTCTGCAAACAATGCCGCGGTATTCGTATACTGAGCACATATTATTTATTAAGAAAGGGCACTCATAAAGAAAATGTTCTCCGTGGAAATTTTTTTTAAGTTCTTTAAGCGAATAAACTTTTTTTTCTATCAATTCTTGAGTACTGGAGCCTAGCGTAAAAAATCCGGCGGCTAAGTATTGAACCTCGAGTTTTGAATATGGAAATTCTGCATTTTGACAACAGAGAGAGCAGCCTTTGTGACAGCAGATATATTCTTTTTGTAATTCAAAAAATCTTGTAAGTTTTTCATCTAAGAATTTTAGATAGGTTATGTAGTTTTCTTTCATATATTGTACTGGTTTATTGCTGTAGGTTTAGTAGAGTAAAATTATAGCAATTATTTTAAGGAAAAAATATTATTAAGACAATAGGATATTTTTAACTGTCATTGCGTGGCTCTTAAGAGGCGTGGTCAGGTCAGCTGGGCATACCTGCACAACGCCACGTATTACGCGGATTTTCGGTAGGGTGAAGCGAAGCGAAACCCGTAAGGTGTCGGTAAATGATGAATTTTCCGACACCCCGAATA
>CALVFU010000036.1 GCA_944326905.1 Candidatus Gastranaerophilales bacterium
CGGAATCGGTAGACTGTCTACCTCCCCTCTCCTCGGACGTGACATTTAGTCACCTCCTCGTCGGCAGAGTGCCACAAAGGCATGTCCCTTCAGCAACGCACCGCAAGAATTTACTTTTATTTCCTTGCCGCCCCTGTAACATTTAAATAATATCACAAAAATATAAATGTCAAAACTATATTTCTGTTTTTTAATACTTGACTTTTTTATAAATTAGCTTAAAATAAAAATAGGAATTATTACTACTTTTATTTAAAATGAACTATTCTAGACAAAGACAGATTATTTTAAATACTCTTAAAGAATATACTGTTCACCCGTCAGCTGAACAGTTATATATAAAAGTGCATGAAAAAGATAAAAATATCAGTAAGGGTACTTTATACAGGAATTTAAATCAGCTTGTAGACAGCGGCATGATAAAAAAAATTGACGGACTTGATACAACAGCGCACTTCGACCATAATACACACGAACATTATCATTTTATATGTACAAAATGTAACAAAATTTATGACATTGAAAAAGAAGATATAATCATTCCAACAATTAAAAATAATAACGAGTTTTTAATAATTAGCAGTGATATCATTTTTAAAGGTATATGTAAAGAATGTAAAGAAAAAGATTAATACCAAAAAAGAAAGGAAGTAACGATGAACGAAAATTTAAAAGGGACAAAAACTGAAAAAAATTTAATGGAAGCATTTGCAGGAGAATCTCAGGCAAGAAATAAATACACCTACTACGCATCACAAGCAAAAAAAGAAGGGTATGTTCAAATAAGCAAACTCTTTGAAGAAACAGCAAATAATGAAAAAGAACACGCAAAAATCTGGTTCAAACTTCTCCATGGAGACACCATGCCGGAAACTCTTATAAACCTTGAAGATGCAGCAAATGGTGAGAATTATGAATGGACTGATATGTATGCAAGATTTGCGAAAGAAGCAAAAGAAGAAGGTTTTACCAGAATTGCCGCACTCTTTGAGCTCGTTGCAAAAATTGAAAAAGAACATGAAGACAGATATAGGAAACTTTTAGCCAATGTTAAGAATGGAAAAGTATTTGATAAACGACCAGACAAAGTAAAATGGGAATGCGCTAACTGCGGACACATTTTTGAAGGCGAAAATGCTCCTGAACTCTGTCCTGTTTGCAAACATCCGCAGGCGTTCTTCTTTGTAAAGGCTGAAAATTACTAATAACTCTCCTCCTCTCTTCTCTTTATGAACCACGAAAAAGCAGCGGTAAGCCGCTGCTTTTAAATTTGCATAACAAATACCGTTTAATTTTAACAATCAAGAAATTTCAAAAAATTGTTATTTTAAAGATTTCCAGCTCTGACAACAAATATTAATTTTTTTCTTTGCAATTTTGCCGTTAAATGATATAATTAAAACGAGAGTTGAGTTTTAATAATTATAAATTTTTAGAGGTAAAAATGCTAATTGAAAAATATTTAGAGTTCGTTGTAAAGGCAAAAGGGAGCGACTTGCATATTTCTGCAGGGTTACCGCCGGCAGTCCGTGTTGATGGTATATTACAGCGTATGGACGTACCACCTCTTAAGCCAGAAGACGTTGAATTATTATTATTTCCAATGCTGAGTAAAGAACAGCGCAGACGTTTAGAACAAGACTGGGAACTTGACTTTTCATACGGTATCCCTGGCTTGAGCCGTTTCCGCTGCAACCTCTATCGTGACAAGGGCAACTATGCGGCTTGTTTTCGGGTTATTTCATCTAAAGTTCCGTCATTTAAAGATCTTGGGCTTTCTGAAACCGTAAGAAAAATTGCTGAAAAACCACGCGGACTTGTTTTGGTTACTGGTCCTACCGGTTCAGGTAAGTCAACAACTCTTGCAGCCATGATTGACTATATTAATGAAACAAGAGCTGAACACATTCTTACAATTGAAGACCCTATCGAATTTATTCATACCTCTAAGCGTTCTATCATTCACCAGAGAGAACTTGGACAAGATACACGCTCTTTTGCAAACGCACTTAAATCTGCTCTTCGTGAAGACCCTGATGTTATTCTGGTTGGTGAGATGCGTGACCTCGATACTATCCGTTTGGCGCTTACAGCCGCTGAAACAGGTCACTTAGTGTTCGGAACTCTCCACACCTCATCAGCATCTCAAACTATTGACCGTATTATTGACGTATTCCCGGAAGGACAGCAGCAGCAAATAAGAGTCCAGCTTTCAAGTTCTTTGATTGCTGTATTCGCCCAAACTCTTTTACCACTCTTGCAGGCTGACGGTACAAAAAAAGGTCGTGTAATGGCTCAGGAAGCAATGCTTGTTATCCCTGCTATTGCTAACCTTATTAGAGAATCTAAAGCTGCTCAGATTTACTCTACTATGCAGACAAACGCCGGGTTTGGTATGCAAACTCTTGAAATGTCGCTTAAAGATCTATATCTTAAAAAGAAAATTACTCTTGAAGATGCGCTCTCCCGCTCCTCCAGACCGGAAGAATTTAAAAGAAGTCTTCAAGCCTAAGCTGGATATCAATTGTCAAATATCATACATATAATGAGTGCCTGAAGTACAAGTTATTCAAGATTTGTAATTTCTATATAATCGCACATTTTTGTAATTTCATCAATTGTATAATATGATTCAAGTTTTGTATTATAAGGATCTTGAACATAGACTTTACCATTTTCAATTTTTGTTACAGCATAGGCGTGACCTTCTACTGCAATATTAACTGTGTATCCGATTTTACCATCCAAGTTCTGTAATAATTTTTTTATTTCTTTATGTTGTGTTTTTCGTGTTTTTGAATGTTCCTTTGTAGAAGCCGCACCATAATATTTATCGCTATTATCAATATAATATGTTACAGTAGTTGCATTTTTCCCGGTAAGCATTTCCAGAGCTTCTTCAGGAGTTCCTGAATACAAATTAGAAAGCATACCCGATCTGTGATTGTTAATATTATGGGTAAACATATAACACGATACGTCAATAACATTATCATCTGTCATAATTTTGGCTTTTTTTAATGCATCTGGTTCAAACCTATCTTCAATTGACGGATTTCCATTTTTTCTGCGGGTAAAGGCACCAACATATTCAAGCATATTAACCCATTTAGGACTATCTGATAAGTAATACGTATTATCATGTTTATTTTTAGGCACACCTCCATTTGGAAACTTGTATTCGTATTTACTGTTTGGAAGTTTAATATATATGTCGTTTCCTTCCTGCCTGAATAATTTTAAAATATTTACACGTGTAGACGGGTTTTGATACAAGTTATGCATGGTTTCAAGGTACCAGCAGTTGCCGGCATTTTTATTGTCATTCTGATTAATGTCAAATCTTTTAAACGGCGGAAAGAGTTCCAGATATTTTTCTTTTGTCATATTAACTTTAACCAAGCTTTTGCCGTCGTTAATGTATAACTGAGAGCCGATTTCAACGACTTCACCTTTTTGAGTGGTTTTAAATACTTGATTTAAATCTGAATTGGAAGAAAATTCTCTTATTATAGATTCACCTGCACTAAGTTTTTTGCAATCCTCCATTAATGCTGCAGACATACGCGTGTTTTTGCTTGCATTTATACATACATCTTTAAGTACATCAAAGCTTATTTTACCTTCTTCGACAAGCTTTAATATTCCTGAGTTTTGGATATCCTGATACAACGGACTGTTCTCTTTTTTCATTTTATATAGAGCTTCTGAAATTTTTTGCAATTCTTCACTGCTTAAATTTGATCCACGTTTAACAGCAAGGTTTGTTACATAATCATGAACTTCATTCCAGGAAAGATCTCTTGCAAATATGTCTGAGAAGCTATATTTATGATTTTCATTTATTTTTGTAGTAGATACTGCAGAATGTACCTTAGCCTTTTTGGCAGCATGAATACCTGCTGCTATATTAATTAATTGTGCAATGCCTTCTCCTTGCAGGTCAATCTCACCAGTAATAGCTAAATCAGTTAATAATCCCATTACTGCGTCAGCTCCATATTCTCCTATATATGCAATAAGCTTAGGGCATTGTTTCATAAGTTCTTGTCCTATTACAGCAGAGGTTTTACCAATAGCACCGCCGGCTGCCGTAAGTGCCAAACCTGTTATAATTTCTGATTTTATAGCTTCTCTATCTTCAGGAGTTAATCCGCCGTCCTTAGTTGAAGCTTCCGCATAAGAAACCGCGGCAGAACCAAATGCACTTGCTGCAAGACCAATTCCTATAGGTATTAATGCTCCTCCGCTAATGATACACGGTACCGCCCCTGCTGCGGTTACAAGCATTTTTGCATAGCCTACGCCTGCTTCCTGGCTTGTTTTAAATTTCTCGGCTAAATCAACTGCATTTTTTTCACCGTATGCCATGGTATATCTCGCACCTAGCTCTTTTTCACATTGTTCTATGGATTTCCCATCTATTGATGTTTGAATTTTTGAGTTTAAATCATTTTGAATTTTGTGGGCAAGTTCTGCTAAAGCACTATATTTATTGCTATTGTCTCCTAAATTAATTGTGCCGTCTTTTATTGCAGCATTTGGATATCCATATTCTTTAAGTTTTTCACCGGCATTTGTTCCGTATAAGTTTTCAAGTGTTTTTATAATTTGATTGCTTAAATTGTTATACGCCTGCTCCATTTTTTCAGGTGAGTCTTTTGTTGCATCAAGTTCTTCTAATGCTTGCAGCGGTTCATTGATATTACCTGTCAACTCGGCAATTCTGTTGTTTATTGTAACTAGTATTTTTACTTTTTGTTCCTGTTCCGCATATTTGTTTACCATCTTGGCATCAAATTCCACCCCTTGTTCTAATTGAAAAACCTGTTCAAAAGAGAGCGGCTCTTTTGCGGTCTCTGATTGTAAAATTCCATCAATAGAATTGGGGCTTATTACGGAAAACCCGTCGCTATCGTTTGATGTAAAAGCTTTTGATGCTAAATCTTTTAATGTATTATCTACAAGCTGCGGATATTCATTATTTTCAGCATTTTTTAGTGTAGTTATAAGTACTTCCAGTTCCCCGACGGTCATTTTACCGACAGCCTTTTCTATCATTGCAGCTTCATCAGGTTTTAATGTTTCACCGCCGAGCAGCACTTTTAAAAACTCAATTTTAGTTTCTATATAATCTTTCTTAGTAATTCCTCCGTTGGCTTGAGCCTTTTTTAAAAGCATGCCTGAAGCCATGTTGCCTGCGAGTTGTCTATATACTTTATCACCTGCATATTCTGTATTCCAAAATTCTTTTATCGAGTTCCAAGCTTTACTTATACTGCCGCCCTGAGCTTTGTAGTATATCTGCATGCCCATTTGAGCATTCGATAGGATATTATTTGCAGCATTATCGTACGCCTGTGCGGTATACAAAAACTCAAATGAACCATACACCATATTATTGTTATTTTTGCTGAACAACTCTTTTACGCTGGATATTGACATGTTCATTACGTTCGCAAAAAATGAAAGACTTTCATTTTCATCAAGAACTTTATCCTCACCGCTGTACTTTTTTAAATCGGTTTTCAAAGAATTAACTTCTGAAGCGTCAAAAATACTGTTGTTATTTTTATCATATTTTTTCAAAAAAATATTATTTTCATCAATAGCAATACCAGCCTTTATGTGAGATAAATCAAATTTTGTTCCGTTTCCAAAATAATACTCGCTCATAACTTTACCTAATTATAGTTTTTTATACGGCAATTTTTCTTAAAACTTTAGCAAATTAAGGCTATTTGTTACAAAATTTAATAATCAATCCGTCCATGGAAATTCAAATATTTCCTTAATTTACATATTAGTATGCTGCAATAAATACTTTTGATAAAATAAGAATCACCTGAGTAAATAATTTCAACTTTTTGTTAAATGATGATAAAATTGTGGTATGAAAATAGTAGCAGTCAATAATTTTACGTATCAAAACAGAAGAAGATACAATATTAATAATACTAAAGGACACATCGTTATGGCTAATGGTTATAATCAGGATAAGTACGGGGATATTGATTTCTACCCATACAGTATGAACGGGGTTAATTTTACAGGCAAGTTTGCTGAAACATACCCTAAATACTGGTTAAAAAACTTATTAAAATTAAATCTGCCATGCCCGTGCTGCGGTAAACAGATGATACCATTAGACGAAGTTAAAGCACTTCCGGCAGCCGGTGTATTCAGCGGCGCTTGTCTTACTGCTGTTAATGCGCTTGAACAGTTTGAAGAATATATGAAGCCTGTTGAATACAATATAATGCAAATTATTAAACCTATTGCGAATAAGTACCCGGAAATTGATTTACAAGAACTTATTATTCTGCTGTCTTTTGAATATGAAAGCAGTCTTATTGCATCTCAGCTGACTCTGCTTAATGAATTAAAACAAGCCGGTGAAAATCTAACAGAAAAAGATGCTCAAGAACTGCAGGCTATTATAAAAACAGCAAAAGAATTCATTCTAAAAAAGCGCCCGGTCAAGTTTAAGCGGAAAATTTTCTTAAACGATATAAATGAATATATTTCAAGAATAGACGATTCGGAAACTCAGAGCAAGTTACGGGCACTAGCTGAAAAAATGCCTACATCAGAGGATTCAGTATCTGCGTTTATAATGAAATACAAAGACCGTTCCCCGGAAGAAATCGGCGAAAGAATGCTTATGTATTCTGCAGCAACCCTTGAACATATTACTCCAGACAGCCAAAATGGTGAAGTCACAATATGGGAGTGCCAAAAATGCAATAATACACGTTCAAATGCGCCTATTGTAAGTCAAATTAGCGAAAACCCGCAAATGCTCGATAATTTGAGGACTCATATCCAAATACTAATCGACAAGTCAATATTTCTAAAAAACCATGGGGGAAATGAACAATCAAAAAAATTACTTGATTATGCAAAAGCTATTCGTGATGAGTACCTGCTAAATATAGAACAGTATAAAAATATGGCTATAAGTATTGAAAATGAAGCTCTTGAGAAACTAGAATTCAGCGAAATGCCAATTTCAAAAGATTTTATAAAAGAAAATTCACTATAAGAAAAAACCAAAAAGCCGCTGCTTAAAATCATTTCTTTAACGAAATAAACTACAAATATTTTTTTTCAAGTTCTATTAAAAGTTTCTTAACAGCAATCCCGCCGGCATAACCTGTTAAATTACCGTTTTTTCCTATGACACGGTGGCAGGGGACAACTATCATCAGCTTGTTACGGTTATTTGCCTGACCGACAGCCCTGGAAGCTTTTGGATTACCACACCTACGGGCAAGCTCGCTGTAAGAAATTGTTTCACCATAAGGTATATTACAAAGCTCCCGCCATACCTTTTCCTGAAACTCAGTGCCGGTAAACTTTACAGGAAAATCAAAACCACGGCGTCTACCTTTAAAATACTCACTTAACTGTTGTTTTACCCTTTTAATAAGCTTTGTATCCTGAAAATCCTGCATCTTCTCAACATCTTTTGAAATATAGAGTGCCGAAATATACTCACTTTCTTGGACAATAATTATATTTATCTCATTAAAAGTATATAAACTAAACACTTTATTTTCCATGCTTCCCCCGCCAAAATTCATGCCGAAATTTAATTTAAAACTTTATCCAGCATATATCGGACATTCTCTTTTGAGTGGTGATTTTTAAGACCAATCTCATAACAAGCTTCCGTTACCCGTATATATTCTGATGTATTTTTTGAATAAAATTTAAGTTTTCTAACTAAATCTTCAATATCATTATAAAAAGGCATATTTCCGTTAAAAAGTGAAAGTTCGCCGCGCTTGTCGCTAATCATTAAGCGTTTACACGCAACTGACTGAATTGTACGATAATTTAAAGAAGAAATACCTTGCGCATTCATATTAAACAAAAATCTTGAATTATTAATTACTTTTGCCATATCCTCCTCATTATCAATAAAACCTTGATAAGCAGCTTCTATAAGCTTCTTATCAGAAGTACGGCTAAGTGCATCTTTATAATGTCTACCAATTGCATACCAGGCAAACTTAAAGTCCGGCAGCATCTTTATTAATTCAATAAAGAAATTCAGTCTGTAATCTGTATCCAGTCTACCTGCAAACATTACGTCAAATTGAGGTTTTGTACCCAAATCTTTATAAATCTCAAAATTTACAAAATGCGGAAGATAATACAAATGTGGAAAATTGTACATTTTTATCATTTCTTTGTCCCAGAAAAATGTATAAACATCTTCTTTATACAAATATTTAAAATACTTTTCCCATTCAGGTCCTGACGTTTTTGATTCAATATTATCAGAAAAATAGCAAATACATTTTGCCTTTAATCCATTATCCACCTTAATTTTAAGAGGAGAAAAGTCATAACCGATAATAATGTCATATTCACTTTTCAAAGATAGTTCAAGATTTTTATCAAAAAGCTCGTCAAAAATAACAGTATGTACTTTATCAGCATAATTCTGCTTTATCCCATCAGTTATACTGGAGACAATTAACCGCCCTGCAATAGATACAGGCTGTATTATAAAAATTTCTGCTGTATTCATAATTTATTTTCCAATAGTTTTTCAAGTTCAATGCCTGTTTTTGTTTTAGCAAGTCCGCCTTGCGATGTTTCTTTTAAAACAGGAGACATGAGGTTTCCTGTCCGTGCAAGTACATCAATCACTTCGTCCGGCGGAATTTTACTTTCTATACCCGCAAGTGCCAGTTCAGAAGCTGTAACAGCATGTATTGCAAGAAATGGATTCCTTTTAACGCAAGGAACTTCTACAAGACCGCATACCGGGTCACAAGTCAACCCAAGAATATTTTTTATTGCAAGTATAGCCGCATTAATTATTTTTTCATTACATCCGCCTCTGAAATAAGTTAAAAGCCCTGCAGCCATACCGGAAGCCACTCCGCATTCAGCCTGACAGCCGGCAGCAGCTCCGGCTAATCGAACTTTATTAGATATAACCTGCCCAATTTTTCCGGCAGTAATAAGACCATTAATCTGGATATCTTGAGAAATATTTTTTCCCTCAGCCAGAGTTACCAGTATAGCAGGCACAATTCCGCAAGAACCTGCTGTCGGACATGCAACTATCCTGCCCATCCTTGCGTTCTCTTCGGCAGATGCAAGCGCATATATTGTCATTTTTTCAAAAAAACTGCCAAATAATGAAGGAGTATTTTCAAAATATATTTGTAATTTTTTACAATCTCCGCCCGATAAACCGCTTATAGATATTTCCTCGCTTTTTATACCGTTTGCAATGCAATCCTTCATTGTCTTTATATTACGATAAACGATATCCCGCAGACGGTCTACAGAGATATCTTGTTCAAAAGCTTCTTCAGCCTGTGCTTGTTCGTAAATACAAAAATCATTTTTACTGCATTCAAACAATAATTCTTCAAACGTTTCAGTAATAATCATGATTTAAGCTTCCTTATTCCTGCAGTAAAATAAACACACTCAATATTTTTAATATTATTGACAAGTTCAGGATCTATTTCAGAATCAAGAGCAATATACATTGAGGCTTTTCCGCCCTTAATATCCCTGTCACAAAAGAGTGACGCAATATTTACCCCCCTGCGCTGAATTAAATCAGTAACTTTAGAAATAACCCCCGGCAAGTCTTGGTAAATCATTAAAATAGAATTATAATGCCCGGTAATTCTTACATTAAAACCATTTATATTAGTAACAGCAACTTCACCAGAGCCGACCGATTCGGCTCGAATAACCATTTCGTCATTAATAGTTATTCTAACAGCATTTGGCGGTTTATTTGTATCTTCTATAAATTCATATTCGTATTCAATACCATAATTTTTATCAAAAACATTTTTTATTCTAGTATCATCAACATTCCAGCCTAAAATACCCGCAAACAAAGCTTTATCAGTACCATGTCCCTTGCCGGTTGAAGCAAACGAATTATATAGACGAAAATGAACTTTTTTAATCTCACCATTAAAAATTTCACGTGCCATAAGCCCTATTCGTACTGCTCCTGCAGTATGAGAGCTTGACGGACCAACCATAATAGGAGAAATCACATCAAGAAGTGTTTTTTTTTCCGTCATTAACTAATTAACCTCCGAAGAGCCGTTTACAAATTCATTTATTATTGAATAAAGTCTTTGCTGCCAATCAGCACTCTTCTCAATAAAGAAATCAGCCCCTCTATTCTTACAGATATGTTCCAGTTCTCTTTTACTTGAAGCTGTCATAACGCCTATAGTAGGGCGTCTGCCTGTGTTATCAGCAATTTTTCTAAGCTCAGAGAGCAGCATAAACCCCTCACGGTCAGTTGGAATAAATAAATCCATAATTACAAATTCATAATTGCGTTTTCTATATTTGTTTACCGCATCATAAATCTCATGCGAAACATCTATATCATACTTAAATTTTTCAAGTAAAACCTTTAATTGGTAAGTAATAACACCCAAATCATCAATTATCAAAATAGCTGGTGCGGTAGATACTTCTTTGTCAAGTTCCGGGTTAAGAATTGATTGAACAGATTTCCGTGAATTTTTATCAAGCTGATTAACTAAATTAACAATAGAATCAAGCTGTTTTTTCAATTCATCAATAGTAATATTCTGCGGAACGTCTGTATCTGTAATACCATAAAAAATGTTCAAAAACTCAGAATCTAAATCAATATTCATACCTATGCTCTTATTAAATACTCATATCTAATAACAATGTACCATATTAGGACATTTTTGACCAGTGGCAATAAAGTATTAAGCTTGTGAAGAAATAACTTTATCAATTAACCCATATTCAACTGCTTGAGCTGCCGACATATAATAGTCTCTTTCACAATCTTCTTTAACTTTTTCAAGCGGCTGTCCTGAATTTTCAGAGAGTATACCAGTTAGCATTTCTTTCATTCTAAGAATTTCCTTGGCTTCGATTTCAATATCAGTAGCCTGACCTTTAGCACCTCCAAGCGGCTGGTGAATCATAATCCGCGCACTAGGGAGAGCCATTCTTTTTCCTTTAGCACCGGCAGAAAGCAGGAAGGCCCCCATGCTTGCAGCTTCACCAAGACAGATAGTTGAAACATCCGCTTTAATAAGGTTCATTGTATCATAAATTGCCATCCCGGCAGTAATAACCCCGCCCGGACTATTAATATAAAGCATAATATCTTTTTCAGGATTTTCGCTATCAAGGAGGAGTAATTGTGCAATAATAGAATTAGCCATCTCATCATCAATTTCTTCACCGAGAAAAATAATTCTTTCTCTAAGCAAACGAGAAAAGATATCAAACGAACGCTCACCGCGAGATGAAGCTTCAATAACGGTTGGCATATAACTAAGAATTTTACTGTAATTATCCATTCCAATCTCCTTCTTATAGAGATATTATAGTTGTAAAATAAAAAACTTGCAATTTTTTTTTTGCCATGTATGATAATAGTATCCGAGCGGGGGTAATTCAGTGGTAGAATGCCTCCTTGCCAAGGAGGATGTCGCGAGTTCGAGCCTCGTCTCCCGCTCCATTTAAAACACAGTATCCACAGACCTTTTAGGGAAGTGGATAATTTTTTTATCAGGCGGTTCCTTTTTTGTTCTTACATTTTTTGGTAAAAGTATTTTCGTTTATTTTATATCTTAATATACTTTTTACAAAATCAATATCACAGCTTAACAAATTACCAAAGCCATTTGCTCACGAAAAATACAATAATCGACGTTATACACCCTGTAATAGCCTGAATTAAATATTCTTGTTCTTTCTTACTTAGTCTCATATTATACACTTCATATTATACACATTTTAAATCATTTTCACAACATAGAACAGGTAAACTTCTTTGTAGCTTTATTAATCCTAACTAAAATTTTTCAGCTAAATAGTTTATTCTATATAATTCAGGCTTAAGCAAATTATCCATAAAAAAAAAAGACCTTGCAAATAAAAACAAAGTCTACCTTAAAAAGTTTAAACAACAATTCACAATCTCAATTAAAATTTAATCAAAAATATCATCACATGCCAACTTTTTTACAAAACTTAATAATTATAAAAACCATGCTAACATGCGCTAATACATGATTAGACATGTATAAAACCGCTAAAACATTCCACACACCCATGATAGCATGACACCTAAAAGCTGAAAAAGCCTTGTCTAGTGAGGAATAGGATTTTAAAATTTGTGTAACAAAACGTAATAAAAGGGTTGTAAATACACCCTTAACCTTTATAATAAAAATTAAGGTTATAAAAGAACTTCAGTTTTTAAATGACACGGAAGTCGGTATAAGTAAAGAGTTTTGGGGAGGAAAAGTGTTAAGAAGTCGTGATATGGGAAGAGCTATAGCTGTTAGAAGATGGACTCCTACAGCGATAGAATGTTATAAACGCGGATGTAATTGTGAAGGTTGTTTTTATAAGGATTTTTTCAGCGGTTCATCACACAAGTGTCAAATGAAAGCTGCTGTTCTGGAATTAGTGAGAGTAATCGGTACGCCAAATGTTGAAGTTCCTCAAATAATTTCAGATTAAGGGCTTTAAATTTTGAGCAAAATATTGTATACTTAAAAAGTATCACACATCTCGGAGGTTTTTAATGCGTATTTATGTGAACGGAAAAAACATCGTAATTACCGATGCTATCAAAGCTTATGTCAAAGAAAAGCTGGGCAAAGTTGCTAATCACTATGACCAAATTACAGGCATTGACGTTATTTTATCAGTAGTGAAAAATCCAGCAGCATCTGACAAACATGTTGCAGAAGTTTCTTGTAAGCTTAACTCTGGAGTAATCCATCTTGAAGAAGCAGCTGAATCAATGTACGCAAGCATCGATTTACTTGCAGACAAACTCGACAGACAAGTGAAAAAATACAAGGCTAAAGCCCTTTACTCAGACAAAACTACTATAAGAAATGTTGACGTAGAAGAAGAACCTGTTGTTGAAGGATAATTTAGATGTTTGAATATACAACATCGAAATGCTAATAATAATTTTAAAAATCACCAATAATATTAATCTTATTGGTGATTTTTATTAACAGTTTATTAAAAGGAATTAAAATGGCAGAAATAAAATTAATAGGAACAGATGTAGATGGTACATTGACAGACGCCGGAATGTATTACACAATAGATGGCGATGTTATGAAGAAATTCAATACACATGATGGTATGGGGTTAAAACTTTGCCAGCAGGCAGGAATAAAAACAGCAATCTTAACTTCTGAAAATACTCCTATTGTAACTAAACGAGCCGAAAAACTCAAAATAGACTATTTGTTCCAAGGTATGAAAAGTAAATTGGAAACTATAACTAAATTATGTGAGGAACTAAGTATAGGACTAGAAAATGTTGCCTACATCGGCGATGATATTAATGACTATGAAATTTTATCAGCAGTCGGACTAAAAGCCTGCCCGGCAGATGCAATAACAAAAATAAAAGAAATACCAGATATAAAAATAATGGCTCTAAAAGGCGGAGAAGGGGCAGTAAGAGAGTTTATAGATAATTATATTCTTACGTAATAATTTTGCCTAACATCTGACACAAGCTAATGATAAAACCGCAACAATCCGACTTTACACTTTTTCAACTTCATTACATTGCAGTTGCCTCTTGAGTTTAGCCAGCAAACTTTTGTAACAAATTATTAAATATTTCAAATTATCGAAAAAATGCGAACCGTTGAGCATTTTTTTGAGAGGCGGGTGGTTTCCTTTTTTTGCGTCAGCAAAAAACAAGAAACAAAAAAAGAGTTAATCAGACATCCATCAAATTAACTCTTTTATTCTAAATTAGGTCTCGGCAACGGCTATCTTCCTCTAGGACTCTTCCGCCAAGTATTTTCACTGCTATGAGTC
>CALVFU010000037.1 GCA_944326905.1 Candidatus Gastranaerophilales bacterium
TGTATAAAATGTTGCATAAATCGGGGAAAGCAAGGCCGGCACCAGCATACGCCGAGGCATGCAGCTTAGCAGTCCAATATCGTTTAACTTGTAAAGTTTTTATTTTCTATGCCGCATTATTCTTAATTCTCTCGTACTCTTCAAAATCCCGCATTGCTATCTGCCAATTTTCAGTAAAATCAAGATTCTTTTCCGCTATTGATGTCGGCAGACCGGCATGGTGTATTTTAGGGATTAAATACGTCTCCGAATACTCTATCGGAAATGGTATATCATCATCCGTGTCATTACATATAAAGATAGTCTCTCCTGTACTTGTTTTTCTTGCGCCGGTAATTGTTATTTCATGAGCATTCTCAATGACTCCTGCCTGATCAGTTATAATATAGCCGATAATAACGTTATGTCCTAAATTCAGTGCTTCAAGGATTTGAGACTTTATTGTCTGATAATCAGCTTCTTGTCCTACAACTCGCTGGTTTTCGTCTACAATCTGGTAGACAACTGATGTAGTGTCCTTATTTTCTGCAACAGATTCTATAAAGGTTTTCTCAAAATCTATCAGCCCCTTATCCTCTCTGCTGAATTTTCCGCCACGTTTATCAATTAGCGACGAATACGTCTGCTCAGTTCCAAGCTGCATTAACATTGACTGCATCATTACATCAATTGAACTTCTTTCATACGGGTCACGGTAATTGTTCTGAATGCGGGCTCTTATAATAGCCTCTTTATCAGGCTTAAGTGTAAGTGTTGCCATTTTAATTCCGTTTAACTCATACGGCACCTCAAACGCATTGAGCAGCCACACCGCATCAAGTGTATTTTGGGAAAGTCTTTCAAGGTTTATTGTTTTCTTAACCGACATTGACGGTGATGTCAACCCCTCCACAAAACGTGTAAATTCTGCCGGATGCCGATGCGCCATATTAAACTCTACACTTGCCGCAACACAGCAGCCTGAATAAAGTTCATTAAACTCTTCTTCTTTCAATTTTCGTTCACGAATATCTGTTGAATTCCCTGTCATATAATCAATAATCTGAGGTTTTATACTAGGAGGAATATCTCCAAACCGTTGTGTGATTATACTTGGATTTATAATAGTCTCTAGAGTGTTTTTTAAAACTTTATCAGCCTCAAGTCCTTTTACACGCGGTTTCGTTATAATTTTATGCAGGTTATCAAGAACAGTTGATTTATCTTCTGCATCATTCCTTAATAACAAACCGCTGCTTAGTGCAAGTTTCAGCAATTTTCTGTCTTTTCGATCTAAGACCTCTCTGACTTCTTTATATTTAATACTTTCTTCATTGGTTAATACTGTTCTTACACTTATAGCAGCACTTGCAGACGAAAAAGACGGATATTTCTTAACTCTTGTATCATTTTCTATTTTAGTCTCAAAAGACTTGCTATCAGAAAGAGATGATTTTACTCCTTCCGTATTTATTTTGAAATATGGATTGACATTATTTATTTGCACACTTACCATATATATAATAAAACATTAAATACATAAAATTTGCCAAGTATAAGATTTATGTAAAGAAAGTTTAAGATGAAATATAAAAAATTAACCGAACAGCAATTAATTATTTCAATAGACAGGCTTACTCGTTTTAAAGCAACAGAAGATAAATATCTGCGAGTTTTTAAAGATATAATATTATCCAATTTGATATCACCATCTATAAAAAAAACAGAACTCAATTCTATGGATTATAATGAACTTACTGAACTTGCGCAAACTATTTTTAATTCATCTCTGCCTGATTCTGACGGCGACTACACAATAAATTTACGACTTAAAGAAGCGGAAAACCTGGTGTTCTGCAATTCAGATAAAGTTCAAGTACTGCTTGAAAACAAACTAAATTACAAATCTGCTCTTAAACTCCGAAAATTCAGTCATCCGATTAATTTAAGGTGGCTTAGTTTAATATCTAAAAATCTGCCTCTTGAAGCTATAAGAGATAAGTACTCTACCCGTTTTCCCATCTCAAAAGTTATATTAGCAGAAGGAATCACAGAAGAAATTCTCCTCCCCAAATTTGGCAGACTTTTAGATTACGATTTTGACAAAAACGGAATATGGGTAATCGGTGCCGGCGGAAAAAACCAAGTAGTTAAAACCTATTATAAACTAATAGAAGAGTTAAAAATCCCGATTTTTATTCTGCTTGATAACGATGCAAGCGCAAACAGAGCACAAATAGAGCCTAAATTAAGACCTATAGATAAAATACATTTGATTTCAAGCGGTGAATTTGAAGATTTACTCCCGCAAAGCCTAATATTAAAGACTATCAATTACGAACTAAAAAATTTTGCAACTATTACAAATACCGAATTTAACCCGGAGCTGCCAGCAGTTGCAAACTTAATTGAAATTTTTAGATTAAAAGGACTCCACGAATTTAAAAAAGCAGACTTCGCTCAAAAAGTTGAAGAAAATTTATTTGACGATTCAGATATTTCTGATGAAATAAGGTTGATTTTTAATGAACTTTCAGGAAATAACTGTTTATATTCAGCACATAATAATCCAAAGCAGCCTTTTTACAAACTTAGCAAGATAGATCGCTAAAAGACAAAAAAGAATATCATAAAATACTTTGATGCCGCTTTGCGCCGTAATCCAGCCTGTAATTATATCAGCAGAAGTATTAAATAAGGTTGATATAAATAGCATGTATAAAACGCCTATTAAATGAATAGCAAGCACCCCAAATATTACTGCTTTTAATACATTAAGAAATCCCGTGTTGTGTTTTATAATCGTTGCGGTTATAAAAGTGGCCGGAATATATGCCAAAATATATCCAAACCCATATTCTGATATGTAATGAATACCTCCACCCATTCCAAAAACCGGCAGCACAAACAGCCCTGTTAATATATATAATATAATCGCCGCCAGACCGTAACGTCTATCTAAAAGTGCTATTACAAAAAATACGGCAGGCAGCTGCGGAATATAATAGTAACAAGAAGCATCCACCAGGTAATTACTTAAACTAAAACTCCCTTGCTCAGGAGGCAGCGAAAATATATTTATTATAGGCATTTGTGTAAACGTTGACATTATAATAATCAATATGCACAAAACTATAAGTACAAGTGTACCAAGCGTAAATCTTACAGGCTCCCCTGAGTATTTAAAACTTTCTGTTTCTTGTGTTAATCTCTTATTCATTGGATATCTATTATCTCATTTAGTTTAGAAACATTCTCTTCATATTTATTTTTAAATTTATCCCAAAATATATTTTCTGTCCACATAATAAGCGCACTTTCGTTATTATCCTGGTAGTAGCCTTTTCTAACTCCGAAAGATTGGAATCCGTATTTTTGGTACATTGATATAGCAGCAATATTGCTTTCCCGGACTTCCAGTGTTAAATATTTAACTTTTTTACTATAGCAGTCCTCGAGCATTGCCTTAAGCAAAGCTTCGCCAATATGCCGCCTAAAAAACTCAGGGGCAACTGCAATTGTTGTAATGTGTGCTTCATCAATAATACACCAGTAACCGGCAAACCCTGCAATTGTATTATCCTCTAATCTTGCAATATAATACTGGGCAAGTTTATTTTGTAATTCGCTATAAAATGAATCCTTAGACCAATGATGCGCCCCATATGCCTTACAAGCAATTTCATCCACTTCATCAATATCAGCTTTAGTTAGAGGAGTTATTGAAATTTTAAGTTTATCACTTACGGACATATACTTTCCCAATCAATATCTTCTTCTGTTTCTTCACCAGGTTCTATAATATGTTCGCCATCTTCAATCATTAGCATCAACATTAATCTTAACTGCGATTTGTAATTTTCAAGAGCTTTTTCACGAGTTTTTGCACAAAATGTAAAACTTGGAATCTCCTTAATTTCAACATAATAATACGGATTCCCGTTAAAATCTAAATCTGTACCTTCTATTAAAGTCCAGTCAAGATTCATATAATACTCAAGATTCTTTTCTTGTTCCATATAATTCCTATAACGAGTTTCTGCTTAGAGGCTGGGTTATCATAATCCCCTCTCCGCCAAATACTTCTGTTTGTACGCCGTTAATAAATAAGTACGTTGGTTTATCTGTATTTAGTTCTACTGTTTCTATTATTTGGTTGAGTTTTTTATAAATACTTTCCGTTCCACCGCCGGTATTAAACTCAGGTGTCAAATCTATGATATTTTTATCTTTTTCTTGTATTATTGCAAGGATTTTTGTCCCGGCAGGAATCTCCGAGTATGTATTAAACATTCGCTGAATATCAGAAGGTCCCTCTATTAATTTTCTTATAGCATATTCAAATTTTGTTTGTTTTAAAGTTTCATCATAATTGTATTTAACAATTTTATTTTCACCGCCTTTTCCCAGAAAACAAACGGTAACGCCATTTTTTATCAGATTTGGAAATAAATCATAACGATTTATCCAAGCAAATGCTCCTGTTATACAAATTATAATTAGTAATATAAAGATTACTATAAATCCTGCTGAATTAGCTTTTTTTCTTTTTCTTCCCATTATTTATCCTTATATAATTTTATGATACCAGATATTTGAATTTTGTCATCAACTATATTTATTGACTTAACATTTGTACTAATTTTTGCATTTTCGAGTTCTTTTATAACAAAATTAACCGGGTTTAGCTTGTCAAGAAACTCTAAAAGTTTATCTGAAATTCCAAGTTTTAGTTTTTTGCTAAACTGAATATTATTTAAGCCTGTTTTATAGCCTTCTGAATATATGTCAGTTGATACTTTGATGACAAAAGATGTACCAAGAAGGTCTGATGTTACCCATAACTTGATATACAGCATGTTATTTTCGCTATAAATATTTGTATTATATATTTTTAAAAACGGAGAAAGTTTTGTATTTATTTTATTTATTTCCGCTTGATATTCTTCAGATTTTAATATTGTGTTAATATCTTCGTTGGTAAGTTCTGCATAGTATTCAGCCAAAATATCCGTAATAAGCTTAATGTGTTGTAAATCACTAATATCTAATCTGTTGTTTTCAGTAAGTGTTTTTGCATGAAGTCTGGATATACTTATGCCATCAATATTAAGATTTTTACCATCCAGAACCGCATCCTTAAAAATACCATTTCTAAGAGCTTTTGCCCCATAAGAGGTTAGTTTTATATTCACATTTCCGCCTATCGTCTTATGGATTTCGCGAGCAAAAACGTATTCAAGCACCTGGCACTGGATAAAATTCAACGGTCCGCGGAAGCCAAGGTCTTCATCATACGCAAAAGATACATTAGCAAAGATAAAAATGACAAATATTAAAGATAAAAGTTTCTTCATATTTGGATTATAGCATTAATAGTATGCATAAAGAAATACTTGACAGCAATAGTTAAAAAATGTAATATAAAACCGTGGAAATAAGGGTATTAAAGTATTTTTTGGCAGTTGCAAGAGAAGGTAGTATTACACGTGCGGCAGTTTCTCTGCATTTAACCCAGCCTACATTAACTAGACAGATCCAAAGTCTGGAAAAAGAACTCGGTCATAAGCTTTTAACCCGCGGCAAGTATAAAGTCTCTTTAACACCTGAAGGTATAATGCTCAAAAAAAGAGCAGAAGAAATAATTGAACTCGTTGAAAAAGCAGAATCTGAATTTAATTCAATAAAAGAAATAATCAGCGGAGATATTTACATAGGCTGCGGCGAGACAGATTCAATGAAAAAGATTGTCTATGTTATGAATACTCTGCAAAAAGAATACCCCGGTATTAAATTTCATATTTACAGCGGCAATGCTGAAGATGTCACAGAAAAACTAGATAAAGGTCTATTAGATTTCGGGGTTTTAATACAACCTATTGATTTATCAAAATATGATTATATAACACTTCCGAATAAAGATGTTTGGGGTGTTGTAATGAGAAAAGACAGCCCGCTTGCTAAAAAAGAATTTATTACTCTTAAGGATTTGGAAGACAATCCGATTATTGCATCAAGGCAAATGTCTAAAAAATACTCTGCAGACAGCGGGTTTCTTGATTGGTTTGGAGAAAAATTTGACAATTTGAATATAACTGCAACTTATAACCTTATATATAATGCCGTAATTATGGTTGAGGCTGGTATTGGTTACGCTATCACTCTTGATAAACTCGCAAACACATCAAGCGAAAGTAAAGTTTGCTTTCGTCCGCTTTATCCAAAACTTGAATCAGGACTTGATATCGTTTGGAAAAAATCCCAAGTTTTTTCTCCGGCTTCAAAATTGTTTTTATCCCGGCTGAAAGAAAAATTTTAATTTATTCAGCTAATTCCAATATCTCCATCCATTTAAATAATAATTTAAAATCTCAGGTGAATTTAAAGTTGAAATCTTAATATTTTGACGTTTTACATCCTTAGGAATATGAAAAAATTCTTTTATTGTCTCACTATCAGCATATCTCACAGGAACGGAGACTTTAATGTTATCCAAGTTAATACTATAGTTTGTCCCAAGCACAAATCCCCAGTCGCCAAACGACGGAACATAAGAATGATACGGTACAGTTACAAATCCGCCGGCTTTCATTGTTTCATTTATACACCAAAAAGCCTCAGGCGAGAAAAATGGACTTGATGCTTGTGTCACAACAATTCCTATTTTTGATAATTTCTGTTTTACCACTCTGTAAAATTCCTTGCTATATAAACGTGCAAGTGATGAATTATTTGGATCAGGAAGATCTATTATAATCACATCAAAATATTGCCGGCTGTTTTCTAAAAATTTAAAAGCGTCTTCGTTTAAAATTGTTACTTTTTCGTTAGTAAAACTGTGTTGATTCAATTCCGATATTATGGTATTTGAAACAGCTAAATCAGTCATTGTCTTATCTAAATCAACTACTGTTATTGTTTTTACATCATCGTATTTAAGCAGTTCTCTTACTGCAAGACCGTCTCCACCGCCTAATACTAAAATATTTTCTTTATGCGGTGCGATATTCATCGGCACATGAATTAGTGCTTCATGATACCGATACTCATCAATTGTTGAAAACTGCACATTTCCATCAATAAATAATCGTACATCTTCTTTGTTTTTCGTAATAACTATTTTTTGATAAGGAGTTTGTTTTGTATATATTACTCTATCATCATACATTGAATTTTCTAAATAAACAGATATTTCCTTTGAAAATAATATACAGCCTGCAAGCAATATAAAAATTAAAACTGATTGAATTTTTAACATCCGTTTCTTTTTAAGCGTTAATTTATTCTTAAACCAGCAAAATGTAAGAAATCCTATTAGTAAATTCAATAACCCCGTAGAAAGTGACGTGTTAAAAATACCTAAAAATGGCAGCAGCACAAAAGGAAACGCCATAGAAGCAAGAAACGCCCCTAAATAATCAAGCGATAAAACATTTGAAATATTTTCCCTAAGCTGAAAATACTCCTCCATTATCCTGGTAAGCAGAGGTATTTCTAAGCCTATAAGCGTTCCTATAATTATTATAAGCAGGCACATTACAGGGTAATAAAACAGTTGTATTGAGTATATATAGTATAAAATAGGTACAGAAAGCCCGCCGGTTATTGCTATCAATAATTCAATAAGTATAAACCAATAAATTAAGTTTTTCTTAAAAAACCTGGATATTAAGGTGCCTAACCCCATAGAAGTCATTGTCAGCCCTATTGTTATAGAAAACTGTTTTATACTATCTCCGATAAAATACGAAGAAATACTTCCTATTAAAAGTTCATAAATTATTGTGCAAAACCCGACAACAAAAACGCAGAAAAGAAGAATAGCCGCATCCTTGTTTGTTAATATCTTTTTATTTTCCACCATTTATCCCCTTTTGAGAAAATCTTGAGCCGGAAAGGCTGTTTTCTCGTACACTTGAGCCGTAAGAGTAATCATGTCTGTTATAATACCAAAAAGAATGCCTATGATAATGATACCCGCGGTATCCAGGATATCCGTATCCTTTCTGTGCCTGGTAAAAACAGCCGATATAAATTATTGCAAGGAGACAGGATAATATAATATAGTATAAACAGTTACAATTGTTTTTCATCGTTAATCTTCTCCCATGCTTTCATTAATTTTTGTTAATAACTCTCCAACCCAGCTGCGGTTCAGAGATATAAATGCAATCGATGCAAAGATTAACATATATGCTCCTGCAATTATATGAGGAATTCCGCTGTAATTTTTGCTTGTTATTCTAATATTACATTTATTTTTGTACGTTGTTAAAGCATTAGCAGGAGAGGTCATTTGCGGAGTATCTGAAACTGCAGTCAGCGGCAGTTCTTCTTGAGAAGAAGAATTTTGTTTATTTAGTTTTTCATCAGCTTCTTTATTAAACCTTATAAAATACGTTCCAGGTGTCGAAAATACAAGTTTTGCACTCATATTTGTATCACTTTCCGCCCAGTATCCGTCAGAATCGTAGCCGCTTTCCCGCCATAATTCTTTGCCAAATTCGTACAAAGTATTCTCATTCTCATCTAGAACTTCGCCCGAAATATATTCATAATTGTTATCTGCGCCCAAATATCTGCTGTCTATAGCAATAATCTTAGGATGCCCTTTATAAACTTTTATAGGACCAAAAATCTGCCCGGAGACCAATGTCCCTGTATAGTATGATTTTGGCGCCTTAGCATTTTCTAAAAAGAAATAGGTTATAAAACAAAGAGCACAAAAAATACATATTATAAGCAGCAAGTTGTTATAAAAGTACAAATCCCTAAGTTTTTTTTTCGGATCAATAATCATATTTCCATTTCCTTTTAACAAATACCCTAAACAATACTTGCAAAATCAGCCATAAAGAAAATTAATATTGCAAACGCTATAATAACAAAGGCTTCACCTAGTCCGGCAGCTATATTGTTATTACGAATCTCTCTTGTGATATTTATATTTCTCACGATAATCCTGTCCAATAGTACTCTTATACTCGGCAGCAGTAATACTATTGCTGAAATATCAATAAAATATGTTATTAATCCTTGCTGCCAAGTACCTAAATCCCCAAGAGTTGCTTTCATAAGGATAATACTTATAGCAATGATATTTCCGGCAAAAGATATGCCTACAGCAGCATTATCATTTTCTATCTCGTCTAGTAGAGAATATGGAATTAATAAGTTATGAATTTTAGAAAAAATAACTAAAAATATCATCCCCATTATATAATACGCAAGTGTAGATAAAAGCCCAAACACTTTAGAAGGATAAATAGGATTATCCCCTGAAACACACGCCGATATTATTAGACCTGAAGCTATATAAATACCAAAATATATAACGGCTGTTCCTAAATTTCTGTCTCTTACAATTTCATCAGTATTATTGAATTTATGTAAAATAAATTTTTCTGCAACAAAACCTGAAAATAAAGTGAGGCTGATACCTAAAATAGCGTACAAAATGTAATATAAAAATTCTCCGCCAAAACTATTTTGAGATTCAGGACCCAAAAACGCTCCTGCTAATATAGCGGCATTACCAAGCAAAAATCCGCAATACGGCACTATTGCTGTATAATTTTCGCTTCTGATTTCTTTATACATGTTATACTTAAGAAATCTGACATACACCCCTTTTGCAATTATCAAAATAATACAGGATACCAGGATGTAAATAATGCTTGTAACAATACTATTCATAATTTTCTCCGCTTATAGAATATACAATTATTGAAGCAGGGTTAATAATTTGTGAATAAAAGTATTCCATATCACTTTTCCCGGTTGAGTTTTGCCATTCTTCAACAGAAACAAGTTTGTTGCCTTTTTGGAAATCCCAGTAGTAAAGTTTTTCTTTATTAGCGTTGTCACACCGTTTATAAAAAACGGCATCGCCTGAATCTATATAATTAAAAGAGGTTCCATTATAGATTACAACACCATACTCATTTTCATCTATGTCTTGCAACGACCCTGAAAATTTTAATTCTTGAGCTTGAAGTTTTTTCAAAACGACAGATACAAGGAGTTCATCATCATCTTCAATATCTATCCAAAAAGTTTGCCCGTCAGCGTTCACACACTTAAGCTCATACCAGCTGTAATCTCCTTCCATATAAAGATTCCTGCTGACGCATTTCAAATCCAAATCTGTATCAAAACCTTCAAGATTTAAAATTCGTATTACTCCGCCTGCTTTAACATTTTGAATAATCAGTTTTTCCGAATCATTTTCTTTTAAGTTATGTTTTTGCAGCTCGCTGTTTCTTTTAAGTATTAGAATAATTAAAATTACAGATATGATAAGCAAAACAGAAGCTGCAAGCGCCCCTGCCCCTGTAAAAGTTGAAGAGAACATTAATAGGAAACATAAAAGAAAAATAAATGTAACAATTAAATTCATCCTCTAAAACACTCCCGGATTTATTCTTCAACGTTTTCTTTTTGTTCTATTAAGTATGTTGGAGCTATTTGTTTTTTAAGTTCAAGGAGTGATTTTTGAACATCTTCAGAATAATCTCCGCCGATAGCAGCATTAATTTCTTTATCTATATCAGTTTCAATAGCCGTCATTTCTTCATAAGCACTAGCCAATGATTCTTCTTTTGCCACTTTTTCTTTCATATTCTCCAGCATAGTTTGAGCATTGCTTCCGCTTAAGGAAGTTATCTGCTGAGACATTTTTTTAGAGGTAACTGCCACTTTATGACGCGCTTTTAGTGTTTTTATTTCATTTTCCCAATTTTCTATTTGTTCGCGGAGGTTAGCAATTTTGCTTTCCATTTTTTCAGACATACCTTCGTAATTTTTAGCATCCAGAGAATATTTTTTAATATTTTCTACAGCAGCCTGCTTCTTTTTTAACGCTTCAGAGGCAAGCCTGTCTGCATTTGCTTGCTCAAGTTCACCCTTTTGGGCTTTTTGAAGAATCATCAAGGCTTTACGCTCATAGTCTTTTGCGATTTCTGTTTGTTCTGCAATTTTATTTCTTGTATCTATTGCAAGCGCTTTTATTTCTGCAAGATTTTTCATACTAGTATCATGATCCTTTTTAAGGTCTCTTATCGCTTGTTCTGCCATAATAATCGGATCTTGAATTTTATTTACAAAAGCGTGTAAAAAAGCCTGAATAACTTTAAAAAATTTTTGAATAAGCATATTTTCTCCTTCTTTTTTCTAAGTTTACCATATATTGTATATTCTGTAAAATATATTTACAGTATTATATAGATATGTTTTATTTTGACAAAATAAACGGTAAAAAGATTTTAAAAAGTGATATGGCAGATAGTTTGTGCCATTTTTTTACAACAAGAGAATGCCCTGTAAGAGGGAATGAAGAGTTTTTTAAAACGGCATTAAAAGCAAAAAGAATTGTATCACCTGTTCAGACACATAGTGCAAATGTTGAAATAGTGAGTGCAAAAAATGAGTACACCGAAACTGACGGGCTCATATTACCAGAACCCGGAACTGTAATATATCTAAGTTTTGCCGACTGTGTGCCGTTAATTTTTTATGATAAAGTAAACCGTATAGCTGCAATCTCCCATGCCGGATGGCGCGGAACTGCCGAACGTATCGGAGTTATTACAGTCGAGAAAATGAATAAACATTTTGGTACACAGCCCAAAGATTTAATTGTAGTTATCGGTCCAGCGATTTCTGCCTGCTGTTATGAAGTAGGGGAGGAGGTTTTTGCAAAGTTAATAGGTACAGTATCTGATACAACAGGTCTTTTTAGCGGAAACTTTGTTGATTTAAAAAAGATTAACGCCCGCCAGCTTAAAGAAATAGGTGTATACCAAATAGATATTGCCCCATACTGTACAAGATGCAATAATGATTTATTTTTCTCCTACAGAAAAGAGTGCGGCACAATTATGCGGCATAATGCAGTCGTAATGCTATAATAGAATTATATATCGCAAAAAATATCCTAAAATAACCATCTTAGAGATTCTCGCAGTCTTTAATTGTAACGAAATTTTGTCAACATGTTTACAAAAAAAAATAATTAGTTGTAAAATACTATTAGGAGATTATCACAAATTGCCTTCGAATAACTACGAAAATTTTGATAATATGGAAACAACGTTTCGCAAATCATCTGTGATACAAGAGAGGCTTGGTCTTGTTTCCTCTCACATGTATAAACAGTTTCTGGATTATCAGCACGCAACAATTAATACTGCTGAAATTTTTTCGGAAATGATAGACAATTTTAAGGTAATGGCTGATACATTTAAACAATCCTTTGCAGCCCGCGGTATTGCAACACAGAATATATATGTAGAACACGACAAGGATAAAACGGTAGTTATAATTAATATTTTATGGCATACCATAAGCCTTACAACACGCTGCAATTTTGAACCTCAGGCTCTATTTAGAGAAAATAAGCCGCCGTTTTTTTGCGGGCGTATAATGGCGCTCAACGGAAATTATAATGATATAGCAGAAGGAGTAAAGAGCCGTGCTGAAATAATGGAACGACTTCTGGACAAAGAGGTTGCTTCGCTTTATGTACCCGCTGATAAGTCTCAAGCTTGTATTTTTAAAATAAAACACCTTACAAACAGGGAGTTTTTCCTAAATCATACTGATGCATCAATCGAGTTTGTAATAAAAGTTGTTGAGACAATCTGCGGCGGCGGAGTTTATCACGACGAGCGGCAGAGAAAAAGCTTCAGCATATAGGGGTTGGTAGGAATTAAAAAAAATGTTATAATAAGAACAGATATTATACTGGATCTTGTATGATTAATTATGATGATTTGTTAAAAAAAATTCCTAAGGTAAAAAAAATTCTTGATGACGGAGCAAACAGCTGTCTGTACCATTATACAAAGCCTGAGAAACTCTTGAGTATACTGGAATCTGGTACAATAAGATTTTCAAACGCTCTTTATCTTAATGATAAAGAAGAAGTTACTTATTCTTACAAATTGATTGTACGTTTAATTGAAGAAACTTCTGATTTATGTGAAGAATTATTTTCAAAAATAAAAGAACACTTTTATAAAAAATATAAAAATATAGTTGATGGAGATGATAATTTCTTCAATAAATATGAGTATTATACAATTTCTTTTTCTACAGACTGTGATAATCTTACATTGTGGAATAATTATTCAAAAGGACAGACCTATACTGGGTATAATATAGGGTTTTGTAAAAAAGATTTGATAAACGATATGGAGCGCCAAGGTTTTAAGTCTGTGTACGGGAATATAATTTATAATCAGGATACACAGGTTACTATTTTAAAATTGATATTTGATAAGTGGAATAAACAATACAAAAAGCTTTTCGGGGCAAAAAAAACGAATAAAAATGCTGAGAAATTGCAAGATATACTATTTGAATTAATAGATATTCTGAGTATTATAAGTTTGTTTTTTAAAAATCCATATTTTAGGGATGAAAAAGAGTATAGAATAATTTTTATAAGCCATTTTAACTCTAATACACATAAGCAGACAAAGATATTTGAAAAAAACGGACTCTTTATCCCTTATATAGAATACAGGTTTTTAAAACGAACCGTAAGTTCGATAAACATCGGTCCTACATTAGACGAGAACATTTTTTATACAAGCACATGCCGAATGCTGGCGAACTTTGGGTATGAAAAGAAAACCATAAACCGCTCCAAGATTCCGTTAAGGTATTAAAAGCTGTCATACAGCAGAATACAATAGGGGATAAAGAGTTCAAAATTTTTATCCTCATAACAGACCGTTGACAAAAAAAATTGTTTTGGTACGATAGTTATTGTCGGCAAGCCCCCATCGTCTAGAGGCCTAGGACAACACCCTTTCACGGTGTAGACAGCGATTCGAATTCGCTTGGGGGTACC
>CALVFU010000038.1 GCA_944326905.1 Candidatus Gastranaerophilales bacterium
CCTTTCACGGTGTAGACAGCGATTCGAATTCGCTTGGGGGTACCATTTTAAAAGAAGCTTAAATAAAAGCTTCTTTTTTTATTTTTTTGTCGGGGTGTAATAAGAATACACCTGCATTGTATACACATTTGTTTTGTGCTAATCTTAACTTATGATAGAACTCCTAATTTTGTATCTTTTAAATAAATACCAGCTTACAATGTATGCAGTACAAAAAAAAATTGCTGATGAGTTTTCAATTTATACTAAACCCGGGATAGGTACAATAAAACCGGCACTAGTACGACTACAGGAAAAAGGTTTTATTATTTCAAGGCGTTCAATTTCAGAAGGCGGAAGAGTCTCGGTGTATTATACAATTACACCGTTAGGTATTGAAGAATTAAAAAGACTCATTGTTGCAAGAACTTCTGATAATCCTGTAAAGTTTCTAAATACTGCCCGTATAAAATTGATATGTGCATCTCTGCTTACGCCGCAGGAGCAGGTAAAACTCCTGGATCAGCTTAAGATTAAAGCTGAAAGTATTTATAATAAAACAGCAGTAAAAATAGAAACTGCTGACTTTTATTATAAAATGGTCACCGATAATATATTACAGGAATATAAAAATTTTATATCGCTTCTTGAAGGAATGAGAAATGGCTGCACTGGTTAGTGAAGTAATAAAAGATTCTATCGCAGAAGAACTTGGAATTTCCGCAGGAGATGTAATTTTATCCATTGACGGTCTTGTCCTTCGTGATATGATTGATTACAAATTTATGACAGCTGCAGAGGAGCTATCTATTGAAATAAAGAAAACTAATGGTGATATTGAAGAGATAGAACTTGAAAAAGATTTTGAAGATGATTTAGGAATAGTTTTTGAAAGTGCGGTTTTTGACAAAATTAAACCCTGTTTAAACCATTGTATTTTTTGTTTTGTAGATCAGCAGCCTAAAGGACTTAGGGATACATTATATATAAAAGACGATGATTACAGATTGTCATATCTCCAAGGAACATATATTACCCTTACAAATATTACAGAAGAAGATAAAAGACGGATAAAGTCAATGGGGCTTGGACCATTTTATATTTCTGTGCATACAACAAATCCTGAATTGCGTGTAAAAATGCTCAGAAATCCAAACGCCGCAAAAATTATGGAGGAATTAACCTGGTTTAAGAAAAACAATATACCATTTCATGCTCAAATTGTTTTATGCCCGGGATTTAACGATGGCGAGGAACTAGATAAAACTCTGAAAGATCTTACTTCACTTAAAAGTTCTCTGCTGTCTGCAGCAATAGTCCCTGTTGGTATTACCAATTTTAGAGAAGGGAACTTATTGAAAGAGGTTACAAAGGAAAAAGCATTAGAGACAATAGAAATTGCTAATAAATACAAAAAAGTTTGCTGCTCTGATGAATTTTTTCTAAAAGCAGGACTTGATATTCCATCAAAAAAGTATTACGGAAATTACCCGCAGTTATCGGATGGAGTAGGCACTTTGCGGCTTTTAATAGAAGATTTTAAAGAATGTACTCTTCCTAAAGAACTTAATAAACCGCTAAAACTAATATTTGCCTCTTCTTCTGCCGCATATAGCACCGTCTGTAAGATTTCTGACAAACTAAACACGATAAAAAATTTAGAGTGTACTACACGGGCAGTTGAGTCAAAATACTGGGGGCAAAATATTACCGTAGCCGGGCTTATAACCTCTGATGATTTAGTTGATACAGTTAAAGATACTGAGGCGGATTATGTTGTTATACCCTCTGTTATGCTTAAACCATACAGTGAAGATTTTTTAGACGGAAAAAATCTTGATTACGTTAAAGAAAAAACAGGAATGAAATTTTTTGTAGTAAAAAACAGTTATTCGTTTAAAGAAGTAGTTGATTTTATATGTAGTTATTCTGAGCAGCCCGGCTTAAATAAGTAAGTGCACAAGTACTCTATTTTGTCACACAGGTCATGCTGAAAGTACAAACCATACCACATTTTATTCCCTTACTTTTGTTACACTTGCTCAGGTGCTAAATATAAACTTTTTTAAAGAATTGGCTTTTTTTTTACCCTTAAGTTAAAATAACGGTAGGGATATGTCCCTTTTTGAGGAGATAAAATGAAATTTAATATAATAAAAAAAATAATGCTGGCTTTTGGCGTTATTATGTTTGGTGCGTTACCGTCATTTTGTGCTATGTCCTTCCCAAACATTAACATAGGTATGCAGCCTGCCAATACACCTCAGGATTTCACTAACGGAATGCAAATCCTTATATGGCTTACTATCCTGTCGCTGGCTCCGAGTATACTTATTATGACCACATCATTTGTAAGGATTGTAATTGTTCTTTCTCTCTTAAGACAGGCGCTGGGAGTTGCAACTCTTCCGCCTAACCAGGTGCTGACAAGCCTTGCAATAATTCTTACTTTTTTTATAATGTCTCCTGTATTTACTAAAATCAATAACGATGCACTACAGCCCTATATGAAAAATCAAATAACTCAGCAAGCAGCGCTTGACAGAGGCATTCAGCCGGTTAGAGATTTTATGTTTAAGCAGACAAGCGATAAAGAACTGGCGTTGTTTGTAAGAATGGCAAAACTTGAAAAACCTAAAGACACAAATGATATTCCAACCTATGTTCTTATCCCGGCTTTTATTTTAAGTGAATTAAAAATTGCCTTCACAATCGGTTTTGTAATTTATCTGCCATTCCTGGTTATTGATATTGTTGTTTCAAGTATTCTTGTCGCAATGGGTATGATGTTCCTGCCGCCTACTATGATTGCTCTTCCGTTTAAGCTTATTATGTTTGTTATGGTTGACGGCTGGTATTTGCTTGTTAAGTCGTTAGTTGAAGGATTTGCGAGGTAAATATGGAGCAGGAAATAATTATTACACTAATACAAAAAATGTTTATCTTAACCCTGGAAATTTCAGTGCCGATACTGGTTTCCGGCGTTATTATAGGTCTTGCAATAAGTGTATTCCAGACAGTAACCCAAATTCAGGAATCAACTCTTACTTTTGTTCCTAAAATCCTCGGAGGTATAGCTATTTTAATAATCCTTATGCCTTGGATGGTTAATCTGTTTATATCCTATGTAAATGAATTTATGGAAGTCATTCCACAATTGGCAGCAGGCGGAGTTTAATGTATAACTTAGGTACAATACTTACACCAACGAATTTAGTCTTGTTTATGGCAATATTAACACGGCTTTCAGGTTTATTGTCCTCAGCGCCTTTCTTCTCAACCTACCCAATTCCAGCCCAGGTTAAAGTCTGGTTTGCTGCAGCTGTAGCATTTATACTGTTTCCTATGGTTAAAGCCTCCTCAGGATTTGTTGTTCCAACTGCAGTTCCTGAACTTACGCTCATTTTAATAAAAGAATTTCTAATCGGATTTGCCATCGGATATTGTGCCAATGTAATCTTAATCGGAGTTGAAATGGGGGCAAATATGTTTTCTACCCAGATGGGATTATCCATAAGCAATGCGCTTGACCCATTATCCGGCAGCGCTTCTGCTGTATTAACTCAAACTTTTGTACTCCTTGCAGGTATGATTTTTCTTTGCGTAAACGGACATCACATGTTATTCTCCTCACTTTACCATAGCTTTATAAGCATGCCTGTAGGCTTTACTTTTGACTTTTCGCCTAAAATGGTTGAACAAATTATTGTTATATCCTCTCAAATTTTTTCTTTAGGTATGGAATTAGTCCTTCCTATTTTTGCTATTCTGTTTATGACTGATGTTCTGCTCGGTTTCACATCCAAAATGATGCCGCAGTTAAATATATTTATGGTATCTATGCCGCTTAAATTATATTTAGGAATTATATTATCAATAATGTTTACACGTGCTATGTCAGAGCATATAGCAATTATAACAGAACGCGTATTGTCACAAGTAATGGCGGTGTTTTAGGATATGGCAAACGAACAGGCAGCAGAAAGAACCGAAAACGCCACCCCCCGCAGGCGAAGTAAAGAACGGGAGCGGGGGAATGTTCCAAAGAGCAGAGATTTATCTTCAGCTTTTGTCGTCACTATTGCGGTAGTTTTATTAAGTGTATTTGCATCTCCAATTCTTACAAGCGTTGAAGAAATGATACGGCTTGCAATGACACATATTCATCCTGACGAAATGAATACAGACGATTTACTTGCAATGCTTTTACCATACGCACAGACAGCCGGCGCAATTATTATACCGCTTCTAGTTCTGCTCCTCGTTGCAGCAGTAATAATTATACGTATGGAAATCGGACATGTTTTTGCCCCTGAAAGAGCAAAATTTGACCCGGAAAATCTTTCACCAAGACGAATTATTAATAATGCAAAAAAACTTTTTAATCCGTTTGAGCCGAGAACAATGGTTGAATTTGCAAAATCCATACTAAAAATTGCAATAGTAAGTGTTTGCGGCTTAGTAACACTTATGAACGATATTGACAAAATTTATGGTATGATTGGGCAGCCGCTCGCCGCATCATTTGATGTAATTGGCGCAATATTGTTTAAAATGCTTATCAATATGTGTATTGCAATGATTATCCTAGGTCTGCTTGATAAAAAATACCAAAGCTATGAATACGAAAAATCAATAAAAATGACAAAGCAGGAGGTAAAAGACGAATTAAAGGATACGGAAGGTGATCCCAAAATCAAATCACGTATACGTTCCACCCAAATGCAAATGGCAAAGCAGCGAATGATGGCTCAAGTACCTAAGGCAGATGTTGTTGTAACAAATCCGACACATTACGCAGTTGCAATTGTGTATGACAAACTAAAAGCACCTGCCCCTATTGTAGTAGCTAAAGGTGTTGATTACGTTGCATTTCAGATACGTGAGATTGCTAAAAAACATAATGTACCGATAGTAGAAAACCGTCCTGTTGCACGTGCACTATACAATTCTGTGCCAATTGATGGTATAATACCATCAGACTTGTATGTTGCGGTTGCTGAAATTCTTGCATACGTATACAGCAGGAGGAAGAGGAATTAATGGATTTAAAGAAGCTGTCATCGTTACTTGCGAATAATGACATTGTCCTTGCAATAGGTCTGGTTGTTATCGTGTGTATGATGGTAATTCCGCTGCCTGCTCCTCTTTTGGATGTACTTTTAACTATCAACATTTCGCTTGCAGTTGTTATTCTTCTTGTCTGCCTTTATACAAAAGAACCCCTGGACTATTCGTCATTTCCTACAGTATTACTTATTGCAACATTATTCAGACTTGGCTTAAACGTTAGTTCGACAAGGCTTATTCTCTTACACGGGGAAGCCGGAAATGTAATCCAATCCTTCGGAGAATTTGTTGTCGGCGGAAATTATGTAGTCGGCGCCGTTATATTCGTCATTCTTGTGTTAATTAACTTTATGGTTATCACAGGCGGTGCTACTCGTGTTGCTGAAGTATCAGCAAGATTTACATTAGACAAAATGCCCGGTAAACAGCTGAGTATTGACGCGGATTTAAACGCAGGACTAATCAACGAGGATCAGGCTAAAGAAAGACGGCGTAAACTGGAGAGAGAAACCGACTTTTACGGCACCATGGATGGTGCTTCCAAATTCGTAAAAGGTGATGCAACCGCAGGTATTATTATTACTATCGTAAACATTGTCGGCGGATTAATTATTGGGATGATACAGTTAAATATGCCATTCCAAACAGCTCTTAACACTTTTACAATTCTAACAGTCGGTGACGGTCTTGTCTCACAAATCCCAGCACTTTTAATTTCCACAGCTACAGGTTTAATCGTATCAAGAGCCACGGGTAAAGACGAATCTCTATCCGATGATATAAAGACAGAAATGTTTTCAGATCCTAAAATTCTCGGAGTTGTCGCAGGACTTTTAGGCTTTATGGGACTTGTTCCGGGAATGCCTACTGTGCCTTTCCTTGGCATAGGACTTTTGACAGGATACTTTGCCTACAAAAAATCCCAGGAAACAAAACAGACAAAAGAAGTACAAGAATCTGTCAAAAAAGAAGAAGATGCACGCAACAAGCTCGGAAAACGCGATAAAAAAGCGACAAAAGAAAGTATCATGGAACTTCTAACTGTCGACACTATTGAAATTGAAGTCGGATATAGAATTGTACCGCTCTTAAACATTGAAATGGGCGGCGACTTGCTTGAACGGATTGCACAAATCAGGCGCCAAACAGCACTTGATTTAGGTATTGTTCTTCCATCAATCAGAGTCAGAGACAACTTGCAGCTTGCCCCAAATGTTTATCAAATAAAATTAAAAGGTGTACCGCTAGAAACAGGGGAAGTTTATTCAGACAGGTATCTTGCAATGTCTGCCGGCGAAACAAAAGAAACACTTGTACTAAACGGGATCCATTCAATAGAGCCGGCATTCGGTCTCCCTGCCCTTTGGATCGAGGAAAAAGATAAAGACATGGCAGAACTTGCCGGATACACCGTTGTAAGCGCTTCTGCCGTAATATCTACCCACTTAACCGAAGTCATCAAGCGTAATGCCGCTGAAATTCTCTCAAGAGCCGATGTTCAACAGCTGCTTGAAAATCTTAAGAAAGAAGTTTCAGAAGAATACGTGACAGACGTGATGAAAGATATCTCTGTAGCGGAAGTCCAAATGGTAATGCAAAACCTGTTAAAAGAAGGTGTTGCAGTCCGCGACTTAAAAACAATTCTCGAAACGATGAGTCTGTATTCAAAGACCAGCAAAAATCTTGACTTCTTAACAGAACACGTCCGCCAGGCACTTGCAAGAAATATTTGCAGCCAAAACCTATCAGATACAGGCGAACTCCTTGCAATTACTCTGTCTCCTGATATTGAAAGTACAATAGCAAAAGGCGTCAGCCCGGACGGGCAAAGTCTTACGCTTGACCCCGATTTTACAAGGCGGCTGCTTGACAAACTTAATATTGAACTCGAAAAAGCTATTACTCAAACCGGCAACCAGCCGATTGTCCTCTGTTCTTCACCAATAAGACTTGCTTTCAGACGGCTTATTGAAAGGACCTATCCGCAAATTTCTATTATGTCATATAATGAAATTACACAGAATGTTAAAGCAAAGTCCGTAGGACTTGTGAAGATTTAATCCAAAACAAGAAAGGATAACTAATGAGAGAACTCTTAAAGAAAGACCAAATAGTTGATATCGTACCGCAGGATTTCAAAAATTCAAACAAGGGTAAAGTCCTGGACGTTGATATGGATGGGTTTACCATGCAGCTTAAATATACACCTAAAGGACTCATACAAAACCACATTTGCGATTTTTATTCACTTACTGATAATGGATATTTGTATTTCGAATCTTACATAAAAGAATTAAATAATAATGTTATATCTATTGCTAATCCTATTAAACATAGATTTCTGCAGCGCCGGAAATTTACACGTATCACATTCCTCTCAGATATTGAACTGAAAAGCGGAGATTCCATCCACAAAGCTAGAACGCTTGATATTTCAGCCGGCGGGATGAAAATTTCTACAAAAGAAAATATTAATATTGAAGATGAATATTCTGTTACATTACAGCTTGAAAAAGACTTAAGTGTAAGCTGCAAATACAAACTTATAAGAGTTGAAAAAAACGATGCAGATATATATACCATATCCGGGAGGTTTACTTGTCTTAGCAATGTCGATAAAATGACACTCGTTCAGTTTTGTATGAAAAAAAATATGGAGAATATAAACAAGTAATATGGATTTAAAAAGTACACTGTGTACAACGTTTGCAGTACTCACATTTATGATTTTAGCAGGAATATGCCTGTTCAAATATGAATATATTGATATGAATTCCATAATATCAATGATGTATAGAATAGTACCGGCAACTGTTGTTATGGGATTATTAGGCAGAATGATGGGAGCAATCCTCGATAAACCTAAAAACCTTGCTGATTCAGATTACCAGACTGATGTACTGCAGGCTTTAAAGAAAATGGATAAAAATATGACAATGTCCGAGTTAAGCAAGAAACTTTCACCAATACCAGAGATTAAGCCGGAAGACATACAAGTCCAAACACCTGAAAATGAAAATACGGAAGAAAATGAACAAAAACCTGAATAGTATATTAAGACATAAGACGGATGTAAAGTGTTTTACAACACCAAGCCATGCCGGGAAATTTTTTATTAAGCACAAATTTTATCAATTTTATAAAAGCGATATTTCAGAAACAGATGTGCATAATCCGCAAGCCGCCCTGGACTATTCAGAAAAATGTGCAGCAAAGATTTACGGTACACAGCAGACAAAGTATTTAATAAACGGTTCTACAAGCGGAATTATAGCCTCTGTTCTTGCATGCTGCAAGGCGGATAACATATCAGCAGCACCTAAAAAAATTCTTATCTGGAATAATTCACATCCAAGCCATCGTAATGCCTGCCTGCTTGCAGGAGCAGAAATCGCAGAATATTCAGTTCCATTAATTGACGAGTGGGGCATCCCGCAGGCTATAACACCAGATATCATTGCTCCATATCTTAAACAAGGAGGAATAACCGCGGTTATTGTCACCTCTCCGCATTATGAAGGGGCAGCATCAAATATCAAAGAACTTGCTGAATTGTGCCATAATTATAATGCATACTTAATAGCAGATGAAGCACACGGGGCATTATACCCATTCTCTGACAAACTGCCTGAGAGCGCGGTTAAGTACGCGGATTTTACAATTCAATCTCTGCATAAGACCGCCGGTGGACTTAACCCAACCGCACTGCTGCATACAAATACCAGCCTTAACATTAATAATGCTTTAGCAATGTTTAATACTACCTCGCCATCGTATCCTTTATTAGCCGTAATTGAAACAACTGTTCAGTATCTCAACTCAAAAAAAGGACGTGCCCAAATTAATACTCTTATAAAACAAATTGAAGAGTTCAAAAGAAACTGTACCAATGTTGATTTTTACAGCGGCGACCCGACTAAAATAGTTATAAAAAAACAAGGAAGGACAGGATATGAGCTTTCAGAATTCTTATATAAAAACAAAATAGAAGATGAGCGCTCTAACGATAAGTCTGTCTTGCTCTTAACCGGGCTTGGAACAGATTATAAAAAACTTGAGTACCTGTTTAAAAAGCTAAAAAAGCTCTAAAACTATGCGTTTATTATTGTTTCTTGTTTTCTATACTGCATTTCATACAAGGTTTTGTACTGCCCGTTTTCTTTTTTAAGAAGTTCTTCGTGCGTACCCATTTCAACCAGTTCACCTTCATTTATTACTGCAATTCTGTCTGCATTTTTAATTGTAGATAATCTGTGTGCTATTACAAAAACCGTTTTATTTTTCATAAGGTTATCCAAAGCTTTTTGAACAACGGCTTCAGACTTGTTATCAAGAGCAGATGTTGCTTCATCAAGAATAACAATTGGAGCGTTTCTCACCATAGCACGCGCGATTGCAACCCTCTGTCTTTGCCCGCCGGACAATGTTATACCACGCTCACCAAGGACGGTATCAAGCCCATCAGGCAAAGTCTCAAGCACCTCAGTAAGATGAGCAGCTTCTATTGCTTGATTTAACATGTCACTATCTGAGCCGTAGTTACCCATCATTATATTTTCTCTAATAGTACCTGAGAATAAGAAATTATCCTGAAATACCATTGCAATATGCTTTCTTAAACTATTAAGCGAAAACTCTCTTATATCGACATCGTCAATCATTATTGCCCCGGAATTAACATCATAAAATCTTGGGAGCAAATTTACAAGAGTAGATTTGCCGCCGCCAGAATTTCCAACAATCGCAAGAGTTTCACCTTTTTTTACTTCAAAATTAATATTTTTCAAAACTAACCGTTCAGAATTATACCCAAAAGATACATTATTAAATGATATCTTTTCACTTATAACTTCCAACTCTTCAGGGTTTTGTTTTTCTTTTAAATCAGGCTGAATGTCAAATAACTCAAATACACGCCCCATAGCAACAAATATTGTCTGTAAGCCCGTAAGCGTATTGCCTAGAGTTTTAACCGGCTTGTACAAAAGAAGTAATGAAGTAACAAAAGAAGCAAAACACCCGGCAGTCATTTCACCTTTTATTATAAGCCCTGTTCCGTACCAAAGAACTATAGCAATCCCGCAAGAAGCTATAAGATACATAAGAGGAGACATCCATCCTGCACGTTTAATAAGTGTCATTGCTACATCAAAAGATTCGTGAATTTGTTCTTCAAAGGCTTTTTCTTGACGCTCCTGCAGACAATATGCCGTCATAACTTTATTGCCGGAATAGGTTTCATTTATATTAGTAGTAATGTTTCCGCCAATTACCATTCCCATATTAGAAGCCTGTTTTACACGTTTTCTAATTAAAGCAACAGGAACAAACGCAGCAAGCAGCACAACAACACCTATCAACGCAAGCTTCCAGGAGCTGTACAGCATTACGCATATAAGACCGCCTGCGCCGCAAACACTTGTTATAATTGTCTTTATATTTTGAACAATACCTTTAGACGCTGTATCAGGGTCTGATAAAAATCTCGAAATTACTATACCTGAACTGTTTTCATCATAAAATGAAGTGTCCATTTTTAACAAAGTTTTAAAAAGTGAAATTTTTACTGAATTTGTAATTTTTTGGCTGCTCCATTCTGATATATAATCGTTTAAGTAGCGCAAAACACCTTGAAACAAAGCAAAACCTATTACACCAAAGGGAATAAGAGTTCCTAAAAGTGCATATTGTATCATGTATTCTGTGCCAAATAGTGAAAATACAAGGTCTTTTTGCCCTATTACGTAATCCATATACGGCTTAAGCGAAAAAGCCACCACGCCATCAAGCAAACCAAGAGGCACCGCAACGAGAAAACCCAATATGATTCTGCCTAAATAAGGTTTTATATACGGAAATATTTTAGACAAAAGCCAAAGGTATCTATATGAGTTTTCAGCGGTTGTATTACAAAGCTTCATTCTTCTTCCTTTCAAATAATAAATATTTTACCCTAAAAAAAAGCAGCGGTAAATGGTTAATTTTCGATACCCCGAATAGTCCAAGACGCGGATTTTCGGTAGGGCGCCGCGCGAGCGAAACGAGCCCAGCCCGTAAGGTGTCGGTAAATGGTTAATTTTCGATACCCCGAATAATCCAAGACGGTTTCAGCATCATACCAATGTGAGCTGTGTCGGTTAGCATAACTGCCTAACAAATATTTACAAGGCTTCGAATTATAAGCTCAACCTATTCGACTGCAGATAGGTATTAAACATATTGCATTATAAGTAAAATAAATATATAATGATATATATTGCTGGATTTTTGTTATTTTGAACAAAACTTATTTTGACAATTGAATAGAAAAGCTTTTAAACAGGAATAAACTGATAAACAGTAAAAATTAAAAACAACAGTCGGTTGGGTATACCTGCCCAATGCCGTGTACGACTAGGATTTTCTGGAAGAGCCATGCGAGTGAAACTACAAACGTGCTGTCTGCTGAACTTGCAGATTTTTGCCGGGGTGAAGCAAAGTGAGGTAGGTTCTGAAATAAATTCAGGACGATAATATATATATTACTGTCATGCTGAGCTTGTTTCAGCATCTTACCAATGTGGTGTTATACTTTATTTCTGGCAAGATTCAGAAATAAAATACTCTGGTACCCCTAACCAATCTCTTTGATTTCCTTGACTGTGCAGCGGGGTGGGGCACGTTGTTTTGGTTATTTTTTATTTATTTATTTTTATTTATTTACTTATTAATTGTTTATTTACTTATTATTTATTTTTTTTATTTTTTTTGTTTCTCTCTTATTTTCCTTTTTTATCTGCTTTTCTTGTTATAACACGGTTTACTACTAATAGTGAGGATTATAATGAATAACTTTTTTAAAATTAAACACGGATTCTCTTTGATGGAAATGATGGTCGTTATGCTCATCGTCTCCGTTGTCTTGGCTCTCTCCGCTCCTATGATTACTAAAAAAGCCCTCGGTTCCGCAGGCGCCGGTGCTAATCTCTGGACTAATCTCACGGGTGGTAATATTGGGTATAATATTCAAGGCGAGGATCGTTCAATAATAATAGGTACAGGTGCTACCGGCGCTGATGCCGCAGAAACTGCCCTTGGCACTCAGGCTCCAAGACTCGCTATTCATTCTGATACCGTAAATAACCCGCACTTAGCTCTTGTATATAAAACTAGCGGAGGATATAATTATGCCTGCGGTATTTCTTTTAACAGAAATTTATTAATAGGTAATAGCTCTACGACTGCAGCAGGCTCCGATGGTATTGTTATGGGAAATTCTGCTAAAATTGACGGTCAAGGCTCTATAGCTATTGGTTATAGTGCAAATACAGATGGTGATTTTGGTGTTGGTGTTGGGTATTCTGCAACTGCAGCGAAGAACGCGTCAGCTGTTGGATATTCTGCAACTGCAGGAGGCAACAGTACAGCCATTGGACAAAGCGCCTCAGCATCTGGCGGAGGTATAGCTATTGGACAAAATGCCAGCTCCTCTGGGGGGATTTCTATCGGCGCAACAGGCGCTTCTCTTAATACTGTTGTTTTAGGTACTTCTAACTACACTGTAATGGTGCCTAAGGATTTGTCTGTTGCCGGTACTATGGCGCTTAATAATAGAGCGGATGTTGAGCAGGATTTAGATAACATAGAAAGCGATATTGATGACCTCAATTCTGCTGTTGTCGGTGGTGATATCAGCAGCTATACAAATCCATATTCGCTTAATTCAAGAGTTTCTACGTTGGAAGGTCAGGTTG
>CALVFU010000039.1 GCA_944326905.1 Candidatus Gastranaerophilales bacterium
TGTCATTGTCCGTCTGAACAAGTTATAGAAAACAATGCGTGTACACCTTGTCCTAAAGAACAACACTACGAAAACGGAGCTTGTGTTTGGGATGCGTGTGATATAAAAGGACAGATTAGAGATAAAAATACAGGAGCATGTAATTGTCCTCTGGGGACCGTGCTCAATGAAGAAAACACTGCATGCGTAGAAGAGAAAAAAGAAGAACCTAAAAAAGAGCCGTGCGCGAACCCTGATCAAATAAGAGACGAAGACGGAATCTGTCAATGTCCTCCAGGTACTCAGCCAAATGCTGAAAATACTGCCTGTGAGGTGCCAATAGAACCTACTCCTGGGACTAATGAGAAAATATCTTATCCTTGTGTAAATCTTTCGATTGTTTCTATGGATTTTAATATTTATAAAAATCTTGAAACAGGGGAATACAGTTTTTATTTTGATTTTAATGATAATTTCCCTAGGGATATTGATTACGCTAGTAAAGAAGGGGACATTAATTATCATTTTAATGATATACAGGTAATAATAGAAGCAGATTTACCAAATGGTGATCATATATTATTGTCAGATTCGTGTCATGTAGAAAACTATCATCCCCTGGTTGGAGGGCGTCATGCAGAAATAGGGCAAGAGGAAAGAACATATTCATCTGCATATTTTGGAGAAGCGGAATATGAAGAAATTTTTAGTACTGATGACTTTGGAACCGTTGATAGTGGTATTTATGCAGAAACGAATAAAATGTGGTTAAACTCTATGCAGGTTTATATAATAGTAAATAAAAAAGATTTATTAGTTTCGCAGCCGCCCCAAATATTAACGGATACAAAAGCATTTCACAATCTTGGATTTAATTATTTAATAACTCCAGAGGGTGAAGTCTATCAAGGAAGAGACCCTATTTATGGAAGAAATGCTTTCACTCACGAATATTATCAAGACGAAAATGGGGAGCACATACAAGGGCAAGGACTTGCAGGTGTACTAGGAGAAACGAACAGGTTTTTACCTAATATAGAAGAAGGCTTAAATCTTCCGCAGCACATCAAAGACTTGATAGAATACGATTAAAGAAAACACAATTTGACCTCTCTTTAGCCCTGTCTTAAATATTTAAGGCAGGGATTTTACTATATAAAATCCCTGCCAATGTATCAAAGTAATTTTAACTGCATTAGCTGCCTATATTTAATGCTGTCTGCGCCATAGATTTTGAAATACTTACAAGCGCAACGTTTGCTTCATAAGCCCTTTGTGCAAGTATCGCATCAGCCATATCAACCATAGCATTTACATTTGATGAACGGATATATCCGTTTGCATCAGCATCCGGGTGACCGGGGGCATAAATTCTATCTCCCGGGGTTGGATCTTCTACACATCCGTTCATTACAACCCCGCCTTGCAAGTATGGCAGTGTGCCTATTCCAAATACATCATTCTTCATGACATTTAACAGACCGTGGAATGAAATATCTTCACTCGCATTTAATACAGGAATACGTCTTACATAGTTTGGTGTATCAATGTTTGCTATGTTTTTTGCATGGATATCCAAGCGTAATCCGTGTGCTTTAAGCGCATTTTTTCCTATGTTTATTGACTCCATTATACTCATATGCTCTAACCTCCGCCTACATTAAGTACTGTTCTCATTTCAGTCACAAGATTTGTCATACGTTTTGTAGTTAATGTATAATAAATCATATTCTTTTGGACTTCCGCAAGCTCCTGTGCAACGTCAATTTCTTCTTCCCGCCTATCTTCAATCATGCCAGATGGTCCGAGTTTTGTGGAAAGTTTTGTCTCTAGCGGGCTGTTCATTGTTCCAAGGTACATACCAAAATCAATGTCACGTCTCACATACCCAGGGGTGTCCATATTGGCAACATTCGAGGTCAACGCCCTCTGGCGCTGGGCTACTAAATCCATCATTAAATTTACTTTTCCAAAGGAATCAAGTGCTGTAAATGTCATTTATGTTATCCTTTCTTCTTTACTCAATTAAAAGTAAATACTTATTTGCCGCTATTCTCTTATATTAATTGCTTTATTATACATATCATCGGCAACCTTCATAAGATTCAAGCTGGCAATCATTGAGGCATTCAATCTTAGCATCTCATTAACTTCATCAAACACATTAGTATTAGATGTTTCTATTTGGTGCTGTACAATATAATTATGCTCCCCAATAAGTCTTGGCGGTCCTGACTCTTCTGTAGGCACCATTTTATTATTAACACCTTGTTCCAGACTCTCCGGAGAATCGAATTCGACAATAGGGATATGACCGATTAATACAGGTTCAGATCCTGCGTAGTCATAATTATACACATCACCGTTCGGTGATACCGTAAACTTATAACTATTTGACGGAATTTTTATTCCATCACCTACAAGCCAGCCATCTGCAGTCATTAAATACCCGTCCTGTCCTCTTGTAAATGCCCCGTCACGAGTATAGAGAATCTTTCCCTCAGGGGATATTACAGGGAAATATCCATTGCCGTTAATCGCCATGTCATAAGGATTATTTGTTACCAGCAAATCTCCCTGACGAGCATCAGTTCGTAAAACCCCGGTTAAATACCCGTCCTCTCTCAGCATTTGTTCAAACTTAGTTACTTTATATGCGTTTGTATTATAATTAGATACGTTATTTGCAACCTGTCCCAAACGCTCAAATTGATACGTTGCACAATTTATATTTTTCCTGATTATTGCTTGTAAACTATACATATTTTACTCCTTATGATGTTGAGCCCAGTCTGCTTATTACACTCTGCAGGTTATTGCTTTGCATAATAAACAACTGTCTGTTTGCCTCAAAATTTCTTACAACCGGCTTGACCTGTAAAAATTCATTTTGAAGCGACACATTTGAATATTCATTATACCCTTGTTTGATATCAGGTTCCAAAACTGCCATTCCGTTAGCATCAACGACACCAAGAACTCCGCATTCTTCCATTTTTCGCGTCTGCGGATTAAATACACTTATCTTGCCCCTTGTATTAACAACTATTTCATCAGGCGAGCGCGGTACAAGTGTAAGTTTAATAGGTACTCCGCTGTCTGATAAAACAGGATTATCCTCTAAATTTAGCAAATTCCCTTCCTTATCATACTTAAATCTGCCATCCCGTGTTACTACAACACCATCCGGCGTCGCAATTTGAAAATATCCGCGATTAGCAATTGCAATATCCAGCGGGTTTCCTGAAGAAATAATCCGACCAGGCTGATCATCTATTGTAGAAGATAAGCCGTGCACTCCTAAAAACTCTGTAAAAGATGATACCACAGGTTCACGGCGCTGGTATCCGACTTTATCAAACCCATTTACATTTTCTGTTGTTATTTGCAATATACTGCTTTGCAAATGCATTGCCCGAATTGATGCCCGCAATCCTGGCTCACAAAATCTTACACCGCCGTTTATCTGCATAGTTACACCTCTTTTTTTATTTAGTCGGATAATTTTTTTTTGAGTTTAATAATTTCATAAAAAATCATCCGTTCAGTGTAGTTTTTAATGATATTTTTTTATTAGTCAAGATTGAGAATGCGAAAAAATTTTATCTTTTATACAACAACTCTGCTTCTCTGCGTAATTCCGTATTCTTTGCTTTAAGTCTTAATATTGGTTTTGATAATATAAGAGTCAGTGAAAATAGCACCGTTAAATACACTGCATAAAACATTACCCATTCATTATATACAAAAACAACTATTAAATAACACAATACAAGCCATGTTAATGCCGCATAAAATATTTTTTGTTTTATCCAGCAGATTATTGGTTTTGTTTCATCGGTTATTAATAATGGGATTGTTAGCAGTATAACTGGTATGTTTACGTACAAATTGAAATTAAATTTGTCATAATCTAAATAAGTTAATAATATATAGCCAATAAATAACAGAAAAAGCGTAAAAAATATAACTATTGGTATAATATTTAAAATAATTGAACTCTTAGGAATTTTTCTTGTTATTTTCTCCTGTAATGACCAATAACTATACAATAGTATCAACGGACAAGCAAAAGATGATAAAAAACCCCAAGTCAGACAATACAATGACTCAATAAATAGCTCAAACGGGCAGGATAAACTAACCCAAAATGACAAAGATAAAGCCAGTAATATTGTGTACAGTATTATTAATGCTTTATGATTATTTTTAAAGAAGTATATTGTTTTTATAAAAAATCGATTTTGTGATAACGTTGATACATTCAAATAGGTCACTATACAAAGACCTAAAATTAAAATGGTTTCCGATATTACCTGGGTATAAAATTTTACATCCACAGGGGGTATATAATTGTTATTAAGCAGGATTGAAGAAGAAAACTCCAAGGACAGCCCTATAAAGATAAGTGTCATAAACTCCCAGGCTAGTATAATAGTATTTATTATCAGTATAATTAATATTTCAATTATTGGTATCTTTTTTAATATATTTATCATATAGCCGCTCCTTATGGTAGTATATTAACATATACTACAAGCAATTGCAACTATTTTAATATATTTACTCATTTATAATTGACTGCCATTCTGAAGGGGTGTATTTTATTTTCATTATAAATATATAATTTGTCAGCTCTCCTTCTTCCTGCTGCCTATATGCGTTCTTAACCAAAGCCCCGGCAAAAGTTTTTTCTTTAGAATCTGCGTAATCATAATAATCGACTATTGTAACTACCGTATTTCCATCCTTATCTCTATATGGTCTATATATATGAGCGTGTCCTATTGTTTTTGATAAATCATCCTCTTCTGCAAAGTCAAGATTTATTATCTTTTCATTAGGATGATGTTTAAGCGCATCAATTACTGTTTTTGATTTTTTTACATCATTCATCAATCGAGAATCTTCTTTAGGTTCTACTACCATCGTTCTGGAATTTACTTCTCCTTGGAAAATATTTTCTATGTGTCTTTTTAAAGCAATATCTGGCATATTACCTAAGCCATATAATAAATTATCACTATCAGTACCTCTTATTATAGACATACCGTGTGTTGCAGCTATCCTGTAATACTTTGTTGCATTTGGATATTTGCGTTTTTCTATTTTACTAGATATGTATTCATTTTGGCTTGCATTCTTTTGCAATTTATATCCCGGCTCTGAAGCTAAAACAGGATATGCAACTTTGTTAAAACCTTGTTTAAGATTTTTCAAAACATCATCTTTTGTATTTTTAACTATATGTGAGAATCTATTCTTTATTACATCTTTATCTAAATATCTTTGCCATTCATAGCCTGATGGGTTATAAGCGCTCAAATTCATCTCACGCCCGGTGTATGGTTTGTAATTCGGTGAATACTTAGCTTCTTGTTGTTTCTTTGGAGGTATCTCTCTGTTTGATTCCTTTCGATATTCAACTGCAGGTATTTCATTATCTAAATCCCTTGAAATTTCTATTCCTCCCGTCAATAATTTTTCTCTTGAAGAATACTTTTCTTCTGGAAGATTTATTTCATCAACTGAAAATGCGTTTTGTAAGTCATCTGACTCAGATAATTGCTGGGTTGCAGTACCCCCAGGATAAAATGCTGCATAATCTATATTGTCCTGCTGCTCATTTTCTTCCGTTTCCGTTTTCTGCTTGTTTCCGATTATTGCATTTTCTCCATATCGATTATACGCATCCTGTGTCATAAATTTATCTATTTCTTTTTCTATTTCTGTTTTATACTCTCCAAGTGATTGCATTACCACTTTATTCGGATCCCCTTGTCCGGCTTTTGAACGGTAATGGGCTTTCACTACCGTTCCGTCGTCTCTTGTATATTCGTGTACGTATACCACGTCACTTGAGTTTGATAGGTCTTTATTATTTGGAAATCCGATTTTGCCATACTGTTCGTCAAGTGAAGGATGTAGAAAAATCCAAAAAATGACAATTTTTTGAGATTTTTCAAATCCGACCCTTAGGTGTGTGAAAACAGGGCTGTGTGAGGGATAGCACACAGCCCTGTTTGAAACCGTTCCCCTGAGTTTACAGGAAAAATTAAAATTTTTCCGTAAACTCACGCTTTTTGATAATACCGGCCCTCTTCATTATCCATTGCAATAACATCTTCATAACTGAATATTCTATTATCGTTCATTGTTTCATTAATATAGTCTCTTAATTTTGATGTCATAATTCTCCTTTTACAATATATTTATATCTGACATAAATAATATACTAATGTACATAGTATACATTATATCATGACATCTGTCAAGTTTTTATGTAAGATAGCTTTGGATAACACCGGGCGGACAGGCACCTGTCCGCCCTCGCTCTATTAAATACTCTTTATCTCCTGTATAATACCTCTGCTTCTCTGCGTAATTCCGTATTCTTTGCTTTAAGTCTTAATATTGGTTTTTCAAACACTAGCATTATTAGTAATACCACAGAAATATATATGACATAGTAATTTAACCATTCATTCCTTATGCCCCACATTGATGCGTATATTACTGACATCCACAGAAAAAGACAATGCCATTTGTATTTTTTTATTTTTTCTGTTATCACCTCTATTTTTATTGATAAACATATAAATATTCCTGTTAAAATTATTAATGTATACATAAAAATATTTAGTGGATCATAGAGGTTGTCTCCTATTACAAAATGATATATTAACCCAATTATTAAAAACGATAATATTACCAGTATAATCTTATTTATATATCCGTAGACTTTTCTTGCTTTTAACGACAGTTTATCTTCTAGCCCCCAGTATCCGTATAACAGCATTAAAGGAGCTGCAAAGGAAGTTTCAAAACCATATAAAATTGTATCACATTCAAGTAATGATAACCCGGCTAAAAGACCAGGAGAAATAATACAAAACACGAGATACATAATCCAGCGAAATATAGTATTAAATTTAAAAAAATACACAACTTTGTAAAAAATTTTATTTATAGATATGCGGAATAACATCCAATAAAAATAAATAGGTATAATAATACAAACAGCTGCATTTACATACTCTGATATTGGTATTGGTACTGACTTATTATCTCCATGATAAAAAGAAGTAATTAAAATAAAAATTAAAAACCCCCACACAAATAATAAAAAATTCAGTCCTAAAATATATATAATTTCGAATATTGGTATCTTTTTTAATATATTTATCATATAGCCGCTGCTGCTTGTAGTATATTAACTTATACTACAAGCAATTGCAACTGTTTTAATATATTTTCTATTTACTAAGAACACCTTTCAGCTCTTCAGGAGTATATTTTATCTCTATTATTTTTAAATATGGTTTTACAATACCGCTCTCTTGCAGTTTGTATGCATTATCATTAATAGCATTTAAATAACCTGTTTTGTCGCTGCTTTCCTCGTAATCATCATAATCTACCGCGTACATTACAAGATTATTATTCTCGTCTATATGCGGATTAAAAATACTTAGTTTTCCATATGCTGCCTTCATATTTAGATTTGTGCTATAGTTTATACCTAAAAATTTATTTTTGTAATCCCCATTTTTTATTTTTTTTAAGTTAGCTCTTATTACATCTCGCGTATCTACGTCTGCTTTTAATCTTTCAGAAGCCTTTGAATTGTTACTTAATACTACTAATGTATCATCCGGCTTAATACGTTTATACGTACCATATATAAAATCTTTTATTTCCTTATTCCGCAAGTCTGATACTTTTGTTACCTGGGAAATTTTTGAAAGATTTTTGGGTTTATTTTCGTTTTCTTTTTCATAATTTTTCCCCTGGGTTAAATTTCCCATATATGTATCTACTGCATCAGGTAATATCGTTTTTAACGCTCCAACCTTCTTTGGATGTTTTTCTACATCTCTCTGAAGTTTAAACATTGATGGTGAGGTTAGATATTCGTACTGGTTCTTTTTATCTTTAGCCATGTTTATGATTTCTTCTATTTCTGTATATTTTTGAGCCAATTCTTCTGATAAAGGAGGCTTTTTAGGAATTAGTTTGCCATCTGCATTTGATATTGATACATTATGCAGACCAGAGCTATATGGCATACCTATTGATAAATTCTTGTCTTGTAAGGCAGGTTTTCCATACCTCATTGCTGCATCTCGTGTCATATAATCCTCTACACGCTTATCCAAGTCTTTCTTATATTCTTTTAATGAGCTCATTGCTGGTTTATTCGGATCCCCTTGTCCGGCTTTTGAACGGTAATGGGCTTTCACTACCGTTCCGTCATCTCTTGTATATTCGTGTACGTACACCACGCCACCTGAATTTGATAGTTCTTTATTATTTGGAAATCCGATTTTGCCATATTGTTCATCAAGTGAAGGATGTAGAAAAATCCAAAAAATGACAATTTTTTGAGATTTTTCAAATCCGACCCTTAGGTGTGTGAAAACAGGGCTGTGTGAGGGATAGCACACAGCCCTGTTTGAAACCGTTCCCCTGAGTTTACAGGAAAAATTAAAATTTTTCCGTAAACTCACGCTTTTTGATAGTACCTGCCCTCTTCATTATCCATTGCAATAACATCTTCATAACTGAATATTCTATTGTCATTCATTGTTTCATTGATATAGTCTCTTAATTTTGATGTCATAATTTTATCCTTTCATTTTTTTACTAATTTTAACCTTCTTATCCGCCTTTTATCCGCCAGTAATATTCTACAAGATAACTTGCTGCATCAAATGGATGTTCCAGATACTTTAGAGTGTATTCGTGTTTTATTCTGGTTATTGTCGGCACATCCACTATCCGGCTTCCTTCTTTGTATTTTAGATTGTAAATATTATACAAAAGCCATTTGCAGCGCTTATCTATAAACAGGTGCGGTTCACTGCGAGCATTGCAAACCCGTGCATTAAACGCCGCTATTCTGTTTTGTATCGGCGGATTATAATCTCGTAATCTAAATTTGACATTCGTATATCCATAATCAGTCAATACGTTCTTTATTATTGCATAATTAGTATATTCACTTTGAGTTGAACGATTATCACCTGAGGCATCTCCGTTTATAACAATTTCACTTTTGTGTGCAGGATAACGGCGCGTAAACTCCTCTATACACTGTTTCGTAGTAGTTTTTTCTAAAACAAGCTCATCAAAAAAATACACATTGCTTTCGTCTTTATGAGCAAAACACCAGCACATTGGATCGACATTAAAATCGCATGTAATATGCAGAGGGAGCTCAGAATTATACTTTAGTGATTTTATATTAGCCTTGCTGAAACCTTTTACGACTAAACCGCTTGAGTAATCTCCAAATTCACCTAATACATTTATTTTGTAATAATCTTTGTCAAAACTTTCCTGCATTGATTCAATAAAATGTTTGGGTAAATAAATATTGCTTGTTGTAGGAGCCTGAATCAAACGATAATTGGAATGAGGTTTTTCTACAAAACGTTCGTATATCCACCCCTTGTCCGGCTGCGGATTTGTATGCCCAAACAATCTGTATCGAAAATCTATCCAATCTTTTTGCCTGTACGTATTACGTAATCTGCCCAATAGTTGCTTAAAAACTCCATCACTTACTTGAGATGCTTCCTCTATTTCTGCCCAGTGCAGGTTCAATGATTTTATTTTTTCAGGATTATCTAGTCCGCAAAATAAAATCTCTGAGCCATTTTTAAATTTAATTATTTTTTCTGCCTTATTATATGTATAATGAATCCCAGGGCGGTAAGCAAGCATTTCCAGATGATCAAAATATGAAACTAATGTCGTTTTACGCACAAGTTCATACTCTTTTGCACCTACTAACCCGCGGCAGCCTGGATACTTTCTTGCAAGTAAAATTCCTAGCAAAGCCCCGCACCAAGTTTTACCGCTGCCATAGCCGCCCTGATAAATAGCGACATCCAGGCTTTCATTATGAGGTATTTCCATAAATTCTCGTTGTTTTTCTAATAAATCATATTTGGTCATAAATCTCCTGTAATTCAATTTAAAATTCACTTGTTTCGCGTGCTTTATACAAATTTACCCTCTGCTCGCCAACCGCAAAACCTCTGGAAGTTATCCACCGCAAGGTACATCACCTGCGCTTTTACTTTACCGACACCGGCAGATAGCAGGAGCGCCCTAAATACCCGTGATGAGAAATTTCTGTCATACCCTACGCTGTTATGATATACACACATCCAATCGTGTACCATTGAAGGGATTAAAAACTCTGCACTGGTTTTTGCGCCAATCAGCCGCCAGAAAAACCGCGGTATTGTCGCTCCATCCCAGCAGTAGCATTTAGGAATAGTAAACTCATACTTCTTTGTTTTAAGGTGGTCAAACAGCGTAACCTTTAGCGCGTGCTTATTCTCAAACGGATACTGTGTAACTGCTTTCTTCTCCGCCTCGCTCATTGAAGGCAGGGCATAGCGCATTCCAACAGATGGTTTATTATCAAAAAATATCGTAAGTTCTTTGTCTTTGTACCATTCTATCATCTTTTTCTCCTTAGATGGGTTGACAAAGGCTTGAACATGGTAAATAATGAACATGTAGGGAAAGAACCTTAAAAGGTACTAGCTCTTAAGGTTCTTCTTAACTCCCTATTTGATGCATTTAAGCGCTAGTATTATCGGTAAAATGATTATTAGCGCTTTTTCAGTTACACTGAAAAACATCCTTCATCACCACCTTTCCGCCTTTGTCCTCTTAACCAGTCTGTGTCGGGGGTGGTAAACGGGAGCTTACCCTAAGTATATATTACAACATTCAATGTCCTAAGTCTAACCTTTAAAATCTCCAGCAAAACAGGAATACAAATCCTGACCTATTCTCCAGACAGCAGGGGAGTATCAGGATTACCGCTCTGCTCGTCAACCGCTGTCTTGGTTGACTCGCGATAAACAGGTACGGCTCCGCCTTCAACCCTCTGCTCGTCAACCGCTGTCTTGGTTGACTCGCGATAAACGGGTACGGCTCCGCCTTCAACCCTCTGCTCGTCAACCGCCTTCCCGTTAATCTGCACATTAATCGTAAAAAACGTAAAGTGATTGGTTATACCCTGTTTTTGCTTACCTTCCTGCGGCTGTTTTTGCAGATTTGCGGTAAAATATGACTGGTCATTTTTTACAGTCTGCGCGGGCATACTCTCATCAGCAAGCACACTTTGAACGCAAAAAAGGGCTAATCCCAATATTAGTGATAATTTCTTCATTCTTCAACCTCCTCTGTTTCTCCATCCGAGGTGGGGGCTGCCGGCGTTTCAGGGGCTTCACTATCATTTACCTCATTATTTACCCCCTCATTTTCCTCCGGGGCGTTTGGAGAAACACCTGATATGCCGGAGGGTGACGAGGTGTCCTCCTCTGCTGGTGGTAATAATTTTGTGTAGTCGTTAGTTTCAAAGAACTCATCAAGTTGTTGTTTGGTAAAACCTAACAGCGTACCGACTGTATCAATGTATGGATTACCGCGGTAGAAGTTGTTAGCTTTAAGTTCGATTTTCAGGGCTTTAATATCTATTTGCGGCTCCTGACCTTCGGATAATGGCATTGCCTCAATCATTGTGATTATATCGTCAAAGTCTATACCTTTAGCTTTGTAGATTGCGCGCTCTACGTCTGCGGCGGTGAGGTTAAGCAGGGCTATGCGCTCTGCTTCTTTTTGGGCTTGTTCTGCCTCGTAGCGGGGGTTAATGACAGGGGTATTATCTTCTCCCATAATCTCGTTTACTTCAAGCGCGTACAATGCGGTATCTGTTTCATTGATTAATAAACCTTTATTGTGGTTATACTTTACTATAAAATCTGCTTTTTGTTTTTCTGTATATGGTTTTTGTAAATTGTAACTCATTTTTTCATCTCCTATGTATTTGATATATATCCGCAGGCAAACCAAGAAGCTGTACCTGAACTTCTCTCAGCTGAGGTGGTAGTAAAGCCATTTGGTGTTTTAGAGCTTACACGTTGGTCACCAATCCCACCTATTGCGAAGCTGACCCCTGAGAGGAAATAATCAGAGTCTCTGTAAGGCTTAAGGAAGTTAAAAGTAGTATCTCGGGTGTAGTAGGAGTTTGTAGCACTAGCTCCCTGCTCACACCATCCGTCTGAATAAACACGATACCAGGAGGCGCCGTTTTGGTAACTTTCAACCAGATAAGCGCGGGAGGGGGAGTTAAGACCTGCCAGCTGCTCGCTCAATCTGCCTGCGTTAATCAGGCTGGCATTTTGGATTGTTTCGCCTATGTAGTAGTAAAGCCCCCACCCGTCTGGTACTTCTCCTG
>CALVFU010000040.1 GCA_944326905.1 Candidatus Gastranaerophilales bacterium
AATATACATTTTTCCCCAAGAAAAATTTAAAAAAGTACTTGACTTTTTCAACAGAATCTTGTTTCAGCATCTTACCAATAATAAATGTTTATCATCAAGCCCAATCCATTGATAAATCTTTAAATTGCGGATTCATTTCTTTAATCAAATTTATTTTCCAATCTCTATGCCACCGTTTTAATTGTTTTTCACGATTTAAGGCTGTTTCTACAGAATCAGTTAATTCATAATATACTAATCTATCAATATTATATCTTTTAGTAAAACCTTCAACGAATTTATTTTTATGTTCCCAAACTCTTTTTTGCAAATTTCCGGTTACTCCGATATAAAAAGAAGTCTGTGAATAATTAGTCATTATATAGACAGCATAAGTTTTGTTCATAGACTAATTATAACATGCCACACCGATAAGATCCCGAAACAAGTTCGGGATGACAGCACGCTTATAGTTAACACATAAATTTAAAAGGAGGTTTTTATGAAAATTAGAAAAGATGTAAATGTAATAATCACATTTGACGATAAAGAATATTCAGAAGAAGAAACTGCAATTCTTTATCAACAATTTTTTGAGTGTTTAGCAAAAATCAAAGGAGTAAAAATTCCGAAATATGCCGGAAAGGCTTTTGCCAAAGCACTTAGAACTAAAGAAAAAACATCTAAAGAGACTCGAACCTCTGAATACCTAGATGATTAAAGGTTTTAGCCTGTTTTTAAAAATTTCGGATTTTATTCTTTTTTGTCGCAAACAGTGTAAACATGTATTAAAAGAGCCTTTTTGGCTCTCTTTTAGAAAAAATGGGCGTTAGAAGACTCGAACTTCTGACCCTCTCCTTGTAAGGGAGACGCTCTACCAACTGAGCTAAACGCCCTTCTTACTATATAATTTTCATTTTTTGTTCAGTTGGTAGAGCTGATTTTTGAGAATCCGTTCGGCTGCTACCTTTGAACTTACTGCTGACATTTTCACTTTGCGCCTCACTGGGCAACTGAGCTAAACGCCCTTCTTACTATATAATTTTCATTTTTTGTTCAGTTGGTAGAGCTGATTTTTGAGAATCCGTTCGGCTGCTACCTTTGAACTTACTGCTGACATTTTCACTTTGCGCCTCACTGGGCAACTGAGCTAAACGCCCTTCTTGCCGCTGCGGCACCGTTGCGGCAAGCACCTCATTCTATTGTCCGAGAGCTAAATACCCGCAGCTACATTGTCTATATTAATTAAAACATACTCCTGCGTCAACCCCTTTATTTAAAAAATATTTTATTCTTAAATACTTCACACTCCCCGCCTATTGGAAATGTTATTTTCTCGCTGCCATGACCTAATTTCAGCCCAGTTAAAAAAGGAATATCAAGCTTTTTTGAATACTCCTTAAATAATTCTTCAAGCCAAACAGAATTATCCACGCCGTCAAAATCCCCGCAAACAACCCCTCTTACATATTCTCTAAATTCTTTCAAGGCGCACAACTGCGCCAGGCAGCGGTCAAGTTTATAGACAGGTTCGTTAATATCTTCAATAATAAATATAAAATCCTTCTGCGGCAAAAACTCTCTGCCGCAAAGACTTGCAATTGTTGTTAAGTTTCCGCCCCAGGAAATACCGCAAACATACTCACTGAAAGCGGTTGTTAATTCATATTCACAAGGATTACCGCAAATTGTTTTAAAAAATTCGTTAATTGTAAAATCTGAAATTGTTTCTTTCCCAAAATCTCCGCAGAGCATTGGAGCCGAATAAGTAATTAATCCGGCTTTTTTTAGAAGCATAGCAGATAATGCGCTAATATCTGAATATCCGCAAAATATTTTAGGATTGTTTTTTATTAAATCATAATCAATAAAATCAATAATCCTTAATGCTCCAAAACCGCCTCTTGCACACATTATACAATCAACTTCGCCATCAGCAAAAAAACGATTTATCTCTTCAGCCCTAACACTATCACCGCCTGCCAAGTAATTTTCTTTGTCATACAAATGCTCAGATAATTTAATTCTAAATCCCAAATTTTGCAGTCTTTCTACTCCGAGTTTTACCTGCTCAGCATTCCTAACTGCACCGCTGGGAGCAATTATTCCAATTGTGTCACCTTGTTTTAGCGGTTTTGGTAAAATATAACCCATGCCTTTCTCCGTTTATGCTACAATATTACCATGAACGATTCTTATTTGCCTTTATATAGAAAATATCGACCGCAATGCCTGGAAGAAATCGTCGGGCAGGAGCATATTAAAAAAACCCTTAAAAGCGCAATAGAGCTTAATAAAATCTCACACGCCTATTTATTCACCGGTCCGCGGGGAACAGGAAAAACTTCCACCGCACGTATTTTAGCAAAATCACTTAACTGTATAAACGGTCCAACGATTACCCCTTGTAACGAGTGTCCAAGCTGTAAAGATGTTACAAATACTGTTCCAATTGATGTCATAGAAATAGATGCAGCAAGCAATCGAAAAGTTGAAGATACTCAAAATATTTTGGAAAAAATACAATATACTCCCGTACATGGCAGGTACAAAATATATATCATAGACGAAGTGCACATGCTGACTAACCATGCTTTTAATGCACTTTTAAAAACACTCGAAGAACCGCCGGAAAATGTAATATTTATCCTTGCAACAACTGAAGTCCACAAAGTCCTTGATACAATAAAAAGCCGTTGTCAAAGATTTGATTTCAGAAGAATTACGACAGAGGATATTGTAAAACATCTAAGATATATTTCAGATAAAGAAGGTATAAAAATCAATGATGAGGCTCTTTTTGCGATAGCAAAAAACTCTGCTGGAGGAATGCGCGACAGCATAGCCTTACTTGACCAGCTAAGTTTGCTCGGAGTACAGACAGAAGTTACATTAGATGATGTTAATAATATGCTTGGTCGCTTGTCCTTTGATTTGCTTAAACAAATTTCTGATTATATAATCAGCTCAAATACTCAAGCTGCGCTCGAACTGCTCGAAAAGATTTATAATTCAGGAAACGAACCTACATTAATATTGTCAAACTTGTGCGAGTATTTAAAAAATATGCTTGTTGTGAAAAACAGCAGAAAAGAACTGCAAGAAGCCTTGACCGGCTATAACTGTGCACAAGTTGAAGATGTTTCAAATCAAACTAAAAATCTTGAAACTCAGCAGATTGTATTTCTATTAGAACGCACGGCACATTATATACGTGAACTTAAGCAAACCTCAAACCAGTACTTATGGCTTGAAGTAGCAATAATAGACTTGGCAAACTTAGCCGAGAATACAGAACTAATATCACTCCAAAATCGTATAAAGACACTTGAAAACGGAGAACCGGCAAGGTACACCGCACCTATAGTGAACAAAATTCAAGAAACTGCACCTCCTAAACAAGTATCAGTACCATCTTCAACACTTGCTCAAGAAAAAGAAGAGCCGCATAAACAAGTACATACTGATTTACAACAAACAGATGCGCCAAAGCAGCCTGAACAAGCATCCGGCAGCTTATGGGCTGATTTTATAAAAAACGTAAACAGTCCTTCTACTCAAGCCCTGTTAAGGCTTGCAAGCCCTGTAAAAATTACTCCTGAAGAAGTTATTATTACATTTAAACAGGAAATTTTTGTTAAACAGACAAATGAAGATGCAAAAAAGCAACTATTAAAAAATGCTGCAGACAAACTGTTTAATCAAACAACTTCCAAAATAATAATACGCCTTCCGCAAGCCGGAGATGAACAAATCCCAAAGCCTGAAGCGGCGCAGCCGGCGGCTGCGCCGCTTCAGGCAGCACCTAAAAAATCTGCCGCCCCAGTTGAAAATACAAATTCTGAGAATACTTTTTTAGAGCCGGTACCACCCAAAAGTACAGCAGAAGATTTAACTGAAGAGGTTTTGCCCAAAGCGGCTGAAACCAATACTTATACTTCCGAGCAAACAAGAATGATAGTAGACTTGTTTGATGGAAAATACATGTAAAAGTTGTGATTTTTCTACAAACTTATTTAATATAAATCATTTAATTTTTAAACAAATATTAAAGTTTTTTTTAATATTGCCGTTACTAGTATTAATGGAACAAATAAAAGGTTTTCTGCAATGTTTAATTCACCTATAAATCCGATGTTTGGTGTAAACTCTGCCGGGCAAGAGGGGCAGCGGGAGCAATCTTCAAACAAAAACTCTCAAGACAAAGAACAGAATAAAAAAGATAAAAATATTTTCTCAGAAGAAAACGAGTTAGAGCTTTACACTGATATTATTGAAGAATCTTTTGATGCTCAAGAGTATATTTTAAAGTATTTTGAAAGACTTAAGGAAAAATATTTTAATGTTGAAGATAAATTAGAGAAAATTGAACATTTCATCAAGCGTTTTAATTATATAAAATTTTGTAATAAATATGGTAAAAATTTATCAAAAGAAGATTTAAATGTTATATTATACGAAAAAGTAATAGAACTCGGATTATAGAGCAATTTTTGGATACTATTTGTTTTTATAAATAGTAAGGGAATTTAAACAAATGCCAATATTAAATCTAACCAGGAAAATTCTGCCTGCTATTACAAAGAATGCCGCACAAAATACAGCAAACGTACACTGTATGCCGGAGTTTCGTTTAGCCACAATGATAACCAGCGGCAATAAGAGTATAGTGCATGTTGGAATGAATGAATGTAAGGCAGCAAGGATTTTGCCGGGCGGGATTAATACTATATATACAGACGGACTTGCAAGCTGCAATGCTGTAGGTGTAGTATGCCATGGGATTGACAATAATCCTATAGTTATTTTGTCTCATTATACTCCTCTTGAAAGCTCGCGCCTTCAGCAGGCACAGGCGATTGAAACACAATTAAAGGCTTATGAAGCTTATATAGATAAGGAAACACGCCCCAGGGTTTATTACAATGTACCCGGATACCAATCCGAAGAAGGCGGCTTAAAACCTTGCGTGAATAATATTTTTGAAAAAATAAACAAGGTTATGCAAAAATTCTTCGGCAATAATTTTAATGAACAAACTGTTTTATACAAATATAGAAACCGTGCTCCGTATTTTTCTACAGCAAATATTTTCCAATTTGATACTAAAAGAACAAATGAACTAAAAATTACATTCGTGGGGGAAAAAGAGCATTTTACCAAGCTGGTGTAACATAGAATTTATTTTTTTGATATACTTATGTAAGTGAGGTAAATTATGTTAAAAGAATTTTTATGTTCCAAGATACATAGAGCGACCATCACTGATTCCAATCTTGAGTATGTAGGCTCAATAACGATTGATGAAGAACTTATAGAAAAAGCCGGAATAAGCGAATGGCAGAAGGTTGATATACTTGATATAAATAATGGCGAGCGTTTTCAGACCTATGTTATTAAGGGGAAACGCGGGTCAAAATGTTTTTGTGTAAACGGTGCTGCGGCAAGAAAAGTACAAAAGGGTGATAAGATTATTATCATTGCGTACGCTTATTACTCGGAAGATGAATTAAAAACACATAAACCCAATATAGTTTTACTTAATGACAAGAATGAAGTGATGTCATGCTAGATCGGATTAAGAAGAATAAATTAAAGAAAAAACGTGTAAAACTTAATATAAAAACAATGGGCGTAGATATTGACAAGAATGAGTATCGTGAAATTGTTCTTTCAAATACGAATCGCCCGGAAAGTTTTTATAAAAAATAAGTTTTTTCTTTTTTATACACCTTTACAAGCTTTTAAGTGGCTTAATTCTCGTTGGAAAGGTGATATACTATTTAATTTATCAATTACGGCAGGAAGCTTTTCTAATACGTAATCAATTTCTTTTTCAGTAGTAAATTTACTCAAACTCAAACGTATACTTCCATGCAGAGATGTAAAAGGCGTACCCATCGCACGCAATACGTGGCTTGGTTCTAAGGAGCCTGAAGTGCACGCGCTGCCGGAGCTTGCACATATTCCTAAATCACTTAAGTGAAGTAATATAAGCTCGCCTTCTATATACTCAAATCCAATATTTGTAGTATTTGGAACTCTGTTTGTAATTGAAGTATTCAATCTTGCGTTATATATAGAGCTTAAAATTCCTGCTTCCAATTTATCCCGCAGACGTTTTACTTCTTTAGCCTCATATTCAAGCCCATCTGCCGCAAGCTCCGCAGCCTTGCCAAGACCTGCAATATACGGAACATTTTCAGTGCCGGCTCTCAAACCTCTTTCTTGGTGACCGCCGGTAATAAGCGGAATAATTGAAGTTTTTGCATTAATATACAGAACACCAACACCTTTAGGAGCATGGAATTTATGTCCTGAAATGCCTAATAAATCAATCCCATTTTCTTGAACATCTATGGGAATTTTACCTGCTGCTTGAACGGCATCAACAAAAAATTTCGTTTCAGGGTTTCTTGTCTTAATTATCTCAGAAACCTGTTTTATAGGAAATATAACACCTGTTTCATTGTTTGCCCACATAACAGAAACTAATGCAGTGTCTTTACGGATTTTTGATTTTAACTCCTCTAAATCAAGGTTGCCGGAATTATCTACACCTATATAATCAACTTCATACCCTTGTTTTTCAAATTCTTTATAAGTATTTAATACACACGGATGTTCAACCTTAGTAGTTATAATGTGGCGCTTAGAACGATTGCAGGCAAGAACCCCCTTTATTGCAGCATTTGCACTCTCTGAACCGCATGATGTAAATATTATTTCACGCTCATTTGCTGCATTTAGAAAATCTTTTATTTTACCGCGGGCTTCTTTAATTGCATTATATGCCTTACGGCTAAAATCATACATACTTGAAGGGTTTGCATACTCCTCTTTTAAGTATGGAAGTATTTCTTCTAAAACTCTTTCATCAACTTTTGTTGTTGCATTATTGTCTAAGTAAATCATTGTTATACCTGTACTACTTCTATATCTTTACTAATTTTATCCTTGAGCGTTGTTTCAACAAATGTTTTTAATGTAACAAGCGAATTTTTGCAGAAAGAGCAGCGCCCGTATAGTTTAACCATAACTTTGTTGCCTGAAACATCAACCAACTCAATTCCGCCGCCGTCTTTTTCAAGCTCGGGGGCAATTACCGTTTCAATAATTTTATTAACTTTTAGAACCATTTGAGTTGAAGTCATTTTAGCTTCTTCTGCCGACTTTTTATTATAAGTGTTTAAAATATCCTGGATAATACTTTTACAGCGCCCGCACCCTCCGCCGGCTTTGGTGTAATTGGTAACTTCTTCAACCGTTGTAAGTCCGTTTTCTTTGATTGCATCCCATATTTGTTTTTCTGACACATTAAAACATGTACATACAATTTTTTCCTGCTGGGCAGCTTCTTCTTTAAAATAATGCTTAAGTGCATCTTCAAGCGCCTCATGTCCCATTACTGAACAGTGCATTTTTTCAGGCGGCAGCCCGTCAAGCGCGTCTGCAATATCTTTATTAGAAATTTTCCTTACCTCTTCAATCGGCTTTCCTATAATCATCTCTGTTAAGATGCTGGAACTTGCAACTGCAGAACCGCAGCCAAAAGTCTGAAACTTAGCATCTGTAACTATACCATTGTCTATTTTTAAGTAAATTTTCAAAGAATCTCCGCAAGCCAAAGACCCAGCTTCTCCAACAGCATCTGCATCTTCTATACTGCCTACATTACGCGGATTTCTGTAATGATCTAAAACTTTTTCCGAATAATCCCACATAATTTTTCCCTTTTCTTTCAGCTAAATTTTACCGCAAAAATAAAACTTTTTCATTGCCATAAATGAGAAATTTATATACAACTTTACACCAAATATGCTAGGAATGTAGCTATAGTGTCATGCTGAACAGCGGATTTTCGGTAGGGCGCCGCGCGAGTGAAACGAGCCCAGCCCGTAAGGTGTCGGTAAATGATGAATTTTCCGACACCCCGAATAATCCAAGAAGCGGATTTTCGGTAGGGCAGAGCAGGACGAAACTATAAGCGTGCTGTCATGCTGAACTTGGTTCAGCATCTTTTCAACGCAACATTATACTTGTTTTCCAATAAACTTCTAAAACAAGTTCAGGGTTACAATTTTGGACTTTTTTTAGTGTAAACTAATATTGCCTAATGTAATTAAACATCCTCTTTTACTATGCCTGCCGCTCCTTTTAAATAGTCAACCCCTCCGACCGCTTTATAAAGATTAATGGTTGCTACAATATAATCTATCTTAGAAGAAATTTCCTCTTCTTCAACCTGCAGCAGCTCTTTTTCATGCTTTAAGTATTCAAGTCTTGACATTGCTCCTATATCAAACTTTTGGGCTGCAAGCTCAAACTTATGTTTTTGGTTGTTGTAAATTTCCGTACCGTTAGTATAATTTTCTTTCATTAATTTAGCAGAGGTAAGTGAATCATTAATTTCCTGCATAGAAATTAAAACGACTTTCTCATACTGCTCCAACGCTTCTTTTAATCCTAATTTACTTATCCTGAATAGCGCCATTTTGGCTCCGCCGGTAAATAAATCAATGTTTGGAGAGATACCTGCTTGTGACATAAAAGTACTTGGAGTAAACATTTTTCCTGTTTGATAAGCATTATAACCAATTGTTCCAAAAATTGTAAATGCAGGCAGCAAGCTTGCTCTTGCTGATTTTACATCAAATCCTTTTTTTTCTACATTCAATTGCATTTTTTGGTAATCAGGTCTGTATTGAATAAATGCCCCGTTTAATTCCTGCGGCACCTCAACAACACTGACGTTTTCAAAGCTGTTTACCTCAATGTCCGAAGGAGTTCGGCTGCCCAGGATTACAATCATTTGATTCTTAAGCAAATCTTCAAATTCTTTCAAGTTATTTAAATGATTTTTAATTTGTGAAACTGCCTGCCTTTCCGATAAAACTTCCGTATATCCGCACAAACCCCAATTATATTTTAGCTCTGACATTTCAGCAATTTCTGTCTGAATTTCAAACATTTTTTGGTAATTAGAAATCAATTTTTTTGTTTTTATAAGATTAAAATAATCTGCTGCAAAATTTGATATCGTTGAAATGTAAGCAGCACGCTCATCTTCTTTTATTATATCAAGCGATTTTTTTGCAGAACGTTTATTATTAAGATTCTTACCCCATATATCTATCTCATAAGACGCCGTAAGCGGAAGTATAAACTGACTCTGCTTATAGGATGGAATCATCATTGAACCATATTCGTTATCACTTGAGTGAAACGTCCTTTGGGCAGTCCCATCAAAGCCAATATACGGTAATTGGTTTGCTACCGCAATTTTAACAGCCTCCTGCGCCTCTTGTGTCCTTATATGTGCTATTTTTAAATCTTGATTGTTATTAACTATTTGTTGTATATATTCAGCCAACTTCTCATCCTGATACTTATTCCACCAATCCATATTGGTATACATCATCCGACAGTCTATTTCGGCAGCATAAACCAGTTGCGAGGTAATAAATACAGACAAGAGCAGGCTTACAATTCTTTTAATTGTCATCTTTACACTTGCTCCTTGTGTTATTATAATAACACAATAAAATATTTTTTTTCAACTATTATTTATTTTTGTAAACAACTTTTCCTCCTGGACAAATTACATGTTATGTATATAATTGTTCTTATGCTGGAACTCAAACAAACAACTAATTATCAAAATATTTATAATGATATGACAGCACAGTTTCCGCCATCTGAATTAAAGCCTTATAATGTATTTTGCAAATTGTTTAAAAGCTCAAAATACATTCTCTTAGAACTTTTCGACAATAATATTTCAACCGGCTACGCTATTATATTTGAAGGTGAAAATTTTATACTTGCTGATTACATTGCAATTAAAAAAAATGTTCACTCCAAAGGCTACGGCTCCAAAATAATTAAATTACTGCCTGAATATTTTCCAGAAAAAAAAGGCTGTTTTTTTGAAGTGGAAAAAATAAACCCCGATGATATTAATACCCGAAGGCGTGCAGCTTTCTATACTTTAAACGGCGCTGAAAAACTTAATATCAATTACATTTACCCAAATTCCTTAGGCGGACTTCCTATGGATTTATATCTTTTAAATTTTAGCGATAACATGCCTGAATATAAGGAAATACTGAATTTTATAAAAGAGTTATTTGAATTTCTCCACAAAGATATTAAAAATATACGTGAAATATATTCACAAATAAAATAAATTGCCAACCCGGAGAATATACCGCAACCTAAACCTATGATACACTTCTTTTAATTCGGCTGGTTAAACTGCGGAGAATAAAATGATAAAGGATAGTATATTAAATTTAAAAGATTATAGAATTATAAAAGTAATGCTTGAAGGTAAAAACCCGAATGAATATTCGGAACAAATTAAGCTTAGCAAGGCAGAAATAAATGCACGCCTTGAAAAGATAAAAATCCAGCTGCCCAGACTATTTAAACTTAAAATATCAGAGAATTAATCTATTTTAATAATTACAAAAGTATAATTAGAAAGTATTATAATTAAATAACATAGATTATTATATCTTACCCCTCAATAATCAATACATTTTGTCGCACTAAAAAAGCGGTTTGTATATATACAAACCGCTTTTTTAATTGCCCTTGGCCAGACTTGAACTGGCACTGAGGTTGAGCCCCAATTGGATTTTAAGTCCAACGCGTCTACCGATTCCGCCACAAGGGCA
>CALVFU010000041.1 GCA_944326905.1 Candidatus Gastranaerophilales bacterium
GTAAGAGTTCTCGTCTCTTATTCCCGATAAAAAAAGAAGCCTTACGGCTTCCTTTATTTCTGGGCGAGAAGAGACTCTCTTTCTCGGCGGCGTTAAACGGGTCTACAGGCAAAGGCTCCCGCTTTGCCTTCCGCCCTCTGCCGCCTCGCGCTCGAACTCAGACAAGGCTCCGCCTTGTAAGAGTTCTCGTCTCTTATTCCCGATAAAAAAAGAAGCCTTACGGCTTCCTTTATTTCTGGGCGAGAAGAGACTCGAACTCTTACACATTTCTGCGCCAGATCCTAAGTCTGGTGCGTCTACCAATTTCGCCACTCGCCCTTATATTCACTTATCAATAACCTACATCTATGTATAGAAACTTCTTAACCATTACTTCGGCTACTTACAGAATATCAAGATATTACCCCGCATGTCAATATTTTTTTTAATTTCATTTATCTGTACTAGGCAACTTGCGAAAGAAATGTTAAAATAAAATGTATAATTGTAAATTTTTTCTTAAAACAAAGCAATTTTTAATATTTATATTTGTTAAATATTTGCAAGATACAGGTTTATTCTATGAAGAATTTGGATAATAAAAAAAATATATCCTCCCAAGGCGGAAAAGATTTGATTGCTAAAGTCAATCTTTTGCGCGGCGGTATTTCCTCCCCACGCTCAGGTTTATTTACTAACCCGCTAGAAAAACAAAACTTAAGCCTTGATTATGAAAGCTTCATGAATGAATTTTACTCTCTAAGCAGGATAACTAATCCTAATACACTTATACATGCCATTTATAAAATTATTCCGCCTCAAGCAGGGTGCCGGTTTATTGCAACAGGGATTTATAATGACAAGTCTAATTGTCTTAATCTAAAACTTCTTGACAAATTGGGAAATATTTATTCTTCAAAAATTTTTCTAAGCGACAGCGATAATCCTTTAACTAAGTGCTTTTTATCAGGAAAAACAATTAGCGTAGAAGATACCGAGTTTTTAAAGTTTGCATATTTCCATAATTCACCTGCACTCATACTCCCTATGATTTCATTAGGACGCACAATCGGTGTAATGCTTATCTCTGGCATTCACCTAACCCCAAATATCCAGTTATATAATTTTATCGCTGATTATACAGGGCTAGTTATACATAATGGTATTCTGCTTGAAAAGTCCGGCGAAATTGAAAAAACTGATGCGCTTACTCAGCTCTATAACCACCGAGGGTTTCAGGAGCGCCTTGCAAAAGAGTTTGAAAAAGCAGAAAATGAACATAAAAACTTATCTATCATAATGATGGATATAAATAATATAACAAAAATCAACAGAGAACTCTCTCACGCAAAAGGTGATGAAGTAATAAAGCTTGTAGGCGAAAAAGTTCGTCAAAATATAAGAGAAAATGATATTGCAGGACGCTACGGAGGAGACGAAATCGCTATTATCCTTCCAGATACCGAAGTCTCTCAGGCAAAATACCTGGCAGAATATATAACATACTCCCTTTCCTGCTGTTTTATAGACGATGTAGGACCGGTAAAAGTTTCTGTAGGTATTTCAACGTATCCTGAATGTTCGTGTGATAAAGAAAAACTGCTTATACTGGCTGAACAGGCAATGTATATTTCTCAAGCAAAAGGCTACAAAGACGGCATGTCTGCAATTATAAGTTCCTCCGATTATAATTTCTGGGATGATATGGCGCTTAAATCTTATGCAGAAGTTATTACAAAACGTCATGCACAGCTTGGGGTTAATTTTGAAGAAGAAATTATTGACAAGTTCAATAATGAACAAATTAAATCTTCCAATCACCTGGCAGAAATAGCAACCTCCCTTGCCGGTGCAATTGATGCAAAAGACCCATATACTAAAGGGCATTCTACATCTGTTTCAAGATATTCTGAAGCATTAGCACGGGCAATTAATCTGCCTGAAGCTGAAATTGAACAGATTTCTCTGGGGGCGCTCCTGCATGATGTCGGTAAAATAGGGATTCCTGAAAATGTGTTAAGAAAAACCTCAAATCTTTCTGATGATGAGTGGAAAATTATGAAACAGCATCCTGTTATTGGAGCTGAAAAAGTACTTAAACCCAACCCGATATTAAGGGAATTAATACCAATTGTAAAATATCACCACGAACGAATTGACGGAAAAGGCTACCCTGAAGGCTTAAAAGGGGATGAAATTCCTCTTGCTGCGAGAATAGTTGCAATTGCTGACACTTTCCATGCGCTTGTAAGCGACCGCCCCTACAGAAAAGGAATGCCGCTTGATAAGGCGTGCGAAATATTAATGAGCGGGGCAGGTATCCAGTGGGATGAAGATTTAGTCCGCAAATTCATACAAATTGCTCCGTCATTATCTACGATGATATAATTTCGTTTTAAGAGGAATTAGTGAAGTTTTCATTTATACATACTGCTGATATACATTTGGGACGTGCGTTTAGTGGTATTGACTATATACTCTCTAAAGAGCAGGAGGAAATCTTAAATACTGCACATGAAAAAGCGTTTGCAAGTTTATGTGATTTTGCAATAGAAGAAAATGTCGATTTTGTACTTATTGCCGGAGACACGTTTGATAGCTGCGAGCATGATTTACACTCAAGGCTTGTGTTGTATAACGCCTTAAAAAGACTTGAGGTCTATAATATAAGAGTTTATATTGTTCCTGGAAACCACGACCCGGCTAGTTCTTATACTAAAGAACTTACATTTGAAGATTCCGAGTATATAAAAATTTTTGGGGTTAATACTGAATCTTCTCCAACAATAGTTAAAGATAAAAATAATGTCAATTTAGCTGTGATTTTCCCATTCGTTTTTAAAACTTCTGAATATCCTTATTCTCCATGTACTGTTTTAGAAAAACCAACTGATTTTGATATTTTTAATATCGGACTCATTCATTGTGATACAGGGGGCGGTAATAATCCGTATGCTCCATGTTCCCAAAAAGAACTTTTAGAGTTGAAATACGACTACTATGCCCTAGGGCACATCCATAAACCTGAGATTAACGATTTTATTGTATATCCCGGAACAATCCAGGCACGTTCGGTAAAAGATATCGGCGAACACGGTTTTTGCTATGTTAAAGTTGATAATAATAAAATTATTTCTAATGATTTTATTAAATGCGATAAAGTTCGATACTACAATATTGCAGTTTCAGTCACCGATGATAAAACATCAGTCGACACTGTTATTAAAATAAAAAATATAATAAGCAGAATTAGTGCAGGAACAGAACTTGTTATAATAAACCTTACACTCAATGGTGTATGCAGTTATAATTTGTCAGATATTGAAGGGATAGAAAAAGAACTCAGCTCCGATAAAATAATTATAAACCAACTGGAAAATAATACATCCTTTGATGTTAATATTGATTTAATAAAATCAGGTATTCTGGCTCAAATTATAAAAGCCGGGAGCTGCGAATCTTGTTTAAAAACAATTCTTGACAAAACTAACAAAGAACTTGAGGAATTATTAAAGTATAAAACAGAAAATAATTATAAATATTTGGAAAACAAATCAGTCCAATCAGTAAATAATATGTGCAGAGAAGTATATAGCGGGAGCCGTATTATAAATGAATAAGCTTGTGATAAATACTATCAAAATAAATTCGGTAAACGGACAGAATCTTCCGCTTAAAGAATTTTGCAGCGGATTTAATATTATATGCGGAGCAAACGAAGCCGGAAAAAGCAGCATGATGAAGTTTTTAAAAGAAGTTTTCTTTTTTTCCAAAGATATTTCCGGGGAATTGGAATTAACTAAAAATAGTAAAAAATACAAGATAAAATCTGACGGGAACAAAAGCGGAAAAAATGCCAGATTAAAAGTTTTATATCCTGAGAAAACAGCAATTAATGAAGTCCTGGAAGGTATAGACCAGAATTTTTATCAAAGAGCATTCGCAATAAACCTGGATGATATAAATCAAATTGATTCAAAACTGTTTAGTCTTATACAAGACCATAACTCTCCAAACATAGCGAATTATAAATCCAAACTGGAAAAAAATCTGCGTGAATACTTAACTGAAAATAACAATCCTAATAATAAATTTAACAATTTAATTAAACTTATTTCTGAAACGGAAACACAAATAAAAGAGTTGTCGTGTAAAGAAAACAAGTATTTAGAAATTACAAGTAAAATCAACAGTTTAACATGTGATTTGGAAAAAATAAAACAATTTATCCAAAATAAAGAACAAGCTCAACAAATAGAACATGCAAAAAAAGAAGCAGCAGAACTTATAAAAGAAAATACGGAATTACAAAAAGAATTTAATCCTAAATTATATGATAATAAACATTTTTTTTATGAACTAAGTAAAAAAGCCGGATTAATATATGAGTATCAAGAAGAATTAAAAAACTTGCAGCTCTCTAAAATAAATCAAGAAATTGGAGAAAAAATTTCAGAAATAAACTTAAAATACAATCTTGAATTAGAACAACACAAGATAGAAGCATTTGATGTTTCAAGCGAGCATGCGGAAAAAATAAGAGAGCTTACACAAGAGATTTCAAATAAAGAAATACTATTTGAATCACTGCAGGAAAAACTAGACAATTTAACAGACACAAAAAACGAGCTTCAAAAAAGTTTAAACAGATACAAGACAAAACTTGATGAACTGCCGATAAGCGAGATTAGAACTTATGAGGCAGCACTTTTCGAGTTAAAAGATGCAATTAGTTCTCTCGCTGAAAATATGGAAAATAATACTCCCAAAATTAATACTATCATAATTCTCAGCAATTTGGTTTTATCTGTGATATTTACAGCTTTAGGAGTTTTTTGGGCTTTATCAAATAAAACAGGTATTCTTATAACCTTATCAGGTGTAATACTTGCCGTTACTACAATTTTTACTTTTATTAAAAGCAGGAATGTTAATAAATCCGAAGAAATTTATACATACATTAAACATAAAATTATGCCCGTTATAAATCATGGAGAATTTTTATGTACAATAGCCGCACTTAATCGTATCGCACACGATACGGAAATTAGAATTGAAGAATATAAAACATTAAAAACAGAAATAGACAAAATAGAAACAGAATTAGCTCATAATGAAGAAGAACTTGTCAGATTAACCAAACAAATACAAGAGTTTTCAAGTAATTATGAGCAATACCAAATAGAACTTAATAAACTAACATGTGTTGACGGGAGAATAATTCCTGCAAAAAACTATTTAAATCTGCTGGAGGAGTTAAGAGAAACAAAAAAACTTTTTGCCCAAAAACAAACAGAGCGCAGCCGTATAGAATTTTTAGGTAAAGAATGTGAAAATTACTATGAAAAGTTTGCAGAATTTATAGAGCTTGCAAGTATTGATATCCCATTTGTCAATGACGAGGAAAAATTCAATGAAATACAAAAAATTATAGAGAATAATAATAAAGTAAAAACCAAAATAGATAATAATATTTCAAGAATTAATGATTTAAGTAAACAGATTGAGGAGACACAATTTGCAGATTTGCTGCCAGATAGAACCCTTGATGAATTAAAAGAAGAACATGAAAATATTATAGATTACCGCGCAAAACTTTTACAGGAGAAAAAATCTTTAGAAGCGTTTGAAGGTATCATAGATTTACAAACACAAAAGAATCTACTAAAAACACATTTAGAAAATATAATAAATGAAATTTACACAAAAAAATTGATATTAAATATAATAGAGTACGCAGAAAAAGAGCAGCGGCAGACAGAGCCAAATCTTATAAGTGCGGAAAAATTCTTAAGGACAATAACCTGCGGGAAATATGTACGCGCAGATTTCAATAATAAGAGCATCACAAGCAGCACCGGCGAAACAAAAACAGAAGAAGAATTAAGCCGCGGAACAAGAGAACAATTGTATCTGGCATTTCGGCTTGGATACGCACAAAATTACGGAAATAATGAAATTAAACTTCCTCTGATTATTGATGACGCATTTGTAAATTTTGACAAAAACAGACTTTCAGCTGCTATTGCCGCATTAATAGAGTTTGCAAAAACGAATCAGGTGTTATTTTTTACCTGTCATAAAGAATACATTTTATCACTTTGCAGTAATTATAAAACAGAAGTAAATATTGTTGATATTTAACTTACTTTTAAATATTCGTTCCGGCAGCCTTGTACAAAGAAATGTAATCTACCCAAAGCTCACAATTATTATCAACAATAAGCTTATTTACATCAAGAAGATTTTCTTTCATTTGGTTTAAATCCAGCTTAGATATAATTCCTGTCTCGTATTTAAGCTCAGCAAGCCTGTAGTCCTGGATTTCAAGCTTAAGAATTTTTGTATTATCATCGAATTTTTTTCTGTCATTTTTTATTGAGACCATGGAATCATTTATTTCTTGTATTGCTATGAGATTTGTTTTCTCGTAATTTTTAAGTATACGTTCATATTGAGATTTTTTCATTTTAAGATTTGCTATTTTTCTGCCGCCAGTAAACAGATTTGCAATAACTCCGCCGCTCAGCCCCCAAATAAAGTTGCTTGTTGTAAATAAGCTCCCTAAATCAGAAGCATTAAATAATCCAAAACCGCCTATGTTTATTGACGGAAGAAATTCTTTTCTTGCTACCCTTACATCGATTCCTAATTTTTCAACCATTTTTTCAGCCTTCATAAAGTCGGGGCGCTTTGTGATAACTACTGATGGAATTTCTTCCGGGATATTACCAGAAAATTTGATAGAAGAATATTTTGCACGCTCAAAAGTTTCTGCTTTGTCTGAACTTTCGCCAATAAGGACTGCAAGCTGATTTAATAACATTGAGCGGTTTTTCTTTAAATCTGTCAACTCTGACTGCCCTGAAACGTAAGACTTATGAGCTTTAACCAAGTCTGAGGTTGAGACAATTCCTTCTTCATTAGAAATTTGCATAAGCTCAAAGATTTCTTTTCTTAAATCGACAATTTCTTCCTGAATATCAATTACCTCATCAAGTTTAACAATATTTAAATAAACACTGGCAACGGTAGACGCAACACTGATATATGCGGCACGCTCATCAATAATTGAAGCTTCATATAGTTTTTTAGAAGATTTTGTTTTATCATGGTTTTTTAAGAATAAATCCGCTTCATAATTAACAAGAATAGGCAAGCCGAAAAACCAGCCGTCATAAGGTCCAAACATATCGCTTTGCGAATAAGCAGGCAAAAAACCGGCATTAACTGTCGGCAGTTCTCCCGCCATCTGGGCGCGCGCTGCCTGATAATATTCATCAACCGCAATACTTGCCATCTGCGCATCTTTATTATTTAATACCGCTTTTATAATATATCCGTTTAAATACTCATCATTAAACTGTTCAAACCAGGGCATATTTATGTAATCTAATTTATTTTTAGCCTGTTTAATTTTTTTTGCTTCTTTTTGGGCACGTTTTTGAGCGCGCTTTTGAGCACGGGTAAGTTTTTGCGGTTCTGTTTTAACTGTTTCTATCTGCGCCTTTTCAACCTTGTTGGCTGCAAGAGCCGGCAGTGTATTTACAAATCCAAACGATAAAATTATTAAAACTGCTATTACTTTTTTCATTTTTATTCCTTATTAAAAAATTCATACTTGCATTTATTTAAAAAAAATGATACCATAATTATGTTGCAAATGCAACATGTAACAAATACAACATATTTGAATTAAGATTTGAATTATGAATAAAGAAAGACACTACACTGATTCTCTATATTACGAACTTCTTTTGACGGCTAAATACTTTCAAATGTATGGGACACAGTACTTTACTGAAAAAAATTATCCTGTAACAATAGATGAATTTGCTGCAATTGATGTAATTTATTGTAATCCTGAAATCTGCCAGAGAGACTTAGCAAAACTAATTTTAAAAGACAGGGCAAATACGGGCAGACTTGTTGAGTCACTGGAGAACAAAGGATTTGTAAAACGGATACTAGTAACACGTAATAATCGTCCAATAAAACAAATTAGGCTTACCGAGGCAGGAGAAAATATTCTTTTAGAAATTACAAAAGAAATCCGAGAGGAACTTAAATACGTACATGATGAGGTTTCAGAAGGCGAAATTGAAAAAGTTTGTAAAACATTAAAAAAACTACAAAAAGTATTAGGAAAAAGTATAATTACTCAAATTTAGCAGAGGAAAATAGAAAATGAGCGAAAAAATACATATAAAAAGTAAGTTTAGACCCCAAAAACAGTTAATGATATTTTTAATAGCTATTGCGATTATTATAATTGGATTTATAGCGTATGAAATGACAAAATATCAATCAACGGATGATGCGTATGTAGAAACAGTAACAGTATCAGTAGCCCCAAAAGTTTCTGGCGAAATTGTTGAGGTACTTGTAGAAGATAATAAGCCTGTTAAAGCAGGAGCAGTTGTTGCAAGAATTGATAAACGTGATTATATAGTTGCACATGATAAGGCTAAGGCGCTATATGAAAAAGCACTTTTAAACCAACAGAATGCAAATGCGTCACTTAAGGCTGCGAATGCAGAAATTGAATTAGCACAGACCGATGTTGACCGTTACAAGAAATTATACGCTGCAGGTGCAGTTTCAAAACAAACTCTTGATAATGCCGAAACAAAGCTTGAAGCAGCAAAAGCAAAGTTGACAAACGCTGAACAGGCATTATTTTCTAAAGACAATTCCAATGTGGCAGATGCAGACTTAGCAGCTCTCAAAGCACAAATGGATCAAGCAGCGCTTGCACTTGAATATACCGATGTAATTGCCCCACAAGACGGAACAGTAGTTAATCGGAAAGTCGAAAAAGGCATGCTGGTTCAGCCGGGCACACCATTATTTACTCTTGTTCCTGATAATTTATGGGTAGTCGCAAACTACAAGGAAACACAAATTAACGGCATGGTGAAAAATATGCCCGTAGAAATAAAAATCGACGCAATACCAGGCAAGGTTTTTAAAGGTAAAATTGATACTATTCAAAAAAGCAGCGGCGCAAAGGCAAGTTTATTTCCGCCCGAAAATGCTGTTGGGTCATTTGTAAAAATAGTTCAGCGTGTGCCTGTAAAAATCTTATTTGATGAAGATATAAGCGGATATACTCTTTTACCTGGGCTGTCTGTCGTAACAAAAATTAAAACAAAGTAAAATTCATATCTCACACTATTTCCAATTTACTCTGCAAACATCTTTAATTTCGACCAACGAAATTCCCGGGAGCTTCAATACACCTCCCGGGTTTTTATTATTGTGTGCTATTTTGCCTCTTTAAGGCTTCTTGTGTTATTATTTTTTACCAGATAATTTGAGTTTCCAAGATTCAGTGCTTTAGAAAAACACTCGACCTCAGGGGAGGATACATACCAGTCGATTTTACCATTTGGGTATTTAACGTAATGATTTGCCGCACATAATGTTGACACTCGCATAGCATCCATTACATTGAGAAAAGAAATGTCAACACTCATATATTCACAGCCTGATTTTTTAATACATTTGTTAAAGGATTCAATAACTGTTTCAGGTTTAAAATCATCTAAAATCATAAATTGCTGATTGTGTTGTGCTTTTGACATTTAACTTTCTCCTTCGATAAAGTATACGGCACAGATTTGCAATAACTTTAATCACGGTCATTAAATCTCATCTATTTGGAGTAGACGAAAATAGTAACACATATCTCCTCCCGACCTTTTAAATAAAATAGAAAAAGCTGCGCATATAATCAAATCAATACATTATGTTTTACGCTCTGCACAAACATAAATAGCAGATTTTAAATATTCATAATTCAATAATAATATTTAACGTAAAACTTAGGTTTATTTAAAACCAGTCAATCAAAGCTTTTGACTCTCCAAAAGCTATATCAAACCCTGCGTTTTTTGCGTTTGACATGATAACTTCCCTGCTTATATTGTACGCTTTAGGTTCTACAGGAATTTTACTTTCTGCCCACATTTCAGGAGAGATTGTATTGTTTACGGGGTCGTATACTTCACTGTAATTTAATCCGTCGCTTACACAGGCCGGCATTTTATTGTGTGTTTTTCCGCTTTTATCTGTAATGTAAAATAAAAGCCCGTGAGTACGGCAGATTATAGCACGGTAGTTGTATATTGCACATTTTTTATTTAGTAAAAACGGACATTTATAAAGATATACTTCATTTGAGTTTGCAGGTCGTTCTTGTTTTATTTTGTCTACATTCTTAATAATTTCCGATTGCAAATCCTCAGAAAGTGTTTTATACCCTGCAACCATATACATAAGTTCAATTTCAGAAACTGGATATTCACCAATCTCGCAGCAGGCAGAACACCCTTCTTTACAATGAATATAAGGTTTTTGAATCTCAAAAAATTTTTTGAGATAATTTGCCTCAATAAGATTAATATATTCAGTATATCTTTTTAAAGAATCACTAAGCGTCATAAGCTAAGAGTAACATAGGAGATAAAAAAATTCTACAGAGGAGTTTTGAAGAGTTATATACATGCTGTCTCAAAATATGATTAAAAGATAAATGACAGAAAACAAGTTAAATACCACACTGGTAAGATGCTGAAACAAGATTCTGTTGAAAAAGTCAAGTACTTTTTTAAATTTTTCTTGGGGAAAAATGTATATTAATTT
>CALVFU010000042.1 GCA_944326905.1 Candidatus Gastranaerophilales bacterium
GACAGCTATTTCCAGACTCTGCACGATTATTTTTATGTAGAATCCAACAACATTACAAAAAAGAAGAATAAAGGGTCTGAAATTAATGTCTTGCTCGACGCAACCTCTCTCGATGTCGGGGATGTGCTTGCCTCCGGTCTTGCTAATTATCTGACGCCGGAAGCTTCTAAATGGCTTTTTCTCGAACATCCTAATCCTGCTATTCGCGAGATAAAAGAAGTTAAAGAATGGTGTCAGGATGTAACTGACGAAGTTCTGCTTACGCTCTCTCGCTCTAATTTCTATAATCAAATGCCTATATTCTATAAAGCCAGCGGGGTTTATGGCACTGCAGGGCTGTTCTGTGAAAAAGATTATGATGATGGCGTAAGATTTTACAATATCCCGATTGACAGGCTTTATCTGACTGAAGACGCCAGAGAACGCCCGAATGAGTTCTATCTCAAATTTAAATATACCGCGGAGCAAGCTCTCTCGCGTTTTGGGGATATGTGCTCCGAAGAAATCAAAGAATGCTATGCAAACGGCAGAAACGAAGATAAAAAATTTGAGTTTATCTGTTATTTTGGTAAACGACTTGAACGTGATCCGGACAAGATTGATACTCAAAATATGCCTATCCGCATGCTCTGGGTTGATGCTAAAACTAAAAAGACAATGGCCGAAAGCGGCTTTAATTCTATGCCCTGCGTTGCTCACAGGTTTTATAAAAAGCCGCAGTGGGTTTACGGCTACTCGCCGGCTATGAAAGCGCTCCCTTATGTCCGATTAGTTAACACTATGACAGACACTATTCTAAGAGCATCAATGAAACAGACTGACCCGCCTATTGCTATGCCTGATGATGCGTTTATCGGCGCACCAAACTTTAACCCGCGACAGATTAACTACTACCAGCGCGGCAAATTGAGTTCGCAAGACGATATATTCCCTGTTGGCAATTTTGGGAATCTGACTATCGGAATAACGGAGCTTGAATATTATCAGAATCAAATAAAACGTATTATGTTTTACGACACTTTTCAGGCGTTTGCTGATATTACAAAACAGATGACCGTTCCTGAAGTTATGGAACGTGTCAGCGAAAAAATGACTTTATTAGGGCCTGCTGTCGGACGTTATATGAATGACGTTCTGCAGCCGCTTGTTGAAAAAGTCGTTTTTGTTCTATACGAAGAAAACCGCCTGCCGCGTGTTCCCGATGTTATGATGAATGACCCGTCTTTTGAGGTCAAGTTTGTTGGAAGACTCGTTCAAACTCAAAGACAGTCCGAAATTAATAATATTATGAATGCTATTGCTATTTCAGGACAGCTGGCAACGCTCAAACCGGAGGTATTAGACAAAATTGATGCTGATAAAACTATTGATAAAATATTTGATATTTCCGGTGCAGCTACTCTTCTGCATTCTGAACAGGAAGTCGGAGAAATGAGAGCTGCTAAAGCTGAAGCAATGCAGCTGCAGTCTATGATGAACATGGCGCAGCAAGGTTCGGAAATTATGAAAACAGCTACAGAAAGCGGTAAGTATGCAAAAGAAGCAGTACAAACGCAATAACGGATTTTCTCTTACTGACAAAAACGATATCGCTGTGCTCCAGCAGGCGCTTTGTGATATCGAAGAGAAGTTCCCTGTTGTTATGGATTTTTTAGAGATGTATTGCGGCTACAACACGGCAGTTTTAAGCTCTAATCCTTACGATATAAGCTATGCCGGAGGAAAACGCGATGTTATTCTGACAATTAAAACGCTTATGCGTAAAGATATCGCGCCGGATATTATCTCTAACTTGTTTAAACAAATGTAAGGAGATTATTTTATGGATGAAATGTTGACAACTGCAACACCGGAATTTACCGAAAATGTTCAGCCAGCAGGCAATGAGCCCGAAAAATGGTATTCTTCCTTAAGTGAAGATTACAGAAATCACCCCTCAATCCAGAAATTTCAGGATGTGAACGGGTTGGCAAAAAGTTATTTATCTTTGGAAAGTATGATGGGACAGGAAAAAATTCCCGTTCCTAAAGGTGATGACGATGTGAATGCGTGGTCTATGTACAAAAAAGCCTTTGGCGTTCCTGAATCATCTGAAAAATATGATATTAAGGTTGACGGTGTAGATCCGTCAAAACTAACAACCCTAAAAGAAGTTTTTTATAAAAATAATATCCCGCAAAAAACAGCACAGGCACTTACTGATGCTTATGTCGACGATTATAAAAAGTATTTTGAACAACAGGCTCAGCAAGAACGCTATGCAATGCAGACTGCGACTGAAGAATTAAAAAAAGAATGGGGTTTGAAGTATCAGGAAAATTTAAAAGATGCTCGCACATTCCTTGAAAAAATGTCCTCATCAAAAGAAGAATATGATTATTTTGACAGCAAAATCGGAAATGACGTCAAATTTATAAAGCTTTTATCTAAAATGGGGAAATCAATCTCTGAGGGTTCTCTGGGCGGCTTTGAGGGACAAGGCGGCGGATTTACCAAAACCCCGCAAGAAGCCAAGCAAGAACTCGACAGGATTCTAAATGACCCTGAAGACGCATACTGGGCAGGTGCGAGAAACAGACGAAATGACGCAAGATATTGTAAAGAACATAATATGTCATTTGTCTCCGAAGAGGAAAGAAAAGCACGCGTCCAGTATGTTAATTCATTAATGGCTATGGCAGGATAAGGCAAACAGCCCCTTGCAAATCAGCCTGAAAACACCGCCCGTAAGGATAACGGTAGAAGTTATACGTACAATTTTTAAGGAGAAAACAAAATGCCTAACACTCAATTTGAAGTAAGAGGGCAGGATTATTCCCGTATAATTCTACCTCTCGCAAGACAAGAAAAATCAATGCTGCATGATAGAGTTTACGTTAAAGATAGTATTATCGGTAAATGTTTCTATCAAGACCAAATCGGTAAATGGGAAATGCAGCCTAAAACTTCTGTAAACGCCGATACCCCGCAGAATGACCCGAATTTGTCAAGAACTCGTATTGATATGAATACATACAACGATGCGCGTATGTTTGACAGAACTCTCAAAATGCAGGAGTTTTCTGATCCGATGAGCGTCGCTTCTGTTTGTATTCAGTCCTCAGTCGGTATTCAAATCGACAAAATGATTTATGATGCTTTAGGCGGTACTGCTTACAGAGGTGAAACAGGTGCAACTCAAGTGACTTTTCCTGCTGCTAAAACTATTGCGGCTAACTTTGACGGTGAATCTTCTGCAAACACCGGCTTGACTCCGGCTAAAATCCGCAGGGCTAAAAAGATGCTTGATGCGCAAGGCGTTCCGTTCTATGACAGAACTTTTGTTACTTCAGCAACAGGTCTGGAACAAATGCTCGGATTTACTTCCGTAACATCATCCGACTATAACAATGTTAAAGCGCTTGTTTCCGGTGATGTTGATACTTTCCTCGGATTTAAATTTGTTGTACTGCCTGACGGTATCATCAATGTTGATTCAAATAACATTGCTGATTACTTCGCGTTCCAAAAAACCGGCATCTGCTACGGTATGCTTGAAGAACTCTTCCTCAGAATAGAAGAAAGAGCTGATAAGTCCTACTCTAAACAGGCGTACTACGAAATTACCGGCGGCGCTGGTCGTCTGGAAGAAGCTAAAGTCATCAAAGTAAAAGGTGACGAATCTGTTATTACTAACAACATCTTAGGAGACAAATAACTATGGCAACATTTAATTCTACAACTTATGACGCGCAAGTTTCCGGAAAGCTTGTGCTTGATCAGGGCGTAGTTAAATCTACGCTGCATGTAGCGACAACTACTTTTGAAGCTGACGCTACTGCTGCAAACAGCGTTATTAACCTTTTTAAACTGCCTGATAACGTTGTAATTCAAGACGTCAAATTGTATTTTGATGCGCTTGGTGCAGGCGTTACTGTTGATGTAGGTGATGCTCTGGATGCTGACCGCTATATCGACGGCGCAAATGTCGCAGCTGCCGGCACTAATAACGCGCTTACTATCAACGGGCAAGGCTACAGAATCGGGACAGCTGATGGCGATGATGTGATTACCCTGACTGTTCTCGGTGCTGCCGCAACAGGTACGATTAAAGCTGTTTGTATCTACGCAATGTAAGGAGGAGGGGAGAGAAATCTCCCCTTTTTAAAAAAATGAGTAAAGTTAGTATTGTAAATAAGGCTCTTTCATATCTGGGCGCAAATAGAATAACATCCCTTTCGGATGATACTCTTGAAGCTCAAAGTGCGAACAATTTGTATAATGATAGTTTACGATCTATTCTTTCGGAATGTGATTGGCGTTTTGCTATTAAAAAAATACTGCTCCCTATTGCTGACTTAAAACCCGCATACGGCGGCGGTAATTATTTCCAGCTGCCTGCGGATTTAGTAGAGATTTTTGGCGTTATGGACGATAATGTCTGCTGGAGTAAAGAGGGTGAATTTATTCTGGCTCATTCTGATATATTCGGCATTAGATACGTTTATTTTTGTGAAGATACGTCCAAATATCCGGCTTATTTTATTGACGCTTTTGCAATTAAGTTAGCTGCGGATATGTGCTATGAAATTACTAATTCAAATGAAAAAACGATGAATTTGTTAGAACTTTATAAAGGTGAATTTTTACCGGTGGCAAGAACTAAAAATTCCCGTCTGGCAACTACAAAACCGCCTAGGGATGATGTATGGGTAAATTCTGTTTTCGGGGGTATTTATGGCTAGGGTCTCACCGGTTTATACTACTTTCGGACGCGGTGAAATTTCTCCTTTGATGTTCGGTCGTATTGACATTGACCAATACCCTGCGTGTCTTGATAAATGCCGTAACTGCTGGGTTCGTCCTTATGGTTGTGTCAGCCGTATTCCGGGCAGTCAGTATATTAATCAGGTTAAAAATAATTCAAATGCGCGCCTGATAAAGTTTGTTTTTTCAGCTACTGATGCTTATATTATTGAAGTCGGTGCCGGCTATTTTAGGTTCTATAATGACGGCGGTGTTGTATTGAAAAACGGTGCGGTCTACGAAGTCGCAAATACTTTCACACAAAAACAGATTGAAACTCTTCAATATATTCAACTCGATGATATTATTAAATTTGCTGTACTGCCGGACGGCAACAACTCTTCTGCCAAACTTAAAGAACTCGTTAGAAACGCGCCTGATAATTGGGTATTCCGTGATGTAACCCTGAAATCTACGCCATATCTTGATGAAAATATCACTAATGTAAAAATAACACCGTCTGCCACTACCGGCAATATTACATTAACAGCCTCAGGTAATATTTTTAATCAACAGCATGTCGGCTCTTTCTGGTGGATTGGGAGCACGGTTACTGTTGATGATGTCGATACTCAAGGTTTTGTTAAAATTACAGGCTATACAAGCGCTACAAAAGTTAATGCAACTGTGCAATCAGAATTATCCGGAACTGAAGCAACTACCCGCTGGGGCGAGGGTGCGTGGTCTGATTATCGCGGCTATCCCGCGTGTATCGCGCTTTATGACGGACGAATTTATTACGCCAGAACGCCATATCAACCGCGTAATATCTACGGTTCTAAGCCTTATGCTTATGAAACATTTACGCCTGCCGTAAATAATGAAGATGACGGGGCTATTAATATTCAGCTTGCTACTAATGCCAGCGGTGACGGTTCTGATATAAAGTGGCTGATTGGGGGGTCTTACTTACTTTGCGGCACTTACGGCGGTGAATTTGTTGTCAGAAGTTCGGGAGATGGTGCAATCACTCCGACTGATATAAGCGCACGCCAGCGCACTAACTGGGGAAGTGAACGTGTTCAGCCGCTTGTTGTCGGTTCTTTTGTTCACTTTGTTCAACGTTGCGGTGAAAAATTAAGACAATTTCAATATGATTATTATTATGACAGCTATAAAGGGGTTGACGTTTCAATTTTTTCAGAACATCTTCTGAATAGCGGCGTTAAATATATTTCATATCTTAAAAATCCTGACAGTATGCTAATCTTAACAATGAATAACGGGTCTTTGGTTTTACTCACTCTCGAGCAAGACCAGCAGGTGCAGGCGTGGTCTGTTCTGGATTTTAAAGGCAAAGTGCTCAGCAATGAAACAATCCCGTCTTACAATGGCTATTATGATGAGCTCTGGTATATTATCGAGCGTGAGATTAACGGACAAAAAGTCAAATATATAGAAAGAATGCAAGATTTGATTACGCCCGATATCCAGCAGGATTGCTGGTATGTGCGCTCAGGTCTTTCTTACGATGCTTTTGTATTGACTGCAGGGAATAATATTTCACTTTCCGGTACTACTGGAAATATAACGGTTACCGCCCAAAATGCAGTTTTTGAAGAAGATATGATAAATAAACGTATCAGGGTTATTGATAACAATGCAAATATTTTAGGGCAGGCTGTTATTACCGGATATACAAACAATAAAACCGTATCTGCAAGAGTTATAAAAGAATTCACTAAAAAAACTTTTACAGGCGGACAATGGGGGATTAGCGTTAACATCGTTTCAGGTTTAAATCACCTCGAGGGTGAAACCGTACAAATCCTAGCCGATGGTGCTGAACAAACAGAACAAACCGTTGAAAACGGCAGTATCAGGCTTGAGCTGGACGGTTGGAAATTAATTATCGGGTTAGGTTATCAAAGCTATATCACAACATTACCGCTTGAAGTCGGCAGCCAGAACGGTACAGCTGTCGGTAAAAGAAAACGTATTCATGAAATGGCTTTGAGAGTGTGGAAATCTTTAGGCTGTCGCGTAGGGAAGAGCCTTGCTGAGAATGACCTTTATGAAGTGCAATTTCGCAGCCCTAAAACCCCTCTCGGGTTACCGCCCGATTATTACACGGGTATAATTCCAAACATTAAATACAATCAGGGCTGGACTTGGGAAGCAAATATTACAGTCGAACAATCTAAACCTTTTCCTATGAATATTCTGGCGATTGCACCTATAGTTACGGAGGTAGATAAATAATGGGAGCAGCAGCAGTTATCGTACCTATAGCCTTAATGGCGGCACAACAAATTACAGGGGCAGCCTCTCAAATGCAGACTGCTCAACACAATATTGATGTTTACAATGCACAGGCTCAAAATGTTGACGCACAAAAGGCTATAACCGCTCAACAATACAGAGATAAAGCCGCAAAACTAGCTGGGACGGCTAATGCTAGAGCTGCGCGTAGCGGAGTTAATATTACAGGCAGTACAGCGCAAAGTATTTCTCAAAGCTTGACACAGCTTGGAATTGACCAGAGCTATGAGCAGTTTAATCTTGATGTGGAAAAACATACGTATTTAAGTGAGGCAGATTACCAGAAAACACTCAAAAAACAGGCAATGTTTTCGGCATTGAGCGGTATTCCGTCATCAAGCGCCAGCAGCGCAGTTGACGCGGCCTCGAAATACTGGGGTAACAGTACAAAAGGTACACTGACCGGTTATACTCCAGGGATGAGTTCAACCGGAGCAATGACAGGTTCTGCAGGCTATTCCGGAACATTACCAAAACTTTAAAGGATGAAATATGGCACAATTACCGGTATATCAACAACAGGGGGCTATTACTACCAGACAGCCCGGAGTTATCAGAGATTTAGACGCTTACAGCGGTGCATCCAGAGCTATAGGACGCGCGGCTGCTGAATTTAGCGCGCTTGCAAATAAGTGGCAGGAAATCAAAGACACCTCGGAAAGTTTAGACGCTAAAAATAAGCTTGTTGCGGGGATGTCTGATATTCTTTCAGAGGCTGAAAACTATAACGATTATAAAACCCCTGAAGATTTAGATATGAAACGCCGTGAGCTTTCTGCAAGAATGGCGCAGCTGACAGGTACTATTTCTAAAGGTTTTACTAACAACCGTAATGCGCAATTATTTGAAAGCAATGCTCAAATCCCTATAATGGTTAACCAACAAAAGCTTGACGGTGTTTTCAGAGATAAAACTATTGACATGTGGAAAAGCAACGCGCTTATTTCCGAAGAAAACAACATGAATGCCTTTGTTAAAACAGGTGACGAGGGCTACAAAAAAAGCTATTTTCAGGATATTGACAACGGGGTTGCTGCGGGGTTTCTTGACCGTACAGAAGCAACAGCGTTGAAATTAAAAACCAATGATTGGAATTTTGATTACGCATATAGTCAAATTGCCTCTAACCCTTATGCCAAAATCTCACCGGAAATAATGTCAGGAATTGATACAAAAAAACAAGTTCAGCTCAGAAATTTTCAAAAAGCCGAACAAAAAAGAGTTCAAGCTGAAGCTCTGGCGGATGCTGAAATGGCTTTCTATTCAAACCCTACACAGGAAAACTTAAATCGGCTTTATAAATTAAACCCTAAATTAAGGAAATCAAGCGGAAAATACGAAAAAAATATTAATACACCGGCAAATCTCGAAACCGTTACAAATTTTGAGGGATATGCTGAAGCTGCGGACGCTATAAAAGACCTTGCAACTATTGACACCCGCAGCTATAACGGCAAAATGGAGTATCTGAAACAAGCTAGAGATATAGCTTTTTCTATTTTAAAAAACAATACTGATAAATCAGGGAATGCTACTATAAGCGCAAAAGATAAAGATGCTCTAATGCAGATGATTTTTAAAGGTGCAAAAGATGAAACTTTTAAAGCGCAGCTTGCTAACCTGCCGGATTTATCAAAATTAAAGGTTGGCGAAATCACAAATCAAACTCGTAATATGCTGCCCGGTGCGGCTGATGATAAAATTAAAGATTTTAAAGCAGAAAATTTTAAAAGGCAGGTTTTTGCACAGCGCAAAATAAATGATATTGCCAATCGGACTTCTGAGGCTGTTTTATACAAATTTATAGCTGGAGATTATGAGGGCGGGCAGCGCGTTTATAATGAGGGGTTAAAAGAGGTTGTAAAAGCCCGTTACTGGTATATTCCGGAATTGCAAAACCCTAATTTACAGGCGGGGCAAAAATTTACAATCAATGATAAGGTGTACACTTTTCAGGGCTTTAGCGGCGCTGATGTTGTTGTGGAGACTAATCAATAATGTCAATACTTTTAGAAGATGCTATGAGAGAGCGGCAGGAACAGGTTGAAAAAATGCCAAAAAATATTACTCTCCGGCAGGCTGAAGATATAGACACAATGAATAGTATTTTAAACGCTATGCCCAGATACAAAGCGTCTAAAACAGAACGCTTTATGTCCGGTGTTTCTGCTGCACTTGAGGGCTTTGCGGATGTTGCGCCAGCAATCGAAATATACGGGCGCAAAGCTGATTTAGCTATCGGCGGATATTTTGGAGCAA
>CALVFU010000043.1 GCA_944326905.1 Candidatus Gastranaerophilales bacterium
CGACGAGGCTCGAACTCGCGACCTCATGCGTGACAGGCATGCGCTCTAACCAAACTGAGCTACGCTCCCAGTAACTCTAGTGTAACCCAACCATTTTTTTTTTGCAACATTTTATTTTTTTAATCTTTATTCCCCATAAACCCTATCCATATTCTCCTATCTATACCAGCCGTTTGGGTATTTTAAATTACCCTTCAAGCTTAAACCTCTGTTTAATTTTATTAATCTTAAAATCTTCTATCCTTATACTAAAGGAGTATTAATAATGAAAAATTTCGTCATTCTATCTATTACTGCTATTCTACTCTTATCCTCTCATGCATTTGCCGGCGTACAAATTGTTAAAACCTCACCAATCGGCAGGCTTAATAACAGTTTCTATAACCAGAATCCTATTAACAGAAAGGCTTTTAGGCATAAACCGCCGCGAAGAATTAATAACAGGAATGATTTATCACGCATGGAAAGAGCTCTTTTCCGCAGAAACTACAACAATGATAATATTAATACCCGAATAAACCGTTTGGAAGAAAATATGTACGGCAGGCGCATGCCAGGTACTGTCGGAGAGCGCTACAGAAATCTATCAAACAGTTTTTTCTACACACATCCAGGCTATTATGATAACTACTCCTCAGTTTATTCAACATATCCGCCCGCTGCAATGCCTAAAATGCGCTTAATTGATAAACTTTCTAATTACTTTATGGGCGCTCCAACAGGGCTGTCACCATCTTTGGATGATGGATTCTTTACTGAGCATTATACTTCCAGCCCATGGGGAAGAGGCTATTATAACTCAAATAAAAACTACGGTTCAGGCGCTTCTATCAAAATTCTTGATTAAACAATAAAAAGCGGGCGGATTTGAGATATCTCAAATCCGCCCGCTTTTGAATAATACCGCTGGACGTAATAAATTTCGCCCTGCAATATAACAATCTTAAGACTTACACATTATAAGTTTCATATTTAGTAATTCTGCCGAAGGGACCTTTTTCAGGGCTCCAATTCACCTTTTCAACGACTTTTTCGCCTAAAGCTTTATTACCAAGTCTTGTTTTTGAAACAAGCGTTCCATCTGCATGGACAATTGTAGTATTCCTGCCTAACTTACCTAAAATCTTTTGGATAAAACCTCTTGTTACTTCGCCTTTAGCATTTTTGCGCCACCAGCTTACCATATCACCGGTTTCTTTTTCATAAATAAACTTTGATATTGTGCCATCTTCGCCTTTAACAGTTTTTCTGCCAAAACGCTTGTTAAATTCTTCTATAAATTTCAATCGTTTTTTTGTTAATCTTTCTGCCGATTTTTTAAGGTCCTCAGAGTTTGCTTTTGCAGCACTTTGAGTCATATAATTCTCTGCTAGTATTTCGGAGCGACCGTCTTTTGTACTTCGTTTAATATCAATTGACCTATTGCTATGTCTTTCAACAGCTATAAAGCTGCCATCTGGTTTATCAATAAACTTTGCGTCAGAAAATTCTGTTATCTTCGTTCCACTTGGAAGTATTGTTTTGTTGTCTTTTACCCATTTGTAATTATTTTTACTTGTCAAAACACTTTTTGAGTCGTTTAATGCTACTTTTTTAAATCCTTGAGCAATGTATTTTAGTGAGCTAAAATTAATTCTCATAACTCAATTTTCCTTTCTTTTTCTTATTCGTTCCTTTTAGCTCTCTCTTATTAATTTATCGTTTTTATATTATTATAAATTTATATTAAAGGGCGCTTTACGCCCTTTAGTATAAAGCCTTAGAATGTATATCTTACGCCGATTGTGCCTTCCTTGACGTTATTTCCTAATTCCCCATTAGCAAATAACGAGAACCCTTTTCCTAAATTATATTCTGCATGTGCATAAGCTGCAACATTCAAGTGTTCTGACAGAGTGTTTTGGACAGTTGATTGTGTATCTATAGATATTGGAGGCTCTTGCTTTAATGATGGTCTTAATCCTTCACCAGCACGGGTTTGTGCTCCAGTTATATTATATGTTTCGTTAATTTCGGTATAACGCGAATAATGCTCTATATTCTGATCTCCCAAATCTATTTTTCCGCCTAATTTTACACCGCCGCCGGCAGTAAAACGTCCGTTATTTGTAGTGCCCTCTAGTCCTGCTTTCAAGTTTGCATTCAGCATATGTTCGCGGGATTTATATTGATCAATGCGATTACAATAGTTATAATATCCTTCACCGTTAACCTCTACAGTATTATCAAATATTATATTTCTAATTCCGCTTTGACGATACTGAGCCTCTACTCCAACAATCGGTGTGATATTATGTTTAGAATTACGGAGTTCAACACCTAAATCTGCACCTTTTGTATTTGTGTAAATATCTGCTCCTGCTGTACCTTTCAAATAAAGACTTCCCTTTAGCGGAAAATTCTTTTCTATCTCCAGATTTACACCGCCGCCTGCGCTTGTTCCATCAAAATGAGCAGCTCCGCCTACTTTTACATGTACACGTTTGTCAATAGGACGTGCGCCCTCAGTGCTTCCGATTCCATTCCCCATAATACTTTTCTCCTTTTCTCTGTGTATCCTGTTTTTATAACTTTGTTTTTTGTTATATTCTTATAAAGTATTTTTGAGGAAATAAATTGCTAATTACATATAATAATATCATATCATATATAGGATTATAACTTGGTTTAAGGCGGGTGTAATTCAGTTTTACATTTTGTTACATTGTAAATGTTTTGTTACATATTATTCTGTTTTTTAATCTCATCAGTGTAATATAAATAAAAAGCCGGCATATGCCGGCTCTTTCTATTAATATATGAAAACGGTCTAACAACCTGGTTATTAAATTAAATCGAGCGCTATTGACGGAGTTTGGTTTGCTGTTGACAATAGTGTCGACGCTGCACTCTGAATAATTTGCTGCTGGATATAGTTTGTTGATTCTTCTGCAACATCAGCATCTCTTATTGTTGATAATGATGATGTTTGGTTAATTGTTGCTACTTCAATAGAAGATAGGGCAGATTCAATTTTATTTTGTGCAGCACCAAGAATAGTTACTCTTTCTGATACGTTTGCCATTGCTGTATCTAGTACGGATAGCATTTCATGTGCCAGCTTTTCACCAGCCCCTGCATCACCTAAACCTGCACACCAATTTGCCACCTCTTCTATTGTATAATCTTGTGCTTGTCCGCCGTCTGCTGTATTAAATAGAGCTGTACTTGTACATTTAGCAAATAAATCTGCTGACAAGTTAATTCGGCTGGTTTCAGAACCGTCAATACCTACTTGGATATTATAACCCTCAGCTCTTACAGACCCATCCATGAGTTTTAATCCGTTATAATCGCAGGAATTTGCAATACGGGTAATTTCTTCAAGCCTTGCAGTAATTTCTCTTGAAATTGCCAGCCTAGAGTCTTCACCGTAAGTATCGTTTGATGCCTGCTCTGTTAATTCTCTGATACGTTGAAGGTGATCATTAAGCAAATCATAATTTCCTTCTAATGTTGTCAACATATCAGATCCGATCTGCGCATTATCAGATGCTACATTGTAAGACCCTAAATCTGCTTCCATTGATACTGCGATTGAATACCCTGCTGCATCGTCCATTGAGGAATTAATCCTATAACCGGTTGTCATTCTTTCAATGGCAGTATTCAATCCATCAGTCGCCGATTGAAGGTTTGTTCTGACCTTCATCGAAATGATGTTTGTGTTAAGTGTGAGTGCCATTTCTCTAATTCTCCTGTGCTATTTTCATATATTAATTAATCATTGTGAAAGACTTTTTCTCTCACACTGTTATGTTAAAGGTTTTTAGCACTGAATTGTATTGTCTCTAAGTTAGAACTTTCTCTAACTTTAGTTGTAAAATAGCTGGTTTTCTTTGCTATCACTGCATGAAATTACACCCAGGTGGGTAATATACTCTGAGGTATTAATAATATTTAATAGTAGTAACAGAAAGGAGAGTCATAAATGATTAGTATATATAAGGGTAATAATAAAATTCATAACAGAGAGGAGTGACAAATGACAGTAAAACCCAAAGTAATCAGAGTAGTAATTATTGAAGATTTCAAGCTCACCAGAGTCGGTTTACGATGCGCCCTGAATGCTAACGAAGATATTGAAGTCGTTGCCGAAAGTGATAATGCCACAGACGGATTAAATTTTATTAAAAGACTTAATCCAGATGTTGTATTAATGGATCTGGGCTTAGCCGGCATGAACGGCATTGAAGCAACCATTCAGGTAAAAGCCTTTAATCCTGAAATAAAAGTTATTGCTCTAACTTCTCACGACAGAGAAGAAGAGGTAATTGCAACTTTAAGCTCTGGTGCAATTGCATACTGCCTTAAAGATATTGATCCAATTAAGCTGGCAGACGTTATAAGAGATGTTGCACAAGGTGTGTGCTGGCTGGATCCAGAAATAGCAGCAAAAGTATTAAGCGCATTTCCTAAGCAGGATACTATAGGTATTCTTCACGATAAAACCAGTGATAAAAATCGTGTTCCACTTACGGAAAGAGAGTTTGAAGTACTTAAACACCTTGTAGCAGGTAAAAGTAATACGGAAATTGCCAAAGAATTGATTGTTAGTGTTCACACTGCAAAAGCACACGTATGCTCTATCCTGCAAAAAATGTGCGTAAACGATAGAGTCCAAGCAGCAGTAAAAGCTGTTAAAGAAGGTCTGGTGTAATAGTCACCAGCAATTTTTTGTTTTCAATATATAACTTTTTTTCAAAATACCATTTAAAATACAGACTAAATAAATCATCGGGGTAATATATAATTTAGATTTATAAAGACTGCAGAGTTAAGAAATAAAGATATTAGTTCACCAGTTATAAAAAGACAGAAAATAGAGCATCACAGTTTACAAAATAAAAAACTTCTACAGTTAGCTTCTGTTTTTCAGATACAGGCAAAATTAATAAATATATAGAGAACGAGAATAATATTATACGTACAATGTTAATTGCTACGTTTAACTTAATATTTGAAAACGGGAATATCAGCAAAGGGAGGCGGCAGGCAAATTTTGCCTGCCGCCTTTCATACTTATTGTTGTTCTTTGTTTTTTAAACAGCAATATCATCTCTTTTTTTTGATGGGTTGACAAAGACTTGAACATGGTAAATACTAAACATGCAGGAGCAAGCCCTAAAGAAGTGTGTTTTCTTAGGACTTGACTTCGTACCATACAACCAAATCAATAAAAGTTCAAAAGACTGTTATAATCACCGTTATAACGGTCTTTATTAATCATGACCTCCTTTCAGACCGCTTTCTTCGTAATTTGCGTGTGTCTGTGGAAGTGATAGCTCTTACCCTAAGTATATATTACAATATTCAATATACTTTGTCTAACCTTAAAATCTCCAATAAAACAGAAATAGCGTAGTTTTTAACTGCTTAGCTGAACATCTTAAACGGGGCAGCGGAAGAAAAACCGTTTTCGGCTCGCTTTGTTTTTGGATTTATGCTAATTAACGACAAAAAATTTTGTCAAAATAAAAAACTTACTTTTAAATTATTGGTATATAGCATTTATCAACAAAAATATTAAACAATAATACATTTTTTTAATTTAAATTTGGTTTTTCGTAACATAACTTCATAAAGCCAGGAAAAATACGCAATTTTTTAATCAATATATACTTTATCTATATACAAGAAATATATAAGGAGAAGAAAGTATATGGCTATCGGCGCAAGAGATTTTATTGACAAATTATTAGTTGAAAAATATGCACAGGAAAAAGTAGACAATCATACTGATGATGCCCTAGTCTCAAGAGTAGACGCAGAAGATATTATGAGCGCTATGAATAAAGCAGCCTACAATTACCGTAGTTTTTTAGATATAAATTCAAAACTTAATGTTGCTTGTTATGCGGTTAATGCAAGAAATGCTAAATATCAGTCAATTCCAGTTTAACTAAGACCAAATACCGGCTTTGGAATATATTTCACTTCTGCCGTATTCGGTTAGTCTGTATTCACTGTCTCCGGCTCGTTCTATATAGTTATTATCCAACGCTATTTTTAATATTCCGTGATCAACTATAACAGCTAAATTATGCATTAATTTGCCGTTTATTTGTTTTAATGAAAAAGTAAAGCGGGCATCGTATTTGCAAAAATAATCAGCAGTAAACAATAACAATTCCAATCTGTCTGTAATATTATTTGCTTTTACCAGCTTGCAAAAAATTTCATCTTTTTTAACAACAGTATCATTGTTAATAGTATCCGCTGAATGCTCTAATATTGCCTCAAAATCAAGTTTTGCCGGGCTTTCAGCATTAAAAAGGTTATTAATTGTAACCGAGTTATCCAGTTCGTGTGTATTTACTTCAGTTGACGGCAAAACCTCTGTTTTATCAAGAGTATTAACAAACTGTTCCACCTTATCAGCAGTTTCTTGCTGCAAACTGTCTTTGGTTGTATTTACCGAGAACTCTGCCGGCTGCTCCTGGCTATTTTCCGGCAAACTAACGCCTCTAGCTTCTGGGAGAATATTATTATCTAAAAATACCGATTGTTCATACAAATTATTTTCAAATGTTTCTTTAGATGTTTTAGGTGCAAATTGTTCCGATGATAACTCTGTATTCAATTTTTCAGGCTGTTTTTTTCTTGAGGCTGCAAGAACCCATATTGCTATTTGCTGTTCAACAGCATTTTTATCATCTGTTATTAAGCTTATTTCACACCCGCGTTTTCTTACGGTAAACGTGTATCTTGGCATACTCAATTATTATTCCCTTCCGGGCTGTTAATCAATTCTTCCCGCCACTTATTCAATTGGCTTTCTACAAATTCTAAATCGTCTGATTTCAGCTCTATCTCTATTTCGCCCTTTTTCATCTTAAATATATATTCGTGCATTTTTTATCCTACCCCTTCTATCTCATGTTATTTTAAAATTCTGCAACTGTCAAATTTGGAGTAGAATTTTATTGGAATAAAAATTTCTGCTTTATTATTCTTTAAATGTATGGTACACTTACAGCATAATGATAAACAAGAGGTCTTTATGGTTGAAACTATTACAAAGAATGTTGTATGTATGAAATGGGGCACAAAATTTGGACCTGAGTATGTGAATAGATTATTTTCTATGGTCGAAAAAAATCTTACAATTCCTCATAGGTTTATATGTTTTACAGATGACGCAAGAGGGATAAACTCTAAAGCTGAAACCCGCCCGCTGCCCAAAATTAATGATGATGGCTTAACAGAAAAAGGCTGGAAAAAACTCGGAATCTTTTCGCAACTTGATGATATACAAGGACAAGCTTTGTTTTTAGATTTGGATATTATCATAAAAAGCAATATTGATGCATTCTTTGAAGTAGATGGCGAATTCAGAATCGTTAAAGACTGGGATTTTCCAAATGATATTATAGGCAACTCCTCTGTTTTTAGATTCGAAGTAAATAAGCATTCTGACATCATTGAACATTTTTACACGTACGGAACTCATATCCGTGACACATACAAGAATGAGCAGGCGTTTCTATCTTATGAGATGGACAAAAAAGGTATTTTGCAATATTGGGATCCAAGCTGGTGTGTAAGCTTTAAGCGTAATTGTCTGCAAAAATTTCCAATGTGCTACTTTAAAGAGGCTAAAGAACCAATCAATGCTAAAATTCTTGTATTTCACGGTCGTCCTACACCACAGCAGGCGCTTGAAGGATTTTGCGGCAAAGGCGGTTTTAGGTATGTAAAACCAACAAGCTGGTTAAAACAATATTTTGAAACTACGCAAACTGTTTAAATATAATGGAGAAAGAAAAATGAAAAAATTTATCGCAGCAATTCTACTCTCAGGTTTTATTAATTTTACGGGTATGCCTGTACTTGCAGATATTAATATGAACGAAATCCCGGCACAAACTCAAACAGCACGGATAGAACACTCTGACTATAAAAAATCCCCGGTGCGCTCTGTTAGTATATCTGATGAAAAAATTACTATTAAGGCAGGTAATGTTATCAAAGTTGCTTTTGCAGACAGTTTTTCTACAAAAACAGCAAAAGAAGGCGACCCGGTTAGCTTTGTTTTAAACGAAGATTTTAAAACAATGGAAGATACTATCCTGCTTCCTGCTGGAACAATGATAAATGGTACTGTATCAGAAATCATTCCAACCCGGTATTGGAACAGAAATGCACAGGCATTTATTAAACTGAATGAAATTGTATTACCTACAGGACAGCGCGGCGATATAAGCGCAAGGGTTTATTCTAAAAACTCTGCACTGAAAAAATCAACATGGGCAGCGTTTGGTAAAGCAGCAGGCTATACAGTAGGTCTATTTGGAATTGGTACTGGTATCGGAGCTATTGTTGGAGCTATTGTCGGAGAAGTCGGCATTGCTTGTTTAGCAATTGGTATGCCAGTTGGCGGCGGCGTTGGTTTGATAGCAGGAAGCGTATTTAAAGGACTAAATTACAATGCTAAAGCCGGTAAAGAGATTAAAATTCAGTTAAATGAAGATTTTGACATTACTCTTAAAAATGATGCAGTGTAAACTGTAAACAGCACTCTGATGCGATAGAATATTGTCGTCCTGAATTGGACTTTATCGGCACGGGGTATAGCATAATACGTGTTATGGTGAGGTGCTGAAACAAGTTT
>CALVFU010000044.1:0-7500 GCA_944326905.1 Candidatus Gastranaerophilales bacterium
TGCCGATGTGATGAAATTGGTAGACGTGTCGGACTCAAAATCCGATGAGGTTCACCCCTCGTGCCGGTTCGACTCCGGCCATCGGCAGTTTTCGCACTAGATGTATTAACTGGAGGTATGATATATGAAATACGTATGTACTATTTGCGGGTATACTTGTGAAGGCAGCGCACCAGAAAATTGCCCGGTTTGTAAGGCTCCAAGAGAAAAATTTAAAGCTATAGATGAAGGCAGCAAGCAGTATGCAACTGAACATATTGTAGGCGTTGCTAAAGGTGTTGATGCCGAAATCCTTCAAGGTTTAAAAGAGCATTTCGCCGGTGAATGTACTGAAGTAGGTATGTATCTTGCAATGAGCAGACAAGCTGAAAGAGAAGGCTATCCAGAAGTCGCTGAGGCTTACAAAAGATATGCTTTCGAAGAAGCTGAACACGCTGCAAAATTTGCTGAGCTCTTAGGCGAAGTTCTTACTGACAGTACAAAGAAAAATCTTGAAATGAGAGCAGATGCTGAGTTCGGTGCTTGCGACGGCAAGTTTGCAATTGCTAAAAGAGCAAAAGAATTAGGTCTTGATGCCATCCACGATACAGTTCATGAAATGGCTAAAGATGAAGCACGCCACGGGCAAGGCTTTGAAGGTTTGCTCAAAAGATATTTTGCATAACTAAAAGTTTTTATTTTGTGAATGTTGGATAGACTGAGCTGTTAATTTTAACAGCTCTTTTTTTATTCTATAAATAACAAATTAAGCTAAAATCCCCGCTGTATCAAAGTCTGTCTTAAGCTTTAAGGCGTAAATATTATCCATGTCAAACGACGCAAGTTTTACCGCATCTTTTTCAGTTGTAACTATTACACCAGCAATACTGCTTATATCACTAAATGTATATTTGTGATGATCATCAAAGGTAATAGTTTTTGTAATATTAAAATCAGTTTCTAAAAATTTATAAAACTGCTCAGGCTGTCCGATAGCTGATAAAGCCGTAATGCTTGAGTCTTTTTGAAGATGTTCTCCTGTTTTTATGTTGTAAATGTAATCGGGGGTAGTTTTACATACAAAAGAAGGAATATTTGTTTTCTTTGATAAAACCCGCGCATATTTTTCTGCTCGCGAGTGTTCTATATTCTTGCTTACAACAAGGATTTTATTTACACGTTTAAACCCCTCCATACCCTCTCTTAAAGGACCTTGCGGAAGTAATTTTTCGTTACCAAACATCTTTTCAGAATCAACGAGAAGAAGATTAATATCCCGCTTAAGCTTTCTATATTGAAAACCGTCATCCAGAATAATATGAGTTACACCATAATTATTAACTGCATATTCAGCTGCTTTAACTCTGTTCTTACAAGTAATAACTACAGCCCCGTCTAAATTAACAGCCAGCCAGTATGGCTCATCGCCGGCTTCCTTTGAGGTATGGTATAAATTTATCCCGTCAGAAATAACATTTATCCTTTTATTTGAAAGCGAACCGCTATACCCGCGGGATAAAATACAAACCTTTTTACCTTGAGAAATTAAGTATCTGGCAAGCTCAGCTGTAACTGGCGTTTTACCGACACCGCCTGTTGTAAGATTCCCGATGCTTATTACTGTGGCATTGACTTTATATGATTTTAACAGTTTTTTATCATACAAAAAATTTTTGAAGCCTGCTCCAATTGCATAAAATACGGAACACATCCCAAGTAAATTATATATCAATCCTTTTGCATTCTTATTATAGTGGATTTTTGTTATTTCTGTTTTTATATTCATATATGGATTATACACCAAAGATTCTATATAAATAATCGGAGTATAAAATACTCCGATTATTCCGTTTTAAACTGTTTGTGCTTTTGTTTTTTCGGTTTCCTGTTGTTTTAAATATTTTTCTCTGTCAGGAGGCTGTGCAGGACCTTTAGGCTCAGGAATACCTTTTGCCTTGTCACTAGCGCTTCTTGTAAGTTTGTATGTATACTTAGGTATTGTAACCCCGAGCAGGAACGGTGAAATGATTAACAGGTTAAGCAGGAACGGTATTGAATTAAATGTCTTAGCAATACCTAGAGCTCTGTTGTTCTTTAATTTTTTAATAGCTGGCAGGAGTGAATCTACCATTTTTTTCTGTAAATCAGGGTTAGCATTTCTTATATAATCCAAAATCTTTTTATTTTTTTCTTCTTTCTTCATTTTTTTCAAAGATTTTAAAGTAAAGCTTTTTTCATTGAAAATGCTTTCTTGGTCTTCTTTTACAGCATATGTAAATATTCTTGCTAAATCCCCGCCTTTGCGGTCTAAGTACTCACAAACATTAACAAGCTTTTTATGGGAATCAATCCCGCCGTATAATGCATCAAGTTCAGCATTATTGATTACACTTATATTACTGTAAGGATTCAAATACTTGCCAAGTTTCTTTAATCCCTTACCTTCATCTTTTTCATGATCTATTAAGACAAAGCCGGAAGCTTTTTCATAAGATTTAATAATTCCTCTGGTTGCAAGCGGAACTGCAAATACTACAAATAATGCAGATAATGGATCTCTGATTGCAATTTCTTTGATTTCAGAAATATCTTTCTTAAACAGCCTGCTAAACCAGCCGTCATTCTGACGTTGTTCTTCGGTTTTAATCGGAGCACGTTCATAAGCTCGTGACGCCCTCGGAATAGTGAGTCCTACAACTGATATACCAGACATAAGAGTTGGTGAGAAGTTAAATTTGTTAAATTCACCCTCTGCAAGGACAAAGTCTTTCCATTTTGCAATCTTTCTGCCCACTGCAGAGAAACCGCCTTTAAATGAAACACTGCTATTTTGTATATTTTGTTTATCGTCTTTTTGAACATTCTGTTTGTGCTCAGTTTCACATTTTGAGGTTTCGCCTGGCGGCTTGTCTCCAAATGCGTATAATTTAGGCAGGTAATTCATTACTCCAAGAACCGTAGCACCTGCGGCAACGTTTGCAGTCCAGCGTTTGCCTATCATAGAGTACATAAACTCATCCAAATTTGCAGAAGTCAGCTTTTCAGGAGCTTCAAATTTATTTGCTACATCATGAGCGTACGCTCTGAGCCCGTCAGTCGCTGTCTTGGTATCGTATGCACTGCCATCCAGTACAACACGGTTCAATCTTGACAAATCAGCCCCGCGTGTATTGAGGAGTGTTTCGTTGATTATTCTCCGCATTGGGTTGTCTAAATCTTTTTTAATAGCTTTTATAAGTTTCTTTAATTTTCGTCCTTCAATAGAACTTTCCTGTTTCAAATCCGCATTTTTAGTAATAGCCTTAATAGTCTCTAAATCATAATCACTGCCAAACATTCTTTGAATTTCATCAACAGTCATTTTATCAGGAGCTTTAAATTTTTTAACCTCTTCAAACTTAGCAAGACTGTTCATAGATTTAGAGATGATGTTGTCAGAAGCTTCCAAGCCGGTAGTTTCTTTAAACATTTTTCTAAACCCTTCGGCAATAACAGCGGGTCTTAATTGTGTATTTTTAAGTGAACGATTTTCAGCCATTCCTGCAACGGCTTTCCCAAATGACTTAATCAATCGTGAGTTTACATAAGTAGACTGTCCCATTCCGCGTTTTGTCAGCCAAAAGATTCCAGCAGGAATTGCCATCATAATAGGTCCAGTTAAACCTTCTCTGCCAAGGACTTCAAGACCTTCCTGTATATGGAACTTACCTGTTACTTCTCTGTCTCTGTTAAAGCCTGTGACAGTTCTTGGAAGAGTCATACCTAAACCGTCTTGTATTAGGAATAGTGCAACAAAGCCCATAGTCTCAATCCATTGTTTAAAGTTGCCGATGGAGGAGGCAAAGTCAAAATTTCTTGCCCAGTCTAGAAATGTTGCACCGCCCTTAAAATTTGTATTATTTAAAACACTTGGCATTGGTGTTTGTTTATTGTTAATCTCATTGACAGGATTATTGTACTTTTTGTTTCCTCTGCTTCCGTTGTCATAACTGCTAATTGGATTAATGTTCAATGATATGTCCTTCCTGCACCCAAATATATCTACACATATTTATAAAAGTCACGTAATAAAAAAAATTTGCTTAATTTTTTGATTGTTTTTACTTTTCTTTACATAAAAAAAATTATTTTATTAAATACTATACTTTTTAACGAAATTTTTCAAGAGGTAAAGTGTATTTTATACAATATTTTTTACATTTAGTAATAATTTCTGATACGGCAGATAAAACTTTTCTAATTCCGCGGAATTATTAATAAATAGTGTAGAATATACATTCTTTTAAATATTCTCAAAACCTGTAAAAGCGTAATATACAACTAATTAGAGATAATAAATATGATTAACAAATGTAACAATTACGCCCAAGAATTAATACTAAAGGATTACTTTTTTTATTCGTGTGTGCTATATATAATAATGTAATATCATATGAAAATATAAGTGTACTAAAAAAATAAGAACGGAGGCATCATGTCAGTTGGACAATTTGTATTTATGCTGCACAGCCATCTGCCGTACTACAGAAAAGCAGGTATGTGGCCGTTTGGCGAAGAAAATCTTTATGAATGTATGGCAGAAACGTACGTTCCGTTATTAAATGCTATTTCCGAATTATACGATGAAGGAATTAAAGCAAAATTAACGGTCGGAATTACGCCTATTTTAGCGGAACAGCTAAATGATGAACATTTAAAACACGGATTTGTAAAATACATTGATGCGCAAATTGCAGCTGTTTCTAAAGACTTAGAAAGGTATCCTGATCCGAAGGTTGCCCATTCTCAGCATTTGAAATATCTGGCAAAGTATTATTTTGATTTATGGAATAAGCTCCGTGATGATTACGTTAATAAATTTGGTATGGATTTGGTTGGTAATTTTAAAAAATACCAGGATTTAGGCTGTATTGAAATTACAACTTCCGGCGCGACCCATGGCTTTTCTCCGCTTCTTGCAACGGACAGCAATCTTAATGCACAGTTTAAAGTAGGTTCTGATACTACTAAAAGACTTTTCGGTAAAAAAGCTAAGGGCTGCTGGCTCCCTGAATGTGCTTACAGGCAAGGGTATGAATATGTGGGTAAAGACGGTAAAAAACATTGGAGACCAGCAATAGAAGTAACCCTTCAAAATAATGATATTGAATACTTCTTTACTGAGTCTCATGTAATAGAAGGTGGAAATTCAATTGGTAACAGACGTGTAATAGGGGTTTACGGAAATATTGAATATATTCCCCTGCCTGAAAGAGCGGCTACAGGGTATGACACTTATTCAGCATACTGGCTGCCGGACGCACAGGTTGCAGTTATGGGAAGAAATGACCGGGCTGGTTATCAGGTTTGGTCTGCAGCCGACGGTTATCCTGGAGATGGCTGTTTTAGAGAATTTCATAAACGAGATGACAAATCGGGTATGCATTATTGGAGAATTACTTCACCAACTACAGACCTGGGTGATAAAATGCTTTATGATCCTGTTCTTGCTTTTAATAAAATAAATGAAAACTCTGACCATTATACAACTCTTATTTATCATTTATTAAATGATTATAAGCTGGCTCACAACAAAGAAGGTCTTGTTATGGTATCTTTTGATACAGAGTTATTCGGTCACTGGTGGTTTGAGGGTGTTGAGTTTATCAAACAAGTTATTAAAAAATTCCATCAATACCTTCCTGAAGTTGAAAGACTTACTGCTGGTGAGTACTTAGAAAAATACCCGCCGAAAGAAGCTATTCAAATACCTGAAAGCTCTTGGGGGCAGGGTGGTCATTTCTATGTTTGGCAAAACCATTTGACTGAATGGATGTGGCCGATTATTCACTCTTGTGAAAAACGGATTAATAGTATTGTTGAAAAATACGAAAAAATCCCGGAAGATAAGCTGCTTCATAGAGCATTAAATCAAATGGCACGTGAAAATCTGCTGCTGCAAAGTTCTGATTGGCCGTTCCTGATTACAACTTGGCAGGCTAAAGACTATGCAACGGACAGATTTAGAGAACATGTTGACAGATTTGAAACAATTGCTGATATGATTGAAAATAATTCTATTGATGAAGAAAAATTAAAAGAAATAGAAAGTATTGACAATTGTTTCCCTGATATTGACTATCGGGTGTATATGCCGATAGAAGACGGGGTTATACCGCAGCAAGAAAGTAAACTTGCTCCGTTGTATACATAAGTTTAGTTAAATTAAAAACCCTCGGAATATTATTTCCGGGGGTTTTGATATTATTTTAAAATAGTTATTTTGGAATTTTTAATTGTTTCTGTAATTGGAGAGACCTTTTCGGTGTTTGATTGAACAAAAGTTATAATTTTTTTACAAAATCTTTTTGCAGTACTTCCCAGAGAAGAAAACTCTTTTTCAGTTTGAGGAAATTTTTCTAGTTTATTGATACTTGTCACATCCCCGTTTTTCATTGTGCCTGCTATGCTAAGCCCGTTATCTTCTACAATAAATACACTGGTTTTATTTTTGTTTATACCGTTAGTCATAGGAAATTTGGTGTATTTTCCGTTTGCGTTTTTTGTAATGTAACCTGTTTTATAGTCATAATTTTTAGTTTCAACAAGTTGCATTATATTCTCATTTTCGTTTGTATTACGTTCCCAAAGTCGGACTTTTAGGGTTTGCCCGTTTGTTTTGCTGCTCAAGCTGTAATTTTTGTAGTTAAAATAGTTATTTTCTATCATATAAAACCTCATTTCTAAAAATAGAATGCTTGTAAAAATATTTTTTGCTATTCACAAGACGAAAAATTTACAATTCTAAATAATTAACCATACACTCGCAATCCCTCCAAAAATTCCCCCAAGCTCATTCCCTCGCTCGCACGCAAGTTGTCCGCTACTATCGCTCCTGTCTCGTCCTCTATCCTGTAGCTTAATCCGCTCCCGCTTATCCCTAGCTCCCCTATCGTTGTCTCACTCGTCGCCGTCACGGTCTCTTCATAGCTTAATTTACTGCTTACTACGCTGCTTCCCTCTGCTTTTTCTTTGCTTAACTTTATGCCGCTGGATTGTAAGAAGGGAGAATGACGGGGGCGGAGAGGCTAGGAAGGAGGAGTGTGGGGCGGGGCAATGTAAAGAAATGTAAAGATTTAAGAAAAAAGATTAAAGTTTTGGAGAAAAGTGCCGTAAACATGAGTACAAAGGGAACAAACCAAAAAGGGAAAGAAACGAAATGGGAATGGCGGCATCACAAGCGAGGCTTTTATCTCTAACGGCGCGATTACACGACGTAGAGTTTGAAGCGCAATCAATCCAGCAAGCGAAACTAGCGCTGGCGGATCAAGAGGATGCTGTATATCAAAGGTATTTAGATGCCTTAGATGCGAGTGTGATAACGGGACAAATGATGGTAGGTACAGAGAAAGCAACGATACCGGCAACATTTAAGAACTTGTGCGGTGGCTGGGAGAATATGCTAGCGACAGGAGAAGGAAGAATAGCATACGGAATAGTAAACCAAAAGAGCGGGAACTTGTATGTAACGCAAGAAGTATA
>CALVFU010000045.1 GCA_944326905.1 Candidatus Gastranaerophilales bacterium
CTTTCGTTCGAACTCGTCTCCCGTCCACTCGAAACGATACTTAATCGTTTCGGTGGAGTCCTTGCCACATCGACACAAAGTTTTCTATTCAATTTTCAAATGTTTAGTTATCCGTAGTTGCAGAATCGGGCATTTCTTATACAGTCTACAGGGTTATAGCCTGACTCACTGGCTCCAATTTAAACACAACACTTAGCTGTCTTTAATGCCAAAATCCTACATCAATAAATTATTTTAACTGTCACATTTTAGCTTCAATTATAAGCCAAATTTATCCTATCATAAACATTTTTTCTGTTCAAGATGTTTATTACTGGAGTTATATAGCCGCCAAATATTAATTAATAGATAAAGATACTGTCATTCCGAACTTGCGGATTTTCGGTAATATACCGTGCGGGTAAAGCTGATTGGATTTACAGACACTTACATTGTACTGGCTTACTATGTCACTTCGTTCTTTGTAATAAGATTAAAAAGAGTTGATTACTTCACTTTGCAAGACAAAAACTAAAAAAGAGACACAACATAATGTTGTGTCTCTTAAAAGTTTCCAACCTAAACTCTAGCACTTAACAAGGCATTTTTGTTCAACAACCGCTTGTGCTGCCGCAAGTTTAGCCTGTGGAATTCTAAACGGTGAGCAAGATACATAGTCAAGTCCGATTTTATGAGCGAACTTAACAGAATCAGGGTCTCCGCCATGTTCACCGCAAACGCCGCCAAGAAGTGAAGGATTAACAGATTTACCTTTTTCCATTGCCATTTCCATTAATAAACCTACACCTTTTGTATCAAGTGTCTCAAATGGGTTAGCCGGAAGGATTTTTTGCTCAACATAACGCTTGAGGAATTTGCCTTCAGCATCATCTCTTGAGTAACCAAATGTCATTTGAGTAAGGTCGTTTGTACCAAATGAGAAGAACTCAGCGTGCTCTGCAATTTCATCGGCAGTTAATGCCGCACGCGGAATTTCTATCATTGTTCCAAACTTGTATTCAAGAGAAACATTTTTCTCTCTCATTACATCTTCTGCAACTCTTTCGAGAGTTTCTTTAGCAACTTTAAGTTCATTTACGTGACCTACAAGTGGAATCATTACCCAAGGTTTAACGTTAATACCTTCTTTTTTAGCATCGCAAGCTGCTTCAAAAATTGCTCTTACTTGCATTTCGTTAATTTCAGGATAAGTTAACCCCAGACGGCAGCCTCTTAAGCCCATCATCGGATTTGATTCAGAAAGACTCTCTACAAGACTTAGCATTTCTTCTTTTTCTTTTGAATCTTTGCCAAGTGCCTTGAGGGCTGCAACTTCTGCAATTAAATCTTCCTTAGAAGGCAAGAACTCATGCAGCGGTGGGTCGAGAAGTCTTACAGTCATCGGCTTATCATCGCCTAATGCTTTAAACATAGCATAAAAATCGCTGTATTGCATAGGAAGAAGATGATCTAATGCTTCTTTTCTTGCTTCTGCAGTACCGGCAATAATCATTTTTTGTACCCAAGGAAGTCTGTCTGGATCCATAAACATGTGTTCAGTACGGCAGAGACCAACACCTTCTGCGCCGAATTTCTTAGCATTTTCAATATCCTTTGGAGTATCCGCATTTGCTTCAACATGAAGGGCTTTAATTTCATCAACCCAGCTAAAGAAGGTAGTAAAGTTATCATCAATTTTGGCTTCTGCAAGCTTAACTGCTCCATCCATAACCACACCTGTTCCGCCGTCTAAAGAAATAATATCGTCTTTCTTGTAAACAGTGCCGTCTGCGCCGATTAATGTTTCATTGTCAAGATCAATTTTCATATCTTCGCAGCCTGCAACACAAGGTTTTCCCATACCTTTTGCAACAACTGCTGCGTGTGACGTAGCTCCGCCTCTTAAGGTTAAAACACCTTGTGCAACAGCCATGCCATGAATATCATCAGGACAGGTTTCTATTCTTACGAGAATAACTTTTTCGCCCGCTGCACCGCGTTGAGCGGCTTCTTCTGTATCAAATACAATTTTACCTACAGCAGCCCCTGGAGATGCATTTACGCCGTGAGCAATTTTGTGTGCTTCTGCCATCGCTTTTGAGTCAAAGCACGGTAATAATATTTGATTTACTGAATAAGGATCTACTAATTGAATAGCTCTTTCTTTATCAATAATACCTTCTTTACACATTTCAACAGCAATTCTCACAGCAGCAGCCGCAGTTCTCTTTCCGTTTCTTGTTTGAAGAATATAGAGCTTGCCTTTTTCAATAGTAAATTCCATATCTTGAACATCTTTGTAGCCAAGTTCAAGCTTTTTAGCAATATCAACATATTGTCTGTAAAGATCCGGCATTTCTGTTTCAAGTTCTGCAATTGGTTTTGGAGTTCTGATACCAGCAACAACGTCTTCACCTTGAGCGTTTGTTAAGTATTCACCATAGAACTTATTTTCGCCAGTTGCAGGGTTACGAGTAAATGAAACACCAGTAGCGCAATCATCTCCCATATTACCGAATACCATTGTTTGAACATTTACTGCGGTACCGAAATTGTGGTCGATTTTGTTCATGTTTCTGTATGCAACAGCGCGCGGAATATTCCAAGAACGGAATACAGCTTCAATAGCTTCTTGGAGCTGTACGTACGGATCTTGTGGAAATTCTTTTCCTGTAACTTCTTTAATTGTTTGTTTGTAAATCGGAATCAAAGATCTCCAGCCGTCTGCAGATACTTCTGTATCAGATTTTACGCCTTCTCTTGCTTTTACTTTTTCAACTTCAGATTCAAAGTATTTTTGTCTGTCCATTTCCCAAGCAACGGAACCAAACATTGTTAAAAATCTTCTGTAAGAGTCATAGCAGAATCTCGGATTATTGGTTAATCTAATCATCGCTTCTACAGTATCATCATTTAAACCAAGGTTTAAGATTGTTTCCATCATACCGGGCATGGAAATCCTAGCACCTGAACGAACAGACACTAATAACGGATTTGCAGTATCACCGAATTTTTTACCTGCTTGTGCCTCTACATCACGCAAAGCAGCTTTTACTTCATCCATTAAGCCTTCTGGCATTTTGTTGCCGTGGTTAATGTAATCCATACAAGTCTCAGTTGTAATTGTAAGCCCCGGAGGCACCGGTAGACCTAAATTAGTCATTTCAGCCAAATTTGCGCCCTTTCCGCCGAGAAGATTACGCATATTTGCGTTTCCTTCTCTAAAGAGCCATACTCTTTTCTCTGCCATCTAATTCTCCTTTGTTTTTTATTGTTGTAATACAGAAAAGTACTTTATCCATGAATTTTAGCACAAACTTAAAATCTTAACAATTAGTAATATTTTTTTATTCTTTTTATTTTACTGTAATCACTTTATTTAAAGCACTTTCTACAAAACGCACACAAAGCTAGAAATACAGGCATGCTCATTTTGTTTGCATAGTTCTGGACATCGCCACATAATAGTTCATAATATCTGATATACAAAGTTTAAAAATTTGAAATTAAAAATAGTATGCGGTAAAATACCGTAAGGAGGATATAATGAAAAAAGTTTTATTATCAGCAGCCATTATCTCAGTTCTTATATCAGGCTCAGTACAGGCTGCAACCCCTGATGAATTATATGATTATGTTTGGAAGTTGATTAACAGAAAATATGTTGACCCTACAAATAATTACCAAGATTGGTCAAGCTGGCGATATCGCTACAAAAACAAGCTAAACACTTTTGACGACTGCTATGTTGCAATTGATACCATGCTTGCCAGTCTCAACGACCCATATACAAGATTTTTGGATGAAAAAGAGTTTAATGAAGAAACAACTTCTATAAAAGGCTCCTTAAAAGGTATTGGTACACAAATCGGACTTCGAGACGGCAATCTCGTCATTATTGCGCCTATTGAAGATTCGCCTGCTGAACTTGCCGGACTTAAGGCAGACGACTATATCTTGGAGATTAACGGCAAAAGCACAAAAGGCATTTCAATCGACAAAGCAGCTGATCAAATAAGAGGCGAAAAGGGCACAACAGTTAGTCTACTTATCAAGCGCGGCGACGCTGAACCCAAGCTGTATGTTATAGTAAGGGATGAAATAGAAGTTAAATCCGTTTCTACCAAAATGCCGATAGAAACGCCCATGCCTGATGATATTCAATATATAAGACTTAGTTCATTTATCAGCAAAAACGCTTCAAACGAAATACAAAATATTCTCAGAAATTGCGGAGATAAAAAAGGTATAATACTCGATTTACGCTCTAACCCGGGCGGACTTTTATCGAATGCCATCTCTATATCCGATATGTTTTTAAACGGGGGGGTAATAGTAAGTACAATTGACCGCGACCGTTATAAAGATACAACAAGAGCAACATTTACTAACCTTACCAACAAGCCTGTTGTTATTTTAATAAATAAGGGCTCTGCCTCTGCAAGCGAAATATTAAGCGGCGCACTAAAAGACAATCATCGGGCAGTAATTATCGGAGAACAATCGTTTGGGAAAGGGCTTGTTCAAGAAATTAACAAGCTGCCGAATAATACAGGTATGAATCTTACTATCCAAAGATACCTGACACCAAATGGTACTGATATTAACAAAAAAGGAATAACACCTGATATAGTGGTTGAGCTCACAGAAAAAAATGTCGAAGCTAAAGACGATGTTCAATTAAAGAAAGCTATTGAAGTAATACAAGGAATGACATGTATATCTCAAAAGAATGGATAGTTAAAGATAAAACAAATGTAAAAGAGCCGCTTTTAAAGCGGCTTCTTGCTTTACGCGGTATTACGACAGAAGAAGAACTACACGACTTTCTTAATCCGCTTGAAATAACAATAACTCATCCAAACGCATTCTGTGATATGTCTAATGCTGCTAACAGAATAATGACAGCCATTGAGAACAAAGAAAAAATATTAGTATATGGCGATTTTGACGCTGATGGTGTTACTTCAACATCCCTGCTTTTAAGAACACTAAAAGAGCTTGGAGCTGATGTCGATTATTATATTCCCGACAGAGAAAACGATGGGCATGGCTTAAATACAAAAGCGCTTGTTAAAATAATGACCACTAAAAAGCCTAAACTCTTTATAACCTGCGACTGCGGTATAAGTAACATTGAAGAAGTTAAATTTATAAAAAGTTTTCAAAGAGATATAATTATAACCGATCACCACGAAGCCCCTGAAATTTTACCAGAAGCGTTAGCAATAATTAACCCCAAGGCTCCGTTTTCACTTGATGAAAGACTTACAGCGTCTCAGATAAATTCTTTAACAGCTCTTGCCGGTGTAGGTGTAGCGTTCAAACTTGCCCAAGCTTTATTAGAGCGTGCAAATAAGCTTGAATTTATATATGAAATTTTACCGTTCGTCGCTGTCGGAACAATTGCTGATGTTGTCCCGCTTATAGGTGAAAACAGATATTTTGTACTAAAGGGCTTAGAGCTTATATCTAACGGGAAGCACTACGGAATAAAGCGTTTACTAGAATCAGCCGGCTATAACCTGGATAACGGAATAACTGCTGAACAAATAGCATTTGGAGTTGCTCCGAGAATTAACGCCTCAGGGCGGCTTGATACAGTTGAAGCTGCTCTTAAGCTAATGATATCTGATAATAAACAAGAAATAGAAGTTTCCTTAATCACATTAGAAAACTTTAACAAAGTGCGGCAGGAACTTACGTCTCAAACATACGAAGAAGCTCTTGAAATGTTAAAAACCAAAGGAAACTATAAAAATGTAATTATTCTATTTAATCCCGGCTGGCATATAGGAATTATTGGTATCGTTGCATCAAAGCTTGTTGAAACATTTTATAAACCTGTATTTTTAATGACCTATTCTGAAGAAACGAAACAAGTACGCTGCTCAGCAAGAAGTGTTGAAGAAGTTCCGCTCTACGATATGATTTCCAATATATCAGACCTATTAGACGGCTTTGGCGGTCATACAATGGCAGCCGGTTTATCTTTTTCTACAGAAAAAACTGCTATGGAAAACGTTGCAAACGCTCTTGCAAAAACAATTGATGAGTATCTTGACGGAAAAGAACTTAAACCTATACTTCACGCTGATTTAGAATTAACACCTGAAGAGGTTGATATAAATCTTGTGAACGATATTTCACGACTTGAACCTTTTGGCGCAGGAAACCCTTCACCTATTTTTATTATGAAAAATTTACAAATTAAACAAAAAAAACTTATGGGCGCCAATAAAGATCACTTAAAACTTACCGTCCAATCTGGCGATAACATTTTTGACTGTATAAGGTGGTCTCAAGGAGATATTGCACTTGCTAACGGAGATTATATTGATATAGCCTTCTCTCCGCAAATTAATGAATTTAACGGCAATATCAACATTCAGCTTATATTGAAAGATATACACTCTGAATTTTTAAAAGCAGCCGAAATTCCATCAGTTAAAATCTATGATCACAGAAAAAAAACAAATATTTTAAACATGGTAGAAGAATATGTAAGCGGATGCAAAAATAATATTGCAGTTTTTGCAGAAGATAAATCTATAATAGAAAACTTAAAACCTTATCCTTCCTTATCTTCTAAAATAGTTTCCCGTTTAAATATTTCAAAGTGCGATGGGTTAATGTTTTTTGATTATCCAGCAGATGAAAGACTTTTTAATAAAATTATTGAAAAAGCCGCCCCGGCTGCTATCCACTATATGAAATATGATAATAATAAATTTGATACAGCTAAAATTCTTAAAACTTTTACCGGCATGATGAAATACACAGTAAACAATAAAAACGGTGAATTTAATATTCCTGGGTGCGCTGCATTTCTTTCTATTTCCGAAACAATCGTAAGAACACTCCTGGAGCTTTTTGCAGATTCAGGGATAATTACAGCAGATGGGCTTGAAGAAGATATTTGTTCAATAGCGTTTCTTGAACAACAAATACACGATAGTAATATAAAAAATTCTGAAAAATATAATGAACTGCTTCTTCAATTATCTGAAATTGAAAAATACCGGCAACAATTATTAAAACAAGAACTGTAATAAATTTATGCTAAAATAACCTTGAGAGGGAGAATAATAAATGAACAGAAGACATTTTATCAGAAACATTTTACTTGGAACACTTGCAGCAATGCTTGCTATAAATACCGTTCAGGCAAAAAGGAATGATACAGAAAAATTATTAAGAAAAGAACTTAAAACGCATTCACTTGTTATTATTAAGGATAATAAAATATCTTGTTATGACGGAAAAGGAATCAGCCCGCTCTTAAGATACCTTGAAAACGGAAATTTTGAAAACACCATTGTCGGTGATAAAAAAATAGGAAGAGCATCAGCACTGCTGCTGGTATACGGAAAAGCAAAACAGGTTTATACACCTGTTATTTCAAAACCAGCAATAGAAATTTTAGAAGCGTTTGATGTAAAATATATTGCTGATGAGGTTGTTGAAAATATCTTAAACCAGACACAGACTGACTTGTGCCCTATGGAAAAGAAAGTTCAATGCATAGAACAACCAGATGAAGCTTACGAACTTTTAAAACAGAAATAGCTTAATATCAAACAATTTAAAACCTACGCTACGCTATCCGCTCCTTTAACAAGTCTCTCGACAATTCACTCTAAACTATCATTGTCGAGGTTTGAATGAGCAGAGGTAAGTCCGATCGATTTGACTTTTTTACATCACACGCCGCAATTTTTTAATTTACTCACGTGGCGTTCCATCCGGGTTGTATCTTTTAATATCTATTATTATATTATCACTGTTATATTCATATTCGGTATAATACCAAACGCTGCCATCTGAGTTATAATATACATTCCGCGTATTGTTATTTCCATCGTATTCATAATCACTAAACCATGCAACGCTGCCGTCTGCGTTATAATCTACCAACCGCGTTTTTTTATTTCCATCGTATTCATAATCACTAAACCAACGAACGCTGCCGTCTGCGTTATAACATACCTTGCGCGTTTTGTTATTGTTTCCGTCGTATTCAGAAGTATAAACAGCATAAGCGCTGCCGGCTCCGTTATAATCTACATCTCGTATTTCTTTACCGTCTTTATTAAGGATTTTATCAATGCGTCCTTCATCATCATACACGATTTGGGTTCCATCAGACTGAGG
>CALVFU010000046.1 GCA_944326905.1 Candidatus Gastranaerophilales bacterium
ACGGTGAGTTTCTGGCGCAAGTGCAAGCGGTGCCGTTTAATGCGAGGCGACAGAGCCGAGCAGAGCGCCCGCTTTGCGGAGGGTGAAAGCGCAAGCGTACCCGTTTAGTGCAATGCGGGCAAGATATAGCGCCCAATCCAAAGGCGGCGGAAAATTACTATTTTCCACCGCCTTCTTAACTCTATTCTTTATACATCTGTCTAAGAATTTTCTGAACTGGTTTTCTTCGTTTGCTTCATTTTAACAAATAAATCTTTAAAAAAGTTTCTGATTCTATTTAACGGATTTTTAGCTTCTTCCGCCATTTTATCCAGTTCTTCTTCATTTCTTATATAATGATTGCCATCAGGCTTAGTAACATTATCCTTAAGCGTAGTATTAAGTCTTTCTGATACAAGCTTGCCATCTCTATATTCTTTAAGTAATCTATCTGTGCCTTTTTGTTCGACTATAATACCAGTATAAGGTATATCATCGGCTTTTAACGCTTTTCCTTCTACAAATTTTCCGCCTTGCGCGGCAAAATCATCAGCTTTGAGAATAATCGGTTTTATTATTTCTGTATAAATTGCTTCGCCGTCAACACCTGTTATTTGCGAAATACTGCTTATTTTTCCTTCGGAATTATAGTTGTATATCTTTGTATAATTTACAGCTTTTGTAGGGTCATAGAATCCTTTTTCATCCACATTTTTAGCAGCTTTTTCAAGCTGTCCGTTTACGTAATATCTTTCTACTTTATCACCGTTTTGTGTTGTTTGGGTTAATTTTCCTGAAAACAGATTTCCATCTTTTGTTTTTGCAATTCCGCGTTCAAAGAAATTACCTTCTTTTTTGAACATTTCAATTGTTTTTTCAGGAACCCCTTTACCTTTTCTTAGAGTATAAAACAGATATGATCCGATACCTATTAAGCCAAGACCTGTGAGAGTTGCAGCTAAAAGGTTTGACTTGTTTCCTTTTTCTTCAGGGGCAGGAATAACAATATCATCGGCACTTGTAATTGTATCCGGCTGAGTCTGGACAATCTGTACAGGCTGGTTTTGCAGTGCCGGTACTGTGTTGACTGGTGAATTAATTGTACTCATAAATATCTAACCTTCCTAATTTAAAAAATCTTATATAGATAAAAACATGAAAAATTTATAAATTGCCATTTTCAGCGATTACTTGTTACAAAACTTAATAGTTAATCGTTTCAACTGCTGCCAGCATACAGCGGGAGTAAAACCGGGACAAGATCCCTTAATAAAAAGAAGGCTTACTCTTCCATTCTGAACTGCAAAGCCTGGCTTAAGTGATTAGCGTTAATATTCTCATCACCATTTAAATCAGCAATCGTCCTTGCAATCTTTAATACCCGGTTATACTTTCTGCCCGATAGTCCGTATTTAAGCGCCGCGGCTGACATAATCTTTGCTGCCTGCTGGTCAAGCCGGCAGTAGTTCTTTATCTGTTTTGCGCTGAGTTCTGAATTTGTAAAAATACCTTCCTCTCTGTAGCGTTTATTTTGGATTTCACGGGCTTTTACTACTCGTTTTCTTATATCAGCCGAACTTTCGGAAGTTTCATCAATATTAATTAATTCTTCTGTTGTAAGTTTTGGTACATTTATTATAAGATCAATTCTATCAAGCAGCGGTCCAGAGAGTCTTGATTTATATCTTTGAATTTGAATATCCGAACAAGTACAAGTTTTTGTACTATCGCCAAGAAACCCGCACGGACAGGGATTCATTGCTGCCACTAGTGTAAATCTTGCAGGATATTTTATGGATAATCTTGCACGAGACACAACAACTTCGCCATCTTCAAGCGGCTGCCTCAACACTTCCAAAACGCTGCGTGGAAATTCTACAATTTCATCCAGAAACAATACTCCGCGGTGTGCAAGCGTTATTTCTCCGGGTTTTGGTGTACTTCCTCCTCCGATAATTCCATATGCAGAAGCCGTATGATGAACAGCTCGATATGGTCTTTGCGTAATCAGGGGTTTATTTTCCGGCAGCATGCCGCAGATACTGTATATTTTTGTAAGCTCTAATGCTTCTTCAAGATTAAGCGGAGGCAGAATTGTTGCAAAACACTTTGCCATCATGGTTTTACCCGCTCCCGGAGGTCCGCTCATCAAAATGTTATGTCCGCCGGCTGCTGCTATCTCTAGAGCTCGCTTTGCTTTTTTCTGACCTTTTACATCTTTAAAATCTACAAGACTTTCTTCATTAACTTCGTTATTAAGGTAATTTCTTGCATCAATTTTTGTCGGCGTTATAGGCACATCAGTAAAATGATGAACAATATCAGCTAATGTTCCAACCCCGTACACATTAATCCCTTCAACCATTCCGGCTTCATCTGCATTTACTTTTGGTACAAAAACAGACTCAATACCCGCTTCTTTTAAAGCCAAAACAAGCGACAAAACACCATTTACACCTCTTAGAGAACCGTCAAGAGAGAGTTCACCTATAAACCCGTATTTATCAGGAGTTTTTATCAAAGAGATTGACTCATCTTCAAAAATCCCTTCTTCCTTTAATATCCCTATTGCTATCGGCAAATCAAAGTTTGTACCCTCTTTTTTTATATCAGCAGGGGCAAGGTTTACAACAACTTTTTTCTGCGGGAAAGAGTACCCGGAATTTTTTATTGCGGAACGGACTCGTTCCTTTGCTTCCGATATAGCAGAATCAGGAAGCCCCACAATACTTATTCCAGGCAGAGAATTTATAGTATCAACTTCAACTTCTACTTTGTGCGAATCAATTCCGATAGTTGTTGCCGTAATCGATTTATTAACCATGTTTATAATATAATACAAATATGAATAAAAATGTATTATTTATTAATTTTGGCGGGCTTGGGGATGAAATACTTTTTCTACCTGCAATAATTTCATTTAAAAAAGAGTTTCCTGATTCAAAAATCACTCTTGCGCTTGAAAAAAGAAGTTCCGAAATAACAGAACTTACTTCGCTTATAGATAATTTAATTTGCGTTCAAAAAAATAAATCAGGAATGTTAAAACTTTTATTAAAGATGCGAAAAAAAAAGTTTGATTGTGTAATATCTTCTGGTTCAAATAAATTAATAAGTGTCCTCTTATTTTTGAGCGGAATAAAATCACGTACAGGATTTGATACCGGGTTTTTAAGCCGGTTTTTATTAACAAATGCCGTTAAACTTGACAAAAGTCAGTATGCAGTAAAAATGTATCATGAGCTTGCATCCCCTTATACATCTATTGTGACATCGCTTCCTGAATTTAACAAAATAGAAAAACAAACTAAAAAACAAAACACTATTTTAATTCATCCGGGCGTAAGCCAAAAAAGTATTAAACAAGGCGTAGTTAAAACAATTACACCTAAGGAATGGGCAGAATTAATTAAATATCTTGCACAAAGCGGAAAAGAAATAATACTTGCAGGAGGAATAGAGGATAAAGAGACCTTGTCCATTATAAAATCTAATTTGCCTAATGGGCTGAAATACAAAGATTTGAGCGCTGAAAATCTTTCACTTAAGCAGCTTGCAGAAACTATCTCAAGCGCTGAAACGTTTGTATGCTCTGATTCAGCCCCTTTACATATCGCAATTGGAGTTAATACTAAAACTTACGTATTTTTTGGGGCTACAGATTATAAAAAATTAATTCCGCAACCCGGCAGCGCAATACCGCTTGTAAATGACTACCCCTGCCCAATCCGCCCATGTTTGTGGGAACGACGTTCACAAAGCTGCAAAAAATTAGGCTGTCTGAAATTTGACTTAAAGTCTATAGCACAAAAAATTCTTTCTAAATAATGCTTAAACATATATCTAAGTGAGCAATTCCTAAAATTCTGCTTTCAAATAATAATCAGTATATGAAAAAAATTATTATACTTTTTTTAACAGCAGCACTTCCATGTATTGCTTACGAAGTGTTTCAGCCAAACGAGCCCCCTGAAATCCGCACATCAAATGAGCACCTTCTTTTTGTAATAGATTTTTCAGAAAGTATGGCAGAAAGGCTAAACGGAGAATCAAAAGCCGATATGGTACAATCCGTAATGAGAAAATACCTGCCTCAAATTCCATCTTATATACCTGTAGGTTTAAGGGTTTACGGGCATCGCTGCGGGTTTACCGCATATCATGCCTGCAAAGCAACAGAACTTGCCGTTCCTATTAACTACAACACCTCAGAAGAAATTGCAAATAAACTAACCGACTACAAACCGAGAGGAATGACACCTATTACATTTTCTCTGAAACAGTCAGTTGAAAGTGATTTTGGAAACTATAACGGAATAAAACATATTATATTATTAACAGACGGTGGAGAAAATTGCGACGAAAGCCCCTGCAAATACGCGATTGAACTATCCAGATTAAGACCTGATTTTATAATAGATGTTATTGCTTTTAATATTGGCGATAAAGATGATTTAGAGCAGCTTGAATGTACAGCAGCAGTCACAAGAGGAAAATTTTACCAAGCTGATACAAAAGCAGAATTAATGGACATTCTAGGTAATATTATAGAAAAACAAAAGCGAGTTGAAGCCAAAATATACCCTTCTATACAGTGAGGCGTTCAAAACTTGACGCCTTAACAATGTTGTTTGATTTTAAATTTAATCAATTTTCTACTTTTTTAATTTCTTCTGCAGAAAATAGGTTCTTTAAATTTCCATATACATCAAAATTGAACTGAGGATATTTTATTTCTCTATTATCAATATCTATGTTGAAATAATTATCAACATCATATTTTACAAGGAGTTCATTGGGTTCAGCAGGAATATATTTAGTACTTCTTGCTAAACCGATTTTATTAATATAATTATTTTTTAGCAGTATATCTAAATCTCTTATAATTGTATTTTTGGATGTTTTATCATCAACAGTTTCAATATAACATTCAAGCTCTAACCTGCTTGAGCCATTGTAATTATTTATATAATCCAAAATTAAACTTTGTCTTTTATTTAACTTCATAATTTATCGCCCCATAATTTTACTTTTATCGTCCCATATTGAGACTATGTATACAAGAGTTTGGAATATGAATAAACTTACCTAATATAAATAAAAAGCAAGAATAATCAGCTTTTTTATTTACCGGGACAGATATTCTTAAAGCGCAATGTATACTACAAATAAATGATACAAAAACAATAAAATAAAGTTAAAATAAAAGAGATTAAGAGTATACTGGAGAAATTATGGATATTTTTGCAATAATCGGCTTATTCATGGGCGTTACTTTTATATTGGTAGGGCAAGCCATGGAGGGCGGAAATATAGGACAGTTAATTCAGATTACGGCAGCATTTATCGTAATAGGCGGTACTTCAGGAGCTGTTTTTTTGAGTTTTCCAATTCCAGTATTGAAAGATGCAATGCTGTCAATTAAAGATATATTCATGCCGCCGGCTGTAGATTTACCGGCAATAATTGCAGAAATTGGGCGCTTCGCAACAAAAGCAAGAAAAGAAGGAATTATAGCACTGGAAAAAGAAGCCGCTTTGGCTTCAGACCCGCTTTTAACTCTTGGTCTTGAAGCTGTAGCAGACGGTACTGACCCTACTCTTGTCCGCGAAATTATGGAAAACCAGATAGAACAGCTTGAAAACAAAATCGGAACATCAGCAAAAGTATTTGAATCATTTGGCGGATACTCTCCTACACTCGGTATCATCGGAGCTGTATTAGGTTTAATCCAGGTTATGCAGAACTTGTCAGACCCATCCAAACTCGGTGCAGGTATTGCGGTTGCCTTCGTTGCAACTATTTACGGTCTTTTCGCTGCAAACCTTGTTATGCTGCCGTTTGCAAGCCGCCTAAGATGTAATTACGCAAAAGTTTTCCTTGCAAAAACTGTAATATGTGAAGGCATATTATCAATCCAGGCAGGTGAATCTCCGGCACTCATTGAACGTAAGCTGCAATCATTTATTCTGGATAATAAATCTTCAGCACCTAAGAAAGGTTAAGGATGGCAAAAAAGAAGAAAGAAGAACCACATGAAAACCTAGAACGCTGGCTTGTTTCCTACGGCGATTTTATTACTTTGCTGTTTGCAACCTTTGTTGTATTATACGCTCTGTCGCAAGTTGATATTGCTGATTTTACCAAGTTTGAAGAATCCGTGAGAAAAGCTTTTGAAACAAATTCGCTGTTATTCGGACAGGATAGTATATTAGAAAGCAGCGACAAGTTTTTTGATGAATCAACAATTGCAAACTCATTTATCCCAAGCTTGATGTATGAGTATATGAACGCAAAATACGAAGACAACTCCTTTCAAGAAATAGAAAAAGTTATAAACGAACTTGTTAAAAATAAAGAGCTTGACGGAGTATCAGCTAAAATTACAGAACGCGGACTGCTGCTTACGTTTGATGACAGGTACTTATTCCCGTCAGGGTCTGCCGTACTAAGCCCGTCTGCTAAAATAATGCTTGATAAAGTCGGTGTGCTTGTTTGCGAAAAATTTATTTTGCATAATATGCGCGTCGAAGGTCACACAGACAGTGCTCCGATTGCAACATTACAGTACCCTTCTAACTGGGAGTTGTCCGCCGCCAGAGCCTGTTCGGTCGTAAGATATCTGATAAGCAGATTTAAATTCTTTCCTCAATTATTCACCGCCGTAGGCTATGCTGATACAAGACCTGCAGCAGATAATTCTTCTATTGACAATGCTCAAAAAAACAGAAGAATTGAAATTATGATTCTTAAAAACAAATACAAAGATGCTGAAAAACCTGGAATTAATTTGAAAGATATACCGCTAGAAGAACAGAAAAGATTACAAGCCGAACGTGAAAGGATAGTTAAAGATATCAAATTCGCAACAAAAATGGAAGATTTGAACTTTACACCTAACAAATCGGAAACAATAATTGATGATAAAAATATTCCTAAGTATACAAAACTGCCTCCAAAATCAGCAGCAGACAAAAATCAAAGAATATACCGCGGACTAAATGACGATTTAAAAACGGATGAAGATATCCCTGTAATAATGCTTGATGTACCTCTCCCTTCTGATGAAGATTTTGGTATATAATTAATTTATGAGTAATTATTTCATAGGATTATCATTAGGCGCAGCGTCTTCTATAGAATCAGGGATTGCCGTTTTACAGGAAAACGGAGAACTATGTTACGTAGACAAATTATTTTCAGTAAATGATGTTGTATTTTTCTTTGATAATTTTTCATCACTAAAACAATCAAGTATTTTGGTATCGCTGCCTTGGGACAATGCTATGCTTAACGGCAAATGGCGCGTACTGTCAAAACCGTATCAACTTATACATGAAAACAATTTATTTTTAAATAAAGACAATTGGATGCAGCGTTTTTCACCGCGCGGGAGTGACTACTTGCTGAAACTTTCAGAAGAAGGAATTGACATTAAGCGTTTTGAAATATATTTAACCAGACAAAAACTTAATCTTTATTCAAACTATAAAGAAAGAAGCCCGGCAGATTGTAAGTTTTTCCAATCAGAACTCAAATTAAAATACGGATTTAGCAGCCTGCCTAGTAATATGATGCCCGCCGCCCAGCTTGAAGCAATAGCCGGAGCGTTACTTGCAAGAGAGTATAAAAAAGGAAATACAAAACGGATTTTTGATTATAACGGGATTGAAGTTGTAAATCTAATATAGAGCATTAGAAAAGCATTCCATGCCGCTATCTGCCATTACAAGCGACAGACTAGTTTTGGTTGGGTATATATTGCTCAAAATTTATTTGAAAGTAATCCAGTCTTTTTACCTGGCATCCCAAACTCGTTTCGGTATCTTGCAAGAAAACAAATATAATATATGCTGGTAAGATGCTGAAACAAGTTTAGCATGACAGCAC
>CALVFU010000047.1 GCA_944326905.1 Candidatus Gastranaerophilales bacterium
ATCCCTTCGCGGTAGACATTTTCAATGTGCACACGCTTGCCAAAAGCAATTGTTGCAAGAGTTGTAATCTTATATGCAGCGTCAAATCCTTCTACGTCGCTTGTTGGATCAGCTTCCGCATATCCCATTTCCTGTGCCTCTTTTAGCACTGCCTCATAATCTGCTCCATCCTTATCCATTTTAGTAAGTATATAATTGGTTGTTCCATTAAGGATTGCCTGGATTTTTGTTATTTTATTCCCGGCAAGGATTGTTTTAACAGGCATGATAACAGGAATACCGCCCGCTATTGCGGCTTCGTATAAAATTACTTTATTATATTTTTCTGCAAATATAAACAAGTCTCTGCCTCGTTTTGCAAGCAGTTCTTTGTTTGCCGTAACAATATGCTTGCCATTTTTAACAGCGCTTTTTATATACTCGCATGCCGGCTCTATTCCGCCCATAAGTTCTACTACAACATCAATTTGAGAATCGGCAATAATCTCTTCCGGCTTATCAGTCAGCAAATGTTTATCTTCAGGCAATATATCCCGTGGTTTAGTAATATCCCTTACCAAAATTTTTTTTATCTCAACATTATCAAAATTCTTTAATGTCTTATAAACTCCGCTTCCTACAGTTCCAAATCCCAGTATTCCGATTTTAATTTTACCCATAACAATCCTCTTTTTTCTAATTATACGATAAAAAAGCAATATATAAATAAAAACCTCGAAATAATTAAACATTTTTTATCAAACCTATTTGCTACAAATATACATACGTGATATAATGCGGATATGGATGAGAAGGTTTCCGGGACAAAATTAACTACGCAGTCGAAACTTATTTTTGCGGGGATGGCTTTAAGTACTGTATTTATTGCACTCTTAGCCTTTTTTGCCATATTTGAAATAGAGCAGACTCTAAATTCTGGGTACAGAAACTTCGCATCTATTATCTCCAAAACTCTGGCTATTGAAAGCCAAGAGATTATAAAAGATATCCCTGATATTGAAAAATACGAAACTTTAAGAAATCATTCAAAATCCATACTCAAAAACAATTCGGATATTTCATACGTAGAGTTCCGCGATTCTAACTCAAAAGTGATTTACTCATCCAAAGAAGACTTTCCGGGCAAATATGAAACAAACGCAATAAAAGCGTCAGCCCCGCTTAAAATAACAACTTTAGGACAAACAGATACAGCCGGCTCGGTAATGATTGGCATGTCAGGTAAAACCCTTGCTAAAATTGTCAAAACAGCACAATTCTCAATGGTTTTAGTATTTCTTTTAGCCTGGATTGTTATTGCAGGCATTGTTTATATGAATACCTCCATTGTATCCAGAGAGCTGAGAAAGCTTTATAACGGCGTAAAAAAGATTTCCTCAGGAGATTTCGGATACACTATAGAAAAAGAAAACGCCGGACGCGAAGTCTCTGAGCTCTTTGACGCGTTTAATGACATGTCCTATAAATTAAGCCGGTACAACGAACAGACTATAGAAAGCCTTACTTTTGAACGCAACAAGCTTGAAGCCGTGCTTATGAGCATTGTAAACGGTGTTGTTGTCTGTGACAGTAAAGATAAAGTAATTCTTATAAATAATCACGCAAAAAAACTCCTTGAAGTAACAGACGCTGATATTGTAAATACTCAAATACAACAATTTTGCGATACAAACGGCGAGTTGTGTTTTAAAGAGAAAATTGAGCAGTTTAAAGATACTCCGCTTGAAGAGATGGAAACCAAGCCGCTTGAGTTCAACATAGAAATCTCAAAACACATAATTAAGGCTTTAATCTCTCCAATGTTTCTAAGAAGCGGAGCCTATACCGGGTATATAATTGTTCTCATTGATGTTACAAAAGAAATAGAAATGGATCAGCTCCGTTCTCACTTTATTTCAAATGTTTCACACGAACTGAGAACGCCTGTTACTGTATTGAGAAGTTATATAGATACGCTTTACAACTACGGCGACAACTTTGATTTTAATACTCAGCGCGAATTTATAGGTGTAATGAACCAGGAAATAATAAGACTTAACAGAATGGTTAATGATATCCTTGATTTTTCGCGTTACGAATCACAAAATGTACATCTTGAAATGAGCAAACAAAACATTGTAGAAATAATTGAAGATTGTGTAAATCAGGTTGAAGTGTTGGCAAAGGAGCACAATTTGACTTTCTCAATCATAAAAGAGCCTGATCTGCCGGAAGTAATGCTTAATATAGACAGTATTTCAAGAGCGCTGATGAATATTATTTCAAACGCAATAAAGTATTCCCCGGATGGAAAGCGGATAAAAATCCGCGCAGAGCGTTCACGTGTTGATAATTGTATTGAAGTAAGCGTAGAAGATCAAGGTCCCGGAATCCCCGAGGAGTGCCTTGATAAGATTTTCGAGCGCTTTTACAGAGTAGAAAACTCCACTCACTCTGTTAAAGGAACCGGGCTTGGGCTCCACCTTGTCAAAATAGCAGTAGAAAAACACCATCATGGCGAAGTTTTTGTTCACTCCAAGCTTGGTGAAGGCTCAACTTTTGGTTTCAGACTTCCCATAGAACAGCCGGAGGAGGAACCTGAAGAATACATCCCAAAACTTCCGTCAGAAAGTGAAACTGGACAAGAAGCCGGCGGCAGCGGCTGGACTTTATCGCTGGAAAAGAAGTAAAGATGGATAAGTATGAAAAAGCAGTAAGCCTCTTGACTTCAAAAGGCAGATTTTATATAGAGCTTGGTTTAGACAGAATTTCTGAAATTCTTTCTCTTTTTGGTAATCCTCAAGATAGTTTAAAATATATCCACGTTGCAGGTACAAACGGTAAAGGCAGTGTTTGTGCGTTTCTTGATTCTATCTTAAGAACTAAGTACAAAGCAGGGCTTTATACCAGCCCGCATATCTTTGATTATACTGAGAGAATAAAATTTAACGGCGAAGAGATTCCTAAAGATATTTTTGCAGATTATGTATTTGAAATATGCCAAGCCGCAGACAATGCTCAAATTCATTTAACAGAATTTGAGATATTAACTGTTATGATGTTTTTGTATTTTAAATCTAAAGGTGCAGAGATTGTAATACTGGAAACCGGGCTTGGCGGAAGATTTGACGCAACAAACGTTATTAAAGAAAATATCTGTTCAGTAATAACTCACATAGACCTTGACCATACCGAAAGGCTCGGAAATACTAAAGATAAAATTGCATTTGAAAAAGCAGGAATAATAAAATCAGGCTGTCCAGTAGTAACAGCTTGTGCGATTGAAGTTCTAAGAGATAGGGCGGATGAATTAAATTCGCTTTTTATTTTGGCTGCTCCATGTGTAAACGAAGAATACAAGCAAGCAGCAGCTTTAAAAGGTTTTCAGCAGGAAGAAAATCTTGCGCTCGCACTTACTGTTATACAGACTTTCTTTAAGGAAATTACAGACGAAGATATAATAACCGGGCTTAAAAACACTGTTCACCATTTTAGGTTCGAATTTTTTCCAAAATATAATTTAATAATCGACGCCTCGCATAACCCAAACGGAATTGAAGCCTTAAGAACAAATCTTGACTATTTGTATCCTGATTATAAAAGACGGTTTATTTTCGGATGTTTAAAAAACAAAGACTACAATAGAATGGTAAATATTTTATTTCGCCCGGAAGATGAAATATATTTTTATGAATTTAATTACCCTAATGCTGCAAAATATGAGGAATTAAAAAGGGCATGCCCTTATAATTGTCACCTTTACAAAGCAGAAAACTTAAAGGAATTTCTAAAAGAACAGAACACAGCGTCTATACTTACAATTGTATGCGGATCGTTTTACATGTTATCAAGTCTAAATTTAAAAAATATACTTGATAAAAATAATGTTTTTTAGACATAAATATTCTAAAAGAAATCTTGTCATCCTTTTGTCTTTTTAATCGGCATGCAGAGAGCATGCTGCCGCCGTGAATTTTATATATTCTTCTAAACACATAATGGCTCGTTTAGACATTAACTCCGCCTTCATTTTTTTGTTTTTTCTTTCTTTTTTAGGAAGCTCTACCGGCGGTAATAACCCCCAGTTGGAGTTTATCGGCTGAAAGTTCTCATGTTCTGAGTCTGAAATATAATGTGTTAAAGCTCCAAGAACTGTTTCTTTAGGCAGCTCAAGCAGCTCTTCCCCTAAAATGCATCTTGCTGCATTAATTCCCGCAAGCAGCCCCGTAGCAATAGATTCGGTGTAACCTTCAGTACCTGTTAATTGCCCAGCAAAAAATAAATCTTTCCTTTTATGTGTATTTAATGAGGGGGTTAAAACTTTAGGACTATTTATAAACGTGTTTCTATGCATTACACCATATCTTGCAATATTTGCATTTTCAAGCCCCGGGATTGAGTGTATAAGATCTTTTTGGCTTCCCCATTTTAAATTCGTCTGAAACCCTACAATATTATAAAGTGTTTTTGCGGAATTATCCTGCCTCAGCTGCACAACTGCGTAATTTTCTACGCCCGTACGCTTATCAACAAGCCCAACCGGCTTCATCGGACCAAATCTTAGTGTATCAATTCCTCGTGAAGCAAGAACTTCAACCGGCAGACAGGATTCAAAAAATTTTGCATTTTTCTCAAATTCTTTTAATTCTATTCTTGGTGCGTTTATAAGTATATTATAAAAGTTTTTGTACTCGTCTTCATTCATCGGACAGTTGATGTATGAAGGTTCACCTTTATCATACCTTGCTGCGTAGAATGCCTTGTCAAAATTAATGCTTTCTTTTTCTATAATTGGTGCAATAGCATCATAAAAATGCAGGTGTTCATACCCTGTAAATTCTCTCAGCGCCTTAGTCATAAGTTCAGAAGTAAGCGGTCCTGAGGCAATAACGGCAGGTGTATTTGGTATTTCCGTTATTTCTTCATTAATAACTTCAATCAACGGATTATTTTTAATTTTTTCAGTAATTCTTGCTGAAAATTCTTCTCTATCTATTGCAAGGGCGCCGCCGGCAGGAACGCTTGTTTCAAATGCTGTTTTGATAAGCTCTCCGCCAAGCAGTTTCATTTCTTCTTTTAAAAGTCCGCTGGCATTAGTTATATCAAAAGAGCCCAGGCTGTTTGAGCAGACAAATTCAGCAAACTTATCAGTTTTATGCGCACCTGTAGTTTTATGCGGGCGCATTTCATATAATCGTACTTTAATCCCGCGCTTTGCAAGCTGCAGCGCTGCTTCAGCTCCGGCAAGTCCGGCGCCGATTACTGTTACAAAAGTCATTTTGCAGCTCCTACTTGGTTCCTGCCGTTTTCTTTTGCCCGATATAAACCTTTATCTGCTTCTTCAATTAATTCTTTCGGTGTTTCACCATCATTAGGAAATGTTGCAACTCCAAGGCTTATTGTAACATGACTCTCTGCAGCAGCACTTAGTTTGAACATTTTTTCCGCAACCGCTTTACAGATACGTTCTGCATTAGTCCGCGCTTCTTTGTTATTAGTATTTGGAAGAATTATGCTCATCTCTTCGCCGCCGTATCTGCATACAATATCGCTCATTCTTACATTCTTTTTAAGCACCTGCGCAACTTGTCTTAATACAGCATCGCCGGCTTGATGCCCGTACGTATCGTTGAATTTTTTAAAGAAATCAATATCAGCAATTATTAATGATACATTTGTTCCATACCGTTTTGCAGTATCCATTTGCTGTTTAAGACTTTCTTGGAAGTATCTGTGATTATATAAATCAGTAAGCCCGTCTACAGTTGCCAGTTTATATTGGTATTCGAAATCTCTTGATTTGATTATGTATTTAACAATATATGATAGCGCAAATGTAATAATCATAATAATTGCAGGCATTACAAGCGGCGCCCAGAGATTTGATATATACATAAGATAATACGTAACAAATATATACCCTACAAGAATCATTATCGTTGAGAGTGTTGCAAAAATAGCGCTTGCTGAAGCAGATACAATTAAAATTGTTATTAAAGAAAGCAGAGAACAGATTACAATATCGGCAGCTAATGAAGTTTTTCTGATGAAATTATTATCAATCATATTATTGAGAAATGTAGCATGAATTTCTACACCAGGGTAAAGCCTAGAAACAGGTACACTCTTTGTATCGTGCAGGCTTGTTGCTGTTGTGCCGATATAAACGGCTTTGTTTTTAAAACTGTAGTTATTTTGTCCGTTTTCAATATCTAACAGAAGTTTATAAATCGGAACCATGTCAAATACACGTCCTGAACCGCCGTACCAGTTTAAAATAGCTTCTCCGTCCTTAGTCAGCGGGATTTGTTTTGTTCCTGTGATAAGTTCCGATTTGTTGTTAATAGTGTAATTTTTCGAGAGTTTTCCATTTATAAAATTGCCGCCGGCAAGAAGTGAAAGGTATGGATAATACTTACCCTGATAGAATGCAAACGGAGAAATAGTACGGATTATACCATCGGTACTCCTGTTTACGTTAGCAATACCGATGTGCGCTTTGCCGTCGAGGAGTCCGTCAAGAATTGTTCTGCAATTAGAAAAAGTCATATTTGAGACAATGTTTGAGTCAGATTGATTATCAACATTAACGCTGAGTCTGTCAGGAAGGACAGCAGGCTTACGGGCATCAGCAGGAATATTATCAAAATTCATTGCCATATATATATTGTCATACTTGTTTACTGTGTCAATTAGTTTTTTGTCGCCTGCCGGTGAGCTTCTCAGTGACTTAATAAACAGTAAATCAAATACAACGGATTTAGGATTTGACCGTTCAATATAGTCAATTAAATCAGCATATACATCACGTTGAATCGGCCATTCTCCATATTTATCCCACAAGTATTCGAAGCTTACATCATCAACTGTGACTACAGAAATATTATTCTTAGCAAGAAATGTATCTTTTCTTCCTGCAAGAACTTTTTGCCTGTAGTCAAATGACTTGTTTTCCGCATCTTTAATAAAATCAGTAAAAAGATTGTTTTTAGCAAGCAGTAAAAAAACAATAGCAGTTGTAAAAACAATCATCACACATGCTAAAGCATTCAGTACGGTGACTTTTCCTAGTTTGCTCAAACTCCTATCCCTTCTTATTATCTACTGATTATAAGTATAATTTAGGCGCGGTATTTTTGCAACATTTTTAGCTTGGAATTTCTTTTCAATAAGCCGGTTGCATCTTAACAAAACATTAGTAGTATTAGCGAGACTAAACGAGTTTGTAAGATATTTAAGCAGACATTCTTCGTGCAAATTCATAACATGGTGCCTTTCTTTAATAATATTTTGACATCCAATGAATTTGTTCACATCCTGTATTTAATGAGTATAATTGTGTTTTGTAGTGTAACTTTAGTTGGATTTTTTGCGGGTAAGACATGTAATCCCATCTCTTTTTACGTCATTACGATCGTAACAAAGCGACGAAACAATCCCGTCTGCTTTAATTTCCTGGATTACAGCGAGGATTACACTTCTTGCAATAACAGTTTAAGGCACAATTGAGAGCAAAGCAAAGCAATCCCGTACACGGAATTTCAGCTTAAGTTTAAAATAGTTATACCTTGCAAATTTTAAATGTAGTGCCATACTGAGAGCGGATTTTCGGAAGGGCGCCGTGCGAGCGAAGCGAGCCCAGCCCGAAAGGTGTCGGAAAATGATGAATTTTGCCGACACCCCGAATAATCCAAGAAGCGGATTTTCGGTAGGGCGCCGTGCGA
>CALVFU010000048.1 GCA_944326905.1 Candidatus Gastranaerophilales bacterium
ACCAGACAACCAAAACAAAGGTGGAGGAAGTTTACATTATTATGTAGAAGAAGATCCCCTAAGTGAAGGACCAAATGGCAGCAATCCTGGTAAAGATAAATACGACCACACTGGTCAAGGTCCAGAACATTTCCAAAATAGTTTCGATACTAATCCAGGAAGTGTTCATGGTCCTAAGTTAAATAGATAACCACTGTAAAAACTTTATATTTTAGCTTAGACATATTACTATTTTTCAAAATAACAAAGGCACTATTCATTAGCTGTCTGATAAACTAAAAGCCCGGAATAAGTCCGGGCTTTTTTTATTCAGCCGAGAAAATGTCTTTAATATCATCCATTGTTAATGATTTTTTATTAATTTAAAGAAAAAGGTTATAAACAAGTTTTTACAGCACATTTAATGTTTTATACGACCTTTTTTGACTCTAAAAGATAATGCTGAAAAAGCAATCCCTATTTGTAAACTTTCATTATAAGAAACAAAGTAACGAATTAATCCAAGGATATATTAACTAGGATTGCAGAAGGTGTTATAATTTTTTTACAACTTGTACTTATTCAAATAACAAGACAACTATAAAAAACAAAATTTCTATATTAAAATCTTATTTGTTTTTATTTACATACATTAATTAATATTAATTATATATATAATTTATTTAAAATAATAAACGTAGTAATAAGTATAAATTATTTGTAGAAAAAGCGCTAAAATCTAATAATATCAGTATTATTGAATGTAGAAAGATTGTAGAATTTTGTATAAAAAGATTGTCAAAAAATGTCAAAAACTTGTCAAAATTTTATTATTTTAAAATATTATAAAAAGTTTTCTACATAAAAAACAATTTATAGACAATTATTTACATTTTTTCTACAATAGTAATAGTTATGGCAAACAAGATTTTAGTAATTGATGATGATAGAGCAATAAACGAGCTTATAAAAATAAATTTAGAGCTTGCAGGATATGAAGTAATACAGTGTTTTAACGGAATAGATGGGTTTCAGGCTGCAAAACAGGAGGAGCCTTCTTGTATAATTCTTGATGTAATGATGCCTGAAGTTGATGGTTTTACTGTTGCTCAAAGAATACGTCAGTGCCCGGAGATTGCAGATACACCTATAATAATGCTTACAGCACTTTCACAGCTCAATAATAAAGTAAAAGGTTTTGATACGGGTGTAGATGATTACCTTTGCAAGCCGTTTGAAATAGAAGAATTAATGGTAAGAATAAGGGCATTGCTTAAAAGGTCTGATAAAATACCTAAATCCGCTGCAACAAGAGAATTATTGACTTACAAAGAAATAACACTGCTCCCTGAAAATTACAGTGTCAAGATAAATGATAATATACAGAAATTAACCCCAATTGAGTTTGATATATTTAATATACTTTTCCAAAACCACGGTACGATTGTTGCAGGTTCAAAGCTTCTTAAGGATATTTGGGGGTATGACCCGGATGATAATCTTGAAACAATAAGGGTTCATATAAGACATTTGAGAAGTAAGATTGATAAGATATCTGATGGTAAAAAGTATATTGAAACGGTTTATGGCGGCGGGTATAAACTTAATATTTAGCGGCGGTAATTAAAAAAAATATTTGTTTTTTATGTATCCTTATTAGTATATTTTTTAATTTTGTACTATAATTTAGTTAAGTAAAAGGGTGAAGGAGTATCATAATGAAGTTTTCGGTAGATAAAGATGTAATATTAAACGGTCTTAAAATAGTTGAGCGAGCTACTGTTCCTAAAGGTTTGCAGCCTGTTCTTGCTAATGTACTTATAGAGAGTATTTCTTCTGATTCAATAAAACTTTCTGCAACAAGTTTTGATTTAACAGTTGTAACTGTTATAAATTGCCAAATAGAGCAGGAAGGAAAAGTTACTCTGCCTGCTAAAAGACTTTCAGATATTATTTCAAGACTTGGAAGTGCTCCTGTTAATTTTGATATAAATGAAGATAATATTGCTGTTATTAAAAGCGGTAAGTCTAAATTTGATATAATAGGTATATCAGCTGCAGAGTTTCCTGTTATAGAAGATGAAATAACAGAAGGTGATAGTATAGAAATAGAGATGAAGCCGTTTGTAACTTGTGCTAAAATGACAAGTTTTGCTGCTGCAGGTTATGAGACTAACAATTTGTTATCAGGAGTTATATGTTCTATAAATGATAAAATTCTTGAAATGGCATCGACAGACGGTAACAGACTTGCAAGGGCAAAAGAGTTTGTTAAAAACGAAGAAAATAAAGACTTTTCAATGATAGTTCCTTCAAAAGTTTTGTCTGAATTTATAAGAATGACTTCTTATGTTGAGGAGGAGACTGTTACTATATCAAAAGAAAAATCCAGAATAATTTTTAAAACCGGCGCAACAAAAATGATATCAAGATTGATGGAAGGGCAGTATCCTAAGTATAATGAGCTTATACCAGTAAATTTTTCTAAGCAGGCGCTTGTAAATCGTGATAAACTAATTTCAGCACTTGAAATTGTATCAACAATGATAGATGAAAAAACAAGTATTGTTAAATTTGAGTTTACTGACGGAATTTTAAAAATGAACGCTGACACACCTGATGCCGGAGCAAGTGAAGATAGTATAGAGATTTCATACAGCGGTGAAGATATGCTGATAGCGTTCAATTATCGTTATCTTCTTGATTTTCTTAAAATAGCAGAAGTTGAAGAGGTTCTTATACAAATGAATTCTAGTCTTGCTGCTGCCGTATTAAGACCAAAAAGCGAAGAAGATTATTTGTATTTAATAATGCCTGTACAACTTAGAGGGTAAATTTGTGTTTTAAAAGCTGTATTATAGGCACGGTTATTCTTGTACTCTTAAAAATATTATAGTTCTGAATAAGCCGAGGATGAAAAGCAGAGCTGTATCCGTTTAACGTGAGATGTATTTCAGAACTTTACCGATGTAGAGTGCAGCATAAGGCGTGTCATTTATATCATTTTGTGATGGCGGCTGGAAACAGAAACTTCACACAGGTAAGATGCTGAAACAAGTTCAGCATGACAGCACGCTTGTAGCTGCGCTCACACGGCGCCCTACCGAAAATCCGCTTCTTGGATTATTCGGGGTGTCGGAAAATTCATCATTTACCGACACCTTACGGGCTGGGCTCGCTGCGCTCACGCGGCGCCCTACCGAAAATCCGCATGATACACGACGTTGGGCTGGTCGGTTGGGCATACCTGCTTAACAAATATTCCCTTAAAATTCTGCTTGCATAAAATAAAAAATTATGTTTTAATACTAGCAGGAGTTGTTTCCTCTATGACAGAATCGAAATAAGGATATTTGGTTTAGTCTGTTGTTCGGCTTTATTAATCAGTATTTATTATTTAATGTCATTGTTTGACGATTGTTTAATTGTCTTTTTATCGTTTATCTTAACCCGAAAAAGGAATTAGGCTCGCTAAATGAGTGCGTTTAAGTTTAACTTCAAGTATTTAAAAGACCACGCGACTGCAGGAGCATGGCGCCGCGGTTATGAATATTATCAAAAAGATATGATACTTCAGTCGTATCCTGAAAAAAACTTTTATATGGGAAAAGTTAAAGGAAATTTTCAGGATTCGTATAATACAGATTTAATTTTCAAAAAGAACAAAGTTGAAGCCCGCTGCAACTGTCCGCTTAAAGACGAATGGTGTAAACACTCAGTTGCAGTAGCTATTAAGGCAATAAGTGAAAATGCGTATGAAAAATGGCTTGCTGAAAAAGGTGTGGCTAATATTGATTTTTCAGATTTTGATACTGCATTAAAAACTCAACCGATTGGAAATTACATTTTTCACTTTAATCCTAAACGCAGACAAAACTTTTTTTCTATTTTAATTCGTGACCGTTCGACAAATAAAATAGTACGTTCTATTGAATCAGTTTTAAGAGCGCTTATAGAAGCTCAGAAGAAGGACCCTGATTTTTCTTTGAATAATGAACAAAAAGCAGAGTTTGAAATATTTTCAGCGCTTTTAAAAATTGCTAAACAGGATAAAAAAGCCGGCTGGTATGACGTACCTATTACAAAGTTCGCGCCTATGTTTGAACTTTTATCAAAAGTAGAGGAAGTTCTGGATGAAAAAACAAAAGAGAGGATACAGTTTGTTGATAACGTATGGCAGCTTTCTTTGTCTGTAAACACTTCTCAAACAGGGGCAATAATGCTTGCATTGTACTGGAAACGCCCGGATCAAGATGAAATAATTCCGTTTGAAGAAGTAAAATATTTTTCACGCCAGCTTAAATGGGGAAGATACAGAAATTTAATTTTTCCTATTAATATAGCAATAAATGAACTGCCGCAAAGTATAATTAAATCAACTTTTACTGATCTAAAAGATGCAGACGGCGGTAAGTTTGTATACGAAGAACTTCCAAAACTCAGGGAAATAATGGAAGTAGAAATTTCGGATAATATATCTAAGCTCCTGCTTGAAGAACGCCCGCCAATAAATATTGTAACTCTTGGTATAGATTATGACCAATCTCTTAAAGCCTCGCTGGAATTTGAATATGATGGTGTAAGAGTTCCATATTCAAAAACAGACAAGGGTGCGTATATTACAATTAAAAAACCAGATTCGGATCTTGTGTATTGGGTTAAAAGAAACTATAAACACGAGCATGAAGCGTATCAAATGCTGCTTGCATGTAAGTTTATTCCTATGCAGACAAACAATCTAGCAATGGAAAAAGAAAACGCTATTGATTTTTACAATTACTACATTCAGCAGGCAGGTGACGGCTGGAAATTTATAGAAAAAGATGATATGAACTTTTTTAAACTGCTTAAAGAACCATTTAAAATGTGTGCAAAAGTTGATTTTTGTGATGAGTCAAATGATAGCTTTGAAATCCAGCTATATGGTCAAGCAGGTGATGAAGTTATTGATTTCGATGATATTTATGAAACTATTCAAAATGGTGAAAAATACAGCAGAGTAAGAAGTTTGGGTTTTGTAGAGTATCCGGCTCAGGATATTTATCAAATGCTCCGCTCATTTAACTCTTTTGACGCATACAGAAATAATGAAAACAAATATATTGTAAAAACTTACCGTGCCGGATTAATTTCGGAATTAAAAAATCTGGGATTTGAATTAGTTTTATCAGAAAATTTTACAAAATTCTGGGAACAAATATCAACATTTTCAACCGGGGATGGCGGAGAAGCTCTGCCCAGCGGTGTAAATGCCGAGTTTCGTGAGTACCAGGTTAAAGGTTTCCACTGGCTATGGTTTATGTATAAGTATGGGCTTAACGGCATCCTTGCAGATGATATGGGGCTTGGTAAAACTCTGCAGGCTTTGAGTCTTCTTCAAAAAGCAAAAGAAGTTGACGGGGCTGAGCCGACTCTTGTAGTTTGTCCTACAACGGTTGTATTTAACTGGGAATCAGAAATTGCAAAATTTACTCCCGGACTTTCCTGTCTTAAACTCTCTGGAGCAGACAGAGCGTCATTGTTTAAAAAAATACCTGAATACGATATTGTTATAACAAGTTACGCTCTTGTAAGACGCGATATTGCAAAGCTTAAAAAGTACAATTTCAGGTATATTATTTTGGATGAGTCGCAAAATATTAAAAATGCAACTTCACAAACAGCTCAAGCAGTAAAAACCCTGAATGCTAAACATAAACTTGCATTATCAGGTACGCCGATTGAGAATAAGCTTGAAGAGCTTTGGTCTGTCTTTGATTTCTTAATGCCGGGATTTTTATTCTCAATGTCTGAGTTTAATTACAGATATGTAACACCTATAATGGAGCGGCAGGATAAAACAGTAGAAAAACGCCTTAAACTTCAAATTTATCCGTTTATCTTACGTCGTATGAAACGAGATGTTGCAAAAGATCTTCCTGATAAAGTTGAAAATATGGCATACTGTGAACTTACAGACGAACAAAAAGACTTCTATCTTGAAGTACTTGACTCAACCAAAGAAGAATTGTTTAAGAGTATTGAACTTAATGGACTTGAAAAAAGCCGTATGTCAATTTTCTCAGCGCTGTTAAGGCTTCGCCAAATATGCTGTCACCCGCGTCTGTATGACAAAGAGCATGTTAAAGGTGTTATAAAATCAGGCAAGTTTGAATATTTAAAAGGAATGCTGGAACAAATTATTGCAGAAAAACACAGAGTTCTTTTATTCAGCCAATTTGTAGACATGCTTGATATAATAAAAGCCTGGCTGGAGAGAGAAGGTATTCCTTATGAGTATTTGACAGGAAAAACAAAAGATAGACAAGCAGCTGTTGAGAACTTTAACAGTAATCCAAATATTCCGATATTTCTTGTAAGTTTAAAAGCAGGCGGTACAGGGTTAAACCTTACCGGCGCAGATTATGTTATACACTATGACCCTTGGTGGAATCCTGCAGTTGAGGATCAGGCAACCGACCGTGCTTACCGTATCGGACAGACTAAAAAAGTGTTTGTATATCGGCTTATTACTAAAAATACTGTTGAAGAAAAAATCCAAAAACTTAAAACCCGTAAAAGAAATCTTGTAGACAGCGTAATATCTATAGATAGAAACATTGTAAAATCATTAACAATGGATGATATTAAAGATATTTTCTCGGCTGAATAAAAAAAGCCCGGACTTATTCCGGGCTTTTAGTTTATCTGACAGCTAATGAATAGTGCCTTTGTTATTTTGAAAAATAGTAATATGTCTAAGCTAAAATATAAAGTTTTTACTATTTATCTTTTACTAGGTCTAACTCCGTTAGCACTTGAGTTGTCGATATCGTTATTTTGGAAATGTTTTGGACCTTGACCAGTATGATCGTATTTATCTTTACCAGGATTGCTGTCATTTGGTCCTTCACTTAGGGGATCTTCTTCTACATAATAATGTAAACTTCCTCCACCTTTGTTTTGGTTGTCTGGT
>CALVFU010000049.1 GCA_944326905.1 Candidatus Gastranaerophilales bacterium
AATGACACCTTGTGAATTTAGACAATATTTAAATTCGTCCTACTGATTGATTACTGTTTTTAGGGGACAGTTCATACCTGCCCAACAAATATTTACAAGGGGGTTGGGCTGGTCGGCTGGAAACAGAAACTTCACGCTGGTAAGATGCTGAAACGAGTTCAGCATGACAGCACGCTTGTAGTTTACTCGCTCGGCGCCCTTCCGAAAATCCGCTTCTTGGATTATTCGGGGTGTCGGAAAATTCACCATTTACCGACACCTTACGGGCTGGGCTCGCTTCGCTCGCTCGGCGCCCTACCGAAAATCCGCTTCTTGGATTATTCGGGGTGTCGGAAAATTCATCATTTACCGACACCTTTCGGGCTGGGCTCGCTTCGCTCGCTCGGCGCCCTTCCGAAAATCCGCTGTTCAGCACAGCATAATAATTCTGGATTGCTTCGCTTTCGCTTGCAATAACAGTTTTATTTGCTTCTTACCCCTGACCTTCAAGCTTTAATGCCTGTTTTATCTCTCTTAAATCTTCTCTCAAGCGGCGTTCTGTAATTAGCTCTTTTTTTATCTTTTCATATGAAAATAGCATAGTCGGATGTTTTTTCTCAAAATACGCGCCTATATTAACATAACTCATGCCAGTAGTTTCACGCGTTAAATAGACCGCAACCTGTCTTGCCTGCGATATTGCCTGAGAGCGCTGGGTACTCTTTAAATCTTTTACTGTTACATTGTAATATTCTGCACACACTTTTGCTATTTCATCAATTGTTATTTTCTTCTTGTTTTCTTCACACTTAAGCGTTGATTTTGCAAACTCTAATGTTACAGGCACCCCGCTTATACTTGCAAATGCCGAAACTTTATTAAATACTCCTTCTAACTCCCTTACATTATCGCAAAAGTTCTTTGATATATACTCGCATACGTCATCTGGAAATTCTATTCTCTCTTGAGCCGCAAGATTCTTTAGTATTGCAATCCTTGTTTCAAAATCAGGCGGCTGCAAGTCTACGACTATTCCCATTTCAAATCTCGTCCTAAGCCTGTCTGTTAGAGTCGGAATATCTTTAGGCAGTCTGTCTGATGTTATTACTATTTGTTTTCCTTTATTATAAAGCGTATCAAAAGTGTGGAATATTTCTTCCATCGTACGTGTTTTGGATTCAACAAACTGTATATCATCTATAAGAAGTACATCAACATTTCTGTATTTTTGACGGAATTTCTCCATTCTATCATTTGAATTTCCGCCCATTCTTAAATTGTTTATAAGCTCATTAACGTACTCTTCTGTTTTTATATATCTAATTTTCAGCTTCGGAAAATGAGTTATTATATAATGCCCTATAGCCTGCATTAAGTGGGTTTTACCTAAGCCGGAACCGCCGTATATAAATAAAGGGTTTATTTTTTTGCAAGGATCTTTTGCTACTTGAAGAGCTACAGCATGCGCCATCTTATTATTCTCGCCGACTACAAAATTTTCAAATTTGTATTTAAGATTAAGATTAGCCGCCGATTGCATTATTGCTAAGTTATTCATTGCACGCTCGCGCGTTTCTTTATCAAAATATTTTTTATTAATCTTTTCTGTTTGTTTTTTTAACTCTTCTGTTTTTTTTGAGTCTACTATTATATCAAATTTTATTTCTCTTCCAACTACTGACTTAAGAGCATCCATTATCTGCTTGTAATGGAATTTCCTTATTATCTGCACGGCAAAAGACGCGCCTGTTATTAATGTGAGTTTATCGTTTTCAAACCCTGCTGCTTCAAGCGGCATTATCCAAGGGTAAGATGCCTCGGGAACTACTTTCTTTAGTTCCTCTTTTGCACTATCCCATATCTCGACTGCTTCGTTTATTGCTATTCCCATATTTCTATGATACTAAAATAAAAATTGTTATGCAAAATATTATTAACTTTTTTGTAGTTGAATTTATAGTAATATCGGATTGTTTTTTATGTGGTAGAATAATTCGCCTGAAATCTTGAATTGTTCAGGATTTGCACTTACATAAAATTCCTCTTCTCCTTCTTTTTTGGATAAATTATTAAGCTCTTTGATTATTAAATCTTGTTTTATAAATTCCGCAAAATAAATTGCAGGATCAATAAAAATGCCGATATTAGTGTATTTTGAGAGCATGCCAATAAGAAAAGGATAATGCGTACACCCTAAAATTATTTTATCCGGCTTATTTTGCATCATTTCATCAAAGTATTTTTTTACAAGCACAATGCTTTCTTCTTTTTCAAATGTTTTATCCTCAACTATTTCAACCCATCCCGGGCATGCTTTCAAATAAACTTTAATATTTGAGTTATATTTGTTTATTTCTTTTTCATAAACACCTGATTTTATAGTTGCCGATGTCGCAAAAACCCCCAGTTTCTCTACATTTAATCCTGCAATAATTTTTGCAGAAGATTGGATTATTGGATAAATTTTGAAATTGTAATTGTCTTTTAATTTTTCATACGCAACTGCAGAAGTTGTATTGCAGGCAAGAACTGCTGCTTTTACATTTTTTGCTTCAAAAAAATCGAGTATTTTTTTTAAGTACCCTGTAATTTCCTCACTGGATTTTGAGCCGTAAGGTACATTTTTTAAATCACCATAGTATATAGTATTTTCATTCGGCATTATTTGCTTAAATTTTGCAAATACTGATAGCCCTCCAACCCCTGAATCACAGAAGCCTATTGGTAAATTTCTTTTATTGTTATTACTTAATACATCCAATTATCTTTACTCCGGCGTTGAATAAAATCTTTTTTACTTATTTGCATTTATATATTCAATTATACCTTCTGCAATAGATTTTGCTATAGCTTGCTTACGTTTTTTTGTAACAAGCTGCGCACGTTCGGCATCATTTGATATGAATCCCATTTCAACAAGTATAGCAGGAACTGTAGTGTGGTTTATAACATAAAATTTTGATTGGAATAAACCTCTGTCTTTTGTTGAGGGAATATTTTTTATAAGGTGTTTGTGAACAATCTCAGCAAGCTCCAGACTGTAATCATGATACCAATGTGTCTCTATACCGTAGATATCATTTTTAACAGAAGAATTAACATGGATACTTACAAATATATCAGGTTTTTTCTCTTCGCATAAATCTACTCTCTCTTGTAATGATGGTCCTGAATCGTTACTTCTTGTCATATAGACTTTATAACCTTTTTCCTGAAGAATTGCCTCGACCATTTGTGTTACATCAAGAGTTATATCTTTTTCGTTTATACCCGCTCTTATTGCGCCGTAATCAGTACCGCCGTGTCCTGCATCAAGTACAACCGCGCCTTTTTGTTTTTTATTTATATTAAATATTGGAGCCGGGGTTGGTGAAGTTACTACAAGTTTTACAGCTTTTCCGTCTGCACTCTTGTCAAACCTTATAACCTTGTCTCTTGATAGAGGGCATGTCATTCTTATACCGATATTTGACATCAATGAAAGATTGACATCTTTCAACCCGGCTTGTGATAATGCGTTTTTAAGCTCTTGTTCATTATAGCTTACTGCATTTAAAAAATATGCGGTAAAAGAATCGGGGTTTCTTCTTATACCTGTTATTACAGGATTGGTAAATGATAATATAAATTCGCTTGTGTACCTGTCTATTTTTTTGTTAAAGTATCCGTTTATATTTGTTTTAGTCTGTGATACGTACGCTGATGTGAGTTTGTCTGTATTAATTATGAATAATGATTGATTATCAGGTGAAATAATTGGAAGGTATTTTGAAGTCTGTGTTGTTGTAATAACTATACGTGCTTTATTTACTTCAAACTGTCCTATCTTAAGTGTTTCTCCCGAATCCCCCAGCGGAATTTCTTTATTTCTTATGGATTGTTCGACATAAGTATTTGGCATGTCTATTACAAGCCTTGAGGGGTTAGACAGAAAAGAAGGTGATTCTATTTGCACCTGCCCCTGTCCTTGGATTAAAACACCATTATTTTGGTACTTTGCAAGCCTTAGATAGTATCCTGTCTTAAGGTTTGTAGTTATACTTGTTTTCTTTACTGTATCATAATTTATACCATCTGTATTCGATAATGTTGTATTTTTAATTGAAGTTTGTATTTCTTCAAGAAGCTTTTTGTCTGCATCAGGCTTTATTATCGGAATAGTATTCCTCTCTACGGTTTTTAAATACACTTTAAAATATTCGTAATAATCGTTTGATGACTTTCTGAAATCTCTGAATACCGTCCTGAAATAATCACCTGAAATATTTATTTTGCCGTTATATGTTATGAAAATATTTCCGTCAATTTGAGAAACCTTGACATCAGACGGTGAAACATTTTCTTCAAGAGTCATAACAACCCGTACAACAGAAGGTGAAACTGTGTTTTGCGATATAACAAATTCCATAAGCGGGCTTTGTTCAAAAACATAGTTTTGTTTACTTCCTGTTAAAACAGCATTTTCTATATCAAAATAAACACGGTTTGGTTCTTTTAAAGTATTTGTTTTTATTACTCTATCTTCTCCATCCAGCGATTTGGCAGATATAAAAATAAGTTTGTCCGAATTATCAAAATGAACAGAGTTTATTTTTAAAACCTCCTCAGCCGAAGCAGCTCCGATAAAGTTAAATACAAAACCCATTATTAAAAATATTATTGTTAAAACAAGTCTCTTCATTTTACACCATAATAATTTTAGCAAAAATAATTATTTAATGCCCTATTTTTACAAAAATTAATTATACGGATGCGGATAAATGTTTAATTTTTCCACAAACAGATATAAACAATTTTATTTTTGTAAAAACAATAAATCTATACTCTTGCAGGATAAATTTTATAAAACCTTGACATTGAAAAGTATGAAAAATATGGTACAATAGACCTATATTCGGAGTGAGAAATGTTTAAGTTAGGAATAATCGGTTACCCGTTAGGACATTCTATATCAGCAGCAATTCATAATGCAGCAATGAAAAGTGTAGATGTAGAGGGCGTTTATGATGTATTAGAGACCCCGCCTGAGGATTTGATTTCAAGGATTAAGTTTTTAAAAACCCAGAATTATACCGGGTTTAATGTAACTATTCCGTTAAAAGTCCCGGTATCTTTGTTTTTGGATGAAATAGATGACTATGCTAATATAGCAGGATGCGTGAATACTGTAAAAATTAATGCCGATAAGACATTATTTGGTTATAATACAGATATTTACGGCTTTAAAATGGCAATTCCCTTAGAATTTAATCTCAAGAATAAAAACGCGTCAATCTTAGGAACCGGCGGAGCTGCAAGGGCTGCAGCAGTAGGTCTTGCAGAACTCGGTGTTTCAGAAATTGACATGTATACAAGAAATATAATTAATTCAAGCCAGACAATAAATTATTTACGAGCACAGTTTCCTGATATAAAATTTAATGCTTATCAAATACAAAATATAAGAGACTTGTCACATACATCAATAGTTGTAAACACCACGCCAATTGGAATGCGCGGATATATGATGAATGAAAGCCCTATTGAAGAAAGTGATATAAAAAAATTAAAACCAGATACAATAGTATATGATATAGTTTATAACCCGTCAAAAACAAAACTCATATCAATGGCTCAAAAGTGCGGTCTGAGGACAATAGGCGGACTTGATATGCTTATAATGCAGGCACAGAGAGCACAAATTATCTGGACTGGCAGAACACCCGATGCAAATATTATGAAAATTGCAGCATTAGAAGCACTTTCAGATATATAAAATAGCGTACATTTTTACGTCCGCTATTTTTCTATAGGTTTTAGAACTGACTAGATCCTGAAGAATAGAGATCAATAGGATTACCGTATTTGTCTGTCGGAGTATAATTTTGATCGTTGGGATTTACTGATGTATGATTTTTGCTTCCCCAATCTCGCATATCTTGATTTTTGGTACCTACTACTTTTTTAGATACCCATGGCTGGTCTGAATACGCAGAGTTAAACGTTCCGTCCGTATATGAACTTCCTCCGCCGCGATTTCCATAACCTTGAGGAGTACAAACACCGTTAACTCTTACTTGTCCTGTAGGACAAGGTTCTTGTTTTTTAGTCTGTACACAAGCGCCGTTTTCAACATGCGTATTTGAAGGACACATACAAAGTCTGCTTTCATTTCTTATAGCTCCTTTTGTAGCACAATCATTCCAAACACAAATACCATTTTCAAAATGTTGACTTGGAGGGCATTTCTTCTCTGGTTTTTTTTGAGACGGTACACAATTTTTGTTCTCGTCTCTTACGTAATCAAGTATACAAACGCACGCGCTGCCGTTCCATTCCTCGTTAGGCGGACAATCATGCTCTTCTTTACCAGGCTCTTCTGGTACAATTGGCACACACTTGCTGCCGTTCCATTGTTCATTAGCTCCGCACTCATTGTTTGGTACTTCTTCATCAGGAGTACATTTACTTCCATCCCAATGAGTACCACTAGGACATTTATTTTCATCATTGTTAATTGCAGGAAGCTTTGGATCAGCCCCTCCGCCGTTAGGTATCTCACC
>CALVFU010000050.1 GCA_944326905.1 Candidatus Gastranaerophilales bacterium
CCCTACCGAAAATCCGCGTCTTGGATTATTCGGGGTGTCGGAAAATTCAACATTTACCGACACCAAACGGGCTGGGTTCGCTTCACTCGCGCTGCGCCCTACCGAAAATCCGCGTCTTGGATTATTCGGGGTGTCGGAAAATTCAACATTTACCGACACCAAACGGGCTGGGTTCGCTTTACTCGCGCTGCGCTCCGCCGAAAATCCGCATTATACTTGGCGTTGGGCAGGTATGCCCAGCCGACTAGTCCGACACCTTACGTGCTGGGCTCGCTTCACTCGCGCTGCGCTCCGCAGAAAATCCTATATAAATTCCGCTTATGTATTATTGATTTTTTATCCGTATCATGATAAAATACTTACAGAAGGAGTGAAGTTTGCATGTTAGTGTCTGCTATTTCAAATTTGTCATCGGCTAAAAACAGCCAGTATTCTGCAAAAAATACCGCATCTAATCCCGTAAAAAACAGCCGTTATGATCATTACAACTATTTTGGCGCTAACAAAGACAACAATCAGCAAAGCTCAATCAATGAAATGTTTCACAAAATTGCACTTTGGAAAGAATTTTGTGAAAAAAATATCATAACCGACGAATCACAAAAAGAAACCTTCAATTATTTAGCCTAAAGGGGGCTGAAAAGGGGGCTGACTGGAGAGCAAAGGCAGCACTCTAAAGGGGGGCAAGCGCAGAATGGGCAAAGGCAGCGCTCTAAAATAGGGCAAGTGCAGAAGGAGTATGAACAGCACTCTAAAATGGGGCAAGCGCAGAAGGGATAAAGGCAGCGCTCTAAAATAGGGCAAGGAGTGTGCAGAGTATAGATGTTCAGTTCTAAATTGGGTTTAATGTGAAGCTGAGGACGGCGAAGGAGCGCGTTTAAGCGATAAATGGTTAAGAATCCTGAGTGGCTTATTGAGGACTAAAAATCGCTGTAGACAATGGGCTAGTCTCCATAAGGACGAAGTACCCAAAGAGTTTAATGCGGGCTTGTAGAAGGTTAAAAGAAGCATGGGCGGAAGCAGGGGGATGTAAGCAAGCTTTATGATATACACGCTGCAACAAGTTTGCGCTTTATTTAATCTCTGAAAATACTGAACTCCGCGCTCTCTAGTACATAATATCTCCCCAATGCTAGTCTGCAACCGGCAGCGTAATTATAAATGTTGAGCCGTTATTAACCTCGCTCTTTACTGTAATTTTACCTCCGTGAAGTTCTACAAGCTCCTTTGTTATGGTTAGTCCAAGCCCGGTTGATGACTCTTTCTTCGTATACGCTGAATCAAGCTGGACAAATTTTGCAAAAATTTTTCCGTGATATTTGGGATCTATTCCTATCCCGTTATCATGTACTGATAATATTACCTTACTCTTCTTATTCTCTGCTCCCAGTAGTATTTCACCGCCTTCAGGGGTAAACTTAATAGCGTTGCTTACCAAATTATAAAATATCTGCTGCATTTTTTGATAATCAGCGTATATCTCAAAGTCTTCTTCATAATCTTTTATCATTTTTATATTTTTCTTTGCGGCAAGCGGCGCTAGTACATTACATACCTCCGTATACAAAACATCTATACTGAACCGGCTCCTTGATATCTTCATTGCTTTTGCTTCAATTTTTGATATATCTAGAATCTCATTAATCATTCCAAGCAGCCGCAATCCTGATACACGAATTTCATTTATGTACTCTTTTTGTTTTTCATTTAATGTACCGTACATTCCGTTTTCTAAAATCTCCGAAAAACCAAGTATAGAGTTTAAAGGAGTTCTAAGCTCGTGAGACACATTCGCCAAAAACTCATTCTTAACCTTATCAGCCTCTAATATTTTTTCGTTCTGTTCTTTAATCGTTTTATACGCGTTGTTTTTTTCTACAATCCCGTCTTTTAATGCTTTTAACTGAATCTTAAATACATTTGATAACTCAAGGTCTTTTATTACATAAGAAATTATGCAGGCGCATGTTTTTAATATTGCTAAATCTTCATCAGTATAAATCTTTCCGTCGTTTCTTACAAGGACGATAATTCCAAAAACTGTTGAGCGTATAGTTAGTTTTGATATTGCGTAGTTACATTCACTTCCTTGTATCTTGAGCAGCTTAATTATTGGATTGTTATCATCTGCAATATAATTATCTTCTGAATAGATAAGTTTTTTTTGCCGTCCGCCAAAAGGGAATGTACTGTCAATTTCGTACGAAGAATAATTTTTGAAAGAGTATTTTAACTGCAGACTATCAGGGTTAATATAGTAAATAAAAGCGTCAGTGAACTCGAAAATTCTGCCCAGTTTTTCAAATATACCATCTGCGCCGTGTTTCTCGTTGAGGTTTGTTTCAAAAAACAACGGGAAAATATTTAAAACTTCTTTATTACTAATTTTTGGCATAATTAAATTTTACCAAACTAATAACCTCTGAGCAATAAGGTATTTATATGGTATACTTAGGAAAAAGAGGAGGATAGATATGAGAGCCGTAGTTTTTAATAAAAAACTGCAATATATAGAAGATTATCAAAAACCGGCGCCGGCCACGGGCGAAGCGCTTGTTAAAGTCACTATTGCAGGGATTTGTAATACAGATTATGAAATAACAAAAGGATATATGGGGTATAAAGGTATACTGGGACATGAATTTGTAGGTATTGTAGAGGATGTAAATTCATCTGATAAATCACTTATTGGAAAGCGTGTAGTTGCAGAAATCAGCTGGGGATGTGATGACCCGGATTGTGAATGGTGTGCAGTTAAGAATTACCGTCACTGTCCGAATCGCCGCACTTTAGGAATATGGCGTAAAGACGGATGTTTTGCAGATTACGTAACTATACCCACAAAAGTGCTTTTTGAAGTGCCTGATAATGTTACTGACGAACAGGCGGTGTTTGTTGAACCGCTTGCTGCTGCTTGTGAAATTTCAGAACAGCTGCATATCCAGCCTTGTCAAAAGGTTTTAGTCCAAGGTGACGGAAAATTAGGTTTAATTACCGCAATGACTCTTAATTCTCAAAACTATGATGTTACACTGGTCGGCAAACACCCTGAAAAACTCGACTTAGTAAAATCCCTTGGAATAAAAACAATACTCCTTAGTAATCTTCCAGATACTAAGTATGATGTAGTAGTCGAAGCAACAGGCTCTGTAAGCGGCTTTGAGTCTGCAATGAGCCATACAAAACCACGCGGAGTTTTGGTGCTAAAAAGTACTGTTGCCTCTGGTAAAGAATTAAACCTTGCACCGATTGTTATTGATGAAATAACAGTACTTGGTTCGCGCTGCGGACAGTTTAGACCGGCGCTTAGAATCCTTGAGCGGCACGCACTTGATTTCTCAAAGCTGATTACCGCTGTTTATCCTGTTGAAAAATCATTAGAAGCGTTTGAACGAAACAAGGATAAAGCTTCTGTAAAAGTGCTGATTAGGTTTTAAAATAATACCAAAAAGGCTCTGATTTATTTTCGGAGCCTTTTTTAATTTTCTTCTAATGTATCAAGTATAAATTTCCCAATATCACCATCTCTGAATGCTTTAAGAATATACTTAGAGGTACGCTCAATATCCGGGCTTGCCGCAGATTTTATCCAATTTCTTGATAGTGCAATATTTTTTAATGAAGGTTTTTCATCAATCGAATAATAAGTTCTTAGTTCACTTTGGTATTTTTTGTCTAAAATTCCAAGCAGCTCTTGGGCAACAAACTCCGCAGAATAGGCGTTCTCAGATACTGAATTTACCATTGCAAGTTTAAACGCTGCTTCTTGGTCGTCCTGGCGTGTTGGTATAATCCCAGGGGTATCAAGGAGCTCAAGTTTAGGGTTTATTCTTACCCATTGCTGCTGGCGTGTGACGCCTGCTTTTGCTCCTGTTTTCGTTTTAGATGATCGTGTCAGTCGGTTTATGATACTTGATTTGCCTACATTAGGCATTCCGCAGACCATTACACGTGCAGGGCGGCGCAAAAGCCCCTTTGACATTTGAGCCTGAATTTTAGGTTCTGCAAGCTGTATTGCTGTATCTATAATTTTATTGAAGTTGAAAGAATTTTTGCTGTCACTTAGTAAAACTTTGCAGCTTGTAACCTGCTGAAGATACTCTATCCACTGCCTTATTTCTTCAGCTTTTACTAAATCGGACTTATTTAACAAAAGAAACCTCGGTTTGTCTCCCAGAAGTTTCTTTATGTCTTTATAAGTACTGCTTAAAGGTATTCTGGCATCCAAGACTTCAATTACAACATCAATTAACTTAAGCTGTTCTTTTAACTGTCTTTCTGCCTTGGCAATATGCCCCGGATACCAATGAATATGCTGCTTATCTTTTTTCAATTTTTTCCTTAATACGAGTAGCTTTGCCGGAACGTTCTCTTAAATAATAGAGTTTGGAACGTCTTACATCACCGCGTCTTAATACATTAATTTTCTCAATACGCGGAGAGTATACTAAAAATACACGCTCAACACCAACACCTTGGAATACTTTTCTTACAGTGATAGTTTTATTAATTCCTGAGCCGTGTTCTTTAATAATAGTGCCTTCAAACGCTTGGACTCTTTCTTTGTTTCCTTCAATAATTCTTACAAATACTTTAACAGTATCGCCGGGATTCATTTCAGGAAGTTCTCTTGTCGTATATTGACTTTCTAAATTTTTGATTATCGGATTCATTTTTGCTATTCCTTATTTCTTAACTACATAGTGCTACAAATTATAATAAATAAAACATTTTTAAAATACAAGTAAAAATTAAGTTTTGTAATATTTTTTATAATCTCGGACTCTATACAAACAGCAATAAAATTATTTTAATTATAAAAGAATGATAATAAAGCTATTGCCGGGTTAAAATATCCCTATGCTGCCAGTCTTAAATTATGTAAAATATTTTTTGCAATTTAATCGTAAATAGCAATTTTTTTAATAAAATTGTTTTTATAAAAGTATGGGAATTAATGAGACAAATTTTAATGCGTTTAATCCGGGCATGAGCGGGTGGTATAACTCGCCTGCAAATGCCGGCTTTAATCCGTTCAATCCATCCGGTGAAAGTTTTACATATTCTGCCCCGGGTGGAGTTCAAACTGGTGACACCTTTGAACGTACAGCTGCACAAACAAAGGAGTTATACGGTATTGACAAGTATAATGCTATGAGTGATGCTGAACGCGCGATGATTGAAGTTACGCCGGATGCAAAAAAACAAGTTGACGAAGTTTTATATATGACAAATACTATTGAAAATGAACTAAAACGCAGATATCCCAAAGGTGTTAAAATTGTTGGTCTCGGTCGTTCTCCGTCTTTGCTTATGGAAATATTTAAAGCCAAAGGCTATGATACTCAAACCTGTGCACTCTCAAATTTAACAAGCGGTGAGTACGATATAAGCGGAAGATACGGTTATTTAAAACAGCTTAATCCTGATGATGTAAAGGCGTATAATGAATATTTAAAAGAGATTGGACTTACGCCGGAGAAGATAAAAGCAAGTTCTGTACCTGTGGTTTTTGTGGATTATACGCGGACTGGCAATTCTTTAAGGAGTTTTGCAGAACTTCTTAAACGTCCTGAAATTGGTATCGGTGGTTTAGATAATGTCAGTTTCTTAAGTCTTAATAAAGATCTTATGCAAAATCAAACAATGGCAGATAAGGCGCTGATTGATAAATTTTGGGAAAACTTGGGTATAAAAAACTTTTCATTTGTGCCGAGAGTAAATATATCAGAAATTGGGAGCGTCCGAGAAGTTGTACATCATTTTAAGCCGTCAGAAACTGCTGCCAAATTCTTGCTGCAGATTATAAAAATTATTAAAAGAGGCTAAAATTTAATAATATTTACAATGTAACAAAATGTAAATGTGAATTTATAGCGCCTTAAAATTTAGTTATTAGCACGAATATGGTGCAGTCTTGTGTTTCGTAATTGAGTGAAGGAGTTAAAGTTTTAGAAAAAATTGCCGTTAATACTTGTATAAGAGACTGAAGAGGAGAATTTTGATTATGGGTATTGACGTAAACAGTTTAAGTCCTTCACAAGCCAAAGCATACTGGCATGACTATAACAACGGTAACAAGA
>CALVFU010000051.1 GCA_944326905.1 Candidatus Gastranaerophilales bacterium
GAAAATCCGCTTCTTGGATTATTCGGGGTGTCGGTAAATTCATCATTTTCCGACACCTTTCGGGCTGGGCTCGCTTCACTCGCACGGCGCCCTACCGAAAATCCGCTTCTTGGATTATTCGGGGTGTCGGAAAATTCATCATTTACCGACACCTTACGGGCTGGGCTCGCTTCACTCGCACGGTGCCCTACCGAAAATCCGCTTCTTGGATTATTCGGGGCGGTGAAAGCTTCAAACAGGGATGCAAAAAAGAATCTTATTTAAAAAAATTCATCAGCTGTCTTAATGTCGCACCATACAATACTCCCTATTTATGAAAAATGTTTGGCGATTTTATTTTTTGTACCTCTTCTATCTTTTTATTATCAAAACCGACACCTGCCAATCCGTACTCTTTTATATCTTTTATACAATTAGAAATCAATTTTTCAGATACATCTAAAGTTTTGGCTCCAGCGTCATATATTAAAACTAAACTGCCGTGAGAATAAGTATCAGAGAGTCTTTGTATCCCTTTTTTAGTATATTCTTGAATTCTGCCTTCTGCGTTTATAACATGTTTAAGTTTCTTAATTCCGTGCCGTTCGGCAGACTCCCAAACAACATCATTAAATTCAACTTGGCAAACCAGAACTATTTCATCAATCGCTGAACACCGTTCAAATTTCTCTAGCAAGTCCATTAATAATTTAATAATACAAGATACATTCTCTTTTATTATTATCATCCCAATATTTGCCAAATAATACCGCCCGTTTTTAAGTCAATTAAAAAATACTATGTATTTAATGTATAGTTTATAACAAATATTTGTATTATTCAATTATATATTGTTTTAATTTACGTATTTCTTAATAAAAATATATATTAAATACGCTTATTTTTTGTCCTTCAATAACTTATCATAGTCTAAAAGGGTTTTTTATGGACAACAAACACTTATTAGGCAGACGAATTAAAGAACTCAGAAAAAACGCCGGACTTACTCAAGAACAGCTTGCAGAAATGATTAATATTGAGACAACTTCACTAAGCGGAATTGAAAGCGGCAGGCATTTCCCTTCCTTACCCACTATTGAGAAAATCTCAAAAAATCTGAATGTTGAAATGAAAACCTTGTTTGATTTTAACCATCTGTAGCCAATAGAATTGATGAAAGCTAAAATTATACAAAATATAGATAAACTTAGCGAAGATAAAATATCATTTATTTATAAATTTTTTGAAGAATATAAAAATTAGAATAACTGAAGCGGAGCCGATATTCAGCTCCGCCTTGCTTGTCTAATTTTAGTTTTCTATCAAAACTTCTTTTAATGTTTTCAGTGCTTCTATAGTATTTGGAAAACCAACATAGGGCAAACATTGGATTATAGCTGCGGTTATGGTTTCTTTTGTTGTGCCAAGTTTTAAATTTCCTTTAATATGGCTTTTTAATGTATCAACTTTACCAGTTGTTACAAGAATGCTAATTACAAGCAGTTCTCTGGTTTTTAAATCTAAACCCTCCCTTGTATAAAAATCACCAAAACAAACTTCTGTCAAAAATCTTGAAACATCATCTCCCATATTTTGGGGGAGTCCTGAGAGTGCTTCTTTGATTTCATCGCCGTACAGGGGTGCCTGTATTGCGGCGCCTTTTTCATATCTCTCGTTTTCATTAACAGTGGCTGTTGATTTTAGCGGAGTTTTTATACCTCTTTCTTTAAACACTTCATTTAAGACACCAAGTGCATTAAGTGTCTTTGGAAAACCAATAAACGGAGCACACTGGTATATCACATCCCTCAATTCAATTGGAGTTACCCCGGCATTAAGTGCGCCGTTAATATGAGCTTTTAGCTGCGGGAGCGTTTGTTGAACAGCTAAAGAAGTCACTGTTATCATCTCTCGTGTTTTTATATCAAGCTCTCCGACTGTAAAGACTTCTCCAAAAATGTATTTTTGTAAAATTGCCAGCATCTCAGGATCGTCACCCGCCGGCTGCAGAGCTTCACCGCTAAATAAAATTTTGTAATTTGTCTTGCATATATCAGTTCTTGTCATATTATTATCCTTTGTTTTTGCTAAAACCAGATTTTGAGTAAGAAAAAACGCCAATAAAAATGTAAATACCCATTTTAGAAATTCAAATCTTTTCATTATTTATCACCTGCTTTTAAATAGGTATTAAAAAATGCTTCTATTTTATCAAACGGAATTTTCTCAAGATTGTCATATAAATCAACATGATTTGCATCTTTAACAATCAAAAGTTCTTTATTCTCCCCTTTAAGCTTTTTGAAGGCGTCTTCGCTAAAGTATCTGCTGTGGGCTTTTTCTCCATGAATAATAAGCACTGCATTTCTGATTTCATTACTGTACGCCAAAATCGGCATATTAATGAGTGCAAGCGATGCTGTAGCATTCCAGTTGCCATTTGAATTTATAGCTCGTTTGTGGAAACCTCTTTGGGCTTTGTAATAGTTATAGTAATCCTTTACAAATTGAGGTTCTTCTCCTGTAAGCTTTTCCGGTAGTCCTGGTGCTTTAGCAAACGTACTTGTTTTAAAATCTTCTGTTCTTTGTTTATTTAAATTTTCTTTAAGTTCGTACCGCGCGTTTTCATCCATTGCATCAAAATATCCGTTTGCAGTAACACGAGTCATATCATACATTGTAACCGCAACTGTACCTTTAATCCTTGTATCAATAGCAGCAGCATTTAAACCGAAACCGCCAAACCCGCATATACCAATAATACCTATTTCATCAGGATTAACATTCGGCTGTACACTTAAAAAATCAACTGCAGCACTAAAGTCTTCCGTATTAATTTCAGGAGAGGATACATTTCTTGGCTCACCGCTGCTCTCTCCTGTATATGAAGGATCAAATGCCAGTGTTACAAACCCTCTCTCTGCCATTTTTTGCGCATACAACCCTGATGCCTGCTCTTTTACAGCCCCAAACGGTCCGGAAACCGCAATAGCTGCATATTTTTTATCCGATTTATTTTGGGGAGTATACAAATCTCCTGTTAATGTTATACCGTATCTGTTCTTAAAATGTACTTTTTCTACATTAACTTTATCGCTTTTAGGAAATGTTTTATCCCAATCATTATTTTGTGCCATACATGTACCTCCTATAACAAATAATAAAAATGATACTGCTAGTATTAGTTTTTTAAACATTACTCACCTCACAATCTATATATTTTATAACCTTACACGGGACACCTGCCGCAACTACATCAGCAGGAATATCTTTCACTACAACACTCCCTGCGCCTATTATTGAATTTCCCCCTATTGTAACTCCGGGGAGAATTGTAACCGCAGCCCCTATCCATACATTGTTACCAATTTTCACAGATTTTGGAATCAAAGACTGTCTTTTAGACGGCTCCTGTACATGATTAAGGGTTGTAATAATAACATTATGCCCTATTAGACATCCGTCGCCTATGAATATTCCGCCCTGGTCTTGAAACTTACAGCCTGAATTTATAAAAACATTCTTTCCAAGTACTATATTCTTACCACAATCAGTGTAAAATGGAGGAAACAGCCTAAAGGTTTTATCAATATCTTTCCCTGTAAGAGCCGAAAATATTTCAACAATTTCTTCAGGGGTATGGTACTTGTTATTTAATTCTACCGTGATTTTTAACGCTTCCTGGCTCAACTCATGAAAAAACGCTCCCATTTGCGAAGAAGCGTCAACAACACGTCCTTCTTTCATGTGATTATAAAATTCTCTCATCAGCTTATTATTCATTATTTACCTATTACGCTGAAAGTTTTTGTTCTCTAACCAATACCTTGCCGCAGCATTTCATTATTGCATCTTCAAATATTATTTCCCCTGCTGAATCCACTTTAATTACACCTGATTTAGGATTCTTAATCGAGTCAATTCCTCCTTTTATATCAGCATCAACATCAGAATATTCAAATGCCAAATCTGTATTCTCCATTGTACAGTTTACCAGTCTTAAATTCTTACAATAACATAACGGCTGAGTACCTATAATATGACAGTTAATAAATGTCAAATTCTCTGAAAACCAGCCTAAGTACTCTCCTTTCACTACAGAATTTTCTACTGTTACATTTTTACTGTGCCAGAATGCATCCTTTGTATCCAGATTGGAATTCTTAATTTTCAAATTTTTCATATAATGAAATGAATATTTACCAGTCATTTTAAGATTTTCAATATTGACATTTTTTGATTCAAACAATAAATACATAGACTCAATAGTTGAATTATATATATTCAAATCCTTACACCGCCAGGCAAATTCAGGAGAATTGATATTACAATCAGAAACTGTAATATTCTTACACTCTCTTAAACATTTAATTCCTGATATTTGACATTTTGATACTTTACCATTTTGGCAATACCAAAGCGGAGCACGAGTTTTATCATCCATATAAGAAGCATTAAGAACAAATCTTCTAGCATGCCAGAGAGGATATCTGAGAGAAAACGAGCAGCTTGAAACAATTATATCCCTGCTTTCTTTTAAAACAGATTCTCCGTCTGCCGGACCTGCAAATTTACAATTGTAAACTTCAGACTTTTTTAGATTATATAATGAACGCTCTTCATCAAAAGTTTGGTTTAAAATCTGTTTCATAATACTAAACCCTTATTCATCTTTAAATCAATACGAATTCTGTCTATATCTTATTATTTACTATTTTTTAAAAATAGCAAATACTTATATTGTATTATATAATATGCTTAAAATACATATATTGCTTATTACAAAATTCAACCGAACACATAAAATAAAGCATAATAAAAAAAATAAAAAATTCCATATAAAGTTTTCAAGACTGTATTAAAAAGATTTTTTTTTAGTATAATGTATATAGAAGATGTCTGGGCGTTAGCGCAGTTGACTCCGCCGAGGAAAAGGTGACTAAATGTCACGTTTTCCGAGAGGAAGCCAAGGCTTGAGAGCCTTGAGCGCTACGCAACTG
>CALVFU010000052.1 GCA_944326905.1 Candidatus Gastranaerophilales bacterium
GCAGGCAAGGCTGGAAGTAAAGTCGTTCAATCTGTAAACAAAAAACATTTGCTTGATAAATTGAAAAATGCAAACTCTAGAGAAGAATTTGCAGCTCTAAGAGATGAAATTAAAAAACTTCCGAATGGAGATAACAAGACTAAACTTATTCAAGAATATCAAAAGCGCTACAATGAATGGAAAACACAGCCGGGGAGAGCTGATATACGTATGGAGTATAAAGAAACAACTCTAGCTCGGGATGATGCAATAAATTTATGCAAAGAATGTGATTATGATGCAACATCTGAAAATATTGAGGTTATTACAAAATTATTTACCAACTGCCCACAGCTAAGTGAAAATTTAAAAAGCTATATTCCATTAATAAAAGCTGTAAAAATAGACAACAAGTCAATTTATGGTACAGCAGACCTTATATTTAATAAATTACAAATAAAGCCTGGAGAAATTAATGACTACTTAGAATTGACCGACTGTTTAAAACGCGTAACTATAGCAAGAGAGGATGATTATATATTGGGAAGGTCTGATATTTTTGATTTTTACGTGTTGAAAGATGACAATACGTCTGCTAAAAGTTTTGTCAACACATTTAAAAAGCTCCTATCAGTTGATGACCCAAGAGTTCTTGATTTGCAGGTGATTGATTATATCGCAAACAGCGGAGCAGAATTGACAGAAATCAGAGTAAAACAGGTAGCAGCAGTAATTAAAGGAATAGAAAAGGATTCCTTCCTTATAAGAGGAGTTATAGGAAAAATGCTCACTGATAGTGAAGAAAAACTTAATCATTATGCCTGGTGGTTAAACTATATTGATAAAAATATAAAGACGAATTTAAGTATTTTACCAAAAACAAAAGCTATTTTAGAAAAAATATTCTTTAATATAGATGATGATTATATTCCATATTTTGATGAAAAAGTAGAATTGTACCAAAAACTGGTTCACAATACAGAAATAATTGATGCGCTAAAAAATGGTGAAATAGAAGTAACAGAAACTTTTATAAAGCGTCCTGCTAAAGTTGATACGGAAGAGATTATTGAGCCAGATAATATTGATGAATTTGACCCAATTGCAATGGCTGCCGCAATTAAACAGCAAAAAGAAAGGATAGCTAATGAACTTAAAAAGCTTAGATCAATTGATATACTAATTGAAGGAGTATTATCTACAAGTGGAAGTAATTCACCATTAAAAATTCTTTCAACAAAAAGTAAAAGTGAAATTTTTAACTTCTTTAACAAAGTTGAAGAGTTGAAACAGCGCGCTGTACAAAGACCTGCTTTGTATCTTAACGGTGAGAATTTAGATCCTGATTATGTAAAAATGGCAGCGGATGATTTCTTTGACAGTTGTACTAAAGGACTGTGGGATGTTTTTGATATATACGATAAAGAAGCTGTTGATTTACTTATGAGAAAAAGGCTTAATGATTTTATCCTTTATATTCAAACTGTTACGTACTTTGATGATGAGAAAAAGTCGTTGTTAAAAAAGATGGTTAACTGCTGCAATATAAACAATAAACCTCTTATGCCGACACAGAAAGTAGAATTAATAGATTTGATAAAGGCTTATGAAAATTGCGGACTCATTCTTACTAAAATGGAGGATATGGCAGCAGCAGGGAAATTAGATATAGCAGAACTCCATTTAGATTTATTTAAGAGGATAATGAGGCAAACAGGGTTCAGTAAAGAAGAGGTTGAAGCTATGCCTGCAGAAAAATTGCTGGCTTGGGATATCAAATACATTCATTTACTTGCAAAAGAAATTAATTCAGAAAAAGACGACGCCTATAAAGCAATTTTATATGCCGGAAATTTTACACCCGATTTTAAAAAATATATTATGGATACATCACACATATACGGTCAGACCAATGCAAAAACAAAAGCTGTTTATGAAGAAAACGGCTTAAACTTTGACAAATGGCTTAATCCGTCAAAGGAACACGAAATAAGGTTTATTACGAAAGATGAGAATGAAGAACTCTTGAGTCAAATTGCGGAGCAGGTTTTAGAAGATATTAATACTCTTCGTACTACCCCTGTTAAAGGTTTTCTGGATAAACAGTTTGCCCATTGTATTAAGAAAGGCGAGTTTGTCATTCCAGTGGATGTGCGGCATAACAAAGCTAAACTTAATGAATTTACAAATAATTTAATAAAACAGCTTGACTCTGTCTGGAAAAGAGCACAGGGAAATTCGTCAAGCAGTGACCCAAACAGAGCAAGAATGGCAAAGAATACGCTTACAATTTTAGACCATTTTAAACAAAGACTTGATGATATTTCAAAAGTAAGTGATGTAAAAATATCTAAAACACTTGATTGGACAATAAAAATGTGGGATAGAGTACCGCAAAAGGATATATTTCAGGGGAACTACTCAACCTGCTGTATAGGAATGGGAAATGGTAACGGTTCTGCTATGCCATACTATCTGCTGGATAGTGCTTATAATATGATTGAACTTGTTGATAATAAAACAGGCAGTATAGTGGGGAATGCTCTTTGTTATTTTGTAAAGAGAAGGGATGGTTCTCCCGCATTTATTATTGACAATATTGAAATTAACAATAGTGTTAAACCCTCATCAAGAATAGGCGAGGATTTAAGAAATAAAATCGGAGAATATGCATCAAAAATAAGCAAAGATATAACCGGCAGGGATGATACACCTGTTTATATGAGTAATTCTTATAACGATGTACCTGTTCCGTCAGAGAATAAAAGAACTGCTGACGTTGTAACCTTTCTCGGCGAAGTTGACGGAGATGAAATATACATGGATTTGTATAAAGGATGGGTGGATACAGATGATTTAACCAGAGGGTGCAATCTGTTTAAGATTAACTAATAAAATCCATTGTGCGGTTTATTAAATCATATTTTGAATGCAATCCGCTAAATCTTGCCGCTTCTTTACCGTTCTTAAATAAAATAAATGTCGGATAACCGCTTATTTTATATTCGGCAGCTATATTAGGATTTTCATCAATATCAACCGTTCCTACTATTATATTTGTAAGTTCTTCAAGGATAGGTTTTTGTTTTTGGCAAAATCCGCACCATCTTGCATAAAATTCTACGAGCTTTAGACCGCCGGATGTAAAACTTTTGAAATTTTTGTTGTTTAATTCTTCTATCATAATTACCTCTATGAGCAGAATATATTGTTTTGCTGATGTTTTCATTCCCAGATATACTAATGTTTGAATCAATTTTGCGGTGCTTCATCAGTATAGTTTTATTTTTTTTACTAAAAATTTTTTAATGCTAAAATATAGTTATGGCACGGACGTATGAAGAAGCAATAAATGAAATAAAAGACCGTCTAGATATTGTAGATGTTGTATCAAAGTATGTAGTATTAAAAAAAACTGGTTCTAATTATGTAGGTCTCTGCCCGTTTCACCAGGATAAACACCCGTCGATGCATGTTAATCCATCTCGCGGTATATATAAATGTTTTAGCTGCGGCGCAGGTGGAGATGCGTTGTCTTTTATAAAAAATATAGAAGGCAAAGAATATAAAGAAATAATAGAAGAGCTGGCCGAGCAGTTTGGAATTGAACTTCCTAAAGGTCATGGAAATTCTGCAAATCTAAAACCGCTAAAGGAACAAATGATTGCAGCTTGCGCCAAAGCTGTAAAATTTTATACAAAAACATTGTTTACCTCTGATGACGCGGCAAAAGCCCGGACATATTTAAAATCAAGGGATATTACGGATGAAGTTATAAAGGAGTATGGTTTGGGTTATGCGCCAAATAAGTATACGGAACTTTATAATGAGCTGAAATCGGAGTTTTCTTGTGAAGTGCTTGAAAAGGCGGGGCTGATATTAAAGAGTAAAAATAACGATTGGATTGATCGTTTCAGAAACAGAGTAATAATTCCAATCAGAAATGAAAATGGTGATTTTGTTGCATTTGGTGCAAGAGCTCTTGATGAAGGACAAAATCCGAAATATTTGAACTCCTCTGATTCTCTTATATACAATAAGAGTAAAATTTTGTATGGACTTTATCATGCAAAAAATGCGATTAAAGAATCAGACGGAGTTGTCCTGATGGAAGGGTATTTTGATGTAATATCGGCGCAAACACACGGAGTAAAAAACTGCATCGGGGTATGCGGGACAGCATTAACTCCTGATCATATAAAGCTGATTTCAAGATTTACAAAATCAAGAAGAATTTATTTATCTTTTGACACAGATACAGCCGGGCAAAATGCTACCAGAAAGGGTGCGGATATTATTAGAGAGTCGTTCAAAGGTCTTGGCAATATCAAGCAGTACGATGAAGGAGCTTTTGGGAAATCAGATGACAGATATTCTTGTGAAATTAGAGTTGTATGTCCACCAAACGGAAAAGATCCTGATGAATTTATACGTACAATAGGTGGAGAAGAGTTTTTAAATTGCGTAAAGAATGCTCCATTATTGATAGATTTTATCCTTGATGGTGTTTTAAAGAAACACACACCCTCCTCAACGCCGCAGGAAAAAGCAGAAGTTGCTGCTGAGGCGATTGATGTATTAAAAGAAATTGACAATAAAATTATCCAGTCTGAATATGTAAAAATGGTTGCTTCAGCGCTGGAGATTGATGAGAATGCAGTTTCACAGGAATTACGAAGATATAGCCGTGCGGTCGATAAGCTTAATCAGCCTGTACATCAAAATTTTGTAACAAAAAATTTACAATTTTCAATAAAAGCGCAAAAAAATTTATTGAGCGTTTATTTAACAGGTACAAGTCCTTTAAGTTTTTCTGAGCTTAAAGAACTGATACCCCAGGACATTATTACTGATAAAACGTTAATAATTGTAAAAAATACAATTGACAAAATAACATGTACAATAAATAATGTTAGAGAA
>CALVFU010000053.1 GCA_944326905.1 Candidatus Gastranaerophilales bacterium
GCCCCATCGACACCCCTTCCCGCGTGATGAACGCCTTGTCGCGCAGCGTCTCCAGCGAATAACGCCGCCCGTAGTATTTGGCAATCATCCGCAAGCAGGTCGGACCGCAGTCCATGCTGTCCAACTGGGTGTAATGGGGGAAACGGTCTATTGGCATGTTATTTTGTTACTAATCTATAATCCTACAAAATTAACTCTTTTTCTTCCATTTCCTCATTAACTCCGGTATATTCTTCGCTTGGATATGATTCAGTCCTGTCCATGCAGAGGGCGTAAGCGGATGGAAGTCTTTCAGCTTATGGTAGTTCGACAGGTCTACCGATTCCCATAAGGCCAGATAGGCATCGCTGTCAAAATCGTTGGCATGTCCCCAATTCTGTAGTTTCTGTTGCAGCTCCTCCTTGCTGCGTGCCCAGCTTTGGTGTACCACTGTTTCATCCAGCACCAGCTCTTTCCCCTCCCAGGCCGGAATTCTCGCATAAAGGTAATAAGGCGCATTAGTGGCAACCGGGAATTTTTCCCGGTTCCAGATATAGAAGAATTCCGTTTCATCCTGTTTGAAGAGGTTTTTCCATTGCGCATAGACCGTTATCGGCTCTTCCACATCCAGCGATTTCAACGTCCGGACAAAACTTTCGAAATCACAGAAATATTCATCCGCGTCAAGCTGGACATGCCAGCCGTCATATCCCATCCGCTTAGCCAGCATATTGCGTGTCCGGGTCTCCAAGGTCATCGGCGGTAAGGCTTCGATATAAAACGAATCTTCGTAAAGATGTATCTTCCTGCCTTTGTCAAAAGTTCGCAGCCAGGTAAAGAACGTGTCCGGCAGCTGGTAGGAATTACCTTTCCAGGTTTTCCGTTCCTTGTCAATGGCCAGACAGATCGCATCGGTATAAGGATATACGCGGGGTAAGGAGTATTCCAGCAGCCGGTAATCATAAGATACCGGAATGCCCACTTTTATTTTGACTTCAGGTGTTTCCATGATGTTTGCTGTTTTTAGTGTTCTAACTCAATGTCTCCTCGTTTTACTAGCCCTGTTATCAGTTCATGCAGGAACGGGAATAACGTTTGGGACGAAAAGATGGCGGTCTCGCCTAATTTGTCCAATGCCGGGATGAACGTGTCCATCAGGAGGGAATAATACTCGCTTTCCTTTTTGACTAATGTAAGGAAATATTCGATCATCTCTATCCGGATTTTATTGGCTCCCTCTTGGGATTCCGATAAATATTTCAGACTGGTCTGTTCCGGATAGGTACGGTACAGGGTAAGTACCTCCGGGATATTGACCACTTTCCCGACCTGGATAAGGTCGGTCCAAAGTTTGAAATCCGCCGAGAAAGAATAGCCGTCCGAATATCTCAGGTTGTGGGACTGCAATACGCTTCGCCGGATAAAACCGGTTGGATTCAGCATCGGGCATCGATAGATGGCATCGGTGGCGATATCCGCATAATCCAGCGATTCTTTCATCAAGTAGGAATACATGCCGAAAGCGTGCATATATCCACCACACGCGATAACGTCCGGATGCTCTTCCATAAACTCGTATTGTACTTTCAGCCGGTGCGGCAGCATCAGGTCATCATGATCCAGCAGGGCAATATATTTCCCCTGAGCCGTGTCAATGCCCCGGTTAAGGGTCTCCACGAAATGATGGCTGCAAGGAATATATCTGATGCGGCTGTCTGTATAAGATTGTATAATCTCCGCGCTGTCATCTGTCGAACCGTCATCCATCAACAGCAGTTCAAACTCGGGAAACGTCTGCCCCAAAACACTGTCTATGGTTTCCCGTATGGTCTTGCGAGAATTGTAGACGGGGATTAATACGGAAATAATAGACATTCCTTTTTTATCCATGATATCGCATAATTATCTCTATTTTTTAGAATACATTTATATACTTTATAAATTATCAATCACTTTGAATAAAGCATAAATCGTTTTTCTTTGTAAATAATTCAAAATTAGAAATCGGAGGACATAAACTTCTATAAATACATCCCGAACATGGGTAAACTTTCATACGAGTTAAATTATATAGAGAATTTTTAGAGACCAATTGTTGTAAAATAATATTTATGTCATCTGTCATGACTCCTATTTTTTCAGTATTAAAACTTGTATATATAGAACCATCTGTATCAATAATTAATTTACCATAGAAATTTTTATTTATTGTCTTATTTCTTAAAATATCAATAAATTTATTATCTGAATTTAATATGTCTTGTTCTCTCATAAATACATTATTTCTATAAAATGCATTATCTTGAGAATTGTAAAATGGAAAGATTTTATCGTTTTGCTTTAAGTGCAAGTTCTTAATGAGAGAATATTCTTTTTCATTTTCAATTACGAACAAAACCTCACACCTTATTCCGATTGATTCTAAATGATTAATAACGCTATTTAATGTATATATATAATTTTTGTCGAAAGTATTAATCAATATGGTTATTTTTAAATTATTCTTATAATGCTCAAATATATCAAAATCATGTATTGTCCGAATTTGTCTAATATTGAAAATAAAATTTTTAATAGATTTATGATTTGCAAAAAATAACAATAACGAATTAAGATATGAATAAGAAAGCAATTCTCCTCCTAGAAAATTAATTTGAAGAATAGTTTCATTATTTAATTGACAGAAAAAATTTTTAATACCTTCCAATGATAATTCTTTTTTTATATTGGCTCTACAGTATAAAAATTGCTTATAATAATTATTGCAAAAAATGCAGTTCGAAGAACATTTGCCAGTCAAATAAAGTGATAATTCATATATAGATTGATATGGTGTTACTATATTTGTTGTTTTTATATTATTTTTTATTTTTAATTCTGGAACAAATTGTACGGGTCTCTTTGCTGAATTTTCAACATTTATTACATCTCCAGAATACGTATTCCTTAACCACTTTATTAGGGGTAGCTGATTTTGTTCTTGTGAAATTTGTATAACTCTTAAATTTTGTTCCAAACAAAGTGTTTCTACTAGCATAAAAGTTTCTTTGTCGCTAACTACAAAATGCTTTTTATTTAATGTATTATATAGCATAGCTTGACTTTTATCATTCAAGATGTCTATATATACATAAGGCTCAATATATAACCAATATTTTCTCATGATATTTATTTTATTTTTATGATTCTAATAATAGGATTGCTATCTTCATTTAGGTTTTTGATAATATTTGCAAATTCACCTTGAGTATATTGACTAAAATCAAGGTCTCCACATTGTAAAACAGAGACAAGCTCATTAGGAATGGTAGAAGTACAGTGTGCAGCTACGTTAGAACGGTAAATAACCATTGGCCCACCTGAAATATCATCTATCAATCCATACTTTTTTTCAGAAATAGGAATCTGCACATTAGATTTTTTTTTATCATAAATTGCCATACAATCTTCATTTCCTAATGAAAAACTAATAAATATATATTTATCTGTTTCAGCAAAATCTGATAGGGTGATACTATTTCTTTTATTTATTGATCTTATTTTATTTCCTTGTATTTCAAATCCTCGTTCGTTTTTATCTTTTTCATATTTCCCCAAGTCTATTTTATAGGCAGGTTTCTTATTTAAAGAACTATCTATTTCCCAAATGGTTTCGGACGCTGTATTTTTATAATATAAATTACCATTGTATTGATAAAAAAAAGGCATTTGCAAAGAAAAGTTGTTTTTTTGTTTATCTGTTGTTTGAGAACGCTTTATAACCTTCCCTTTTAAATCAGTTTGATATAATTCATATTTACTATGCAAATAATTTATATCATAATAATAAAACAAATCTTTGTTCTTGACAAACATATAAGTAGGAGCCTCTAACGGAATTGTTTGAAGATATTTTCCTTCATAAGAATAAACTAAAATTTTTTTTACAAAAGAATCAATTAAATAGACTTGCTTATTAATATCATCTACTGAAAAACAAAGAGCCTGGCTATATTCGCCCGGACCTTGTCCACTTCTTCCTATACGATTTAGAAATTTGCCTCTCTTATCGAAGCGGTAGAAAGAACCTGTATAAATGTCTGCTATAAAAATGTATTCAGAAGTAGAACACACAGCTAAATCTGAGGAAAGTATGCAATCATTCATAGTTTCTAATGGAATATTTTGGATTTCAGAAGCAATAGAACTTAATTTTATAGCTGTTTTTATCGATGATTGATTTTCTAACGAAATCTGTTTTTGTGCCAAACAATATAATGGCATAAAGTACAAAAAAAATAATAGACAATATTTCATAATTACAAAGATTTAATATGTTGATAATATATTTGAGGATTTTCTTCCAAAAGAGAAATTGCATTACATAAATAATCTCTAAATTTTTTTTCTGTCATAAAAAAAACGCATTTTTTAAGATTATTGTTGTTAAACAGGCATTTGTCACAAATCCAATTATAATAACACATTCCGCATTGTTGTCTTATTTGTTTGAGTTTCTGAGAATGATTTAAAGCCACTTTTTTAAATATTTTATCTTTTTATTCGATGCCCCAGCCGATACCGCATAGGCCGTTCTCTAAATTGACCGGCAAATCTTCATGAATCTCTTCATAAAGCTCATCCAGCAGATATCCGGCAAAATCCTCGTAATGCTTGCTTTGGGTGGCACGGGCATAGTGGGCAAAGAACAGGATAATCCCCATTCTGCCGTGAAACAGGCTTAAGTCTCCCAAGAAACTACAGTTTATTGTTAGATATGCTAATGCTTGTTCATATTTTCCGGGTGTCAGATTCATGGTTTTTGTTTTTGTTATTCCACAATGAACTCTCCAATCAACCGATCGCCCCACGAATTGGTCAGTTCCAACTGATAAACGAGTCCTTTTTGCAGGCTAAAGATAGGAAGCGTAACGGGCAA
>CALVFU010000054.1 GCA_944326905.1 Candidatus Gastranaerophilales bacterium
AAAATGACACCTTGTGAATTTAGACAATATTTAAATTCGTCCTACTGATTGATTACTGTTTTTAGGGGACAGTTCAGGCATGCCCGACCGACTATCCCTGAAACAAGTTCGTAACGGCATGCCAAGACAAACTCATAGAGTACTACTTTCTGCTTAGAAAAAGAATTTTTCATATTAATCACTTTTAGATAGAAAACTACAATAAAAATCTTTATATTTGGTTAGGAGATTTTTATGAAACGATTTCTAATTATAATATTTGCAGCTCTAATAACATTAACACCTTCAATAAGCGCCGGCAGGTACAGTGCTCAGCTGCTTACAATAGAAGAAGAACTATTTGGGATAAATTATGCAGATCAGTCTGACGAAACGCGTTTAGCAAGGCTTGAACAGTCTGTATATGGAACAGTTTCCAAGCAAAGTATCCAAGAGCGGGTAAGAAAATTATCAGAGGACTTATCAGCAGATGTAATTCACGAAAAAATAGAGCCATGCGAAGATACATTTATAGCTCAGGAAGATGAGGAAGAGCTTGCTTCTGATTCTACTGTGCAGTATCCGGCTCTTGACAGGGTTGAAACAAAGCTTTTCAGCAAAACCTATGGCAGTAATGACCTTGCAGCACGTCTTGTAAGAATTGAAAAACAGCTTTTTAATGAAACATACGACAAAGACAGCTACAACGAACGTGTTGAACGGATAAAAAATAACGTGTTTAAAGAAGATTATAGAACTGCTTCACAAAGCGCATATTATGATGATTTGTCATACGGTTCCGGCATGCAAAGCGGAGATTTAAGCGGGCTGAACAGAAATCTTTTTTCAGGCAGAAACAGAACATCTTTTTCCGACAGGCTTGCAAGTCTTGAAAATGAAATGCTTGGAGGGTCTTATGATTATGATACCGAGGAAGAGCGGATTAATCGTCTGAATAGCGCATATAAAGCACAAAACTCTATTAAAAAGTACGATTCTAACAGGTTTCAACAGGGACTCTCTACTGCTATGCAGGTTGGTGCAATGCTTTTAATGGTTTTATGCATGGTGCTTTAATCCGATAATAAAAAAAGGAAACAAATTGTTTCCTTTTTTATCTATAATAAGCCCATAAATAATAAACTCTTAGTTATTGCTCAATACAAGTCTAAATGTCGCAAGGTTCTTGATTGAAAGCATTCTGTGTTTGTTTTGCTGCTCATTTGATATATTAAAAATTCTTATAATTCTTTGGATTTCTTCAATATCTTGTCTGGTTTCAAGTTTGTAAACGTTTTTAACAGGATCTGTGATAACTGACATTGCTGCATTAAGTTCTTGTTCTTTCATTGGGGTATCTCTTCCTTTTAAATGTCTGTACTCTTATATAAAGTATTTTTATTTTGGAAAATTGCCATGTTTGTAAAGAATTATTAAGTTAAATTTACAAAAAATAGTAAAATAGTAATAGAACTTAATATAAACAGGTTATAAAACTTGCGTGTGCTTAGTAATTGGCAGCAATTTAAGCTATAACTTTATAATATTGTTATATTATCTCTTGTGATAACAGCATCATAATTTTTGTATCCGAGAATTTTGTGAATATCATCAGAATGACAGCCGATAATTTTTTTTATATCCTCAGAAGGGTAATTAACCATGCCCCGCGCAATTTCTTCATTATGCTCATCTAGAATTGAAACGACTTCCGCCTGTTTAAACTCATTTATTACATCAATCACACCCACAGGAAGAAGGCTTTTCTTTTTCTTAATAATAGCGTCTTTTGCATTATCATTAATCTTGATTTTGCCTATAATATTTGTAGCGTAGCCTATCCAGCGTTTTTTACGGCTAAGGCTCTCTTTATGAGGAAGAAAAATAGTTCCTATGTCTTCGTTATTAAATACTTTGCCGATAATATACGGAATTTTACCATTTGTAATAATAACCGTTCCGCCGGAGCGTGTCACAACCTGCGCCGCCTGGAGTTTTGTTTTCATACCGCCTCTGCCGCCTTCTGAGGCGTCTGTTCCGTACGATAATATTTCGTCATTTACTTCGTGAACCACACGTATAAGTTTTGCTGCCGGGTTAGTCTTAGGGTTTGAGTCATACAATCCGTCTATATCAGACAAAAGAATTGTTAAATCCGCATCAAGTTCGCTTGCAACAAGCGCCGAAAGTTTATCATTATCAGAAAAACATACAAGACGTTCTTTCATCTCGTCATCTATTTCAACTGTAGAAACAGTATCATTTTGGTTAATAATCGGCACAACTCCCAATTGTAAAAGCCTTGTCATTGTTGTCCTAAGACTTAGGTACTTCTTTCTTGAATGGAAATCATCTTCGGTTAAGAGTATTTGCGCTACTATTACACCAAAAGCGTCAAACCCTTGTGAATAAATTGACATAAGCTTGCCTTGCCCGATTGCTGCGCAAGCTTGTTTTAGCGCAACACCTTCCGAGGATTTAAGTCCCAGACGTTTTTTCCCCAGCCCTACTGCACCTGATGTTACAAGGATAACTTCTCTGCCGCTTTTAACAAGACGTGAAATATCTTCAATAAAAGAATATATGCGCGAAAGAGCAATTTCGCCATCCTCGTTTCTTAAAACATTTGTGCCTACTTTTATTACTATACGTTTTGCATTTTTGATTTTGTTTTTAACCATTACAATCCCATTGCCTTCAACACATCTTTCATATCAGAAGAGGTTTTCTTAACCTCAGAGTTTGAAAATTTAATAGCATTATCAGGGTCTTTAAGCCCATTTCCTGTTAAAATACAAACAATATCAGAACCAGGCGCAACTTTACCTTCCTTGTGGGCTTTGATTAAACCAGCAACAGAGGCGGCGCTTGCAGGTTCAGCAAGAACGCCCTCGGTTGATGCTATAAGTTTATACGCTTCGACAATTTTTTCATCATCTACACAGTTAATTTCTCCACAGCTTTCATCGCGGGCTGCCTCTGCCTGCTTCCAGCTTGCAGGGTTGCCTATTCTGATTGCAGTAGCAAGAGTCTCAGGCTTCATAATTCTCTCCCCTCTTACGATTGCCGCAGAGCCTTCTGCTTCGTACCCCATCATTTTAGGGAGCTTGTCAATCTTTTTGAGATTGTAAAACTCTTTATATCCTTTCCAGTACGCGGTTATATTTCCGGCATTTCCCACTGGTATAAAATGGTATTCCGGCGCCTTGCCCAGTGCTTCGCAAATCTCAAACGCGCCGGTTTTCTGTCCTTCAATTCTATATGGATTTACAGAGTTTACAAGTGTTATTGGATATTCGTCAGAAATTTTTCTTACAAACTCCAGTGCCACATCAAAATTACCATCGACAGCAATAATTTTAGCGCCGTACATCATCGCCTGCGAAAGTTTACCTAATGCAATATACCCGTCAGGGATAAGAACGTACGTTTCAAGCCCAGCACGCGCTCCGTATGCTGCAGCAGACGCGCTTGTGTTACCTGTACTGGCGCAAATAATTGCTTTTGACCCGGATTCTTTTGCTTTTGTAACTGCCATCGTCATCCCGCGGTCTTTGAAGCTTCCTGTAGGGTTGCAGCCCTCAAATTTTAAATATATATTAGCTTCAAGTCCTATTTTTTTTGCAAGATTATCTGCTTTTATAAGCGGAGTATTACCTTCATTAAGTGTTACAATTTCGGTACTTTCACTCACCGGCAGGTATTCTCTGTATTTGTCGATTAATCCTTTATACATTTCCTTATCCTTTATATAGCTACTCTTATAAGACTGTTTAGTCGGCATTCCTTAAATTCGTTAAGCATGTTTCTAATATCTTCTTCACGGCAAAGCTCCGTAATTACAACAATATTAGCCGTATTATTATCATTAACACCCTTTTGTACAATACTTTGAAGGCTGATATTATGGTCTGCGCAAAGTGTACCCAGCTTTCCTATAATTCCAGGAGTATTCGGAGCAGTAAAAGACAGGTAATATTTATTAATAGTATCTTTAATATCTACAGGAATTGCTTCAATAGAATGGTTACAGCGCATCATCGGCAATATGTAATCAGATTTATCAAACTCAGAAGCTATTGCTAAAATATCACCGACAACAGAGCTTGCAGTTGGAAATTCGCCGGCGCCCGGTCCTGAGAGAACAATTTTTCCTATAGGATGACCGCTTATTTCAACAGCGTTAGTTACATAGTCAATATGTGCCAGTGTCAGATTTTCAGGCACCAGCATCGGATGTACACGTACATCCGCCCTGCCTTCATCATCAATTGTTGCCAGCGCTATTAATTTTATTTTGTGTCCTAAATCATTTGCCGCCTTAATATCTTCCAATTTGATTTTTGAAATCCCTTCGCGGTAGACATTTTCAATGTGCACACGCTTGCCAAAAGCAATTGTTGCAAGAGTTGTAATCTTATATGC
>CALVFU010000055.1 GCA_944326905.1 Candidatus Gastranaerophilales bacterium
TCCCATAAAAAATACCCGATCCTTTTCCTTTACTATTCTTATCGGCATTTTTTCTATTATCTTTAATTATTTAACCCCTTTTTTACTAAATTGTTACAAAAGTTTACAATTGGCATGTAAGAATTTTTTTATGTAAATATGACCTGAAAATTTTTAATCATTAATCTCGTTTACAGTAGTATTTTAGTTTTTTATCAAATTTTAAAAAATTATAAAAACAATCTGAAATTAATCTTTACAATCTCTTTACAATCAAGAAAAAAAACGCAATTTTTATTTTGCCCGGCTTTTAAATAAATATGGTTGCTGTTATAATCAGGAATGTAGCCGGAAATATAATAGATATGTGTGTATGATTAATAAGGTTAGTATATTAGAAAGTACAAAAGTCCATAAAACATCAGAAAAAGAAAAGAAAACTTCAGTAAATTTTGAAGGTAAAAAGCTTGCTGCAATTACAGGCGTTGCAGTTGCGGGTATGCAGTATTTGGAACGCAATCCGATGATGCATGTTTCGGCGCTTGATATTGGAACAGCGATTGCCCCGAGAACGATTTTTGATTCTATTACTAATTTGTTTGCAGGGTTTGAAACTCTGTGCCGTGAGAGCGGCGGTTTGATTATAAACTGTCTTTTGCCCGGGTTTATTGCTATTGGTGCAGGCAAATTTCTTGATAAATATCATATAAAAACTGGTGCTAAAATGGCAAACTGTTTTGCTGATACTGAAACTATTAAGATTGTAAGTAATACTTACAAAGAAAATAACGGCAATATGTCAAAAGTTTATGAGTCGTTGTTGTCTAAAATTCAGGGTATAGATGGTAATGATATAATCAAGTACGCTGATTTATCCAAAGAAGAACTTGCCGAATTTGGAAGTAGGCTTGCCGGTGCAGGGGATGAAAAAGCGTTTAACAAAATTATTGACGATATAATGATGAGAACGCATGTCAATGAAAATATACGTTTTGGCGATAAAGGAGCGTACCTGAAAGACACAAGCGTATCTTCACTGTTAAGAGATACAAAGAAATTTGTACACGAATATGAAGCTGCCGGAAAGGGCGGGATAGAAAATTTTGCATCAAAAGCTTCAAAGCTTGTTAAAGGTAAAAGCGCAGTTGCTCTCCTTTTAGTACTTCCGCTTGCTGCCTCAATGCAATTCTTTAACCGCTGGATGACAGGCAAGCTTTCCGGTATTGATGGTGCGCCTATATATGATGATTTTGAAGAAGCTAAAAACAATCCGGAATTATATGCTAAAATTAAGGCAAAGGCAAAAGAAGGACTATTAAAAGAAAAGGTCTATTCTATTGCAGCAATGCTTGGTATGGCAGCCCTGTCAATTGCAGTTACTGCAACTCAAAAGCCCAATCTTAAAATGCTTGGGCGCATGCTTCAGTTTAAGGGAAAATATCCTACAATTGACCAGGCAAGAGCAATCTCTGCTATTACATTCTCTTCAAGAATTGCTGCCGCTGATGATAAAAATGAAGTCCGGGAATCCCGCGGCAGAGATTTATTAACTTTTGGCAGCCTATACTTCTTTGGTGATTATGGCGGCAAGGCTGCTGCCTCCTTTATTGAAGCTAAAACTGGTACAAAACTTTTAAACAGAACGGTTGTTTCTCCCAAAGATGCAAATATTTTGACAAGATTCAAAAATTGGGTGCTTAATACCCATATTAAATCATCAAACGAACTTATGAATGCGGATAAAGCACTAATGGGCAAGGCTCAAAAATATCGTTCAATATGCCAATTAGTTAATCTCTTAAGTTCTTTTGCAATTCTCGGATTTATTATATATGAACGCGGTAAAACAAAGAAAAAACATGAACAAATTAAAGCTCAAATAAAACAGCAAACAGAACAAGAACAAAAAAACAAAACGGAGCTGCAAAACATACAAGCAGCATAATAAAGGCATTTTATGAAAGTACAGTTATCACAACAAAATTACCCTGTAAAAAACAACTCAACTCCCGGATTTAAAGGCACAAGCGGTGTCTTAAATTATCTTGCAACTAATCTTGGTGTTGGGGCTAATCTTACAGATGTTGCTTTCATGGTTACTCCAAGAACTGCAAAAGACGGGATTTGCCGCGGTCTTGATGCAGGTATAGAAACAGGTTTCCGCGAATCAATGGGAACAATCAATGATACTTCTATAGGTTTATATGGTATGGGCGCCGGTGCTCTGCTAGGTGGTATGGTTTCCGGCAGATACGGGATTAAAGTTAATAATGTGTTTACTTCTCCTGAAAGAGTTGAAGCGCTCGCAGAGTTTTGGAAAACACATTTGGATAATAATACAACGCAAAAAGAGTATCTGAGAAGTATTATTGATGAAATTCAAGGATACAATACCGCAAAAAACAAAAATGGCGGTTATGTTAAACTCGAATCTAACAAAGATAAAGAAAAAATAGTCAATATTCTTAACAAAGTAATTGATGATGACTCAATTGATATAAAAAAATGGAGAAAAAAATGCCCAGAGCGCGGTGTAATAAATGCATTAATTGTTGAGGCTACCGGGGCAGAAAGCAGGTTTAAACTCCGCAGCAGCGGAACTTCTAGTCTTAATACGCTGCTTGATGATATTGTAGGTTTAACAAAAGCATTTAAAACTGAGAAAGTAACAAATGCATTTAATGAAGCTGCAAGAATCGGCGGGAAAAATAAATTTCTTTCTGCAATGTCAAAGTTTAACAAAGGCAGGGCGCTCATTGGATTTTTAATTGGTTCCGGGGTCGGTTTAGCTGTTCAGCCGATAAATATGTGGTATACCAAAAAGAGAACAGGTAAAGAAGGATTTGTCGGCGGTACTTGTTCTGAAAAAGACCGTTCAATAAAATTTAAACTGGAAAAACTTGCTGTCGGTTCACTTATGGGTACAATGGTATTGGCTTCTCTAAAATGCAAGCCGAAAGATTTTTTAAACAAAATGGCTTTTCAAGGGCTTGCACCGACAATTAACCAATTAAAGGGAATTTATGGTGTAACAGTAACCAGCCGTGTTCTTGTTGCAAGAAGTGAAGATGAAATGCGGGAATCTGCAGTGAAGGATTCATTCGGATTTATAAGCTGGCTCCTTCTTGGGGATTTTGTCAACAGAGGTGTTGCTGCTGCTTTTTCAGGTAAAAGTTTATTAAACTTTAATAAGCAAATAGATAAAAATGTTATAACAAGTTCAGCACTAAAATCTCGCAGTGAAGTTCTAAGAAGTGCATTAAAAAATGCTGGATTATCTACTGTTAAAGTATCTGCAGACGGGAAACAAAAAGCAATGGGTATAACTGAAATGATAAAGCTTCTTAAAACTGCTCCTGCTGCGAAGCCCATACTAAAAGAAACAATGAGAAAATTGAAAATTTTAAATGTTGCACAATTTGCAGGGTACGCGTTCACAGGTGTTGCGCTGGGGCTTGGAATACCAACATTAAATATTTATATGACTAAGAAATCTGAGGCAAGGCGCAGGGCAAAACAAGAAGTTCTTACTAATAAAAACCAGGCGGTGTAGTTCTTAAATCCCGCAAATTCTATTATTAAAATAACACTTGATTATTATTTTTGACTAAGTATAATTATTTCTAGGTTATACACAAGGGGCAAAGATTTCTTGAAGGCTTGTTCCGGGTGGCAATAACAAGATATGCCGCAATAGCTCCCGTAAGTGGAGCGAAGCGGAACGGGGCTAAAGAAATCTGTAGAGCTTGCTCTACCAACTCCGTTGACAATAGAATAACAAGATATGCCGCAATAGCTCAGTTGGTAGAGCAAGGGACTGAAAATCCCTGTGTCCTTGGTTCAATTCCGAGTTGCG
>CALVFU010000056.1 GCA_944326905.1 Candidatus Gastranaerophilales bacterium
CACCTAGTATCCATCGTTTACGGCCAGGACTACTGGGGTATCTAATCCCATTTGCTACCCTGGCTTTCGTTCCTCAGTGTCAATTACGGCCCAGTAAAGCGCTTACGCCACCGATGTTCCTCCTGATATCTACGCATTTCACCGCTACACCAGGAATTCCCTTTACCTCTACCGCATTCTAGTCTGCCAGTATCCGATGCCGAACAGAAGTTGAGCCTCTGCATTTAACACCAAACTTAACAAACCACCTACGAACTCTTTACGCCCAATGATTCCGGACAACGCTTGCACCCTCCGTATTACCGCGGCTGCTGGCACGGAGTTAGCCGGTGCTTCCTCTGTGGGTACCGTCAGGTTTCGTCCCCACTGACAGAACTTTACACCCCGAAGGGCTTCTACATTCACGCGGCGTTGCTGCGTCAGGCTTTCGCCCATTGCGCAAAATTCCCTACTGCTGCCTCCCGTAGGAGTATGGGCCGTGTCTCAGTCCCATTGTGGCTGATCATCCTCTCAAACCAGCTACTGATCGTCGCCTTGGTGGTCCATTACACCCCCAACTAGCTAATCAGATGCAGGCTCATCCTTAAGCACCGAAGTTTTCAAGATTAATATCTCAACTAATCTCATATGGGGTATTAGCAGAAGTTTCCCTCTGTTGTCCCCCGCTTAAGGGCAGATTCCCTACATATTACTCACCCGTCCGCCACTTTCCTCTGACCGAAGCCAGATTCTCGTTCGACTTGCATGTATGAAGCACGCCGCCAGCGTTCGTCCTGAGCCAGGATCAAACTCTCCATTGTCAGAAAGTTTATGTCCTTCTCTTGTACACGCTAATTGTACAAGATGCTCGACTTTAAATTAATAAATTAATTTTCCTTTGTCCGTCTTTCATCTTTCGTTGAATTAACAAGTATTTTTTCCTTCGCGCTCGCCCCCGTCTCCAGGTGCTCGCGCTCAGCTATTCTGTTTTCAATGTTCAAGTCCTTTTTCTCGCTTCAGGCTCTTCTGCCCGTTCGGTCCTAAGTCACAGTTTCTTCTTTTCGCTATTTATTCACTGCGTCGCTTCCGGCTTCCGTTTCTCTTAGTAAACTTCTCGTTTACCCCGCTGGACTTATGATAAGTTTAATTAGCCCAGCAACTCTATAATAACTTGTAAATAAGTATTGTCAATAAAATATTTTTTATAACGTTAATATTTATTTACAAAATATTTTATCAAATTTTTTCTAAAAGTTTAAATGCTCTTTTCGGCTTTTAGTGTTTCTTTTGTCTCTGCAATCATCGACTCAGCGCCCTTTTGCCGGGCACAATTAGTATGTTAGCATGGAGTTTTTTTAAAGTCAAATATTATTTTTTATTTATTTTTACAAAGCTTAATAATTTTATATTTTTTGTATCTTTTTTGCTTTTTATACCAACCAAAAGCCCTGATTAAATCAGGGCTTTTGGGACTTTATTTTACTACAATATTTACAAGTTTTTTGGGAACAACTATCACTTTTATAATGCTTTTTTCTGAGATAAATTCTTTAACTTTTTCATCCGTAAGTGCTATCTCTTTTAATGCATCATTATCAAGCGCTTCGTCTACCTCAATTTTACTTTTAACCTTACCGTTAACCTGTACAACGAGCGTAATTGAGCTTGATTTCGCTAGATTTTCATCCCATACACACCATTCTTCATCATGTATCGATGACTCTGCTCCAAGCTCGTGCCATATCTCTTCAGACATATAAACCGTAACAGGTGACATTAGTTTTATTAATGATATTACAGAAAAACTGAGCACCTGTTTTTCATCCTCAGTATATTTACCGTTCTTTTTAGATGTCCAATCATATATTGCGTTAGTTAGTTCACGATATTTTGATATAACAGTATTGAACTGAAAATCATTTGAAATATCATTTGTGATGCCTTTTATTGCAATATGAACAGTTCTAACCATATCATCATCTTCTTTTGAAAGATTGTTTGGCAGCTTGTAATTTAAATTTATAAATTCAGCATTTGAAGATACTAGCCTCCAAACTCTATTTAAGAATTTGTAGCAACCTTCTACCCCGGCATCAGACCAGTCAAAATCCCTCGCCGGCGGAGAATCTGATAGAATGAACAATCTTGCGGTATCTGCTCCGTAATTTTCAAATATCTCATCAGGGTCAACAGTGTTACCTTTTGATTTTGACATTTTTGATCCGTCTTTTAAAACCATTCCTTGTGTTAAAAGATTTTCAAAAGGTTCGTCAAAACTTAGCAATCCTAAATCTCTTAATGCTTTTGTAAAAAATCTTGAATAAAGCAGGTGTAAAATTGCATGTTCAATTCCGCCTACATATTGGTCAACAGGAAGCCATTTGTCTACAAGATTTTTTTCAAAAGGTTTATTACTATTTTTTGCATCAGAATATCTTAAATAATACCAGCTTGAGCAAACAAAAGTATCCATTGTATCTGTTTCACGTTTAGCAGGACCGCCGCAGCACGGACAAGTCGTATCAATAAATGTTTTTGATGTTGTAATCGGCGATTTACCAACTACAGAAAAATCCACATCTGTCGGTAAAAGAACAGGCAAGTCTTCTTCCTTAACAGGTTGAATCCCGCATTTTTCACAATATACAACAGGGATAGGCGCCCCCCAGTACCTTTGGCGGGATATCAGCCAGTCTCTTAAGCGATATTGAGTTTTAAATTCTCCAAATCCGCCTTTTACAGCTTTTTCGGTAATGGCTTTTTTGGCTTCTGTGTTTTTCATTCCATTAAATTCGTTTGAGTTTATAAGAAGTCCTTCTTCTACATAAGCGGATTTTGAACAGTCATCAGGATTTTCAGGATTCTGTATAACTACTTTTACTGGTAAATTATATTTTTTTGCAAAATCATAATCGCGTGTATCATGGGCAGGAACTGCCATTACTGCACCCGTCCCATACTCTACAAGTGCATAATCTGCAGCCCAGAGCGGAAATATTTCGCCGGTAAACGGATTTTTGCAATGCGTACCAAGAGGAACACCAGTTTTTACACGTTCTGTAGACAGTCTTTCTATTTCAGTTAGTTTTCTGGCATTTGCTCTGTATTGTTCAACTGCGTCTTTATTTTCAGGAGTTGTAAGCTTTTCTATGTCTTTATATTCTGGAGCAACAACCAGGTATGTAATTCCATGAACCGTATCAGGACGGGTTGTATAAACAGGAATTTCAAGCTTTTCACCTGACGGAGCATCAACAACTTCAAACTTTAATATTGCGCCCTGAGATTTGCCAATCCAGTTTGCCTGCATAGTTTTTACATTATCCCCCCAGCCTTTTAATTTATCCAAATCCTGGAGTAATTGTTCAGCATAATCAGTAATTTTAAAGAACCACTGCGACAGATATTTTTTCTCTACAACGCTGTCACACCGCCAGCACTTGCCTTCTATTACCTGTTCATTTGCCAGAACCGTTCCGCAGGTTTCACACCAGTTTACAGCCGCTTCTTTTTTATATGCAAGTCCTTTTTTATACAACTGTAAAAACAACCACTGTGTCCATTTATAGTAGTCAGGTTTACAAGTTGTAACCTCTCTGTCCCAGTCATAAGAAAGTCCCAGTTTTTTTAACTGCATTGTCATATATGCAATATTCTCATCAGTCCACTTTGCAGGGTCTGCGCCGTGTTTCATTGCGGCATTTTCTGCCGGAAG
>CALVFU010000057.1 GCA_944326905.1 Candidatus Gastranaerophilales bacterium
ACTTAAAAACTAATCTAATACAATCATTGTAAATTTTTGTAAATTTTATACCGAAAACATTAAAGTTTTTCTAGTTTGTGCCGTTATATACAACATACTGTATAAAATGTTGCATAAATCGGGGAAAGTATTACAAATACTGCCATTTAGGCATAAAATAACTTTTTAGTTCATGTTGCCGACAATATTTTATTCAGAAACCATTCTTGCCGGCAGATGTTCGTTTAACAAGTTTGTTGTAAGAGACATTGCGGCATTCTTATTTTTGAAAACCCCTGCTTGCAAAGTATAACCGCCGCTTACTTCTTTTATTACAGGCTGAAGTGCTGGATCTGTTTCATTTACAATATCTTTTGCAATTTTTACCTGGTCGTATGTATTGTAGTGTCCGATATAAACCCGATATGTTAATTCAAGTTCTTGTGATACTGGGGCTGCAGCTGCTTTCACAGTCTCCTGCGGTGTAACTATTTTTATTTCAGGTACTGTAACATTTAGTTCTACCGGCGGAAGCGGAGCGTGTGTCTCATTGTCTGCTGCTTCGATAATATTTTTTGCCTTTTCATCAGTTATTGTATCCTGGGTTTTAGGCTCGCTGACGGCTGTTTCTGTCCTTTGGTCTTCCTGCTGGATTTCAAGCAGCCTGTTATCTACAAATTTCTTTAAATATATATTATTTTCCGGCTCCTGTACTTCTTCTGTATTTCCTATTGAAACATCTACATCAGGCGTAAAGCAATTAACAATGACAGTAAATACTACAAGCATAAGTACAAAAGTACAGCAAAATAGTTTGAGTATACCAATATCTTTTTTCTCTTTGGGTTTTAAGTATTTTTTATATCCAAATTTTTTACTACTCATTTTATTACACTCCTCGGACTTTTGATCCTGCAAGGATTATATCGTCAATTTCTTCACTGTAGCGTTTCATAATTTCTATTGCAAAATCTTTTATATTATCAATTCCCAAATCACTTTTTAATCCGCTTGCTTTAATCGGAGCACCTTCTGATAAAATATTAACACCTGTATGTATTAAAGTCGAGGTTATTGATTTGGTTGCAATAGAAACCGTTAATTTTTTATCTTCATAAAACAAATCATCTCCGCTGCGTCTTATATTGAAACCGTATTCTTCAAGAAGTTCTTTTATAATACAAATAAGCAGCCTTTGCCGGAAAACACCTTCCGGCAGGTTGACTCCAAATTGTTCTGTTATAAAACTAAGCATCAATTTACTATAGATTGGCTCGTTATTAATAACATCCTCTATGTCGACCATTTCTGTAAGCTTAACTTCACACTCCCCGCAAAAAGCGACAATTGCATCACCTTGGAGTTTATAATTTTTATAAATCCAGTGAGGGCATAACTGTGAGCCTATATATTTAACTTCTTCTTCTATAAACTTAGTTTTCATTATCGAATAATTGTTTTATTAATTCCTTGCAATTATTATTTATTAATGCTTGCTTAAGGTTTAGACACGATTCACATTTTCCGCAGTTTTTTTCAGCGTTGTTATAGCAGCTTCTGACAAGCTCTAACGGAATCCCCTTACTCAAAGCAATTTTAACTATATCATTCTTTGTACAATTTATCAAGGGGGCGTAGACTTTTGGTTTTACAAGGGTTGAGAGTTCAAAAGCCGGATTTATTCTCTCTATAAACTCCGGGGAGTTATCAGAGAAAGTTTTTGCTTCTTGCGCATTTGCGCCAAATAAAATATGTGTAAAATTATACGTATCTGCAAATGACGCGGCTATGTTTAAGAAAAGTCCGTTTCTGTTTGGGACCCACACAGATTTCATGCTATCGTACGTTCTTAATTCTTTATCAGGCACATTTTCAGCAGACACCAGAGATGTTTTTGTAATCTCTTTCAGCCAGTCTAGCTTTATTACCTTATGTTCAATATTATAGTAGCTGCAAATGTTTTTTGAGGCTTCAATTTCTTTTTGGACGGATTTTTGTCCGTAGTCAAAAGTCAGAGCCAGCGTAATATTGTATTCATCCTTAGAACTGCCAAGTGTTACGATGGAATCCAATCCTCCTGAAAGCAATACTATTGACTTATTCATCCTCTTCCTCATATTCGTTAATCAAATCTTGTGCTTCAGATTTTAGCAGGACAGGATATTTTTCGTCTGAAATCACTTCGTCTAGTATTTTTCTGCCTTCAATGTTGTATAAAGCAATCAGCGCATTTTTTTTAACTTCATCATCAGGATCTTCAAGGCATTCTTTAATACTCTCTGCCGCTCGTTCGTCTTCACTGTTCATCAGCGCTTCTATTGCGTTTATCCTTACCATAGGCGATTCATCAAGAAGTGATTTTTTTAAAGCATTAAATATTTTTTCATTCTTTACATTTAGTCTGCCGAGTGCTTCAATAATTTTTTCTTTTAAAAATGAAAATTTGCTGAACACTCCGTGTTTGCTGTCAAGAATTGATATAAGCGGGTCAACTGCTCTTAAATCTCCGATTATTCCAAGTGCGTTAGTTGCTGATTCTTTTAAATATACAGATTTTTCAGTTTCATCTGAGACAAGGTTAATAAGCGGTGTAACAGCGTACTTATCTCCTATTTTTCCAAGAGCATCTGCACAGGCAAGTCTTACTTTATAATTCTCGTTCTTATCGTTCATACAATCAAGGAGTACGGTTACATAAGCAGTATCTTTGTGATTTGCAATTGCTTTAGCGCAAATTACCCTCAAATTAATACTCTCATCGCTGTCCTCATTCGGCTTGCTGGTAAGAAGTTTGACAATTGGCGTAAGAGAAGAACTGTCACGGTAATTGTCGCTGCATTTAACTATTTGAATCAAATATTCAGGATTGATAACTGTTTGAAGTAAATAGTTATATATTTCAATCAGCTCTTTCCTGTTGTAAAATTCTTCAAGTCCTGAGATATTATGCAAAACTTCATTGCGGTCAACTTGTTTATCAAGACCACATTGAAGAGCTATAGAATTAAAATCTATTCCACAATTCTCATTCACAAAAACAAGATACAACAAATAACGCAGATTAGCAACAATCTTTACAAGTGACTTATACTATAACTATACCCCAAATATTCAAAATATAGATATAGTGTCATTTTGGAAGCGGATTTTCGGAAGGGCGCCGTGCGAGCGAAGCGAGCCCAGCCCGAAAGGTGTCGGAAAATGATGAATTTACCGACACCCCGAATAATCCAAGAAGCGGATTTTCGGTAGGGCGCCGCGTGAGCGAAGCGAGCCCAGCCCGAAAGGTGCCGGTAAATGTTGAATTTACCGACACCCCGAATAATCCAAGAAGCGGATTTTCGGTAGGGCGCCGCGTGAGCGAAGCGAGCCCAGCCC
>CALVFU010000058.1 GCA_944326905.1 Candidatus Gastranaerophilales bacterium
GCGTGTTCCAAGATGCTAACGGTAACGAATGCGAAAACGGACAACTAGCTGAGCACGGATATTGCGTTACACCTCCAGACGGATACAGAAAAGAGTATATAGATCATCTTACACTTAGCGGTTTATGGATAAATAATATAAATGGTCAATATCAACTATCACTTACTGCACAAGCGAACTGGGGTATGTATCTAAATTATGAAGGGTACAAAAATCTTCCTGAAGATGAAAGACCTACAGCCGCACCGATTCAAGATTTACAAATTATTGTAGATGGTATAATGCCAAATGGAGAACATGTATGTGTCTCTGCTTATTGTGAAGATTTCACTCCGCTTTTAGATTCTTCTCTAGGCAGTATAAAACATATGGGTTCAGATTCTAGTTATAGTACTCAGGTTTGGTTTCCTGGATCAAGTATGTTTAATAATAAATTTATCGATGATCAACCGCACGCCCCTGGATATGATTATAAAAATCCAGATAATGCAACTATATATATATTCTATAATGGTGGGACTCTTTATGTAAATGAACCAAACGAAAAACGGCCTTCTGAACGTCAAGACTATGGTATTACTCCTGACGGCGAAATTCTCAAGTACAAAACTTTTGCCAATTCTGGGTTGATTTCTTCAGGCTCTATATATTATGATTTCTTACCAACACTTGAAGAAGGATTAAATTTGCCTCAGCATATCAAAGATATGATTATTTACAAATAAATTTGACCTCTCTTTCACCGCCCCGGGCGTGCCCGGGGCGGCTTCTTATTCCTGGTCGTAAAAAGAAAAAGCCCCGCTAATACGGGGTTGGAATAATAGGGGTTATATAGTAAGTTAATAATAGGGTTAAAATATTTTTTATCAGATTTTTATTTTTTTAATACGGATATGAGATAGTTAAAAAATTTGGAGATATTTTTATTCAGTGTTATTTTGGAAAACTTTTTATCAGGTGCTTGCGGGGTATTTAATTTTTCTTGAAAATCTTTGAGTAACATGTCAATAGAGTTTATTGTATTTTCAGATTTTGTATTCATTTCATCAATTTTCGCGCGCAGATTATCTGCTATATTTAATCTGCTTTCTATTCTGTCTTTTAATAGTTTTAATTCAACTTTCTGAGACATATTAGGACTTGGCAGGAGCAGATTACGAAGTCTTGGATTAGCAAAAACAAAAGCTTCTTTTGCTGTTTTGAATTTTATCGGAGTATTAAGTATCGGTAACATTTTTCCTTCATTCACACTTTACAATTTTATTAATGTGTATAAACTATCTGAATTGACTAATATCTTAAAATTTTTTACAAAAATTTACATATCGCATATAAAACCAGTCAAATGAGAGCGAAATAAAACATTGTATTTACAGAAGACTAAATGTAGGCTAAAATACTACCATAAGAAGGATAATTAATATGAATAATAACAAAATAATTATTACTGTATCAGGTGAAGACAAAGTTGGTATAGTGGCGCTTGTTGCCGGTATATTAGCGGACTCGGGTGTAAATATTGAGGATATTAAGCAGACCTTAATGCAGGGGCATTTTGTAATGTTTATGCTCTGCGATATAACAAACGCTTCGCTTAGTTTTAAAGAGCTTAAGACAAAGCTGGAGGAGGAATGCCACAAGCTTGAGATGGAAGTATGGGTTCAGCGAAAAGGACTGTTTGATAAAATGCATTCAATTTAGTGGATGCGGAATGAGGCTTTTGGACCGAGGATTTTATCTTTAAGCCGTTTTAGACCTTTACCGTATATATACCGCATTTCTTCTATAAGGTTTTCTTCAATATCTATGAGATACATATCGTGTACAATAAATTCTTTTACCAGAAATACTACTTCGGGATTTTTTGTCCAAATGATGTTAGTATCTAAACTTTTAGTAGAAGAAACATGACCGATAATACTTTCCTTATCGTCAACGCACAAAATAACCATTCTGCCGCCGATAGAAAATTCAATTTCTCTGGCAAATGCGTGTTCATATACCAAACCAAAATTACTTTTAAAATTGTCATAGCCAACAATTCTGATTTCAACATTTCTGTTGTAAGCGTTTAAAAGTTCTTGCTCAATGATTTTAAAATCAGATGACCAAATTTCGAGGTATATTTCTTTTTGGGCATTTTGTACAGCTTCGGTTATTTTGGAATAAATATCACCTCTGCCGGTTATATTAACAATCGGTTCAATGTAGTTGTCTTTAACCTGGGGCAAGTTTTTGTCGAGGTATTCTATAGTTGAAGTCATCTTTCGTTTATAACGCCTGGTCAATTCTGACGGTTTTACAGGTGTATATTCAATCGGTTTTTTGTTTGTCGTAACTACTATATGTTTTTGTTCCAAAGCTTTTAGTGTATCATACGTTCTTGACTGGGGGATATTAGCAAGCTTGCTTACTTCATAGCCTGTAGCGGGGTATCGCTTGAGGAGGGCGACATAGACTTTTGCTTCGTAGGTATTCAGACCTAATTCTTTTAAGTGTTCAATAACGTCAGACATACACTAATAATAGCAAATGCGGGAGATATGTGCAAATATTGTGGAAGGGTGTGAATATGCCATTACGAGGAACGGTATGGTTGGCTGGGCACACCCAACGAATATTTACAAGGGGTTGGGCTGGTCGGCTGGAAACAGGAACTTCACGCTGGTAAGATGCTGAAACAAGTTCAGCATGACATAATATATTGTCGTCCTGAATTTATTTCAGGACCTTACCGATGTAGAGTGCAGCATAAGGCGTGTCATTTATATCATTTTGTGATGGCGGCTGGAAACAGGAACTTCACGCCGGTAAGATGCTGAAACGAGTTCAGCATGACAATAATATATTGTCGTCCTGAATTTATTTCAGGACCTTACCAATGTAGAATGCCACATAAAACGTGTCACTTATTGCTATTTGTGATGGCGGCTGGAAACAGGAACTTCATGCTGGTAAGATGCTTAAACAAGTTCAGCATGACATAATATATTATAGAAATGTAACGAAAACTTAACAAAACACAAAATGTAACAAAATGTAAAGATGAATTTATAACTCGCTCAAACCCAGTTATAATCCCCTATATGATATGATATGATATGATATGATGTGGTGGGGTGGGCTAAAGTTTTAGAAAAAAATGCCGTACTAATAAATGTGCAAGGAAACAAAAGAAAGGCGGCAGATA
>CALVFU010000059.1 GCA_944326905.1 Candidatus Gastranaerophilales bacterium
GAGTTGACAAACGTTTCAGTTCCGTTTTCCAAGACTATGGCAGTAAGCGGAGAATTTTTGTACTTGCCGCAGCCTGTGTCAATGCAAATTTTGTCATTCTGCACAAGCGGTTTGTCAAATTCCGTGTGCCCGAAGATTATTTTGTAAGGAAAATGGTGCGGTTTTTCGTAGAATTCCCTTCTTATATATACCATATCAACTTCGTTCTGGCTCTCAAGCGGAACCCCGTCACGAAGTCCGGCATGAACAAATAAATATCTGCCGTTTATGTAATAGAATTTAAGGCTTCTGAAAAAATCCCCGTGGACTTTCAAAATATTATCAAAACTTCCGTAACTTTCAACAGTCTGCACTCCGCCGTAATTCCAGAACAGATAGTGATAATAATCATCCGTATCAGCATGCAGAAGCGCATATTCATGAGATCCTATCAGATAAACACAATTGCAGATATTTTCCATATCAATAATTTTTTGAACAACTTCTTTAGACTTTGCGCCCCTGTCTATGTAATCCCCCATAAAAACAATAGTATCGTCTTTTTGAGGATTAACTTTTTCTAAGACCCTGCAAAGTTTTTCCAGTTCTCCGTGAATATCCGATATTCCGATTAGTCTTGCCATAACTAAAAATTATTATAAAAAGACAAGAATTTCAACAAAAATATAAATCACGAAAAACCGAAGCTGTCATGGTTTTTGGAAATTTGATGTCCGTAAAAATACGTACGTAAAATTACTAAAGTAAAAATACGGACTTGTGGAAATATTAAAAATAGTTCAAAATAATAAAGTTATAGAATGTTAAAAAATCAAACAAGAAAGGAAGAAGCGATATGAAAATTAAGGATTTTTTTAACAAAGTATTAAACTCGGACAAAATCTATTACGCGGAAGAAATAGGAGGAATGACCCCTGACGAATTCCGTCAAAACGAGCCGGCTATAGATTTCCAGCTAAACAATCTTGGAATTCCGAGGGAGGCGGATCTTGCTGGCTCTGACGAGGTTTATGTAAGAAGCTACACCCGCTCGGACGGCACAAAAGTCCGTGCCTATTATCGTTCAAGACCCGGGCACGGCTCAGAAGGATTTCCAACTGGAGCTTCTGCAAGTCATGTTAGTCAATCGCAATTGCAGAAAGCTGATTTTACAGGTGTAGGTTCTTTGCTGAACGAAGTTGAAAAAAACATTAATCATAGAATGAATTTTAACTATCAAAATGCGGAAGAAATGGCAAATATATATCTAGTAAAACCTAAAAATTCTCCAAAAAGTTCTGAATATCAGTATATTTCACCTGGATTTGCTGATTTACTTAACAAAGAGTATAGTTTATCAGGCAATAAAACTATTGATAAAGATTGGCCTGGGATTATTTTTAACAAAAATAGTTCACTGTTTAGTGCTGTATCAAATTCAACGCAAATGCAAGATGAAATTCGAGAACAATATGATTCTAGAATTGGAAGATTTAAAAAAGATAAACTTGATATTAATTTTACAAATGATCCTAACTTATTAAGATCATTAGGACATGCAACCATATTAAAACCATATATAGACGAATATGGATATTTTAACGGTATTCTTTTTGATAAATATGATTTTGCATATGAATATATAAAGAAAACTTTGTTAAATAAAGATGTTAATTATAAGGATTTTGTAATTCCATTAATGGCGACTTATTTTAGTCTAAGAGGAATATCTAATGACAGAAATTATTATATTCTCATGCCGGTACGATTCAAATGGTAAAATTTTGTATATAATAAATACATGCAAAATATGATACGATATAGAGCAATAGTATTATTTCTGTGTGTAAATTTGTTGATATTGTTTTTGTATTGGGCTGTTTTCGGAACAGGAGCGGCATACATATTATGCTTTATGTTTGCCGCTGTTCCTGATAATACCTCGACTCAGTTAATTGTATTAAGGATAGCCGCCTGTATAATTTGTTATATATTAGTTCCGATTGCCGCTTTATCAAGGGTTTTGTTAATTGGAAAAATTTATAATTATGCAGAAATGTATTCAAAAGATGAACTTGTTTATAATTTTATAAATAATTTAAAACAGAACAAAAAATTCAGAATGAAATTCTTATTCGTTATAGAAGCACCGTTGTTATTGTATATAATTATTTCGGTAATAAAAAGTGCGAATTTAATAGATGGTTTATTAATGCTGATATATTATACAATTCATTGTGATTTGTTTTTTGCATATATTCTGCTATTTGCTTGGATAAAAAATCGTGAGTTTATAAAGAGATTTATAACTAAATTGTTTACATGAAAAATTGTGATATAATTAAAGAATGAACAAAGATAAAAAAGGATTGTTAGCATATATAATAATAACAATAGTGGTTATATTAATGCCACCAACAATGATATACTTATTTCTTATTGCAGCGTATTATGAGGTTCCTATAAGCGACCAACTATTTAATATGTTAATATATTTTATGGCAATCCTTTTTCTTTTGTATTTAATAGCACCTGTGGTTGTGACTCACCGCGCAATAACAAAAAACTGGAGCAAATATCTTGATAAATTTTTTAATAATATAGTTGTTTCAACTTTAATATTAATAACACTGTTATTGCTTATGCGTGTAAGTGACAGATTAATTATGTTAAATACAGATGGTGTTATATTTTTATATCTAGTATATGTGTCTGCAGTCTGTAGTTACAGTTTAATATATGTGACAATCATGCTTCATAAAATAGTAAATCTAATAAAAAAACTAATAAAAAGATAAAAATGTGAAGGTTTCCTGTAATTGCGTAGGCGAGAATGTGAAATTCGAGCCGTACTGAATTGTATGCAGGGCTAATCGAGCAATTTTGCCGGCAGCAAAATTGCTGATTCAAATTTGCAGAGGGTAAACAGGCACTAAAAAAGGAACCTTAATCGGTTCCTGAATAAAAATACCCCCAAGCGAATTCGAATCGCTGTCTACACCGTGAAAGGGTGTTGTCCTAGGCCTCTAGACGATGGGGGCTTGT
>CALVFU010000060.1 GCA_944326905.1 Candidatus Gastranaerophilales bacterium
TTACTGATAATATATAAATCTCAATCTATCCGTATAGTCCAGAAAAAGTCCAGTTTTCCAGTTTGATTATTTTGGTAAACTTAATTTTTCCGACCCGGAAACTCCCACACAAAGCCAACTTTACCAAAATAATCTATCTATCCGTACAAATCAATCTGGACAAAAAAGTACACTTATATCTCAAACCTGCCTGTTTGGATACTTGCCCAACAATAAAATTGGAGATTAATCAGCCCCAGAGATTTCTTTAATTTTGGAAGTTATAATTTAATTAAAAGAAAACCTAATAATAACACCGCATTCCGCGTTTTCTGCTCTATTAAATTTAAGAAAAAGTCATAAACTGGAGATGGCGGGAATCGAACCCGCGTCCAAAATGAGTGAAAACAAATATCTACGGACATAGTTTTGTATTATCTTAATTTAGGACGGAACAAAACAAAACCTTTCCTAAACCAAAGCCCTATTTCAGCCGGGCAGACTTTTGGCGGTTGACTTAATGCACCTACCGCTGTCAGTACACTGCAGCTTGCATGGTGGTCTCATAATTTCGGCAAGCTGGAAACTATGAGAGGCTTACCTAAATTCTATTAGGCAGCAGCTCTTTCGCTTACGCGAGAGAAAGCTGCGCTAGCATCAACTACATATGGTGTAGCATTTAATTTGTTTGCTCGTTGATAACCGGGAACAGCGCCCGAGCCCGCAACCTGCGTCCACTAATCACCCTGTCAAATCCATAGCATCCCCATATTACATTTTCAAAGTCCTGTACATTACAGTATAACCCGCTTGAATGTAAAAATCAATCGTTCTATTTTAATATCACTTGTTTTTGTGATTGTTTTTATAAGTAACAAATATTATAATTATTAAGAAATATTAAATAAAAAACGTAAAATACAGAAAAATATTGAATTCCAAAGTGCTTGTAATACAAGGAATATGTGTATATAATATTAAAACAATCATTTGATTGTGATACTTATTTTTACTATTAACCGCAAAATTGCTTGCATTTTGAATTTTAGCAAATAAAATTATAATAAGCGTGTTTAACGCTTGAGTTGATAGCCGAAAATGAGGACAATATGTCTAAAGACGTTATAGAAATCGAAGGTACAATTCTTGAAGCTATGCCTAACGCTATGTTTCGCGTAGAACTTGAAAACGGGCACGAAATCCTTGCTCACATTTCTGGTAAAATAAGAAAAAACTTCATAAGAATATTGCCGGGTGACAGAGTAAAAGTTGAAATGACACCATATGATTTATCTAAAGGCAGAATAACATTCAGATTAAAGTAACACAGCAAAGATAAAGGAATAGAAAAATGAAAGTAAGAGCATCAGTCAAAAAATTGTGTGACAAATGCAAGGTTATTAAAAGAAAAGGCAGAATTGCAGTAATTTGTGAAAACCCAAAACATAAACAAAGACAAGGGTAATTACACTAACTAAACGATTTAAGAAAACAACAAAGGAGAAAATAAATGGCAAGATTAGCAGGGGTGGATTTACCCCGTAACAAGAGACTGGAAGTTGCATTAACCTATATTTATGGAATAGGACCTTCCAGGGCTGCGAAAGTTCTTGAAACGACCGGCATATCCCCGGATTTGAGAACCGATGACTTAACAGATGACGATATTAAACAACTTCGTGAAGCGTTGTCAGCATACCATATTGAAGGCGATTTAAGACGTGAAGTTACAATGCATATCAAACGTCTTCAAGAAATCAACTCTTACCGCGGTATGCGCCATAAAAAAGGTCTTCCTTGCAGAGGGCAAAGGACAAAAACCAATGCAAGAACAAGACGCGGTAAAAAAGGCGGACCTATTGCAGGTAAGAAAAAAGCATAGTTAGAAGCAATAAATAGATAAAGGATAAATAAAATGGCAAGACCACAAAAAACAAAGAAAAAAGAAAAGAAAAACGTATTACAAGGTGTTGTACATATTCAATCTACCTTTAATAATACAATTGTAACTTCTACTGATACACAAGGTAATGCTATTGCTTGGGCGTCTGCCGGTGCTACTGGGTTTAAAGGTGCAAGAAAAGGCACACCGTTTGCAGCTCAATCAGCAGCAGAACTGGTTGCTAAAAAATCTATAGATCAAGGCATGAAAAAAGTAGAAGTATACATCAAGGGACCTGGTTCAGGCAGAGAAACAGCAATAAGAGCTATTCAAGCTGCAGGCCTTGAAATTACATTAATCAAGGACGTAACACCTATTCCGCACAACGGATGCCGTCCTCCTAAAAAACGTAGAGTATAGTGCGGTGAGAGCTTGCAGTCTGCAAGTCATAGGTGCCTCACCGGCAATTTAAAGGAGAAATAAAAATGGCAAGATACAAAGGGCCAACCAATAAATTATTCCGCAACTATGGAGTAAAGGATTTGTCTAACAGAAAGCTTACAGTGTCCATGAGACAAACAGCTTCTGGACAGCATGGAGCCGTTAGAAAAAAACTTTCTGAATATGCAATCCACTTAAACGAAAAACAAAAAATAAGACTTACTTATCTGGTAAGTGAAAAACAATTTGCTAAATACTACAATGAAGCAGCTAGAAAAAAAGGTGTAACCGGTACAATCTTACTTCAAATTCTTGAATCCAGATTGGACAATATCCTTTTTAGAGCCGGCTTTGGTATTACACGCAAGCAAACAAGACAAATTGTTAATCACGGGCATGTCCTGGTTAATAGTAAAAAAGTTGATATCCCGTCATACTTAATTAAAGCAGGCGATATTATCACTATTAAGTCTAAGAGTGTTGACTTCCTTAAGAGTGTTACAGGCTTAATTGATATGGCTTGTGCTCCGGCATGGATGACAATTGACAAAAACGAATTAAAAATTGTATTTGACAGAATCCCGGAACGCGAAGAGCTTGATCCTGACTTTAAAGAACAACTTGTAATTGAGTACTACTCTAAGTAAGCTAATTCTGATAGGAGATATTAAATATGGAATTAAAAATTAAAACAGTTAATACTATGACAAGCTCTGACGG